>CANJXF010000004.1 GCA_947478865.1 Verrucomicrobiales bacterium | reverse complement strand
TGCAGGCTCAATTTGAGTTCATTCATCGCGAAGTCTGGCGGCTCTCGCCGATCCCCTCGCAAATCTTCTCTCAAACTGGCTGGTTTTGATTCGACCCTACATGGCTGGTTTTATGTGACCGCTGACAGCGACATCTACGGCAACCGGGAATTCGTCGAGCACCTTCGCAACCGGGGCAAATTCTTCGACCACGAGGAGAAGCGCGAGCGCGACCTGATCCTGATCGATTACGACGACCCGGCGCGGAACGTTTACGAAGTCACCGAGGAGTGGGCCTTTCACAACGGCCACTACGGCACGCGGGAGGATGTGGTCTTTCTCATCAACGGCATCCCGGTGCTGGTGATCGAGTGCAAGAACGCCAACAAGGACGAGGCGATTGCCCTCGGGGTGGACCAGATCCGCCGTTACCACCGCGAGACGCCCGAGCTGTTCGTGTCGCAGCAGCTCTTCACCGCCACCGACGCCATCGGCTTTTCCTACGGGGTGAGCTGGAACACGGTGCGGCGGAACATTTTTAATTGGAAGCATGAAGAGGTCGGCAAGCTGGAGGCCAAGGTGCAGAGCTTCTGCGCCATCCCGCAGGTGCTCGCCTTCCTGAAGGATTACATCGTCTTCGCCGAGAAGGACGAGGAGCTGAACAAATACATCCTGCGCCAGCACCAGACCGGCGCAGTGGAGGCGACCGTGGGCCGCGCCCTCGATCCCAAGCGCACGCGCGGCCTCGTCTGGAACACCCAGGGCAGCGGCAAGACCTTCACCATGATCAAGGCGTCGGAGATGCTCTTCCGCGCACCCGAGGCGGACAAGCCGACCGTCCTGCTGATGATCGACCGCAACGAGCTGGAAGACCAGATGCTCAAGAACCTCGCCGCGCTCGGCCTGGGCAATCTGGAGCACGCCAGCAGTATCGCCCGGCTCAACCAACTCCTGCGCGACGACTACCGGGGCATCATCGTGACGATGATCCACAAGTTCCGCGACATGCCGGCGAACCTGAACCTGCGGAAGAACATCTACGTCCTCATCGACGAAGCCCACCGCACCACCGGCGGTGATCTCGGCAACTTCCTCATGGCCGCGCTGCCGAACGCGAGCTTCATCGGCTTCACCGGCACACCCGTGGACAAGACCGTTTACGGCAAGGGCACCTTCAAGACCTTCGGCTGCGAGGACGACCAGGGCTACCTGCACAAGTATTCCATCGCCGACAGCATCGAGGACGGCACCACGCTGCCACTCTATTACCAGCTCGCGCCGAATGAAATGCTCGTCCCGCACGAGACGCTGGACAAGGAGTTCCTCTCCCTGGCTGAAGCCGAGGGCGTGGCTGACATTGAGGAACTGAACAAGATCCTCGAGCGGGCGGTGAATCTCAAAAACTTCCTCAAGGGCAAGGAGCGCATCCAGAAGGTGGCGAAGTTCGTCGCCGAGCACTACCGCGAGAACGTCGAGCCGCTCGGCTACAAGGCTTTCCTCGTCGGCGTGGACCGCGAAGCCTGCGCCCACTACAAGCACGCACTCGATCAATTCCTGCCGCCCGAGTATTCCGAGGTCGTTTACACCGGCAGCAACAACGACTCCGCTCTGCTCAAGGAATTCCACCTCGACCCGAAGAAGGAGCGGCAGATCCGCAAGAGCTTCGGCAAGCTCGACCAGATGCCGAAGATTCTCATCGTCACCGAGAAACTGCTCACCGGCTTCGACGCGCCCGTGCTCTACGCCATGTATCTGGACAAGCCGATGCGCGATCACACCCTGCTGCAGGCCATCGCCCGGGTGAACCGCCCTTACGAGAACGAGGCGCAGGAGATGGTGAAGCCCCACGGCTTCGTCCTCGATTTCGTCGGCATCTTCGACAAGCTCGAAAAGGCCCTCGCCTTCGACAGCGACGAGATCAACGCCATCGTCAAGGACCTAAAGCTCCTGAAGGTGCTCTTCAAAAACAAGATGGAGTCCAAGGCTCCGGCCTATCTCGGCCTCATCGAGCGCAACTTCAACGACAAGGACGTGGACACGCTGATCGAGCACTTCCGCGATCCCGAGCGGCGGAAGGAATTCTTCAAGGAATACAAGGAGATCGAGATGCTCTACGAGATCATCTCCCCGGATGCGTTCCTGCGGCCATTCATCGAGGACTACGCGACGCTATCCAACATCTATCTCGTGGTGCGCAATGCCTACGCGCGGCGCGTTTATGTGGATCGTGACTTCCAGAAGAAAACGAACGCGCTGGTGCAGAAGCATATCGGAGCGTCGCTCGCTCACCCGACCGGTGAGAATGTGGTGATCGACCGCAGCACCATCGAAACGATCAAGCTCAATGACGAAGGCAAGGCCACGAAGGTGATCAACCTCATCAAGGCCATTCAAAAGGAAGCCGAGGAAAAGAGCGACGATCCTTTTCTGCTCGCCATGGCGGATCGTGCAAAAGCGGTGCAGGAAGCCTTCGAGGCCAGGCAGGACAGCACGGAGCAAGCGCTGGATGATTTGTTTGCCGCCATCGCCAAGAACGAGGCACGCAAGAAGGAGCAGACGGCGAAGGGACTGGACAGCTTCACCTACTTCATGATGTCCAAGTTCACGGAGGAAGGCATCCCGAACCCCGAGAAGGTGGCCGGGAAAGTGAGGGAAGCCTTCGAGAAGCATCCGAACTGGAAGACCAGCGAGGCCGAACTGCGGGAAGCCCGCAAGAAGGTGACTTTTGCGATCTTCTCCGAAGAGGATGACCTGAACAAAGTGACCGCCACCGTGGATGCGCTGTTCACCCTGCTGCAAAGGAGCTTCAAGGCATGAAGCGCTGGCGCGACCGGGAGCAGTTCAAAGCCCGCGTGCTCGAATGGGCCGCGAAGCTGGACGTGAAAGCGCACTCCATTTACGTCCGCCCCATGCGCCGCAAGTGGGCCTCTTGCTCCACCGCAGGCACGCTGAGCTTCAACGATGAACTGCTCGGCATGGACACGAAGCTTGGTGATTACGTCATCGTCCACGAACTCCTCCACTTCTCTGTGCCGAACCACGGCAAGCTCTGGAAGATGCTGATGCGGGCGCATCTCGGGGATTATGAGAAACTGGAGCAGAGTTTGAAGGTGGGAGCGATTTGACTCACTCCTGCAGCCGTGTCATCGCCACGCAGGAAGCGATTGTGCGCGGATGTGCGACCTGATGCACGGCTTCAACTGGGAGAAGTGGACGACCGGCAAACCCACCGAAACGCCTCGCGCTCATCCCCGCCGGACAAGAATACGCGGAAGAACGCCAACGGCGTTCCATCATTCAGCCCAGCGGTTGCCGAGTCGGCGAGGCTACCCTGGGAAACTGTCCGTCAGGTTTCTCTCAACCCTGTAGGGGTTGTAGCAAATCGACGCCGCACCACCGAAGGCTGCAACCCATTCAGGGTTGATCCATTTTCTGTGGGACGTGCCCCAGGGTAGGCGCACTGGTCGCGCGCCAACCCAGGGCTGAGTGCTTCAACGCCGTTGGCGTTGCGGCTTCGCGGCCTCAAGCATAAGAACGCCGCCGCCGAGCTGCTGGAGAAACTGCTGAAGGACATCAGTTTGCTTTTCAGCATTCGCCCTTGGTCATGCCTGAAACTGAATCAGCTCCTGCAATTTCTTTTCCGCTGCCCCCGTTTGAATCAAGCGCAGGGCCAGCTCCCAACCTTCCACAAAGTTTTTGACCTTGGACGCGACCAGCAGCGCCGCCGAGGCATTCAGCAACACCGCGTCCCGTTTCGGGCCGCGTTCTTCGCCCGACAATATGCTCCGCGCAATCGTTGCGTTCGTTTTGCTGTCCGCGCCGGCCAAATGTGCCAGTGACGTTTGCTGCAAGGGAAAGTTGTCCAGGGCCAGACTCGAACAGCTCAATCCGCGCTCCTGATAGAATTCGGCCAGGAACGTTTCCCCGAGCGTGGAGAATTCGTCCAGGAATGACTCGGAATTCTCCGCGTTCGGCGTTGCGCGTTCCGCGTTCGGGACCCTCCCGCTGACCACCATGCCGCGCCGCACGCCAAGGGCCTGCAGCACGCGCGCCATCGGTTCGCACAATTCCGGGCGCGGCACGCCGACCAACTGGGCCGTCGGGCGCGCGGGATTCAGCAGCGGCCCGAGCAGGTTGAAAATGGTGCGCTGCCCCCGCTGCGCGCAAAGCTTGCGCGCCAGGGCGAGATGTTTGAATGCGGGATGAAATCGCGGCGCAAAGAAAAAGGCGAAACCGGTCTGCTGCAAACTTTTTGCCGCCTGTTCCGCCGACAAATCGATTTTGATGCCGAGCGCTTCGAGCACATCCGCGCTGCCGGATTGGGAGGTCACGGCGCGATTGCCATGCTTGGCCACTTTCACACCGGACGACGCGACGAGCAGCGCGACCGTGGTCGAAATGTTGAACGTGTTCAGGTGATCTCCGCCCGTGCCGCAAACATCGAGGATTTCACCGGCGCGCGTTGCGGCGTCGAGAATCGGAAGAATGGACTTCTCGCGCAACTCGCGCGCGAACGACGCAATCTCCTCCACGGTTTCGCCTTTCTGCGCCAGCGCGGTGAGGAAGTCCGCCTTGGTTTCAGCGGCAACCGTTTCGTCGATCAACCCGGCCACGGCGTCGCGGACCTGTTCCGCGGCGAGCGGATTCGATTTCTGCAATTGTTGCGTTAGTAGTCCCAGCATTGGAAAAAGTCTAAAGTCCAACGTCCGCCGTCCAAAGTTTAAATTTGGCGAAATGTGAGTTGCGACGGCAAAGGAAAATTCGCAGGCTGACGCGAGTTGAAAAGAAATCTCTCGCAGCCGGAAATTTTGCCGACGCACACCGCCGCTTTGTTTGAACAGGCAGTCGTGCGCTCGGCTGAATTGCTCCGGGCGGGCGAACTCGTGGCGCTGCCCACCGAAACCGTTTACGGCCTGGCGGCGAATGCCTTTGATGCGGCGGCCGTCGAGAAAATCTTCCGCGCCAAAGGGCGCCCCGGTCACAACCCGATCATCGTGCATGTTGCCAGCCTGGAGATGGCGCGCCGCTGCGCTTCCATCTGGCCCGATCTCGCCGGGAAACTGGCGCGCGCGTTTTGGCCCGGCCCGCTGACCTTGGTTCTGCCGCGTTCCCCGCAAATTCCCGATGCCGTCACCGCCGGCGGCGCCACGGTTGGAATTCGCTGGCCGAGCCATCCGTTTATTCAAGCGGTGATCCGTGCGTGCGATTTTCCGCTGGCCGCGCCGAGCGCAAATCCCTCCAACGAAATCTCCCCGACGAATGCGCGCCATGTGCAAAAGAGCTTGGGCAATCGCGTTGCTCTCGTGGTCGATGGCGGGCAGTCGCAGGTCGGGATTGAATCGACCGTCGTCGATTTGACGGTGAATCCGCCGCGCCTTTTGCGCCCCGGGATGATCCATGCGGAATCGCTTCTGGCCGTCACGGGACAATTGGCGCAGGGCCCCGGCGGCAGCGAAGCAGTGTTGCGCAGCCCGGGCTTGCTGAAGAAGCATTATTCGCCGAAAGCGAAGCTGCTCATTCTTTCCTGGTGCGACGAGGCGGATCTGGAAGCGCAGATTGCGAAACTGGCGGCGCAAAACTTAATCTTTAAAAGCCAGAACCTGGAACTCTCCCGCGTTCATGTCATCGCGCACACGCAGATTCCCCTGACGGAAAAGCTTGGCCGCATTTCCGTGATTCCGCACGATGCCGAGGCATTTGCCCGCGCGATCTACGCCGAGCTGCATCAATGCGATGACGCCGGCGCGGAACTGATCGTGGTGGAAGAATTGCCGAATACCGGGCCCTGGCGCGCCGTCAGAGATCGGTTGGAGCGCGCTGCGGCTGAGTAGCGCGTTGACGAAGTGTTTTAACTTTAGCAATCTTCCGACCCGATGTTTCGCAACCAATTTATATTCGTGGCCGCGTTCGCCGCCCTCTTCACCGCGGACGCCCAAACCCAGACCAACCAAACGCGGTCCTTAACGCTGGGTGAAACCATCCGGCTTTCACTTCAGCACAATCTCGATGTGCGAATCGAGCGGTATGCGCCGCAGGTGGCCGAGTTCAATCTGAGCGGCGTTTATTCGGCTTACGATCCTAACTTTAGCTTCCGGGCCCAACAAAGCTACGACTCCTCTCCCGGCGGATTCAACCCCATCTCGGGGCTGCCCTCTCCCGGAAACAGAACCTATACGGAAAGCTTCCGTCCCGGGCTGTCTGGCGCCTTGCCCAGCGGCTTGAGCTACGATGTGAACAGCGATCTAGCCAATCGCACGAGCGGAACCACTTTCGTCACGGATACAAATGGGGTGGTTCGAGAAGTCAATCGAGGGTTTCAATACCGGCCCGACATCGGCATCGATCTCGCCCAGCCCATCCTCAAAAACTTTTGGATCGATGCCGCGCGGCAGCAAATCTGGGTGGACCGCAAGACGCTGAAGATTTCCGAACTCGGCGTCCAGCAGCGCATCATGGATGTCGTCAATCGCGTGGAACAAGCCTACTACGATTTGATTTTCGCGATCGAAAATGTGCGCGTGCAGGAGAAGGGGCTGGAACTCGCAGAGCGTTTGCTCTCGGAAAACAAGCGCCGTGTGGAAGTCGGCGCCCTCGCGCCTCTCGATGAGAAGCAAGCGGAGTCTCAAGCCGCCGCCAGCCGGGCCGATCTTTTGAGCGCGCACCGGGATCTGGATGCCCAGCAGAATGTCCTGAAAAATCTGATCGCGGACGACTACAAGAACTGGCACGACATTTCCATCGTGCCCGAGGAAAAGCTCCTCGCCATTCCAGAGAAATTCAACCTGATGGAAAGTTGGGCCAAAGGGATGACGCAGCGGCCCGACCTGTTGCAATCCCGGATCGACATTGAGCGCCGCGACATCGTCCTGCGATATGATCGCAACCAACTTTATCCGCAGCTCGATCTGATCGGCAGCTACGGCCGCAACGGTTTGGGCCGCCACTTTGGCGATGCCTGGGACACGATCAGCCAAGAACAAAACCCGAAATATTCCTACGGCGTCTTGTTCAGCATGCCCCTGAGTAATCGCGGGCCGCGGAACCGCTACCGTGCCAGCCAGGCAGAGAAGGAACAGGCGCTGTTGATTTTGAAACGGCTGGAGCAAAATATTCTCGTCCAGATCGATGACTCCGTGAAATTGGCGCAAACCGATTTCCAGCGCGTGGATGCCACCCGGCAGGCCCGGCTCTACGCCGAGGCGGCGCTCGACGCGGAACAAAAGAAATTGGAAAATGGCAAGAGCACCAGCTTCATCGTCTTGCAATTGCAGCGGGATTTGACCCAGGCGCGCTCAGCGGAGATTCGTGCTCTGGCAGACTACAACAAGGCGCTCTCGCAGCTCGCCTTCAACGAGGGGACTGTCTTTGAACGAAACCATCTCGCGCTCAACCTCAAATAGGCGGCACGGATTTCACAACGGCCAGTGGCCGGATGTGACGACAACGAGGGCTTCGTCCGTCTAAAACTCATGGATTCTCATGGCCAATCTCGAATTCGAGTATCCTTGGATGGAAAATTCTTCCGCATTGGTTCCGAGAAATTCTTTGTCAAAGGAGTCGCTTACGGGCCCATCACTCCCGGGCCAAGCGGCGACCTGTTCCATTCGCCCGGACAAGCTGCGGCCGACCTCGCGCTCGCCCGAAAGCTGGGCGCAAACGTTCTCCGCATCTATTCCGTGCCGCCCCTGTGGTTTCTGGATCTGGCGCTGGAAAATGGATTCCGCCTCCTGGTCGATATTCCCTGGAATAAGCACCTCTGCTTTCTCGATTCGCCCAAAGCCAGACAGGACGCTTGTGACGCCGTGCGCTCAGCCGTCCGGTCGTGCCATGGCCACCCCGCCGTCTTCGCCTTCAGCGTGGTGAATGAAATCGCGCCGGACATCGTGCGCTGGAGCGGGGCAAAAGCCGTCGAAGATTTTTTGGAGGGGCTCATCAACGTCGCCAAGGAAATCGATCCCGATTGCCTTTGCACGTTCGCGAATTATCCGCCCACCGAATTTTTGCGCCTGCAGAATGTTGATTTCATTTGCTTCAATGTTTATCTGCATCAGCAGAAGCCATTTGAAAATTATCTGGCGCGCCTCCAGATGCTCGCGGATGCCAGGCCGCTGGTCATCGGAGAATTTGGCATCGATTCCTTGCGCGAAGGGGAAGAGCAGAAATGTGAGATTCTCGAGTGGCAGATCGAAACCTGTTTCCGCAGCGGGCTGGCCGGAACGGTTCTATTTAGCCTCACCGACGATTGGCACAAAGACGGCCGGCAGATCGAAGATTGGGGCATGGGAATTACGACGCGCGATCGTCAGCCGAAGAAATCGTTCGCGGCCGTGCAGAAGCAGTTTGCCCTCGCGCCCTATTTTCCCCTGCCGCAAACCCCCAAAGTCTCGGTCGTGGTGGCCAGCTACAACGGCGACCGGACGCTGCGCGCTTGTTTGGAATCCCTGGAGCGCCTGAATTATCCCAACTACGAAATCATTCTCGTGGATGACGGTTCCACCGACACCACGGCGCAGGTGGCTTCGCTCTACAAAACTGTCCGTTACTTTCGCCAGAAGCATCAGGGTCTGTCCGTCGCCCGAAACGTCGGCATTGGTGCGGCCACCGGCGAGATCGTCGCGTTCACTGACTCCGATTGCCGCGCGGACGAAGATTGGCTCTATTATTTGGTCGCCCATCTGCTGAACAGCAACTTCATCGGCATCGGCGGCCACAATTTTCTCCCGCCCGAAGATTCCCTGGTTGCGGCAGCCGTGCAGGTGTCTCCCGGCGGACCGGCGCACGTGATGCTGGACGACCGGTTGGCCGAACACGTTCCCGGTTGCAACATGGCCTTTTACAAATGGGCCTTGATGGAAATCGGCGGGTTCGACGCGATCTATCAGCGCGCGGGCGATGACGTGGATGTCTGCTGGCGCTTGCAACAGCGCGGCTACAAGATCGGCTTCAGCCCCGCTGGATTTGTCTGGCATTATCGCCGCTCGACCATCGCCGGCTATTTGAATCAGCAACGCGGATACGGCGAAGCGGAAGCGCTGCTCGTGCGCCGGCATCCCGAGTATTTCAACTCCATCGGCGGCAGCATCTGGCAAGGTCGGATTTACACGCCATCGAAATTCGGCGTCACCGTCAACCGGCCGATCATTTATCACGGACTTTTCGCCACCGGCTTTTTCCAAACGTTGTACCGCGCCGAACCCGCTTCGGTGCTGATGCTGTGCACGACTCTCGAATATCACGTCCTCGTCAGTTTGCCGTTGCTGGTTTTGTCCGTGCCATTCCGATACCTTTTATCACTCGGCCTGGCCAGTGTCCTCCTTTCCATTGCGGTGTGCCTGGCGGCCGGATTTCAATCCGAGCTGCCTCGAAACCGAAAGCGTTTTTGGTCACAGCCCCTCGTTGCGCTGCTCTATTTTCTTCAGCCGATGGTCCGCGGCTGGGCGCGTTACCAGGGCCGCTTGACGTTGCGGCCGAATCCGCAAGCCGACTATCAAAGCCTCGAATCCATCGAGTTGCGCGACAAAGGGGTGCGCATCGACCGTGTCGAATACTGGGCGGAGTCCTGGATGGATCGCCTCGATTTCCTGCGCAGCATTCTGGCGCGATTGGAAGAGCAGGGATGGCAATTCAAAACCGACACCGGCTGGAGCGAATTCGACGTCGAAATCTTCGGCAACCGTTGGACCAATCTTCAACTCACCACCGTCGCCGAGCCGCACTCCGACAACAAACAGATGTTCCGCTGCCGCCTGCGCACCGCGTGGTCGCTTCCCGGCAAAGTCGCCTTCTGGTCGGCGCTTGGCTTTGAATTGCTCATCATCGGCTTTGTTGGAACCACTCTCCATTGGCTCTGGTGGCTGTTGTTGGTCCAGCCTCTTTTCATTTGGTTTTTCAAACGCGAACAGCGCGAGCTGCAACGCATCGTCGCCGTCCTGCTGGACGAAGTCGCCAAGCGCCGTGGCTTGCTGAAAACGCAGGATAAATCCCGGAATGAAAAGTCGGCGGAAGAGCTTGGCGAATCCCTGTAAAGAACCTAAAACTGCCGAGGCGCAACGATCTGAAATGTTTCAGCCTGACGTTTCTCCGCATCGCTGCGCCTTGTTGAAATAATTATGCTCCAGTATCACGAACTGCTCCGACTCGTTCTCGACAAAGGCAAATTCAAGCCTGATCGCACCGGCACCGGCACCTGGTCCGTTTTTGGCGCGCAGGCCCGCTTCCCGCTCGCCGACGGCTTTCCCGTTCTCACCACGAAAAAGCTGCACCTGAAATCCATCCTCTACGAACTGCTCTGGTTTCTGCGCGGCGACACCAATGTCAAATTCCTCAACGACCACGGCGTCAGCATTTGGAACGAATGGGCCGATGCCGATGGAAATCTCGGCCGCGTTTACGGCGCGCAATGGTGCGACTGGCGAACCACGGACGGACGCTCCATCAATCAAATCGACTCTGTCATCGCGCAGATCAAAGCGAATCCCGACAGCCGCCGTTTGATCGTCAGCGCGTGGAATGTGGGCGAGATCGAAAAAATGGCGCTGCCGCCGTGCCACGCGCTCTTCCAGTTTTTTGTGCAGGACGGTGAACTCAGTTGCCAGCTTTACCAGCGCAGCGCCGATTTATTTTTGGGCGTGCCGTTCAACATTGCGAGCTACGCTTTGCTCACGCTGATGGTCGCGCAGGTTTGCGATTTGAAACCGGGAACCTTCGTCCACACCTTCGGCGATCTGCATTTGTATTCGAATCATCTGGAGCAAGCGAAACTCCAGCTCACCCGCGAGCCGCGTCCCTTGCCGCAAATGAAACTGAATCCCGCGATCAAAAGCATTCACGACTTCAAATACGAAGATCTGGAACTGATCGGCTACGACCCGCATCCCGGAATCAAAGCGCCGATCGCGGTTTAATTTGTGCCTAATCTTGGACCGGTGAACACCACGTCCTACTTTGAAAATTGCCGCGCTCGTGGATGGTAGCGACCGCCTCAAAATCACCTCGCAACAGGCCGATACTCGAACCTATTCCACTTCCCACCAAGACCGGTTGAATGTGTCGTCTGGAATCTCGGGCTAGGCAAACGCGCTGGACCATTCAAAGAACGTAAGCCAATGGCAAGAATTGGATTGCTGGATTGTGCTCCCCATCGCAGAGTTGGTCCATGAACCCGCACGCGCATCGATTATTTCTCCCCGAACTGCGCAGCGTCCAAAAACAATGACGTCTATATTTAGTAAGAATTTTATCTCAATTCGCATGACAAGAATCGTATGAGCACCCATCTCGCGCTCCTCACCGCCGGGCTGCTGCTGGCGACTATTAGAGTGAGCTTCGGCCAGCCCGTGGTCACGCAACCACCGCAGGCCCAAACCAACGTCGTCGGGAGCACGGCCAGTTTCACCGTCGGTGCGACCGGCACCCCGGCACCCGCTTACCAGTGGCAGAAGCTCGACGGAAATTGGACGGATCTGGTCAATCGCACAAACGCCACGGTGATCCTGACCAATGTGCAAACCAGTGATGAGGCGGATTACCGCGCTATTGTCTCCAATACTTCGGGTATCACGAATAGCGCGGCAGCGCATCTCTATATCGTTGTGCCGCCCGAAAACCTCTTTCTTTTCGGTAACCTCTACCTGTCCAGCGATATAGTCGCGATAGCGGGAGCTAACCCGAGCTTCACCGCCTTTGCCACCGGCACGTCGCTTTCCTACCAGTGGCGTAAGGATGATGTTGCCCTTCCAGGTGCAACCAACTCCACTCTGGTTTTCTCCAATGTGCAGCCCAGCAATGCCGGGTCCTACACAGTGGTGCTGACCAATTTGGCCGGCGCCATCACCAGCCAGGTTGGCCAACTCTCCGTAGCCGCAGGTTGGGTTTTCACCAATGCTCAAGGTACCCAGCTTCCTTATCGGCTGTTCCTGCCGCCTAACTATAATCCGAACACCAACTATCCGCTGGTTCTGTTCTGGCACGGCGCGGACGAGTCTGGCACCAACAACGTGAGCCAGATGAAGGACAACGGTCAGTTTCCCTTTCTCTCGGCCACCAACCTGGCAAAATTCCCATGCTTCTACCTTGCTCCACAAATACCCTACTCCCTGAGATCTTGCGTGCAGTACGATTTGTTCCTGGAGTGCGCGACCAACCTCCTCGCTTCTTTGGAGAACCAGTTCGCCATTGACCCGGATCGGGTTTACGTCACCGGCCTTTCGATGGGTGGATACCTCTCGTGGATCATGATCGCGCGTCATCCCCAGCTACTGGCTGCAGCGGTGCCAATGTCGGCTGGTTGGTCCTGCACTTCGGTTCAGGACGCTCCTCCTCTCAGCTTGCGAGTGCCCATCTGGAACTTTCATGGCGCGAGCGACACTACCATACCAGTCAGTTGGTCTGATAACGGGGTAGCTGGTTTGCGCAACGCCGGTGCCAACGTTCTCTATACGCGTTACCAATCGGGTTTCCACGGAATTTGGCCGACTGCTTACCGTACGCCGGGGCTTGTCGATTGGATGATGGCCCAACGGCGCGGCGGGACTCCCACAAACCAGCCGATTCTTTCAATCACCTACCCGACCGGTGGGTCGGTCTATCGCACCGATGCCACCAACCTCGATCTGGCCGGGACCTCCGGGGCCATGGGGCAGGCGGTGACCCTGGTTTCCTGGACCAACCTCGCGAACAACGCCCAAGGCATCGCCCTGGGCAGCAACGCCTGGACGGCGGCCAACATCCCACTTGTCTCTGGGCAGACCAATTTAATCGTCATTACCGCCACCACCACCAGTTGGTCGCCGAACTACCTCGGTAACACGACGTTCAACGATACGCTGACCGTTATGCCATCGCCGGTTCGTCTGACGTTGACCTTGCAAGGGGCGGAGGCGCTCATCAACTGGACGGGCGGCGTCCCGCCATACCATGTGCAACGGTCAACCCACCTGGCGGCGGATGACTGGACGGATTTTCTCACCAACGCCACGCCGCCTGTTTCTGTATCAATTACCGCCCAGGCCGGATTCTATCGCGTCGTTAGCCAATAAAATGAAGTGGTCACCCGCGATCTTCATGTGCTGGTTAGGCCATTCAGGACTCAAACTTTCTGGACTATTCGCCGAAACGCATTGAATAGGTTCACCCTCTTCGCATAGTTTGAGCTCACGAGCCGCCCTTGAATAACTCCGGCCAAGGTTTATGAACGCGTCGTCTGGAGAAAAAATGAGATGAAGAATCTTCACAGAATTTACAATTGGGTCCGAGCCAGGCGTCTTTGGATTCTGGCTGGTCTTGCGGTTTTGGCGGTTGGTTCCGCCGGTTTCATTCTTGCCGCCGACCGCGTTTGCCACAACGCGGCCAGAAACAAAATTTTCCGTTCAACCGACTCGGTTCCCGCGCGTGATGTCGCACTGGTGCTGGGCACCGGAAAACTGACGCAGCAGGGAAATCCCAATTTTCATTTCAACCAAAGAATGGATGCGGCGGCCAGGTTGTATCACGAGGGCAAAGTGCGTCATCTGCTCGTCAGCGGAGACAATCATGTGGCCGGGTATGATGAGCCGGGCGATATGCGCGATGCCCTGGTCGCGGCCGGTGTTCCGGCGACCGCGATCACGTGTGACTACGCCGGTTTCCGCACGCTCGATTCGATCGTGCGGGCAAAAATTGTTTTCGGTCTGGCGCGGTGCACGATTGTTTCCGAAGAGTTCCATTGTCCGCGCGCCCTCTGGATCGCGCAGCAACGCGGGCTGGACGCCGTCGCCTTTGCCGCTCCTGATCTGCAGGCGATTCGTTGGACCTTGCGCGTGAAAGCGCGCGAGCAACTGGCCCGCGGCTGGTGTGCGCTTGATTTGTATCTGCTGCATCGCAGCCCGAAATTTTCCGGACCGAAAGAACCCATCGTCCTGACCGCCAGCACACTGTGAACTTCAAAGCCATTGCCGCGATGAGCGAAAATCGCGTGATCGGAAACGGAAATAAAATTCCATGGCATCTGCCGGAGGATTTCAAGTGGTTCAAAAAAATGACCACCGGACAAATCATCGTCATGGGACGCAAGACGTTTGAGTCGATTGGGAAGCCGCTGCCGAACCGCACGACCCTTGTTTTAAGCCGGACGAATTTTCAATATCCCGGAGTCCAAACGATTTCGGATCTGAATGAACTTACGGAGCGCGGCCTTCAGGCCGCTTCGATAGCGGAGGGCGAAACGACGATGAAGCGGCCTGAAGGCCGAGCACCAATGAATCCCGAATTGGCCGACCGCCAGATCTTCATCTGCGGCGGCGCGCAAATTTACGAACAAGCTTTGCCACTCTGCTCCGATCTTTATCTCACCCTGGTAAAACGTGTCGTGGAAGGCGACGCCTTTTTCCCGCCGTTTGAAGACCAATTCGAACTGGCCGAAGAGATTCTCGACTGCCCCGATTTCAAGATTCTTCATTACAAAAACAAGCGCTGCCGCGTCTCGTGAGCGCGCGGTTGATCGAGAACGAAATGATCCGCGCTCTCACGAGATGCGGCGGCGAGGGAAACTTTGGACTTTGGACTTTAGGCTTGGGACTCTAAAGTCCGCACCCGATGTCGCAAATGTTGAAATCTTCCGGCGCGATGGGTGCGGCCACCTTGATGAGCCGCGTTCTCGGCATGGTGCGCGAAATGTTTTATTCGCATTTCATGGGCGACACGGCGGTGGCCAGCGCATTCAAGCTGGCATTTCAAATTCCAAATTTATTTCGACGCCTGCTCGGCGAAGGCGCGTTGACCGTCGCATTCATTCCCATTTTCAAGCTCAAGGAAAAGACCGCCGGACAAACCGAAATGTGGCGCGCTGCCAACGCGGTGATCTCCGGGCTGATCATTATCTCCGCCGCGATCATCGCCGCAGTGATGCTGGGAATAACGGCGGCGCTCGCAGTCCATCGATTCGACACCGATACGCAACTCATGCTCCGCCTGTTGCGCTTCATGTTTCCCTACATGCTGATGGTCTGCCTGGCTGCGATCTTCATGGGAATGCTCAACGCGCGCGGGCGCTTTTTCATTCCGGCGCTCGGCGCGGCGGTTCTCAACCTGGTCCTGATTGCCTCCGTCGTTTTCCTCGCGCCGCGCTGGGGCAAAACGCTGGAGGTGCAGATCTTCGCCCTGGCCGTGGGCGTGCTCGTGGCGGGAACGGCTCAGGCGCTTTTTCAGTTGCCTAATTTGCGTCGCGAAGGATTTCGTTACGTCTGGGTGTCGCCCTGGAAAAACGAGACCGTGCGCGAAGTCGTGCGCAAGATGCTGCCCGGCACGATTGGCGTGGCCGCGTTTCAAATCAACGTGCTCGTCACCTACGGCGTGGCCTATCTCGTCGATAAACAAATCGTCGCCTCCTTCGATTACGCCGTGCGCCTGATGGAATTGCCCCAGGGCGTTTTCGGAATCTCGCTCGCCACGTTTCTGCTGCCAACCCTTTCTGGATTGGCCGCGGAGAAGAAATATCCCGAGTTTCGAACCACGCTGGCCAAAGGATTGAACCACCTGATTTTTGTGAATTTGATCGCATCGGTGCTCCTGCTGATTCTCGCCGAGCCGATCATTCGCCTGATTTTTGAGCATGGGAAATTCGATTTCCTCTCCACGCAACGCACCGCCCTGGCCTTGTCATTTCTCGCGCCTGGCCTGGTCGCGTTTTCGGTCGTCAATATCCTTGCGCGCGGTTTCTATGCGTTGGGCGACACGCAAACGCCGATGAAAATCAGCATCGTATGTTTTGGGCTGAACCTGATTCTCGCCATGTTTTTGGTTTTTCCGCTGCGCCAGGGAGGGCTGGCCCTGGCCAATAGCCTCACCGCCGTTTTCAACGTCAGCTTCCTATTTATTGCGCTGCGGAAGAAATTGAAATTCCTGGAAATGGCCGAAATCCGCCGCACCCTCGGCCCGCTTTTGATTGCCGCCGTGCTGGCGGGAGTTGCTGCGTGGGGCGCGAAATATTTTTGGGAAACGAGGATCGGCCACCAAAACCTGATCGGAAAAACCGGCGCGGTCTTCGTGCCGATGACGGTGGCCGCGGCGATCTATTTTTCGCTGGCGATCGCGATGAAAATTCCATCAGCCCACGAAATCTTCGACCTGATCAAAGAGAAGTTGCGGTTGCGCGGTTCGAAAAAGTAAGCAGGCGGCAAATGTAATCGATGTGGTGGCCCAGCCGGTATTTTACCAAAACCCTCATGGAGACTCGCCGCTGTGGTTTCGAGCCCACAAGGCTTCTTCGTTCATGCGGGGAAGCTTGTAACCGAGCGAACTGTTTTTGACGGCGGCCACGTGCCCATCGAACCAGGCGGCATTTACCCGCGCGGCATGCCGCCCCACGGAACGTGCGTCCCCTTCCTGATAGGAGGCTACATCACTCGGCACGCGAAAGTAGGTGCTGCCCGTGGCAATGACTTCCATCCATGCGTCGGGATTGGACTCGCTGGGATTTGAGACTCTGGCTGCATCCGCATAAAGGAGGGATGAGCTGGGCCGAGTGACTCCAGATTCACGCGCGACACTGAATGGATGCACGCCTCCACCTGGTGCGGGCGCGGTCCAGCCGTATTCGGGAAAGTTCATGCCGATTCCGAGCGGCTGCACCGAGTTGATCGAGCCACCTCCGGCCAGGGTGGCGGGGGTGAAGAGCGATGGACAATCGTAAAGCCGATGCGCTTTCGCGTAACCATCCAGGCGTAGTTTGTCCGGCCACCAAAGCGTCGAGGGAACCTGGATCGCAAATGTGGCGGCATCGTAGTTCCAGTCACTCCAACCCGGCGCGCCTCGTTGCACCCAGAGCGGAAGGATGACCCCGCTGTGGTCATCCATATACATTTTGGTGGCCAGCACCGTTTGTTTCAAATTGCTGATGCAGTGGATGGACTTGGCCTTTTCCTTGGCCTTCGATAGGGCGGGCAGCAGGAGCCCGGCGAGAATGGCAATGATCGTAATGACCACGAGAAGTTCGATCAGCGTGAATGCGGGTGGACCTTTTGGCCCACGGCTCTTCGGGATCCGCTGATTCCAGGTTGAGTAATTTTTCTGGGCCATTTTGATTTATAACAACGGAACTTATCGAGTTGGCAAGGCCGCTCCGTTCCTTGCCGGTAATGTGACTGTGTCAGCTTTAAAAATATTCGTGGCAAATCGAGCCCTGAAATTAAACCGGTCGTTTGGAGCGGCATCTCCGTTCAGCGTGAAGCCGCTGGCATCGCCGGTCTGCTGAATGTTATCCGCCCATTTGAAATCCAGACCTTGCCGCTTGCCCGCCAGGCCGAGCGCCGCTCGCGGAATGGCAATCTCCACCTCGTTGCCAACGGCGCGAAAATCTATATCCACAGGGTTGCCCCAGGCGCCTGCGTTTCCCTGGCATCGCTCCAACGTGGTGAGCTTCGAGCGAACATGGGTGCGGTTTAAAACAAAATCGTAGCCAAGCCAGCCGGTCTTCGGATTTTGATCGGCATCGATGTAGAGCAACATCCAGTTCGGATCGGTGGAGGGAGTGAGCGGGTCTTTCGTTCGCGCGTAAAAATAAATATTTTTCGCGTCATAGCTGACTTTCGCGGCCACAAGGTCGTTGCGTCCACTCTGGTTTACGTACGGGCCCACGTTGCCCCAGCCCGGATGATTGCGATGGACCGGGTCGCCCACGGTATCGCGGTACTCGGGCGTGACGTTCTGCCAGTCGCGGAACTTGCCGTCGATCCGGATTCGTTGCGCGCCGACCGCGGGCAACGTTCGCGCCCCTTTGTAACGGCGAATGAAATCGACGGTGCGGTAAAAATAAGCATCACCGTGCCCGCCTTGCATCGGCTCGATGTCGCGGCTGTGTTCGCGATCGAATTGATCCACGAACATGACCGGCTCTGCGACCCCGTTGAAAACGTCAAAGCGGCCCGCAATCCATTCGTTCCAGCCGGTGATGAAAATAACGCGGGGATCTTCCTTGAGAGCGTGTTCCCACTGTTCGCCGTAGTTATCACCGTGGAAAGAGCGGCCGCGTGCGCCTTTTTCCGACATGGTGGCAAGGCGGTTTTCAACGGCGTTCTGGGCGACTCCAACCGACATTTGCTCCTTCTCATCGCGGGAATTCCTGAAGACGTGCTGGGGAAAAACTTCCAGCCAACTCCACATGTTCGACCGGGTGGGTCCCTGGAAATAATCGGGCTGCGGTTTCCGGAACGTGAAGAAGCCGAGCGGGCCGGCATCCACTTTCTTCGGGTCGGCCAAGATGAGCGGTTTGCCCTCCCACCTGAACCAAAGGTTTTCATGGAGGTTTTTTGAATAGATCTGTTCGTAAAGCTCGTTCACCGTGGAACGGGGGTCCCCAAAAGGGGTGAGAAATGCGACTTGCGGAACCCGGTTCCCAGCCTTGCGCATTTGCGCGAACACTTCGAAGAGACGGAGATAATTTTGCCGGTAAGTTACTTTGTTGCTTGCGTCGAAGATGATGACGTCCACCCCGGCATCGCCCAGCATCTGGGCATGTTTGCGAAGAACCGATTCGTCGTCGCCGAGGTAGTAGCCGAAGATCGATTTCCCCCAATGATGCGGGGCGTAGAGCGGCCCCCAGAGTGGCGAATTGGATTTGCTCATTGCGTCCGGGTCTTTCGCTAGAATTTTCGAGATATCAAATGGGCCGGGCCAGTGCGCCTCATGCCACAGGAAGTAGAACATGGCCACCGTTCGATCCGGGCGGGGCGCGCCGGTTTCGCTGGAAGCAGCCGACGTTGTCCCCGCCATCGGGGCGACCCAGGTATCGCTGTAATTATCCCAAGCCGGTCCAGATGTTCCAGCGCCGTCGCATCGCCCGCTGGGAAGAGCGCCGGTCATGAGTCCGAATAGAATGGCGAGGGTCGAATGGCAGCGGGTTGAGAAATATTTTGTGAACATGGCGTTGCAACGAAAGCATAACAGGCGTGCGTAGCGCAACTGATGGACGTTGGGCGGGCGCCGGCTTATTCACCCGACATGATGTCCCTCGCGCAGTGCAATTCGTCGATCCGGGTTCATCCGTCGCGGTGCAAATCCGCCTTTTTATCGATTTGGACGCTGGTCGCTCGTCTGGGGGAATCAGCATTTCAACTAATGGCGAACATTAAGCGGGCCGAATTCGTGAAAAATTTCACAAACTTTTCTTGCACGTGAAAGAGCAGTTGGCTAATCATCGGCGCAGTTCAGAGCAGTGTTTCTAATTTCTGAGTGAGATCATTCTGAAGAATTAAACCATCTTCGCGGAAAACGAGCCCATCAGCCGTTGCCTCAAGTGGTTTTTAAAACGTACCGAGATGTCAGACATTTTTCCTAAATGGACAAACCGTCTTCCGTTGAAGATCGCCATTGGCGCGGTCTTGATCGGCGGCGCGCTTACGGCTGGTACCACTTATTATTTCACGCCGAAATACACCCGCGTCGGTTACCAGCCGATTCAGCCGATTTCCTTTTCTCACGAAATCCATGCTGCGCAGCTCGGGATTGATTGCCGCTATTGCCACAACGGCGTTGAGAAGTCCTGGTATTCGAACATCCCGGCCGCCTCGACCTGCATGAACTGTCACAACCAGGTGGCCAAAGACAGTCCCAAGCTCGAATTGGTTCGCGAAAGTGCTTTGAACGGAAAACTGATCTCGTGGGTGCAAGTTCACAAGACGCCGGACTACGTTTATTTCAACCATTCCGTCCACGTGAACCGCGGCGTCAGTTGCGTGAAATGTCACGGCCAAGTCAATCACGCCGAGGAAGTGCGCCACGAAAAACCGTTGAGCATGACCTTCTGCTTGGAATGCCATCGCGATCCGGCGAAGCACCTGCGTGACCCAAAAGACGTTTACAATCTTGATTTGAAAATTAGCGACGTGGAGCAGGAAAAGATGGGGACAAAATTCGTCCACGACTGGAAAGTCAACGCATCGCAGAACTGCTCAGCCTGTCACCGATGAAAACGATTCCACCAACCTGTCCTGAACCGGAGATTGGGCCGAAATACTGGCGCAGCCTCGATCAATTGGCTGACACGCCCGAGTTTCGTGATTGGGTGGAAAAAGAATTTCCCGCAGGCGCCAGCGAATTTAACGATCCCGTTTCCCGCCGTCATTTCGTCAAAATCATGTCAGCCTCGTTCCTTTTGGGCGGGCTGGGCTTGACGGGCTGCCGCAAGCCGGAAGAGCATATTCTGCCGTTCTCCAAGATGCCGGAAGGTTATATCCACGGCGTGGCTCAGTATTACGCGACGGCCCGTCCGACGCGCGGCAGCGCGGTTCCGCTGCTCGTCAAATCCAATGACGGACGCCCGACGAAAATCGAAGGCAACCCCCATCTCCCCGGCGCAAACGGCGGCACCGATGCGCTGACGCAAGCGTCGATTCTGAATCTTTATGATCCGGATCGTGCGATGCGTTTTACGAAGTCCGGCAGCGAAAAGTCGGCTGCGGAAGCGTTCGACTTCCTCGCGGACCTTTCCAAGAAATTTCAAGGCAGCAACGGCGAGGGATTGAGTTTCCTGATTGAGCAAAGCAGCTCTCCTTCGCGTGACCGTTTACAAAACGTCATCAGCAAGAAGTTCCCGAAGGCGCTTTGGTATTCCTACGAGCCGGTTGATTTGAGCGTGGAGCGTCGCGCTGCCTCGATCGCGTTCGGCCAATCGGTTGCGCCGAATTACAACCTGGAAAAAGCCCGCCGCATCCTCTCGCTCGACTGCGATTTCCTCGGTGCAGAAGAAGATTCTTACCAGGCGATTCGTGGTTTCGCCAAAGGTCGCAAGCTCGACAAGCCGACCGACGACATGAACCGCCTCTACGTCGTGGAAGGTCTGTTCACGATTACCGGCGCGAATGCCGATCATCGCCTCCGCCTCCAAACCAGCCAGGTCATGGCGTTTGCGGCGCGTTTGGCTTCTGAAATTTTGAAGGGTTCCGCCGCATCCGGTTTGAGCGCCCTCGCTGCATCGTTCAAAGGTGACGAGAAATGGATTTCTGAAACGGCAAAAGATTTAATCAAAAGCGGAAAAGAGAGCGTCGTCCTCGTTGGCCATCGCCAGCCGCTCGCCGTGCATTTGATTGCTCATGCAATCAACAGTGCGCTCGGCAGCATCGGCAGCACCGTGGCGCTCCTGCCGGTTCCAAAAGCGACTGAAGGCTCGATCATTGATTTGGCCAAAGCGCTCAGCGCGAATCAGGTTGATACGCTCGTGGTCCTTGGCGGAAATCAAACCTACACGGCCCCGGTTGACCTCGATTGGTCCGGTGCCCTGGCGAAAGCGAAAACGGTCGTCCGCCTTGGCTATTACGAAGACGAATCGTTCGCAGGCAGCACGTGGCACATTCCAGCCGCGCATTATTTGGAATCCTGGGGCGATGCCCGCACCTCCGACGGCACCGTGGTTTCGATTCAGCCGCTGATCCAGCCGCTTTTCAACGGAGTCACAGAAATCGAAGTGCTCGCCCGAATCGCAGGTTTGGATACAACGCGTCCTTTGGACATCGTGCGCGAGACGTTTAAGACGATTTCCCCTTCCAGCAACATTGAAGAGAGCTGGAAATCATTTTTGCATGACGGATTCCTCGCGAAGAGCGCGACCAAAGCCGTCAGCGCGTCGGTTAATTCCTCGGCCATTGCTCAAGAACTCAGCCGCGCGAAATCTTCCGCCTCAGTCGATCAGATGGAAATCGTTTTCCATCGCGATTACAAAGTGGACGACGGCCGCTACAACAACAACGGCTGGCTGCAGGAATTGCCGGACCCGGTGACCAAAGTCGTTTGGGAAAACGTGGTCATGGTCGGGCCGACGACGGCCAAAGCGCTGGATTTGGAGGTTCTCAAGAACCGCACCGCGGATGATTTAAAGAACAACGACCTTGGATTGCGTGAAGGCAATGACATCGTTGAAGTCGAGTTAAACGGCCGCAAGATTCAAGGACCGGTTTGGATTCAACCCGGATTGGCCGACAACACGATTGCCGTCGCGCTCGGATACGGTCGCAGCAAAACCGGCCGCGTCGGAATAGGCGCTGGTTTCAATGCGTATTCTCTCCGCACTTCTGAATCTCCCTGGTTTGCATCGGGAGTAAAGATTCGCAAGACCGGTCAAGTGCGCCGCGTCGTCAGCACGCAAGAACACGGATCGATGGAAGGCCGCCCGATTGTTCGCGAAGCCAATCTCGAACAGTTCCGCGCGAAACCTGATTTCGCGAAGAACATGGATTTGGAAGCGCACGCTCCGAATGCCGGTCCGATTTATCAGCATCCTTACAATTCCAGTCCCGTCCTGAAGAGCGCCGTCCACCAGTGGGGCATGTCGATCGACATGAGTTCCTGCGTTGGTTGCAATGCCTGCGTCGTGGCCTGCCAAAGCGAAAACAACGTTCCGATCGTTGGCAAAGATCAGGTCAACAAAGGTCGCGAAATGCATTGGTTGCGCATGGATCGCTACTATGCCGGGGACGTTTTGAATCCGCAGGTCGCCATTCAGCCGATGCTTTGCCAGCACTGCGAAAGTGCGCCGTGCGAAAGCGTTTGCCCGGTTAATGCAACCGTCCACGACGAAGAAGGCCTCAACGTCATGGTTTACAACCGCTGCGTTGGAACCCGTTATTGCTCGAACAACTGCGCTTGGAAAGTTCGCCGTTATAATTTCTTCGATTTCAACAAACGCCCGAACGATTACGCCGACATGTCCAAAGGGGCGGTTGGAAAGCTTTATCAGGGTCCGCTCGCGAAAAAAGAGCCGCTCGAATACGACTTGCTCAAGATGGTGAAAAACCCGGATGTCACCGTCCGCATGCGTGGCGTCATGGAAAAATGCACCTTCTGCGTGCAACGAATCGAAGGCGCAAAAATCGTCCAGAAAGTCAAAGCAGGCGCTTCCGACGAAGTTCGCGTTCCCGAAGGAACCTTCACCACGGCTTGCGCCCAGGCGTGTCCGGCGGATTCGATTGTCTTCGGAAATATTCTCGACGAAAACAGCCGCGTCTCGAAGTTGAAGAAACAGCAGCGCAATTATGCGGTCCTCGGTTTCCTTGATACCAAACCGCGTTTGACTTATCTCGCGCGCATTCGCAATCCAAATCCCGCGATGCCCGACTATCAGGAATATCCTGCAAGCACTCAAGAATACGAAGCGCCCTCTGCATCCGAAGGTCATGAATCAGGACATCAATCATCTCCCGAACACGGCAGTCCCGCGAAAGGAGCGCACTAATGGCTGAGGTAACCACAGTTAAAGTTCAGGCGCCTCCACGCGAATTGGAACGCGAACCCTTGGTGCTCAACAACCGCGGTTTGGGTTGGATTTCTGACAAGATCGCAGGAATCGCCGAAGGCAAAACACCGCGTTGGTGGTGGCCTGCGTTTATCATCAGCGCAACCGTGATGACGGGAATGTTTTGCTGCATCGCTTATCTGTTTTCGACCGGTATCGGTGTGTGGGGATTGAACCAGCCGGTCGGTTGGGCGTGGGATATCACGAACTTCGTCTTCTGGATCGGCATCGGTCATGCCGGAACGCTGATTTCCGCAGTATTGTTTTTGCTCCGCCAACGCTGGCGCACCTCGATCAATCGCGCCGCCGAAGCGATGACGTTGTTCGCCGTGGCTTGCGCCGGTATTTTCCCGCTCATTCACGTCGGTCGTGTCTGGCTCGCGTGGTGGCTGTTCCCGATTCCGAACGCAAACAGCATTTGGCCGCAATTCCGTTCGCCGCTGCTCTGGGACGTTTTCGCCGTCTCGACTTACGGAACGGTTTCGCTGCTGTTTTGGTATGTCGGACTCGTTCCTGACCTGGCCACAATGCGCGACCGGGCTGTGACGAAAGTTCGCAAATTCGCCTACGGCCTATTCGCGCTCGGCTGGACTGGCTCGAATCGTCACTGGCGCAATTACGAAAAAGCGTATTTGCTGCTGGCTGGCATTTCGACGCCGCTCGTTTTGTCCGTGCACTCAATCGTCTCCTTCGACTTCGCTGTGTCGCAAGTTCCGGGATGGCACACGACCATTTTCCCGCCTTACTTCGTGGCTGGCGCTATCTTCTCCGGTTTCGGCATGGTGCTAACGCTGCTCATTCCTCTGCGATCGATTTGCGGTTTGCAGGATGTTATCACGATTCGTCACGTCGAACTGATGGGCAAAGTCGTTTTGGCCACCGGCTCAATCGTCGGATACGCCTACGGAATGGAATTCTTCATCGCCTGGTATGGCGGCAATCCTTACGAAAAATATGCGTTCATGAACCGCGCGTTCGGTCCCTATTGGTGGGCTTACTGGACCATGGTTTCGTGCAACGTCATTTGTCCGCAGCTCTTCTGGTTTAAGAAAGTCCGCACGAATGTGGTGATCGTTTTCATTATCTCGATTTTCGTGAACATCGGCATGTGGTTCGAGCGCTTCGTCATTATCGTGACCTCGCTGCATCGTGATTACCTGCCGTCGAGCTGGAGTTATTTCAAGCCGACCTGGGTGGACATCTGCACGTTCATCGGTTCGTTCGGATTATTTTTCACCTTGTTCCTGTTGTTCATGCGCTTCCTGCCGATGATTGCCATCGCGGAAGTCAAAGGCGTAACCACGCAAGCTGACCCGCATCATCCGGCCGGCGGCGCAAAAGGTGGAGGACATCACTAATGGCCACTGCACCGCAAACGCAAACCAGTACTCCGGTTCTCACCCGGACCTACGGAATCATTGCTGAATTCGACACGCCGGCTGATGCCATGCACGCTGCGGAAAAAGTCCGCGACGCAGGCTTCCGCAAATGGGACGTGCATTCCCCGTTTCCCGTCCACGGCATGGACGCTGCGATGGGTCTTGGCAATTCCAAAGTAGGTTGGTTTTCCTTTTTCGGCGGCATGGCTGGTTTAACCACCGGTATGCTGATGATCTGGTTCATGAACGGGTTCGATTACAAAATCATCGTGGGCGGCAAACCGCTGTTCAGCCCGCTCTATGCTTTCCCGGTCAGTTACGAACTCACGATTCTTTTCGCATCATTCGCGACGTTGTTCGGCATGTTCGGATTGAATCGCTTGCCGCGTTTGCATCATCCGTTGCTGCGCAACAAAACATTTCGCCAGGCGACGCATGATAAATTTTACGTCGTGATTGAAACCGCTGATCCAAAATATTCCGCAACCGAAACCCGCAAGCTGCTCGAATCATCCGGCAGCAAGCATATCGAAATGGTGGAGGAATAATGCGCTATTTTCTTTTAGGCTTTGTTTTGCTTTGCGTGCTCGTGGTGAGCGTTGCCGGTTTCCGAGGCAGCACCTCGCGCAAGCCGCCAATCGAAGTATTCCCGGACATGGATCGCCAGTTGAAATTGCGTCCGCAAACGGATGCGTCGTTTTTCGAAGACGGTCGCAGCTCCCGCTTGCACGTTCCAGGAACGGTGGCGCGTGGTTCGCATTTCGAAGGAACTCCTTTTAACACAGGATTGATTCCCGGAACAACGAATGGCGTCGATGTCATTCCGGTTCCAGTGACACGCCAGATGATGCAGCGCGGACAGGAACGTTTTCAAATTAGTTGCCTGCCTTGTCACGGCGCGCTGGGTGACGGAAATGGCATCACGAAAAAATATGGAATGGCGGTCGTCGCCAATTTGCACGATGCGCGCATTGTGAAATTGCCGGACGGCGAAATCTTCAACGTGATTACTTACGGACGTGGTTTGATGGGCGCATACGGCAGCAACGTGACCGTGGAAGATCGTTGGGCGATCATCGCTTACGTTCGCGCCCTGCAACGGAGTCGGCTTGCATCGGTGAATGATGTCCCGGCTGAAATGCAATCAATGTTTAAAAAATAGTATGGCTTCGCACCCTAACAGTTCAGTGACCGCGACGTGGCCAAGCTGGTTGCGCAATCTTCCAATGATTCTTGTCGCGCTGGGCGCAATCGGAATCGTTGCCGGACTGGTTTCGATCAAAGATCACGGACAACAATTGGGTTACTCCTATTTGTTGGCTTACATGTTTTTCCTGAGCATTTGTCTCGGTGGATTATTTCTCGTCATTTTGCATCACCTGTTTGATGCGATGTGGTCGGTGCCGGTTCGTCGTATTTGCGAACACCTCGCTTTCCTGCTCCCGATCATGGCATTGCTCTTCATCCCGATCGCCTATCTTGCTCCGCAAATTTATCCTTGGATGAGCATTGATGCTCATCACGATCACGCACTTAAGGCCAAGTCTGCCCTGATAAATCAAAAGGCATTTTACGTCGTTGCCGCCATCTTGTTCGCTATCTGGTCGCTCCTCTCCTACAAACTTCGCGCCTGGTCGCTTGAACAGGATAAAACCGGCGCCGCCAAATGCACTCGCGCCATGCGCTTCCATTCGGCCTGGGGGATTTTTGCCTTCGCCTTGAGCCTGACGATGGCTGCGATTTTCTGGATGAAATCGCTCCAACATCAATTCTTCTCCACGATGTATGGCGTTTATTATTTCGCCGGAAGTGTTTGGCTGACGCTATTCACCGTTTACATCATCACGCTGGTATTGAAAAACACCGGACCGCTGAAGGATGTGGTGGGTCGCCGCCAGTTTTATGACCTCGGCGCAATCTCGTTCGCGTTCACCGTTTTTTACGCTTACATCCATTTCTCCCAATATTTTCTGATCTGGAACGCCGCCGTTCCCGAAGAAACATTTTGGTACGTTTTGCGTGAACATGGAACCTGGTGGCAAATCGGAATGCTCCTGATCTTCGGTCACTTCCTGTTGCCGTTCCTCGCGTTGCTCCGCATTGATTTCAAAATGAAACTCGCGGTCATGGGGCCACTTTGCCTCTGGGCGTGGATAATGCATTTCTGCGACATGTCATTCAACATCACGCCGGTTCTGCAAATTTTCCGCAAAGCCCAGGCGGCAGTCGCAGCTGGACACGGTGATTTATCCCACAACATGACCACGATGACTCCGGATGGTTTTGCGGTTCATCCGCTGGATCTCGCTTGCATGGCTTTTATTGGCGGCGTTCTGGCGTTGGTGTTCATCAAATATTTCAAAGCGCATCCGGCCTATCCGCAAAAAGATCCGCGCATGGCTGAAACCATGGGAGTTTACATCCCGAGTTCCTCCGATATTTCGATCGCTTCCGGAGGTGCAAAATGAACAACGATTCCTGCTGCAACAAAACCAAGATCGCAGTTTACGCCATCGCCATTGTCGGCTCGTTCTTGATTATGGGCGCTCTCGTGAAAATCATGCAGAGCCGCGTGGCTGTTCAGGACATGAACGCTGCGCGCGGTGAAGAACGTCGCAAAAATTTGATCGCGGTCCGCGCTGAAGCGGATCAAGCGTTGAAGAATTACGCATGGCAAGATCAGGGCAAAGGCTTGGTTCGTCTCCCGATTGATCGTGCCATGGAAGTGTCCCTGCAAGAATGGCAGAACCCGGCCGCAGCCCGCTCCAATTTGATTTCCCGAGTGGAAAAAGCAACCGCACCTGCACCCAAAGCTCCGGAAAAACCGAGCGAGTTTGAATAACCAATTTCTGTTCGAATGAGTTCATCGACTCAAGGATTGTCTTCTGTTGCAACCGGCTCCGCGCCGGCCGAAGTCATTTCCAGCAAAGAAATCGATGCCTCGTGTCGCTGGCCGCTCCTCGTTTTTTTCAGCAGCGCCGCCTTCTGGTTTTTGTTCAGCACCGTTCTTGGACTGATCAATTCCATCAAGCTTCATTCCCCCAATTTTCTCGCGCATTGCCCTTGGTTGACCTACGGGCGCCTTCGCCCGGCGCAAACGGATTCGTTCGTTTACGGTTTCGCCGCACCCGCCGCTTTTGGCGTTACGCTTTGGCTCTTCTGCCGATTGGGTCGCACCCGGCTGATTGCTCCCGGATTCCTCGCCATGGCCGCAAAGATTTGGAACATAGGTGTTCTCGTTGGCGCGGTCGGAATAATGGCTGGCGATGGAGCTGGTTTCGAATGGCTCAACTTTCCCCGATACGCGTCGTTGATTCTTTTCATCGCCTACGTCTTCATTGGAATTTGGGCCGTGTTGACTTTCAAAGTGCGCCAGCAAGACCAGCTTTTCCCATCGCAATGGTATTTGCTCGCCGCGCTCTTTTGGTTCGCGTGGATTTATTCCGCCGCGAATTTGCTTCTGGTTTTCAGTCCGGTTCGCGGCGTCGTCCAGCTTTGCGTGAACGCCTGGTATGCAAGCAATCTTCTCAACGTTTGGTTATCCGTCGTTGGCGTCGGTGTAATTTTCTACTTCATTCCCAAACTCATTTCCCGCCCTTTGCACAGTTATTATCTGTCGCTGGTCGCCTTCTGGGGAATCGCCCTATTTGGCGGATGGAGTTTCATCAACACCAACGCGCCGCTCCCGAGTTGGATTCCCGCATTGAGCAGTGTTTTCACCCTCATGATGATTCTCCCAATCGTGTGCGTTGCCCTGAACGTCCATGGAACCTTGTCCGGCGATTTCAAAAGCGTTCGCACCAATCCGATTCTCAGCTTCATTGTCTTCGGTGCTTTCAGTTTCCTTATCGCTCAATCGATGAATGTTCTTAGCGCTTTTCGACCGTTGAACGAAAAACTGTTCTTCACTTACTTTACTGCGGGTCAAGCGCATTGGCTGCTCCAGGGGTTTTTCGCCAGCGTCGCTTTTGGCGCAATTTACTACATCGCTCCGCGAGTAATCGGCGTCGATCTCGTCCAACAAAAATCCATTCGCCGGCACCTGCTCGTTTTTGTTGCAGGCGTGATCATCTATGGACTCGCCCTGACGCTCGGTGGAATTGTGCAAGGCGCCAATTTGAACAATGCGAGCGTTCCATTTGATGAAGTCATCAAGGGAACACTTCCATTTCTGCACGCCAGCACGATCGGCAGTTTGCTTTTGGTCATCGCTGGACTTTTGTTCGCAGTCAACCTCAGTTCGCTCTGTTTTAATTGCGTCTGGGGCATGGGCAAACAACTGGTGAAAAAAGGGGAGGAACGCCCGTGAATTTTGGACCGCTGATTTTCCTCGGAGTTTTCTTTACGATGTCCTTGTCGTGGCTTGGTTTGGTGCTCGGCCCGCAATTGCAACTCGGCTCGCAGGCGCCGGAAATGAATGACAAAACCGGCCAGCTTTACCCGCAAGCCCGCGCTGGAACCGCTCAACAAGGTCGTGAAGTCTATCGCGCCAACGGCTGTTTCTCTTGCCACAGCCAACAGGTCCGCCCGCAGGGTTTCGGAGCCGACATCGAGCGCGGATGGGGAGTGCGACGCACCGTTGCCGCTGATTATCTTTTTGATTCACCGCTCATGGTCGGCTCACAACGAATCGGTCCCGACCTCGCGAATATTGGCCTGCGTCAACCCGATGCGAACCAGCTTTTGGTCCATCTCTACAATCCGCAAATCACGATGGCGACCGGTCAGAAATCCAACATGCCTTCGTATCCTTACCTTTTTGAAAAACGGAAGCTGGGGCGGACTATTTCTCCTGATGCATTGAAGTTCCCTTCTGGCTTTGCACCCGAAGCCGGTTACGAAATCGTGCCTCGTGTTGAAGCTCGTGTCCTCGCTGAGTATTTGCGCAGTTTGCATGCGGAAGTGCCGCTAATCGAATTGCCCTCGATCACGCCAGGCACGAACGCGGTTGCGGAAACGAATGCTCCAGCCGCTGCCCCGACGAATGCAGCTCAATCTTCGGCCACAAATTCTCCTGCGAAATGAATCCCGAAGTGAAAACATCCAAACCCTCCACTGGTTCCGAGCCAACGGTCCGCTTTGTTCCGGTTCCGGCTCTGTTGTTTTTGCTCTTCGGAGTTCTTTTTTACTTCGGCCAACTTTACCTCGACCGCTACAGCGGTGGCTTCAACGCCAAGGTTTACGAGCCGTATAAATCCTGGAAGATGGTGCAGGATTTGCAGCCGAAAGGAGCTGGGGATGTTTTGTTTGCGAAGGGAAGAAAGATTTACGATACCGCTTGTGTCGCTTGTCACCAGGCCACCGGATTGGGAGCGGTCGGAATTGCGCCCCCGTTGGCCGGATCTGAATGGGTTTTGGCGGAAGGACCAAATCGAATCCTTCGTATTATTTATTCCGGTTTATCGGGTCCGATTACAGTCAAAGGCGTCCAATACAGTCTCGCGATGCCAGCGATGGGACACGATCTGAATTTATCGGCTGAAGATTTAGCTGCGGTTGCGACTTTTATTCGCGGCAACAAAGAGTGGGCTAACAGTGCATCGCCCGTCACGCCCGAATCGGCCAAGGCTGTTCTCGATCAGGTCAAAGATCGTACCACGCAATGGAGCGCTGAAGAGTTGAACGCAGTTCCAGTCAAGTAGGCAGAACCGATTCTGTCTGAATCGACTCGCTCAGGTTTTCTTAGCCAATTCCTGCCAGAGATGTGCGCTCATCTGCATTCCCTTGGCAAAACACTCCAGGTCAAATTTCTCATTCGGGGAATGGGCATTGTCATCCGGCAATGCGAGCCCGAGCAGCAAAGTATCCGCGCCCAGGATCTTTTTGAAATCGGTGACGATCGGAATTGAGCCACCTTCGCGCATCAAAATCGGCTCGCGCCCGAACGCCGCTTTCAACGCGCGTAATCCAGCTTGAGCATGTGGGCTCGTCGGTGAAACGATGTAAGGCTCTCCGCCGTGTCCGGCTTTCACTTCCATTCGCACCGTCGGCGGACAAAGTTTCTTCAACTGTTTTAAAATCGCCGCACGCACCTGGCTCGGACGCTGATTCGGCACGAGCCGAAACGTTAACTTCGCCTTCGCCCACGACGGCACGATCGTTTTGCTGCCCTCTCCTTGATAACCGCTGGTCAATCCGTTGATTTCGATCGTCGGTCGAGCCGAGCGCTGTTCCATCGGAGTGAAACCGCGTTCGCCAAATAATTTCCGCACGCCAAGCAATTTCTGATACGCCGGAATGCTTAACGGCAAACGCGCAAATTGTTTCCGCTCGTAAGCCGAGAGCGGCGCGACATCCTGATAAAATCCGGGAATCGCAACCCGTCCGTTTTTGTCGCGCAATTGTGCGAGAAGTTGGCTGAGTGCCATCGCCGGATTATCGACCGTGCCGCCGTAAATTCCCGAATGCAAGTCGCGCGACGGGCCGTGCAGGATGATTTCCACCGCAACGATTCCACGCAGCGCATAGGTCAGCGCCGGATGTTTTTTGCTCGGCATGCCCGTGTCCGAAACCACCACGCTTTCACAGTGCAATTCCTGACGATTGTTCCGCAGAAATTCCGCCAGATTTTTGCTGCCGACTTCTTCTTCGCCTTCAATCACGAAAGTCAAATCACACGGCAACTCCGTGCCAGTTTTCAAATACGCTTCGGCCGCTTTCAGGTGCGCCAGATTCTGACCCTTGTTGTCGCTTGCGCCGCGGGCGAACAGCGATGTGCCTTCGATGCGCGGCTCGAACGGCGGTGTTTTCCAAAGCTCGAACGGCTCGGCCGGTTGCACATCGTAGTGGCCGTAAACAACGTAATGCGGCTTGTGCGAATTCTTGGCGCGAGGTGTTTTCGCGACGACAACCGGGTTGCCGGGAGTTTCCGCCAGGCGCGTTTCCAAACCGATTTCGCGGCAATGGTTCGCCAGCCAATCGGCGCACTGCGTCATGTCCTTGCGATGCTCCGGTTGTGCCGAGACGCTCGGGAATTTCACGTAATCGCAAAGCTCTGAGATGAACCGCGCTTTATTTTTTTCCAGATACGAAAAAACAGCTTCCATAAAATTATCCGGGAACTTTGCTGGCACAGGCGTTATTGTGCAATCCGAACCGCCAGCCTTCTGGCAGTGCCAGATCAGACGGAACCACGCTTCTGGGCGTTTCTATTTTTTCTTCTTCTTGAATAGATCCAACGTGTTGTTGAGAAGCTGCTGATTCGGAGACGCTGGAGCCGGCGCAATATTGTTGGTGGAACTTGCGGGAGCGCTCGTTGTCGGCGTCGTTTGACCGCCGAGTATTCCGCCCAAACCTTTCAAAACTTTTCCAGCATCACCACCGATCCGCCCGCCACTCGCCTGAAGCGCCAGTGTGGTTAAGCCCTTTTTGTCGATGTCAGACTTCGGGTCGCCTAAGGTTCCCTCCAGCCGAATCAGGTTCGGAAGTTTCACGTATTGTCCGTCGGACGAAACCTGTCCGCTGGCGAGTCCCAGTTTTGCTCCTCGATCCGCCAACGTTTTACGCAACTCGAAGCCAACCGGAATCTTTTTCAAAGGCGAATTCGTCAACACATCGGCAATTGGAATAACCGCTTGCACGCTGGCGCGATAGGAATCACTTACGGCAACAAAGTTCGATAACGTGATGTTGCCGCCGCCAAAATTCAGGCGCGCGTCCAGCCAGCTGATCGGTGACTGGGAAACCTCGGGCACCTGGAGCGCGAGGGAAATCGGCGTCAAAATATTTTTGTATTTGCGATCGACGATCTGGAGGTTCGCGTTGGTGAAGGTGAAGCTCGCATAGCCGCTCAAACTTTTCTTCAGGCTCACGCCAGTCGTGCCTGCGCCTTTAATGTTGGCATCTGCTAGAATCAACCCTTGATACGCATCTTTTTTCTCGGGCGGCAAAAATGAATTCGCCAGCGGAGCAAGTGGAACCTTATCGAGCGAGGCTGCAACCGTATAGGTATAGCCTTTCACGCCGAGATTCAAATCCGCTTCAAACTTCACCGGCGCGCCGTTCAACGTGAGTTGAAATGGGTTCAGGTGAACACGGCTGCCTTCCACCTTTGCCGTTCCAAGCCAACTTTTGATCTCCACCTCGCGCAAATAAAACTGGCCGATCTTGATCTCCGCGACGAGCTGCTCGATGGGAAGCTTCATTGGCTCCGGTTCCTGATTCGACGGACCGGTAGTTGGCGGGGCAGAACGCGCCGGTGTCGTGGTGGTGGCAGTCGGCTGCGGTTGCGCAGCATACAGCTCGTAAAACGGCGTGACATCAAACGCATCGGATTGAACCAGCAATTTCCCTCGCAACGCGTTGGTTTTAGACAGGTCGATTTGCCCGGTCACATTCAATTGATTCTTGGCGCGGGCTGTCGGCGAAAGCGTCACTTGAAACTCCTTGAGATCGAACACGTCCTTGCGCATCGCGCCGTCGAGTTGCACTTGTGCGGCGAGCGGTTCGTCGGCTTTGGCTTTCTTCGGATCGCGCACGACAAAGTTCTTCAGGTCGAAGTTCGCCTTAAAACTCGATTCTGCTTCTGACAAGCGCGCGGTGGTATTTCCGTTAATCGCAATACTCACCAGTTGCTTGTCGCCGAGCGATTTTGCGAGGAATGGGCGCAATGCATTTTCATTCAGGCCCGCCAATTTCAGATCGACACTGCCGCTTTTCTTTTCGGCGTTGAGGTTTCCGGCGACTTCGAACGTGCCGCCGGGTTGCCCAGCCTGCTGCAGCGCGCCGGTCAATTTGCGAATCTGCAAATTTGCACCGTTCATTTCGAGATCCGCATCGAAGCTTGCGCCGAAACGATCCAGCAATGAGCCAGCGTAAACTCCCGAAAGCCCGGCGAGCGCAAAATTTCCTTTCACCGTTTGCGCCTCGCCGCGCTTCGTGATCTGGCCATCAAATTTGATGCTGCCGGATGTCGCGGTCATGTCGGGCACAACCACCACCGCGAAGAGCCGGGCCAGCGTTCCTTCCATCGAGGCTTTGATGTCGGCGTCGTTGCTGGCGAGATCAAGCACGGCCGAGCCATTCAATTTCAGTGCGGTTTCGTTGTTTTGCGCGAGCTGAACGGAGTATTCGCTCAGGGAAACTTTCTTCATTTCCGCCACAGTCGCCTTTGCATGAATTTCAACTTCGGCTTGGGAAAGGTGATTGCTGCCGAACGCCGCGGACAACTGATCGATACGGGTGTTCGCATTCAAGGTCAATTGTTTGCCCGCTTGTTTGGAAAGGACGTCGAGCGTCGCGTTCACAATTCCCGATGGCGCAGTTTCGCCGAGAAAGGATTTCCAGTCGGCGAGATTGAAATCCGTAACCGCTAATTGCAACGCCGCTTCCTCCGGCGCGCCAGCAGATCCTCCCCAGGAAATCGGCATCGGTTTGGAGATCGAGGCGCGGAGAAAATTTTTGTCGTTCTGTGTGCCGTTCAAATCCAGTTTTTCAATCAGCGCCGATTTAGCCGGCTGATCCACCGACACCTGATAACCGACCGCGAAATTGAGTGTCGGCGTGGTTTGTTTCGTTGCCTTTTTCGTGAGGCTTAAGCGGTTCGCATTGACCTGTCCGCTGACGGAAATCGAATCGCCTTTTTTTGCAATCACCAGGGTGTTGGTCGAATTGATCACCGTGGAATTAAAATCAAATCCCATCGAAGCGCCGGCCAGATTCAGAACGTGGCGATCGATCGCGGAAAGTTCCACGTTCAATTTACCCTCGGTGTTGGCGAGGGAGAACGGACCGTTCACGCGCAATTCTCCCAGCGGCTGGCCGCCTTGCTCAAACTTCAAACTGATCTGGCGAATTTCTTCGGTGGTTAAATCGCAAGCCACGACTGCCGCGAGTTTCGCGAGGTCCGCCATGTCTCCGTTCGCATCCAAAACGTCGAAGCGCAGGTTTCCTTTCGCCGATTCCGGCAGCGCCTTTTGCGTGATTTTGAAATCGATGCTGCCGTCGAGTTTGCCGCGCAGCGCGCCAGGAACGGAATTGGTCATCCCTTTGGATGGAACGCGATCCGTGCGAACCTCTGAACTCACGGTCAGCCTCCCGGATTGCCCGTTGATCAACTGGTCGAGCGTCACATTGAGATTGGAAATTTCGGTGACTTCACGACCGCCGCCGGAAAGGTTTTTGATGCGCTGCAGGGTCGCGTTTTTCAAGGAAACATTTTTGATGTTTAAATTAAGCGGTTCGCCAGTCGTTTTCTTTGGTTCGGCTGGTTTCTTTTCCTGCTTGGTGATCGGATCAAGATTGCTGGTGTTGTCGGGTGCTTCCACGAGAGTGATGACGGGCGAGGCAATCATGACTTCGTCCACGGTAATTTTTCCGGAAATGATATCGCGCAAGTTGTAGCGCAGCCGCACTTCATCCGCCTTGAGCAACGAGTCTTTGCCAAACGGCTTCACTTCGAGCTTGGTCAGGACCACGTTCGAGAATGGGCTGATCGACGCGTCGGAAACGGTGATTGCCGCATTCATTGATTTCCCGGCGCGCGGTAGGATAACGCCTTTGAGAAATGCCGCGCTGGTTGCGACGAAATAACCGACGAACAATAGAATAATCAGGATCGCCAGGATGATTCCGATGATTTTTCCAATGTGTCTTTTCTTAGGGGCTGCTGCTGATGCTGTCGTCATAAAATCCTTTTCTGCTCGCTGCTAAATTGTCGTGTTATCAGTATAATTCACTTTTTTCATGTCGCCATTAACTCAGACCGCCAGCAAGGGAATTCTGTGCAAATTAATCTCGCTCATTTACGTTGTGCGCAGACATGAAGATTTCCATCGTGGTGCCCGCGTTCAATGAAGAAAAGCTGATTGGCAAATCGCTGGAACAAATCAATCTCGCGGCGAAAGCGTTTCACCGCGTCGGTTGGGAAACGGAAATCATTGTGTGCAACAACAATTCCACCGATCGCACCGCTGAAATTGCGAAAGCAAACGGAGCGATTGTTGTCTTTGAACCGGTTAACCAGATTGCGCGCGCGCGAAATGGCGGAGCCGCTGCCGCAACCGGCGAATGGCTCGTGTTCGTCGATGCCGATTCGCAGCCGAGTCCGGAACTTTTTGCGAGCGTCGCGGATGAAATCAAGAAAGGCAAGGCGCTCGCAGGGGGAAGCACGTTGCGTTTGGACTATCCCGATGTCGGAGCGCGCATCGTGACGGAGTTCTGGAATCTCGTCAGCCGCGCAACGCATTGGGCGGCGGGCGCGTTTATCTTTTGCGAAGCAAGGGCGTTTCGAGCCATTGGCGGATTCAGCAATGAACTCTTCACGGGCGAAGAATTGGACCTCTGCAAAAAACTGAAACGGCTGGCGCGAAAGGAAAACCGCAGGGTCGTCATTTTGAGCCGGCATCCGTTGATGACCTCGGGGCGAAAGGTTCAACTGTATCGACGTCGTGAACTTGGCCGGTTCTTTTTGAAGGCGCTCTTCCGCCCAATGGCCACGATGAAAAGCCGTGATGCTTGCAGTCCGTGGTACGACGGGCGGCGGTGAACTAGAACGAGATTACGTTTAGTTCTTTGAGGGCATTGAGAAAGAATTGAATTGCGATCGCGGCGAGAAGCAAACCCATCAAGCGCTCAACCAGCCGGAGCATAATTGGATTCACCCACCGGGTTCCTTTGACCGCGAAGGCAAAAATCAAGAAGCTCAACGCGCAAATCGTTAGGATGCAGACGACCAGTGCGACTTGTTGCGGAAAATCAGCCGCGCGATTGTGCAGGAGAATCACGGTTGAGATCGCCCCGGGACCAGCCAGCATCGGCACTGCGAGCGGCGTGACCGCAATATCTTCCTTGATTGCGCCCGCATCTTTTTCCTCCTGAGTTTCCTTCACCGTCGAGCGGCGCGCGCGCAGCATGTCCAACGCGACCAGCAACAGAATGATGCTGCCCGCCATTTGAAACGCTGGAATGGTGATGCCCAAGAGACTGAAAATGAATTTTCCGAACAGCGCGAAGGCAACCAGGACGCCCGCCGCAACGAGACAGGCGAATCGCGCCATCTTCACCCGCTGAGCCGGTGTATCGGTCGGCGTCATGGCGAGAAATGCCGGAATCGTCGCGATCGGATCAATGATCACGAACAGCAAGCTCGCGGCCAGCAGCACATATTCAAGCAATGTCATTGGCGTGAAAATTTAGATCGAGCAAGGCGCGAGGATTGCATCGCGCATGCCGTGGATGATTTTTTTATCCGCTGGACAAATCGTGGCGAGAACCCCGCCTAAATTGGCGCGCGCGGAATCCGCTTCGCCATTTAGAAAATAATAAGGACAGAGACGGACCCGCCCTTGCATCGGCACCAGCTCATTTTTCGCAAAATCAAACCACGCTGACGGAACAGTCTTGGGTTTGTGATAGCGTTGCAAAACGAAGGGTGACTTGCCGAAACAGTTTATCGCGAGATCAATGGCGGCACTCCAATCCGCTTGAGAAAGATCGCTGCCGAGATACACGCCGCGCGCGCCCCACGCGTTTTCTGAGAAACCGGACACCTTCAAAATCAGCTCGCGCTCGCGTTGGGAAAAATGTTTCAACTGCTGCCAATCGGTCAGGTTCAGCTCGGGAATCGCACCTTGCGGCGGCAGGGGAGTTGGATCCACCAACCAGGTGTAAGGAACCGCTTTTTGCAGGCGCGCAAAAAAGCTTTCACCCAATTCCTGCCGCCAGAAGTCGCGTAAATGCCGGTTCCAAAGCAGTGCGAACAAGAGCTTCTCTTCAAAAATCGGCTTGGGCGGCGGCGTCAGTCGAATCCGCTTTTCCGCAGCGAGCTGGAAAATCTGTTTGGAATTCGGAACGTTCGCGAGATCAAACATTTCGAAGAAGCGATAGACCGCGTCGCCGTCCTGAAAATTCGAGAACTGCGTGTCCTGCAGGTTGAATCGTCCGCCCCCGATTTTCTCGGCAAGCCATTGCATTTCCGGTCGATACGTTCCGGCTTCCTCCGAAACCACAAGATGAACTTTCTGCGCGTCTCCGAAAATCCCGGCAAAGCCTTTCAACATTCCATCGGCGCCGCCGATGATCTTGGCATTTGGGCTTTCTGCATTCCGCGCTCCAAGTTCGCTGTAGGTATTATTCAGCCATGCGGTCAGCCCGATCCCGCCAGGCACGCTGTCGAGTTCAGTGATGCTGAAGCCGTTTTCCGTCAGCAAAAGGTCGGGACGAATCACGCGTGGAACCTCTTGTTTAAACGCAGGGTGGCGCTGAAGGGCGATCAGTTCAGCCGGCTTCCCTTGATCCAGCCAGTCGGCAATCCACGCCGGTTGTTTACCTTCCACGCTCTTGCGATAAAGCAAATTGACCGCGCGATTGAATTGGAGAAGGACGCGCCCGAGCGTCTCCAATTCCTTGGCCAGTTCCGCGCCAATCGCGAAGGGAGCAGGGGAAATGCGCCACTCGTGTCCGAAGAATAACCCGTCAGAAGGAATCTGCTCGCGGATGAAACGAGCGGCCTCAGCGGACGTTTTAGAGGAAAGAGTAATCATGCGCTGCCCGGTTGAAATCGCGTAAATGTAATTAACTCAGTTCCTGATTTGCCCGGTGCCAAAACCAAGCCACTTGTAACTGGTCAATTCTTCCAGGCCCATTGGGCCGCGCGCGCCGATTTTGTCGGTGCTGATGCCGATTTCGGCACCCATGCCATACTCCCCGCCATCGGTGAAACGTGTTGAGGCGTTCCAATAAACCGCTGCGGAATCGATCTCCGCGAGGAACTGTTTGGCCCGCGATTCATTTTTCGTGACGATGCTGTCGGAGTGTGATGAGCCGTATTGATTGATGTGATCAATGGCTTCCTTTACGCCGTCAACGACGCGCACATTCAAAACGTAGTCGTTGTATTCGGTGGACCAATCTGATTCGGAGGCAGCCTTCAGCTTTAACGGTTCGGCTTTAAGTTCAGAAAAAGCAGCGTGGCTTGCAGGGTCGCAGCGCAGTTCGACATTTTTCTCCGCAAGCTTCGGCGCGATTTGCAGAAGGAATTTCTTCGCAATCAATTTGTCCACGAGCAACGTTTCCATCGCATTGCAAACGGCAGGCCGCTGCACCTTGGCGTTGAGCGCGATTTCTTCGGCCATCTTCAAATCTGCTTCGGCATCGACATAGACGTGGCACACGCCCTTGTAATGTTTGATGACCGGAACCTTCGAGCATTCCGCAACGGCGCGGATCAAGCTTTCTCCGCCGCGCGGCATGCAGAGATCGACGTAATGCGTGAGCGATAGAAGTTCCTTGATGGCCTCGCGGTCGGTCGTGGCGACGACTTGAATGGCGTGCTCGGGAAAGGCGGGCAAATATTTCTTCGCCGCGTTCACCATCACTTCAGCGATGATCTGATTGGAATGAATCGCCTCCTTGCCCCCGCGCAAGATGGTGGCGTTTCCCGATTTGAAACAAAGACTCGCCGCGTCCGCAGTGACGTTTGGCCGAGATTCATAAATAATCACGACAACCCCAATTGGAGTGGAAATCTTCTGCAGCTTCAATCCATTCGGGCGCACGCGTTCGTCAAGAATCCGGCCAACCGGATCGGGCAAAGCGGCGACTTCGCGCAGGCCTTTGGCCATGCTGGAAATGCGTTTGTCATCGAGCTTGAGTCGATCGAGCATTGCGGAAGAAAGCCCCATCTGCGCGGCGGTCTCCATGTCGCGCGCGTTGGCTGATTTGATGGCGTCGCCCGCCTTTTCCAGCGCATCAGCCATGGCGAACAGGCACTCATTTTTTTGCGCCGTGGTGAGCTTGCCCAGTTCGCGAGAAGCCGCCTTGGCCTGAAAAGCCAATCGCGTCATCTGTTCAGTCAGATTCATGGGTTGAACTTAAGGCAAAACCTAAATCTGTGAAGCGTGAAATGGCTGGAGCCGATCTCACGAAAGCGGCTTGTGCTAATTGCTTGTCCGCGAGCGAATGAACGCCGCGCCGTTTCCGAGGGGAAACGCGTTGGTGAACGTCGGCGTGCCTGAGGATGGGATCGTGTTGGTTGCGACAGGACTCCACAGGGCGAGGTTCGTTGACGTTTCGGTGATGTAAGTCGTGCCCGGCTTTCCGGTGACGACAATCGGCAGCAAACCACCAGCAGGCGATGGCTTGCTCACTTTCGGGATGCGGCTGGTGAGCGCAAAAGCATCGAGCAGATCGTTGTTTTCGCCAAAGACTTCCCAAGTCATCGTATTGTCATTCACGGTCATCAATCCAAAGTGATACTGGTTAAACTCCGCGGTGACGAAGGGCCAATTGGCAACCCGTTCGGTATCAATGTAGCCGCCGCCGCCACCGCACACGACATACATCACTCCATTGGTGATTCCGCGTTGATAAGCATGCATGTGCCCGCCAATCACAAAATCAACGTTCTTCTGCGCGAACAGCGGGACCCAATCCACTTGTGCAAATCCTTCTCCAGTATAACCGCCGCCGTTCCACCAGTTCGCAAAGGGCGGGCGATGGAAGCAGACGATTCGGAACGCGGCCTTCTGCGTCTCGGGTCGGCTCAGTTCTGCGGTGAGCCAATTGAATTGTGCGATCTCTGTGCCGGTCGAGACTTCGCTGTCGAGGAAAATGAAACGCGAGTTGCCGTAGTCGAATGCAAACCAGGACTCATTGCCGGGAAGAGCGCTGTAGGCGTAGGCCAGCGCATGTTCGCCATCATGATTGCCGCGAGCGAAGATCACAGGCGTCGTTTGCGCGGCGTTCAGAGTTTCGAGCGGCTTAAACCAGTAGTTGTGCCACTCGGAAATGTTGTTCCCGCTGTTCACCATATCGCCGGCGACGCAAATCATATTCGGTCCCTGGCTCATCAAGTTGGTGACGTGCTTTGACAATGTGACGGTGCCGTTATGATTATCGCCCCACCATGCCGTTATGAACGGGCTGTCCCGATGCGGTGCGGTGGTGAAGGTATAACTCGGAGTGATGTTCGTCCCGCTGCGGACTCGATAGGTGTAAGCGGTTTCCGTATCCAGGCCAGTGATGGTGGCGCGCTGCACAAAATGAGCGGAATCGATCTGGAGCGTTTCAATGTTTGTGAGGGTATGTTCGGTGATATTGGAGCGGCCCCATTCAACGTAATGCCGCACGAGATTTCCGTCCGTCTCCCACAGAAGAGTCATGGCGTTGGTGCGCATATCCTGAAGCATCGGCAGCTTGGTGATGTTCGCCTGCGGAAGCGGGAACGGCTGTTGAAGCCGGACCACGACATCGTCGGCCATGCTGTCGTTGTCCAAGTCGCGACGATGGCGGCCGATGATTTCCACCCGCAGCTTGCGAGTGCCCGAGGGAACGAGGCCGTAGAGACTTTTTTGGAACCAGGCACTATTCCCGGCGACCATGCAACGAATGGCTGCGATTTCATTGCTGGCTGCATCAAGATACGCGATACGGCAAAACACCTGGTCGTCAAATGTTCCGGCATTATACAAATTCCGCAGCCAAACCTGGGTGTCGAGTGCGGCGCCAGTGTCGAGGTCGCTTGCGGTGAACCCGGCAGCGAGCAAATCAATTTCCTGCCGCACAATAGCATTGCTTGCGCTCGTATTTTTTCCGCCATGAAAAAACCAGGCGCCGCCATGCGCGTTGCCTTTTCCGCCTGTTCCATCGAGCACGAGCGGATTGCCTTCAATGACATTCCAATTGGTGAACAGCGCTTCGAATCCCCCGTTCGCCTGAAGCGGTTGCGCAAAATTCGGATTGCCGCCGGTTGAGCCGTTGATCGTAAAGTTCGCGTCCGACTCGTCGAAAACCGCTGCGTAACTCGCCGAAGAAACGCGAATGCGGTAGGTATTCGTGTCGCCAATGGTTGGGCTGATCGTCCAAGCGTAAGTGCCGGCAGCGATTGGGACGGTGGCTATATTGGCCAGGAAAACGCCGCTGCGATAAACGTCCACAGTCACGGATCCGCTCGGATTGGTGAATGTCCATGTGATCGTATTTGTGGAGCCCGCTTGCCAGGTCTGGCCGCCATTTGGACTGGTGAGCTGAATCGTGGGTGGCGTCGGAAAAGGAACACCGCTGGCGGTGGCTCCGCCAAGCGAAGCCAGGTCGGCTGGAATCATCGCGTAAGGACGCAATTGCACACTGTTCACCAGCACCGGTGAGTTTTCCTGGTTTTCATCAGCGAAAAGCAAGGCCTGCGAATTCAAACCCCACCGCCCATCCGGTGACAAACCGGTATTCTGTTGCACCTGAATGCCATTGATGAAACTCGCCAGCGTGCCGCCGACCTGATCAACCACTATCGCACAACGATTCCACGTGTTGGTGGGCACGCTGCCACCGTAAACGCCAGAAATCCCAACGCTGCCGGAAGAATTAACGAACCATTCGCCGTCGTCCGAATTGTTGGGGTTGGCCTGATAGAACACCGACCATCCGCTGGATCGATTGGGGAAATTCACATCGAAAATCAATGTGTATTGATTGAGCAATATGCCGAGGCCGTTTGCTCCGAGGCCGTGATTCATTCTGAGAAATGTTCCGCGCGTCAGCGATGCGGCCTGCGCCGCCTGTCCTGCGATGGTGACGTTGCTAAACGTGATTCCGGCACTCGATGCTGGCGCGGCGAAATCGGCGGTCAGTAATGCGCCGCCAAAACTTGAACTCAGGTCACCATTGAAATCATATTGCGCGATGCTGCCCGGCGGGATGGAAGGCGGCGTGTTGGTCGGAATGCCGCCCGCTTGCGCACCGCCCAGCGCTTTAATCTGGGCTGGAGTGAGCACAGAATTGTGAAATTGTATGCTCTTAACATAGCCTGCGCGGGTTTCGTTATCTTGATCGGTCAACAGCAGCGCGGAGGAGCCGAGAGACCATCGCTGGTCAATTATACCCACGGTTGAATCGAGGTATTGCATCGCATTGGTGCCAAGAGGGCTCGCGCCGACGGCGTTTGAAACCACATTGATGCCGTCAATAAATTTTCCCAGTTCGCGTTTGGTGAGATCCACCGTGAACGCAATTCTGTGCCAGCCATCGGGCGTTAAATTGCCGTCATATTGCCCGGTGATACCGAGGCCGTTGGATGAGCTGACGAACAGTTCCCCGTCGCTGGCATTATTTGTGTCTGACTGAAGGATCGATCCCCAACCCGAACTCGTGGCGGGAAAGAGCACGTCCATGATCAACGTATATTGGCTCACGTTGGTGCCGCCGCCGTTGGCCGCAGCGCCGTGCGTCATCGTGTAGCCTTGCGTTTGCGTCGTGGCGGGAAATTTCATGACCTTCACGGCCTGGCCATTAAGATTGGAAATGCCGAACGAGGCCGTTGTTCCAAATTGCGTGCCGCTGGCTGTCGTGCCGCGATACGTCAACGCGCTTCCGACGGTGGCTGACAAGTCGCTCGATTCGAAATCCCATTGACCCGTGATGGTGGCGCTGGCTTTAACCGCGAGGAGAGCGATCGCAAACGCGAGATGAAAAAATTTTATAAGTGGCGGCGCAGGGCCGTTGTTGGAACAGGTTGAGCGCAACCTTAGCGCGAGGTTAATTCTTCAGTCAATTGAAAAGCGCGATTTCTCACTTTTTGTGGTCGGCGTTTTGGCGGGACGCAATTGACGCGAGCGCATTGCTCACGCGTTTTTTCAAGTTTTGCATCGCGGGAGTTTGTTGCAGGCGTGCCGGCAACGATTCAATCGAGGTCAGCGCCTCATTGAATGATTTTTTCGCTTCTTCGTCGCGACCTGCCAGAACCAGGATTTCGCCGCGCTGCGCCAGCCATTTCTCCTTTCGTTCAAATTGACTGGAAATGGTTTCGAGCCGTTTCAGCGCCTCGTTGAAATGTTTGCCCGCTACTTCAAGGTCCACCGCATAGGCTTGCAGAGTTATGGATGAGGCACCGAGGCGCTTAAGGCCTTGATCGATCCCGCGTAACGCCGCTTCGTTGTCGCCGTCCTCAGCCTGCGCCTTGGCTCGGTCCAGAAAATAATCCGGCATTGGTTCCGGCGCGTGTTCGATGGCGCGGCCGAAGTCGATGATGGCGGGTTTGCGTTGACCCAGTTTCATCAGGACTCGGGCGCGGGTCAGCAACGCATCAGCGTCATTGGGTTCGCTCGCTAGAAATTTGTCCAATTGAACTTTTGCGCGATCGTTCTGCCCGGATTCGAACAGCATCTTGCCACGATTGAGAGGAACTGCGGTTAGGTTGGGATCGAGTTGAGAGGCTCGATCGTAGTCGCGTTCGGCCAGTTCCCAGTCCAGATGAAACCGGTACAACTGCCCGCGCCGGAGATAGAGCGCGGCACTTTTTGGATCGGTCTCGATTTGTTTGCCAGCGCTTTCGATCAACGCGAGCAGATCAGCATGACCCCACGCCGCTGGCGGCTTCATGAGACTGAAGGAGAAGGCGGCTGCAATTATCCAGAGCATCGTTGGCGCCTTCATTTTTCTATAAAAATTCTGCATGCAACGTGCAAGAGTTTCGCGGCGCCGCGGCACCTTCAACCGGTGTTACAGCCCTTGTCCGGCGCCATCGGCACCGCCCCCGTCGAGATCGATGAGAATATCGCGCGGTTCGGCGCCTTTGCTTGGGCCGACGACTCCGCGATTTTCGAGCTCGTCCATGATGCGGGCAGCCCGCGTGTAACCGAGGCGGAGGCGGCGTTGCATGAGCGAGACGCTGGCCTTTTGTTCGCTGCGAATCACCTCGATGCATTGCTCGATCAGCGATTCGTCTTCATCGATGCCGCTGCCTTCATTATCGAAATTGCTCGCGGGCTTTTGCAACTGCTTGTGGATTTCCACCTCATAAGTCGGTTTGCCCTGTTTCGCGATGAAATCGACGATGTCCTGGATTTCCTGGTCGGTGATTAATGCGCCTTGCGCGCGAATCAATTTCGCAGAGCCGGGCGGCAGGTAAAGCATGTCCCCTTTGCCGAGCAATTTGTTCGCGCCCTGGCCGTCGAGAATCGTGCGCGAGTCAACTGCGGCGGCAACTTGAAACGCGATCCGTGCCGGGATGTTCGACTTGATGACGCCGGTGATGACATCGACGCTTGGACGCTGCGTGGCGACGATGCAATGAATGCCAGCGGCACGCGCCATTTGGGTGATGCGCGCAATCGCCATTTCAACATCGGCTGGCGCGACGAGCATCAAGTCGGCGAGCTCATCGATAATCACGACGATGTAACTGAGCTTTTCTGGAATGACGATATCATCGTCGCGTGGCACCACAATTTCCTCGTCCACTTCGACTGCAAAACCATCTTCACCCGCCTCGACCTTTTCTTTTCGGACGGTGAGAGGCAATTCCGGTTCGACGGGAGCAACGGGCTTATTCTTCGGCCGTTCGTTGAACGATTTGATGTTGCGCACGCCGACTTTTGCAAAAATCTGGTAGCGCTTCTCCATTTCGTTGACGACCCAGCGCAAGGCGAGAATGACTTTTTTCGGATCGTTCACGACGGGAACGACCAAGTGCGGCAACGCGTTGTATTGCTGAAGTTCGACGACCTTCGGGTCAATCATGACGAAGCGAAGTTGGTCCGGGGAAAAACGGTAGAGCAGCGACGCGATGATGGAATTGATGCAAACGGACTTTCCGGAACCGGTGCTGCCGGCGATGAGCAAGTGCGGCATCTCCGCGAGGTCGGCGATAATCGGATGGCCGTAAACATCTTTGCCAAGCGCGATCGGGATGCGCGCCTTGGTGTTTTGCCATTCTTCCGATTCAAAAAGGTCGCGCATGATGACCTTCGTTTTGATAGCGTTCGGAACTTCCACGCCGACCGAACTTTTCCCGGGAACCGGTGCCAGAATGTTGATCCGTTCCGCCTTCAACGCCGCCGCGATGTTGTTGTTGAGCGCGGCGATTTTTTCCATGCGCACGCCGGGCGCGGGGTGCAATTCATAGCGCGTAATCGTCGGTCCCTTCGTGATGTCGCCCATCTGCACTTCGATATCAAATTGCGCAAGCGTCTGCTGCATGAGCCGTGCGTTGGCCATCAGATCCTCCTTCGATTCCGTCGCCTTCACCGTCATGTCGGGATGCTGGAGGAAATCGTGTGATGGGAGTTGATAATTTCCAATCGCAGGTGCGGAAGCGACGGTGATCGGTTTGGGTTTCTTCGGCAAAGGTTTGAGTCTCGGCGCAATCACGGGCACCGGCGGTAGCGAGATGGCTGGTTCCGTCAAATCGCTCTCGTTGACGGTCGGTTTGGAAATTTCCGCTGCGCCATTTTCACCGTTTCGTTTTCCGAGAAGATCAGCGGTAATAGCGGCGCCAATTTCTTTGGCGGAAATCACTTCTTCTGCAACCAGTTCGTCCTTTTCGGGCGTGGGTTCCGGTGTTTTCACTTTTCCGTTACGAGCTGGTTTGGCCTGTGGAAAACTTAAGTCGCGCACGGTCGGTTCGGGAACCGGTTTTAGATCTGCGCCGAGGGATGGTTTGTCCTTCTCCACCACGGCTGCAGCTGTGGCGGCCGTTGCTGCGACCTTCTCCACTTTGGCCGCGGCTTTGTCCGCTTGTTCCTGCAATTTGCGCGCCTGCTTCTCAAGATCCCGCGCCTTCTTGGCTAATTCTTTTTCTTCCGCAGTCGCGTTCGGATCATCATCCAATGCCGTCGGCGACCAGCGTGCGCGAATCCATTCGCCGAGTTGAAAGTTGGTCAGGTTCAACAGCGCGAGCAGATAGAAGGTCAGGAAAATAATTGTCGCGCCCGCTTTGCCGCAAAGTCCGCGAATGTATTTATCGGCCAGCATGCCAACAAGTCCGCCCGCGTCCGTGTTCAGGCTCTCGTGCAATCCCGGAAACCATGAAGAATAAAAACCGAGCAGCCCGAGGCAGGTGAAAAACAGCACACCGGCCCAGACCCAGCGTTGGCGAAGATACGACAAAAATGGAAACAGGTGACTGATCCCGAACGCCAGCATCAGCACCGGCAGGACAAACGCGCCTGCGCCAAAAACGAAAAACATTTTATGCGCAACCCAAGCTCCGAGCGGTCCGCCGAGATTGTGCATGGTCTCGTTGGGCGGAACGGAATTGACCGACAGATCGCGGCGGTCGTGCGACGTGAGTGCGATCATCACGAGCAGCGATGATGCAATCAGCGCGATGCCGATCGGGTCACTAAAACCACGCGTTGCGGGCGGGTTGGTTGATTCTTTCCGAGCCATGCGGGCGAGATTAAGGCAGGTCACTTTGACTTCAAAGTCAAATTAGCCCCGGGAGCCATCGGAGGGTATGGAACTTCATCGATCATTGAACTTTGATTGTTGCGGGATAGCGTTATTTTGAGTGTATGGCCAACGAATCCATGTCTCTACTTAGAAAACTTCAGGCCGAAGCCCGGGCGATATTTCATGGAGATCGAATTGCGCGGCACGGTGAAGAAAAAACGCCGTGGTGGGAAAAATGCGGCCATTTCTGGGTGACGGTGATCAGAAGTTTTTGGCGCAACCGTTGTCCCGTGCGCGCGTCCGCTCTTGCTTACACCACGTTGCTTGCGCTGATCCCTTTATTGGCTGTGGGTATTAGTATTTCCACCAGCTTCCTCAAAAGCGAGGCAGGCAAACAACAAATTGAACAGCTGTTGAACACTTTTGTCGGGAAAATCGCGCCGCAACTCGACCTGGTTGCGAAATCCGATAAAGGGATTTTGACTGAGAATCAACGTCGGTTGAAAAATGAAATGGTAGCCAAGTACGACTCGAATAAGAATGGCAAGATGGACCAGGAGGAAAGGAGCGGAATGAGCAGCGAAGATTTGGCAAAAATGCAAGCCGCCGGGGTGGATGAGGTGGGCGGCCGCCAGAAAGTCGTCGAGAGCATCAGAGCCTATATTAGCAACGTCAGCAGCGGCACGTTGGGAGCGACGGCAATTGTCGCGTTGGTCTTTATCGCCATTTCGCTGTTGAGCAACATCGAGGCGACCGTGAACGACATTTGGGGCGTCACGCAGGGCCGAAGTTGGTACGCCCGAGTCGTCCAGTATTGGGCGCTGATCACGCTCGGGCCGATGCTTCTGGTCGTGGCCATGGGACTGAATGTTGGGCCGTATTTGGAATCCACTAAAACTATTATTGAAATTGCGCCTAATCTGGGAAAATTCGTTTATAAATTTCTGCCGTTGCTCTTACTCATTCTGGCGTTCGCTGGATTTTATCAACTGATGCCCAATACCAAAGTCAACTGGCGCGCCGCGCTGGTGGGGGGGATCGTCGGGGGTTGCCTCTGGCATTTGAACAACGTGTTCAGCGTGATCTATTTCGGGCAGGTGGTGCGCAACAGCCAGATCTATGGCAAGCTGGTGATTCTGCCGATCTTTCTGCTGGGGATTTATTTGTCGTGGCTCATCGTGCTTTTTGGGGCGCAAGTTGCCTACGCCTATCAAAATCGCCGCGCCTACATCCAGGAGCGGCAAACCGAAAACGTCAATGAGCGCGGACGCGAATTCGTCGCATTGCGCCTGATGACCTACCTCGCACAACTTTTCCATCGCGGCGAACACCCTGCGTCCAGTGGCCAAATAGCGGACGCCTTGTGTGTGCCCAGTCAACTCATTGGCAAAATCATCGACCCGCTTCTGAAAATAAAGTTGATCGTGGAAGTTAACCCGGCCAGAGCCCAGGACGAAAAAGCCTACGCGCCCTCGCGCCCGCTCGACCAAATTTCCTATCAGGATATTTTGGACGCGATTCGCGCCGGCCAAGGTCAGGAGCTTGAAACGCGGGATGACTACTCGCGTTGGTTGGTCCGTGGAAAATTCGATGAAATTCTTGCCGCCGAGCAGCGCGTGGCTGGCTTGATCACGTTGCAACAATTGGTCGAAAACCGCGGGGGAACGGACAAAGCTTCCGCCTCCCGCCTTGAACAGGTTCGCTCGTAAATTCTTGTCTCTTGACTCTCGTTTATTCACTCCCAACCCTCATCTAATCTAATGTTATGATCATTGGAATTCCGAAAGAAATTAAAGGTCAGGAATACCGGGTCGCCCTTCTTCCCTCTGCCGCTTACCAACTGATCAAACACGGGCACAAAGTCGTCGTGGAAAAGAACGCCGGCGCGGGCATCGGTTATTCGGACGCCGATTATGAAAGTGCGGGCGCAACGATTGTCCAGGAACATGCCGAAGTTTTTCAGCACGCCGAGTTGATCGTAAAAGTCAAAGAGCCTCAGCCCTCGGAAATTTCTCTGCTGCGACCGGATCAAATCCTTTTTACCTACCTCCACCTTGCGGCTGGCAAAGCTTTGACCGAAGGATTGGTTCAATCCGGCGTAACGGGCATTGCTTACGAAACCATCGAAGTGAATCGCCGTCTCCCGCTGCTCGAGCCAATGAGCGAAATTGCCGGGCGCATGTCGATTCTCGTCGGCGGCTATTTCCTCGCCAAACATTTCGGCGGCAGCGGTGTTTTGCTCGGCGGAGTTCCAGGAGTTTTACCGGGAAAAGTGGTCGTGCTCGGCGGTGGCGCATCCGGCATCAATGCCGCACGCATGGCGCAGGGACTCGGCGCCGACGTGACCATTCTGGAAGTCGACCTGGAACGAATGCGATTCCTCGACATCACGCTTCACACTGCGCACACCTTGTTTTCCAGCGAGGCGCATCTGATGGAATTATTGCCAAGTGTCGATTTGCTCATCGGCGCGGTTCTCGTTCCCGGCGCCAAAGCACCGAAGCTCATCAATCGAGAAATGTTGCGCCGCATGAAAGCGGGCAGCGTGCTCGTGGACATCGCCATTGACCAAGGCGGCTGCGCCGAAACCTCGCGACCCACAACGCATGACAATCCTGTGTTCGTCGAGGAAGGTGTCACGCATTATTGCGTCGCCAATATGCCCGGCGCCTACGCCCGAACGGCCACACAAGCGCTCACCAATGTCACTTACCGCTATATCGAAATGCTCGCCGACCTCGGTTTGAAAGAAGCATGCCAGCGCCAGCCCGCGCTGATCGGTGGCATCAACGTGATGGGTGGAAAAGTGACGCACAAAGCTGTTTCGGAAGCGCACGGACTGCCTTGGTCCGCCCCGAATATTTGAAACGGTTTATTTTTCACAGTGTGACGTCATGAAGAATTTAAAAACATTTTTTCTCGCCGCGAGCTTGGCTGGATGGCTCATGCCGTTGGCCACCTTCGCTTTCGAAAATGTGTCTGCCGAAGCCGGGTCAAAGATTGTTCTCGCGCCTTCCGGCGTCGGATCGGGAACGCTTCAATGGCAGTTCAACGGCAACGACCTGCTGAACGCCACCAACGCTTCGCTGACTCTCGAAGCAGTTACCGCCAACGACTCGGGTTCCTACCGGTTGGTGGTTAGCGACTCTCAATCCGGTGGCACCAACAGCTCATTTGACGAGGGTGTAGTCACCGTTCTTCCCAGCAGCGTGGTGCGTTTTGAAACGGTGTTGGGCGTGATCGATTTGCAGCTATTCGATCGCATCAAGCCGGTCACGGTGGATAACTTCTTGCGTTACGTCCGGACCGGCACCTACAAAGATCTGTTTTTTCACCGGCTTATTCCCGATTTCGTTTTGCAGGGAGGTGGCTTTGTTTCACCGGCCCGGGTCAGCACCAATGTTTTTGATTCCTACAACAATGTGACAAACTTTGGGACGATTGTTAATGAGTTTTCCACGTTCGACCCCATCGCAAATCGTTACGGCACAATCGCCATGGCCAAGATGGCGGACAATCCCAATTCCGCGTCGTCGCAATGGTTTTTTAATCTGGCCGACAACGGCGGTTTGGATACGCAAAACGGGGGCTTCACGGTCTTCGGGCGTGTCATCAGCGGAACCAATGTGCTCGAACAATTCAAAGCGCTTTCCAAATCAAACGGCATCGTCGATCTGGTTTCATTCTATGGCCAGGGCGCATCGGTTTTCAGCGATCTGCCGGTGCAATACACCGGTTTTCGCACGCCGAAATTCAACGAGCTTTCCTACGTCAGCCTGTCCCTGATTTCGAGTCCATTTTCGGCTGATGCCGCCAAGCCAACCGTCTCGATTTCCTCCCCCGCGGAGAACCTCCGTGTAGCCAGTGGTTCCACGGTCTTGGCGGGAACGGCGGGCGACAACATCGGTGTGGCGCGAGTGGTTTATCGAATTGGGACGAATCGTTTTCAAGTGGCTGCCGGGACGACTAATTGGTCCGTTCCGTTGAATTTTGCGGCGGGCTCCTACGATTTCACGGTGCAAAGTGAAGACGGAGCCGGGAACATCTCCAGCCAGGTGACGAGACATCTTTCCATCACGCCGCGATTGAATGTGCAAACCGTGGGGATGGGAACCGTCACGCCGGTTTTGCAGAGCACCAATTTGGTTGCGGGCAGGCTTTATCAATTGAAAGCAGTTCCAGGTGCAGGACAACTTTTCGTCGGTTGGAGCGGTGGGGTAAATTATACGAATCCAATCCTGAGATTCCTCATGCCTTCCCAACTCGATTTGACCGCGACGTTTGCTTCGAACCATTTTCCAAAAGTGCTTGGGACCTACAGCGGCCTGTTTTATGAAACCGGACAGGTCGCCGTGGCCAGCTCTGGTTTTTTAAATCTCAAGGTGACCGCCAATGGCGCCTTCTCTGGTAAAGTCCTAGTCGGCGGCGCGACTCTTCCCATCAAAGGGAAATTCAATCACTTGGGCTCAACCTCTCTTTCGGCAACGCCTCGTGGCGCTAGTCCGCTTTCGTTTTCGCTGAAACTCGACCTGACCAACGGATTGAATCAAATCACCGGGTTAGTCAGCAACGGCTTATGGATTGCCGCGCTGAGAGGGAATCGAGATTTCCTCCTCGAGAAAACCAATCCGAATTCTTACGCGAAAAAGCTCGCGATGATTTTCCCCGGTGACCCGCTCAGTTTGCAACAACCGGGCGGAGATGGCTTCGCCACCGTAACCATCGCCTCGAATGGAGTGGTGAAAGTCGCTGGCTCTCTCTCCGATGACGAAAAGTTTTCAGTCGCGACGGCGCGGGCCAACGATGGTTCATGGCCATTTTACAAATCGCTTTATCGTGGGGCAGGGGTGATTTTCGGCTGGATATCCGATGGAGGATCAGACCCGCAACCGCTCATCTGGATTAAACCGCCATTGTCTTTGGCAAAGGTTTACACCAACGGTTTTTCTCTTGAGATCGCCGCACGCCTTTCCAGTTATTCTCCTCCGGAAATGGGTTCCTACAGCGTCGAGCTATTCGGAGGCGGCCTTTTTGGAACCACTTCCGTCAGCGAGGCAGCGTTCGGTGCGGACAACCGATTTGCCGTCGTGCAAAGCGATGTCGGACTGAAGGTATCCCTGGCACCCGCCACCGGATTGTTCAAAGGGAGTTTCACCCATCCAGCCACGGGACAGGCGGTTCTCTGGAAGGGAGTTTTTTTCAAAGGCAGCGAAACCGGGCATGGCTTCTATCTGAATCCGCCTCAATCTGGTGCGGTGCGCATGTTTAGGAATTGAGCCGAATCGGCAATTGAACGACGTTTCGCTTCTGGTAGCGTATTTTCGTGCGTCCGACGCTTTTCCGGTGTTGTAATTTACCGGTTTTATTTTTTCTCCTGACACGAGAGGCGGATTCATGTGCCTGTAATTTCGTTAGATGGTGAGGCGAAATTCTGGATCGAGCCGAAGGTTGAGTTGGCTGTGAACCAGGTAATCATTCCACCGAGCTGAATGACTGAAGCAAATTGGTTGATGAACGACAAAATGAAATCCAAGAACAGTGGCGCAAGCGCTTCGCAAGTTGAGGGTTTGAACGTCTCGCCGCATGGCTCGTGGCTGCTCGATTCGGCTCGCGAATTCTTTCTGGCTCACAATCATTTTCCTTGGTTTCACATGGCAACGATCAGTCAGCTTTTCCGCGCAGAGCTTCACCATAAGGATCATCTCTCCTGGCCGGAGTTGGAGATCGATCTGGAATTTAGATCGAATCGAAAGGACGGGAAAGGATCCATCAATCGCCAAAGGTTCTTCCACACCGCAGCCGCAATGGCGTGATTCTTGTGCGAACGATTAAACGCTTTTCTATTTTTGAAAATCGGACCTGCATCGGGGCGGTCTTGCTTTTCGTTCTAATCCAATCCGCGCATTGCGAAAACTGGCCCGGTTGGCGTGGAGCGCGCGGCGATGGCACGAGTCTCGAAACCAATGTCCCCCTCCATTGGAGCGCCGCCAGCAATCTTGTGTGGAAAACCGAACTGCCCGGCAAAGGTCACGCCTCGCCGATTGTTTGGCAGGACAAAGTTTTTACAGTCGTTTCGGTAGCGGAAACGGAGGAGCGCAAACTTCTTTGCCTTGATCGCGCAACTGGAAAACTTCTTTGGCAGGAGACGGTGTTGAAGTCGATGCTCGAACGAAAGCATCCGTTGAACAGCCACGCGTCGAGCACCCCCGCGACTGATGGCCAGTTCGTTTATGTCGCGTTTCTCGATGTAAATCAAATGGCCGTGGCCGCTTACGATCTCAACGGGAAACAAAAATGGATGGTTCGGCCCGGCGCGTTCGACAGTAAACACGGCTTTTGCAGTTCGCCCGTTTTGTTCAAGGACCGAGTCATCGTGAACGGTGATCACGATGGTCAATCCTATCTCGTGGCGCTCGACCGGGCGACTGGCAAAACGATCTGGAAAACGCCGCGCCTGAATCACACGCGCAGTTATTGCGTGCCTCTCCTTCGCGAAATGGCGGGGCGGATGCAAATGGTTTTGTCGGGCGACATCTGTGTCGCGAGCTATGACCCGGACACTGGCAAGTTGCTCTGGATTATCGACGGGCCAACGGAGCAATTTGTGGCGTCGCCAGTTTACAGCGAGAAAACGAAACTGGTTTACATCACGGGCGGATTTCCCGATCACCACATTCTTGCCATTCGCCCGGATGGCTCGGGTAACGTGACGAAAACCCACATTGCCTGGCGCACGAACAAAGGCGCGGCCTACGTGCCTTCACCGATCATCGAAGGCGACTATTTCTTCGTCGTCTCGGATTCCGGTGTGGCCCATTGTTTCGAGTCTGCCAGCGGAAAACTTCATTGGCAGGAGCGGATGGGTGAGCAACACGCATCCATCGTATCGGCCAATGGCTTGGTTTATTTCCTCAACGATGAAGGCGTGATGCGTATTGTAAAACCGGGGCCGGAATATCAATTGATTGCGACCAGCGCGCTCGGTGAAAAGTGTTTCCCCTCACCGGCAATCAGCGATGGAAAGATTTTCATTCGCGGCGAGAAGAACCTGTTTTGCATTGGAGAGACGACTCCTCGGAAATGATCGGCAGATTTCGCTCGATCAATAAGAATTCCGAGCCCGCAAAATTGGTTTTTAATCTCGTTAACCCAGTTGATTCTCGCCGCGCTGGCCTGCAGCAAATGGTTTAAACGGTTGCTCCAGAAATTCTGCTGCGGCATTCTTCACAAATGGCTTTGGCCGGCAAAAAATGGAGCGTTTTGAAAGAGAATCCTGTGGTTCTCGCCGCCGCCATTTCGCTGATCTTACACCTCTCCATTTTTGGCGGGTGGAAAATTGGACAGCGACTCGGCTGGTGGAAGAACCAGCATTTACCTTCCTGGTTGCAGAAGATTTCCCAATCGCTGGCGAAAGTGCCGGATGTTAAAAAGTTTCCGGTCCAACCGAATCGCGAATCACCGCCGTTAATTTTTGTCGATGTAGATCCGCAACTCAGCGTCAAAGAACCGCCCAAGGAAGCGAAGATGTATGGCGCGGCCAACACGCAAGTCGCGAGTAAAACGCGAGCCAAAGCTGATCTGCCTGAGGTTCTAGGAAAACAGGAAAAGGTCGTCAAAACCGTGGAGAATGCCAAGCCGAAGGCGGAGCCGTTGCAACCAACGCCAGCGCCGCCCGAGGTCGTGGAAGAGAAAGAAACGAAACCTCGCCCCAAGGAGAAACAAACGGCCGGGGATCTCGCTGCAGCCAAGCCGCAGGAGCAGATCAAACCATCGCCCGAAAAAACGAAAGAGGATGACGGCGAAGCGGAAAAAAAGGCGCGGGTTCGTCCCCGCACTTTAGATCAGGTGAAGGCTGGCGCTCTCGGGGAAAAAATGAAGCAACAGGGTGGAGCAAAACGGGTCGCGCTTGAACCCTCGTTTGACGTCAAATTGACCGGGTTTGGAAATTATGATCGCGAGTTTATCGCGGCGGTTCGTCAGCACTGGTATCAGTTGCTCGAGAATCGAAATACCGTTCCTGGCAAAATTGTTGTGGAATTTCGCTTGAATTACAAAGGGCGAGTCACAGATTTGAAGGCCGTTGAAAATACGACGCAAAACGCGATGCTCGAACTGATTTGCATTGGAGCGATTTCTGATCCGTCGCCTTACGCCCCGTGGCCAACGGAGATGCGACGCGAAATGAAATCCGACGAACGCGAAGTGCGTTTCACTTTCTATTACGAATAAAACGAAAAATAAATGGAACTATTCATTATCATATTACTCGTCGGCGCATCGCTCATTGGGCTGACTTTCATCATCGAACGCGGCCTTGCTCTGCGCTGGAAGAAAGTTGTTCCTCCAGAAGTTGAAACGGCTGTCACAAATTGCCGCGACAAGGCCGAGCTGCCGATGCTGCGCCGTGTCTGCGAACAAAACACTTCCCCGCTTAGTCGATTGTTACTTGTTGCCGAAAGTAATCTCAACTGGCCAAAAGCGGAAAACATCGATGCGCTGCAAACTCGCGCGCGCCATGAAGTCGCCCGATTGGAGCGAGGGCTGGTCGTGCTGGAGATCGTGGTCGGCATCGCGCCGCTCCTCGGTTTGGTGGGAACGATCTACGGGTTGATCACGCTTTTCGGTGGCATGGGGCAAACGGGTTTAGGGGACAATAATAACCTTGCGCGTGGGATTGCCATTGCATTGAACGCAACGCTGATGGGTTTGCTCACGGCGATTCCTTCGCTGATTTTCTGGAGCTATTACAATAAGAAAGTTGAGACGCTCGCCGTGGAAATGGAAACGATTTGCGACGAGTTTTTGCGTCGGCAATATCGTAACGCTGAGGCGAAAGACGCGGTCGCCGCAAAACGCTAATCCAAATGCAATTCACTGTTCGCAAACGAAGGCAGCCACCCGCGGTCATTATCATTTCGCTCATCGACGTCTTGATTGTGGTGCTGATCTTCTTGATGGTGACGACCACGTTTAAACAACAACCCGCAGTGAAATTAGTGTTGCCGGAATCGAAGCAATCCAAGGCGGGCGTGAGCGAAAATGCGCTGATTATTACCATTCCAAGCAAGGGATCGCTTTCGCTCGGAACTCAACCGGTCACGTTGGAAAAACTACAGGAGAGATTAGTCGAGGCCGTGAAAAAAAATCCTGAAACCACGCTTTCCATTCGCGCGGATACCGACGCGCCATTTGGTCAGATCATCAAAGTGATGGACGTCGCCAAGGCGGCGAATATCAAAGTGGTAAACGCGTTTACGAAGGCCGGAGCCCAGCCGTAAATCGCTTTTTCCTCAGTCGCGGGAGGTACGCTCCTGCGTTCCTATTTCAATAACTCTTCTGCGATCTGAACGGCGTTTAGCGCTGCTCCTTTGAGCAGCTGGTCGCCGGCGACCCAAAAACATAGCCCGTTATCCATGGCGCAATCAGTGCGGATGCGGCCAACCTGGCAATTGTATTTCTCAGCGGCGTAGAGCGGCAGTGGATATTCTTTCTTCTCGGGATTATCGACGAGATCTAGGCCGGGCGCTTTCTGCAAAACAGCGCGGGCCGCTTCGACGGAAACCGGCTTCTCAAATTCCGCAGTCACGGCAATGGAATGAGCGCGATAGACCGGCACGCGCACGCAGGTTACGCTCGCGCGGAAGCTGGGATGATGCATGATTTTGCGGCCTTCGTTTTCCATTTTCATCTCCTCCTTCGTGTAGCCACTCGGCAAGAAAGAATCGACGTGTGGCAGAACGTTGAACGCAATCTGGTGGGGATAGACTTCTTTGGTGACGGGTTTGCCTGAAACCACTTCAGAAACCTGGCGCTCCAGTTCTTCAATGGCTTTCGCGCCCGTGCCGGAGACAGCTTGGTAACTGGAGGCAAAAATGCGTTTCACCCCGAAAGCCTCATGGAGCGGATACAGCGCCATCAAAGTTATCGCGGTCGTACAGTTTGGGTTCGCGATGATTCCTTGATGCTTCTTGATGTCAGCGGCGTTGATCTCGGGAACGACGAGCGGCACGGAATCGTCCATGCGAAAATAACTGGAGTTGTCGACGACCACGCACCCAGCTTTCGCTGCGATCGGGGCGAATTCTTTGGAAATGCTTCCGCCCGCGCTGAACAAGGCGATATCAATTCCTCCAAATGAATCTTTGGTGAGTTCCTTCACCGTAATCTCTTCGCCGCGAAACTTGAGTTTCTTTCCAGCAGACCGGGCGGATGCGAGCAGCGTCAATTTTCCGACAGGAAAATTGCGTTTTTCAAGTGTTCTGATCATCTCGATCCCAACGGCACCGGTCGCGCCGACGACTGCAACATGCGGATTACGATTCATAAAAGGTTGGCAATATAAGCAAACGACATTGCCTGTGTCAAAACGGGAAACGAAACAGTTGGTTGTCGATGAGCTGACTCGGCTGTTTTGCTGGGAATCCTGAACGTGAATTAGGGCGCTGGAGGACCGCCGCCGCCACGAGTTCCGCGTCCGCCACGTCCTCCGTCGCGATTGAACGGGTTTTCAACTGGTTTGCCGTCGAGTATGTTCTGGAGATTTCCCTGGGTGCGATTGATGACCTCCAACATGCGCTCATCCGTGGTGGTTTGCTTCAAATTCTCCAAAACAGGAATTTGCTGGCGGACAATATTTGGATCCTTAGGGGTGTCTTCGCCGCCAAACCCGCCGGCTAGTCGCATCACGGCAAAGGATCGCATGCGGGAATCAAGATTGGTGTTTCCGATGACTTCGCTCAGAAAAGCATTGGCCTGCTGATTGGGCCCAACGTAATCGAGGATTTTGGTCGCCACTGACATCTTGTCCCAGTTGTTTGTGATCGAATCTTTCTTATACAAATCGTAGTAAGTGCTGACCATGTTTTCCCCCATGACTTTAGTTAAATATTGTTGAGCATTTCGGTCGAGACGTCCGTCAGCGCTAACCAGCATCTTTTTCGCCTCTTCGGCAAACGTTTGGTCGTTATACAATTCCAGGATTCCGAAGAGATAAGCCTCAGCTTGTTCGTCGAGCCGGTTGGGACTGGTAATTGCAATTGGGTTTCGCAATAAATCCTTCGCCGCGTTGAGTGCAATCTCACGGTATTTTCCCGGAGCCATTTCTTCAAGCATGCGAGTGAGATAAGCGACTTCGACCGCACGGGCTGAGCTTCCCAAAACTTCGCTCATGAGTTTTTCCGCAGCTTGTGTCCCAATGTCTTTCAGAACGTCAAAAAGCCCAATGCGTAACGAAGGTGGAAGGGTAAATTCCGTGGATGGACCGGAGCGTTGCCAAGGCGGGGTGAAATTGCGGCGGTCGCCCTCGTCTGAGCGCTCTCGTGTTACGGAATAATCGAGGTCTGAATTCTTTGCGAGGAATTCGCGGATGTCGGGAAGCGCCTGATCTTTCCATTCGGCAAGGTCTTCCAATTCGTGAACAATTTTGCGGATGGTATAAATCCGAGTCGTTCCAGAGGGTTGAAGCTTGAGCAGGTTTTCGAGAATTTCTTTGGGCGAACGCCGGACCGGCACGGCGACTTCGGTGGTGACTTGTTCAACCCGGGCTTTTTTATTTTTGGCCGCGGCCAAGCTTGCTTCTAAACTCTGCTTCTCCTCCTGCCATTGGGCTTCCAATTTGGCGCGCTCGCTGACCAGTGCCGCTTCATTTTTGTTGGAAACGAATGCATAAGCCGCGGCAAATCCGATTCCAGCCGCCAGCAAGACCGACAATATTGTTTTCATAATATGGAAAGCACCGTCGTTTAGACGGTGCGCGTTTTGGATTTGTTACAAAAAAACGACCTGAGAATTACGCGTTACGCGGCTTTTTCGTCTTTGTCGGACATGGCCTCGGCCAAATCCTGCTCGTGTTTTTCGCGCGCTGCTTCGATATCGTATTTGTCGTTGTCCGGATGAGATGGATTGAGCGGCGAAATATCGCGCAGCCGTTTGATGATTGGCGGCAAATGCTTTAGGAGGTGATCAATATCTTCGTCCGTATTGTAAATTCCGAGGCTGAACCGCACACAACCGCGCGCCCGCATCGGACTCAAGCCCATTGCCGTCAAAACATGCGACGGATCAAGGGAGCCGGTCGTGCAAGCCGAACCGCTGGACGCACAGATTCCCAACCCGTCGAGCAGCAGTAAAATGGCTTCCGCTTCGACGAATTCAAAAGCGATATTGGTAGTATTGGGGAGACGAGATTCCTTGGCGCCATTTCGAATCGTGTTTGGAATGGTTGCAAGAATGGTGTTTTCCAATCGATCACGCAGGGCACGAACGCGAGTGTTCTCTTCATTCAATTTTTCCATGACTAGTTCCGCGGCCCGTCCGAATGCCACGATGTTCGCGACGTTTTCCGTTCCGCCCCGTTTGCCGCGCTCCTGATGTCCGCCGATGACATACGGTTGGTATTTTGTGCGGCGTTTCACATAGAGGCAGCCAATGCCCTTGGGCGCATGGAGTTTATGCGCGGAAAGCGACAAAAAATCGCAGCCCAGGTTTTTTACATCCAGCTTCAGTTTTCCAGGTGTTTGCACGGCGTCGGTGTGAAACAGCACGCCTTTACTCCGGCAAATCGCCGCAATTTCCTCAATAGGGAAGATGACGCCGGTTTCGTTGTTTGCGTACATCACCGAAACAATGGCCGTATCAGGTCGAATCGATTTTTCTAAAAGATGAACGTCGAGCGAACCGTCTGGTTCAACCGGCAGAAATGTGACCTCAAATCCCATTTTTCGAAGATATTCTCCGAAATTAATATTGGCAGAATGTTCAACGGCCGTGGTGATGACGTGGCGTTTCCCTGGATTGGTTGCCAGAGCGCTATGAATTGCCGAGTTATTGCTTTCCGTTCCGCAGCTGGTGAAAACGATTTCCTTGGGGTCTGCATTGATCAGTGCTGCCACCTTTTTCCTGGCATCCTCGACATGTTTGCCCACTTGAGAACCGAAAAAATAGGCGCTGGAAGGATTTCCCCATAAATCCTTTAGAAATGGAATCATCGCATCAACAACTTCAGGTGCAATTCGTGTCGTGGCGTTGTTGTCGAAATAATAAAATTTTCGCTGAGTCATATTTTGTTTTCTTTACCTGCGTCCACACTCTAGGCTTTGAAGTTTAAATCGCAAGTGCGCGCTGATTAAATCTACGTGAAACCGAGACTGAAGATTTTCGAAGAATGATTTGACAGCGAACTCCCGTAAAGTAAACTAAGCAACCTGAGTAAGTAACTAATGATTCCAGCAACCACAATCAAATTAGCCCACAACGAGGTAATCAAAGACGCCAACCCGACGTTGGCGGGAACGCTTGCGCAAACACTTGCCAATCCGGAAATCGATCGATTTTCAGAAGATGATTCTCAGTTCCTGAAGTTTCACGGGATTTATCAGCAGGACGATCGCGATAAGCGCAAAGTTGCCAAGCATTATATGTTCATGATCCGCACCCGCCTTCCGGGCGGTGTGATTCCATCTGAGCAATATATTGCGCTCGATGACATTGCGTCGAAATACGCAAACAACACGCTGCGGATTACTTCGAGGCAGGGCTTCCAATTTCACGGCATCGTAAAATCTGGTTTGGGTAAAACGATGCGGGCCATCAACGACGCGCTCATTACAACTTTGGCGGCTTGCGGTGACGTGAATCGCAATGTCATGGCGCCTTCCACGCCGGCGACGAGTTGTCTCGTGGAGCGCGTTTTGCAGGACGCGCGCAAATTGTCCACTGCGCTTCTTCCTTTGACGCCTGCCTATCATCAGATTTGGGTGGAAGGTCAGGAACTCAATCTTGAAGACGAAAAGGTCAAAGACTTTGTCGATCCGCTCTATGGCAAGACGTATTTGCCCCGGAAATTCAAGGTCGCGTTTGCTATTCCGCCGTTAAATGACGTGGATGTTTTCACAAATTGCCTCGGCTTCGTCGCGATCGGCGAAGGCGACCGTTTGGACGGCTACAATTTAGTCGCTGGCGGTGGTTTGGGAATGAGCCATGGAAATGCAGAAACTTTCCCGCGTATCGCCGACGTGATTGGATTTTTCACGCCCGAACACATCGAAGCGGTTTCAAAAGCGGTTTTGACGGTTCATCGCGATTTCGGTGATCGCACCAATCGCAAACATGCTCGTCTGAAATACGTTTTGGAAGATCGTGGCGTCGAATGGTTCCGCGCCGAAGTGGAAAAGCGCGTCGGAATTAAATTTGAAGCTGCACGCCCGCACAAATTCACCAAGCAAGGTGATTTATTTGGCTGGCATCGGCAGTTCGACGGGAAGGATTTTCTCGGTCTTTACGTCGAAACCGGCCGCATCAAAGACACCGAAACCCACAAGTTAAAATCGGCATTGCGGAAAATCGCAGACCAATTCCATGCGGAGCTCCGCCTCACGCCGTCGCAGAATTTAATTCTCGCCAACATCGATCCGGCGAATCGCGACGCGATCACTAAAATCCTGGCTGATCACGGTGTCGCCGTCGAAAACCAGGGCAGCTTGCTCCGGCGCACCTCGATGGCTTGCCCCGCGTTGCCCACCTGCGGCTTGGCCTTGGCGGAGTCCGAACGGGTCCTGCCCGACATTTTGGGGCGCATTGAGGGCTTGCTCGATGAGGTTGGCCTGATGGAAAATGAAATTGTGATTCGGATGACCGGTTGCCCTAACGGCTGTGCGCGACCTTACATGGCTGAAATCGGTTTTGTCGGCAAGGCTCCCAACAAATATCAAATCTACCTCGGCGGAAATGAAGCCAGCACCCGGCTCAACCGGCTCTACAAGGAAGGCGTGAAGAATGAGGAAATCGTCAACGAACTGCGCCCCCTGTTGAGCCGTTTTGTCCAAGAGCGTGATGGGGCGGAACGGTTCGGCGATTTCTGCGCGCGCGTTTTGTGGGCGGAACAACCGCCGGCGCCAGCCGCTACAAACTAACTTGAGTGCTCCAGCTTCTAACGCATTAGCCCTCAACTTGCCGGAAACAACGGCCATCACGCCTGCCGTTGTTCGGGTATTGAACGAGCAGTTTGATGCAATGCCCACGGAGGAAATTCTTCAGTGGGCGCATGAACGATTCGGCGCACGGGCGGCAATTGGCACCAGTTTTCAAGGAGCTGGGCTAGTGATGATGCATCTGGCTAAACAAAATAATTTATCATTCCCGGTCTTTACTCTCGATACCGGACTGCTCTTTCCCGAAACGGTTGTATTGAAAGATCGGCTCGAATCGTTTTTCGGCTTCAAAATCGAATCGTTGGTTCCCGATTTGACGATTGAACAACAAGCGGAAGCACAGGGACCGGAGCTGTGGAAGCGCAATCCCGATTTGTGCTGCACGATGCGCAAAGTTTTGCCGCTGCGAAATAAATTATCGGAATTGGATTGCTGGATGACGGGATTGCGCCGGCAACAATCTCAAACGCGCGCTGATGTCGGCGTGATCGAGCTTTACAATGCCGATGAGTCGTCCGATCGCGACATCGTGAAATTAAATCCAATGGCAAACTGGTCGCGCGAAGCCATCTGGAAATACATCGCCGATTACAAAATTCCTTACAACGCGCTTCACGATCAAGGATTTCGCTCGATCGGATGTTTTCCATGCACGCAGAAAGTTGCGGGCGGCGAAGACGAGCGCGCCGGGCGTTGGACCGGTTTCAAGAAGGTGGAATGCGGCATCCACACGTTCATGTCCAAGAAAGTGGATTTTCAAATCTGAGTTCTGTTTCGGCCACCATGCGTGGTTAAATTTCTATGGATTACCTTTCAAAACTAGAAAACCAGAGCATCTACATCATGCGCGAGGCGTTCACGAAATTCGAGAACCTCGCCATGCTTTGGAGCATCGGCAAAGATTCCACCGTGCTGCTCTGGCTGGCGCGCAAAGCCTTTTTCGGTCACGTGCCATTTCCGCTCGTCCACGTCGACACGACTTATAAAATTCCTTCGATGATTGAGTACCGCGACAAACTCGTGAAGGAATGGAATCTCGAATTGGTCGTCGGAAAAAACGAAGCGGTTCTCGCCGAAGGGCGGACTTTCCCGAACGGAAAAGCCACTCGCGTCGAATGCTGCGGCACTTTGAAAAAGGACGGGCTCAAGGCTGTGCTTGATAAGCATAATTACAGCGGCGTAATCGTCGGCGTGCGTCGCGATGAAGATCCAACGCGCGCCAAAGAACGCTATTTTTCCCCCCGCGATAAAAACATGGAGTGGAACGTCGAGGACCAACCTCCGGAACTTTGGGACCAATTCAAAACCGATTACGACAAGGGAACGCACATTCGCATTCATCCTCTGTTGCACTGGACGGAGTTGAATATTTGGGAGTATATCGAACGCGAAAACATCACAGTCAGTCCGCTCTATTACGCCAACGAAAAAGGCGAACGCTATCGAAGTCTCGGATGTTATCCCTGCACTTTTCCGGTGAAGTCCAAGGCCAGCACCATTCGCGAAATCATCGAAGAACTTCGCACCACAAAAACCTCAGAGCGCGCCGGTCGCGCGCAAGATAAAGAAAGCGAAGATGCTTTTGAGAAGCTCCGCCGAGACGGATACATGTGACTTGACCGCGGAGATGGCAAGGAAACCAGGTCATGTTTTCTCCATCTCCGCAGCTTTTCCTCTCCACGTTTAGATTATTTTTATGAACAACGGTTCATCTGCACCAAGCGAACAACTTAAAATCGTCATCGTCGGCCACGTCGATCATGGCAAATCCACTTTTGTCGGCCGCCTTTTCAACGACACCGGCTCGTTGCCGGAAGGTAAACTCGAGCAACTTCAGAAAATTGCCGAGCGACGTGGCGTGCCGTTTGAATGGGCGAATCTCATGGATGGTTTGCAGGCCGAGCGCGATCAAAACATCACCATCGATACCGCGCAAATCTGGTTTCAAACACCCAAGCGGCAGTACGTGATTATCGATGCGCCGGGTCATAAAGAATTTCTCAAAAACATGATCACCGGTGCAGCCAATGCCGAGGCGGCGCTGCTCTTGATTGATGCGAGCGAGGGCGTGCAGGAACAATCGCGGCGCCACGGATATCTACTGAATCTGCTCGGCATCCGGCAAATCGCCGTGCTCGTGAACAAGATGGATCTCGCGGGTTATTCCCAGGAGCGGTTCGACTCGATCGAAAAAGAATATCGCGCGTTTCTGCAAAGCCTCGGCGTCACACCAAAAATTTTTATCCCAATTGCGGCTAAGCACGGCGACAACATCGCCTCGCTCAGCAATAATATGCCGTGGTGGAATGGTCCGACGGTTCTGGCGACGTTGGATCAATTCAACGTCACCGATCTTCCGCTCAATCAGCCGCTGCGCTTTCCGATTCAGGATGTTTACCGGTTCGACGAGCGGCGAATTCTTGCCGGACGCATCGAATCCGGCTCGATCAAAGTTGGTGACAAACTCATTTTTGCTCCGACGAATAAATCAAGCACGGTGAAATCAATCGAGCGTTGGAGCGCGCCGAAAAGTGATTTTGCCAGTGCCGGTGAGTCCATCGGCGTCACACTGACCGAGCAGATTTTCGTTGAACGCGGAGCGATTGCCGCGCTGGAAGCGGAACCGCCTTACGAACTGACACGATTCAAAGCGCGTCTTTTTTGGCTGGGGCGCGAGCCGTTTCGCAAAGGTCGCAGTTACAAACTCAAACTCGCCACCCAGGAAGTGGATTGCGAGATCGATGACATTCAAAAAATCATCGACGCATCGACGCTTGATACGGTGCAACGCGAAGGAAAAGAACTGCGCGTCGGAAGGCATGAGGTCGCCGAGCTGACGTTGAAAACAAAACGCCCGGTTGCGTTTGATGCGCATTCGGAAATCGTCGCGACCGGCCGATTCGTCATCGTTGATGGCTTTGAAGTTTCTGGCGGCGGAATTATAGCTGCCGACAATTACCCGCGCCGTTCTTCCGATTCGGCGCACAAGAGCGAAAATATTTATTGGAGTCACGGCAAGGTCACTTCGGCGCAGCGCGCATTGCGCAACGGCCATAGCGGTTGTGTGATTTGGCTGACGGGGCTTTCTGGCTCCGGTAAATCGACGATTTCCACCGAACTGGAGCGAGAGCTATTTAATCTCGGCAAACATGTTTACGTCCTGGATGGCGACAATATGCGCCACGGACTTTGCTCTGACCTGGGCTTTTCTCCGGAAGATCGGAAAGAAAATATTCGACGCGTCGGGGAAGTCGCCAAGCTCATGGCCGACGCCGGAAATATTGTCATCACCGCATTTATTTCTCCGTATCGATCCGATCGCGAATTGGTGCGAAAGATCACCCCTGCAGGCCAGTTCGTTGAAGTGTTCGTCAACGCGCCGTTGGAAATTTGCGAGCAGCGCGATACCAAAGGTCTTTACGCAAAAGCGCGCGCAAATCAGATCAAAGAATTTACCGGAATCTCAGCTCCCTACGAGTCGCCCGAAAATCCGGAAGTCGAATTGCGCACGGATAAAATGACCGTCGCTGAATCCGTGGCGCGGGTCATAGAATTCCTGGACGTGCGGGACTCCGACTCAATGATTTCGATTTAGGCCAAAACCAAAAAGGGTTTTCACCACCCTGTTTTGCGGCGTTGGCGGAGGGCGGGAATGAGCTGGCTAGACTTTGGGTGGCTCAATTGGCGAAATTGTTCCTGCACTTTTGCCAGCTCGTATTCAGAGGTGTTTTTCAGATTGATCAATTGATTTTGCGCCTTTTTCACTCCGTGAATCATTCATTCCGCGACAACTTCTTTCACCACGTCCCTCGGCTTTATATCTTCGCGCAATCCAATGAAGACCGGTTGCCGTAGGTGTCCATCGCGCGTCCATTCGCTGAACTGGATCTGGCAAACCAACTTAGGCTCAACCCAGGTACACCGTTTCATTTCCGCGGCCGTCACGCCGTGGTCCGAATGTCTGAATCGCTGCTCCGGAAGGTTGATAAACGGACATCGATCGCGTCTGATTTTTTGAAATTCCTGGTTCAGCGCTGAGAGCAATATCTGATTGAATCCGCTCCCGACTTTGGACGCGAAAAGGAATCTCTCGTTCTCAAAATACCCGACAAGAATTGCGCCGAAAAAATCCCGCGAACCTTTCGGCGCGGTGTAGCCGCCAATGACAAATTCTTGTGCGTTAATAACTTTAATCTTGCTCCATGAGCCAGTCCCCAAGCCGGCCTCGTAATTGGAATCCACCCGCTTGGCTATAATTCCTTCCAGCCCAAGACGACGAATTTCTGCCAACAATTTTTTGGAATCGCCTTTGATGTCCGCCGAAAAACGAATGGGCTCGTGCGCAGGCTGAATCAGATTCTGCAGAAGATCTTTCCTCTGTGTAAGGCGCAAGTCAGCCAGGTTTTTGCCTTCGAGATTCAACAAATCAAAGACGTAAAAGCAAATCGGCGCGCGCGCGGCTCCAGGCAGGTTGGCCCTCTGCAGCAATTGAAATGATGAGCGGCCCTTCTCATCCACGGCCACGATTTCCCCATCCAAAACTCCGTTTTGCATCGGCAATTTTCCCACGGCGGCGGCGATTTCCGGGAACCGTGCCGTCAAATCTTTGGCCGAGCGCGACAGCAACTCGACCTCCTTGCCGCGCTTGAGCGCGAGTGCGCGGAAGCCATCGAACTTAATTTCGTAAATCCACTTCTCACCCTTCGGCAAGGACTTTACCAGGCGACATTGCATCGGCGTGGCAAACGCAATTTTGCTCCTCGGTAGGGTTTTTAAAATTTGCGCCGTTCCTTTCTCTTGAGCGGCGGAAGTCGTTTTTATATCTGAGACAACCTGTCCGACATTCTTTGCGCCTGGCGTCTTTCCGTGACTCGCCCCTGGCGCGTGGTTATCTGCGGCAATTTGCTCCATCGAGCGCTGGGTGAGAACCGATTCATCATTCTTCTTTGTAGAAATTGGCCTGACGTCGGCGCCGCTTTTGAAGAGCAGTCAGGTTTCCCTTTTGCCAGGCAACGGCTTCAAACGCACCAGCGTCCACTCGCCTTGCAATTTTTTACCGAACATCCGCAAATGTAGTTTTCCCTCTCGCAAAGCAGTCGCAGGACCAGTCCCGAGGATCTCGTAGGTGCCCGTGTCCCAGACCATGACCGTGCCCGCCCCATAGTTCCCTTCCGCAATGGTTCCCTCAAAATCCGCATACTCCATCGGATGATCTTCGACCCGGATGGCCAGATGTTTTTCGCCATGCTTCGTTGGAATTCCTTTCGGAACCGCCCACGATTTCAGCACGCCATCCATTTCCAGGCGAAAGTCATAATGGAGCCGCGTTGCTTCATGCTTTTGTATCACGAATAACAACGCGTTTTCTCCCGAACGTTTTATGACGCGCGGATCCGGTTCGGCAGTCTGGCGGAAATTGCGTTTGGCTTTGTAAGCCTTGAACCCCATGTCTTCGAAAGCCGCATTTCTCATGGCTCATTCCAAATAACGCCTTGCGCATCGGATGGTGTCCAATTCAAGTGCTGTTTTAATTTCAAAACCGGCGCGAAAAGGTCCCCCATTTTTTCCGCGCGCTGCAAAACGTCTTCAGATTGAAATGTGAGCTTGTGTCCGTTCCGCTGGGCAAGTGCCGCCTGAACTTCTTTCCACGTCACCGGAGTTGAAACAGTGGGAGTCTCCTTTGCGCGTAATGAGTAAACGCAAATCGTAGTCTTATGGTCATCGTTCTGGCTCCAGTCGACGAAAACTTTTCCCGAGCGAAGGGCTTTTGCCATTCTAGATACGACCAACTCTGGATGCGCACGTTCGAGGCTCTCGGCGATGTTTTTGGAAAAATCTTTTGTGATCTCATAATCTGTTGGCGTGTTTAGTGGCACGTAAATCTGCAGTCCTTTTGAACCGGAAGTTTTTGGAAAACAATTGAGGCCAAACTTATCCAAAATTTCCCGCAACCAAATTCCGACCTCGCAACATTGAACAATGTCCGCCGGCGGTCCGGGGTCCAGGTCAAAGACCAACATCGTTGGCGAATGAATCTGCGGATAGCGCGAGAGCGAGGTGTGCAACTCGATGTCCGCCAAATTCGCCACCCAGACGAGCGTGGGCAAATCGTTCACAAGGCAGAAGTTTATGTCCGCCCGGTTTCCTTCGCTCCAAACCCTGGCCGTATTGACCCACCCGGGCCGGTGGGACGGGCATTGTTTTTCATAAAAATAGTCGGCTTCCACCCCATTTGGATATCGTTTCAAAGTTAACGGCCGGCTCTCCAGATGCGGAAGAAGGGCCGGCGAAATGCGAATGTAATAATCAATGATCTGGCCTTTGGTGAATCCGACTTTCGGATAAAAAAGTTTCTCCAGATTCGAAAGTCGCAAACGTCTGCCTGCGACATCCAATTCAGATTCGTGGCGCATTCTCAAATTAAAGATAGGCTGCTGGAATCGTCGCGATAATCGGGAGACGCCCTGAAAATCACTGGGTGGAATGCCTCTTTTAGCGCAACCGTGTTTTCGGGGAATCAAAGGAGCATCGATTACGCTGTTTTGTGATGCCTGCATCGAGAGAGATTTTGGCCAAAGCGGAAGATGAAACAGCCCGGACGACTCTCTCCATCTTTCGGACGAGAGGGAATCGCCGGACGGTCAACGCCTCAATATAAGAATTAGTGACTCCCTCTTGCGGATTTCTTGGAGGAAGCTTTTTCCTCTTCCTCTTCTGCTTCGCTCGATCCTTCTTCTTTTGCCTCGACGTTGATCGTGCTTTCGGCGATGTCGGTCAGGTTTTCATCGGCTTCTTTTTCCTCATCCAACGTTTGGACCAGCAGATCAGCATCGTCTTCGCGACCGAGCAATTTGGCGAACGTGGCGAGTGTTCCATAGACGGAAATTTCGTAATGTTCGACGCGCTGGCAAGCGGCGATGAGCGCGGCATCCAGAACCGAGTCTGCAATGTCTTCTTCGAGCAATTCATTGACTTCCTCGATCAAGCCTTCCATTGCTTTGCATTTTTTCCCTTTGCTGGAGCTGCCGATGTTTTCAAAAATCTGGTCGAGACGTTCGATTTGTTCCCGGGTCGTTTCCAAATGATCTTCGATCGCCGAGCGCAGTTCGTCCGAGTTGGCGGCCTGGGCAACTTTGGGGAGGGCTTTGACCAATTGTTGTTCTGCGTTGTAGATGTCGCGAAGTTCTTCGATATAGAGGTCTTGTAACGTATTAATTTTCATAGACTGTTTTCCTTCTGGTTCGTGGTTTGTGTCCGATGACGCGCAAAAATATCCGTGCTGAGGAATAATCCTCAATCCGCAGGGAGCCTCGTTTCTCCTTCCGCCTTTCGCGTGGAAACGAATCAGGGAAAATCAGGGAAAGGGCGAGGATTGTCCGGCGCCTGAATATTTGCCGACGAAGTTTTTTGCGGCGCCTTGATGGGGCTTAGCAGGACGGAAGCGATTTTTTCTTACGCCACAATTCGAAATGATACAGGGCAACCACGACAAGCGAATGGGCAATCTTGCCGGAGGAAACCAAGTCGGGAATCTGAGAGATCGGGACCAGCCGCGTGATTAAATCTTCACCGCTATCGAACTGGACGTTGTGGCGCAGGTGGCAGTTTTGCACGAGCACCGTGAAGCAGGTGTTGCTCATGATGGCGGGATTGGCAAAGACTTTTCCAATCAGTTCCGCGTTTTCCCCCTCGTAACCGGTCTCTTCACGCAATTCCCGCACCCCGGTTGCGATTGGAGATTCGTCGGTGGAATCCATGATCCCGCCTGGGATTTCCAGTTCAACGGTTTCCGAGCCGTGGCGGAATTGCTCAACCAACACGATTTCGTTTTGTGGCGTGATGGCGATGACGTTTACCCAATCCACGGAATCGAGCACAAAAAAATCGTGTTCCTTGCCCGTGCGTGGGGAAACTTTGGCGTCGGAACGAATCGTAAAGATGCGAAAGTCCCCGAGCTTTTTCGTGGAAATTTTCTTCCAGGGATGAATCATTCCGGAAATCCTTTTTCCTGAGCCGCCCACCCTTGTTTCATCAAGTTGAGCAGATGAGCCAGCGCCTCTTCGTAGCTCTTGTTCTTTTGCTCAGCCAATTGTTGCGCGCGCTTGTCGAGTTGCGAGGCCATTTCTGGGGATTTTTCTCTAGGGCAACCCAGCGCGACAAGAACCAGAGCAAGTTCGGCGGGTTTCATGAAAAGAAAAAACGCGAACTGAAATGAATCAGTTCGCGTTGATACAAAGATCTATTTGATCGAGTCGCGAGAAACGATTTTGACGCTCTCCACGCCCATCCGTGTGTCCGGGCGATCGGGAGGATGCGTTTTGGTGGTCGCGATCTTTTCCAGCACATCATCGCCTTTGATCAGTTTGCCAAAGGTCGTGTATTGGCGGTCGAGAAAACTCGGGTCGCCATGGCAAATGAAAAACTGACTGCCAGCGGAATTTGGATCGTTGGAGCGAGCCATCGAGAGCACGCCGCGTTTGTGGGAGCGTTCGTTGAATTCGGCTTTGATTTTGTAGCCTGGATCGCCCGTGCCCCAGCGCGCTTCATTTTTCGCATCCTTGGTCAACGGATCGCCTCCTTGAATCATGAATCCTTTGATGACGCGATGGAACGCGGTGCCGTCATAGAATCCTTCTTTGGCGAGTTTTTTGAAATTCTTGACCGTCTCGGGCGCGACGTCGGGCCAGAACTCGACGACCATTTCGCCTTCCGTGGTTTTGATCACGGCTACTTCATTTGCTTCGTTATTCACTGTTTTGTTTCCTTCTTTGGTTTCGGTTTTTCCCGATTGAGTTTTTGCAGATTTGTCATCGGCTGATTTGGCCGTATCCGTTTTAGATGCTGTTTGGGCAAAAGTTGGGTTTGCGGTCAGGCTCAAGCCGAGCGCCAACAAACTGGATAGCAAAGTCATTTTCATATTCGGGACATTTGCCACGAAGTTTTCGCAAAGTCACGCAACAATTCATTCGCTCGTGTTCTCGCGCAGATGGGGCTGCAGCCGTTCGATTAGTTCTTTGGGCAGGCGTTTCAGCTTTTCCTCCAGGTCAGTGCCGACGTGAAGCGTTTCGCCTTCCAGCAGCAATGTGCCGCGCTGGTTCAGCACGCGATACGAAAAATTCATCCGGACGCCTTGCGCTTTCGTCAGCCAAAGTTCGATCGAGAGCAGGTCATCGTAGCGCGCCGGCGATTTGTAGCGGAGGCGGCATTCGATCACAGGGAAAATCATTCCTGCGCTCTGCAATTTTAAAAACGGGACCTGTAGCGAGCGGAACAATTCGCCGCGCGCCGCTTCGAGCAAATCCAGATAGCGCGCGTAGTAAATGTGATTCCCATCAGTGCAATCCGCGTAAACCACGCGATGGGTGTGTCGAAAAATGGCTCCAGACATGATTCCGATTCTGGTGGGCGGGCGCACAAAGTCGAACTCAATTAACCGGCCGCGAATGCCTGTGTAAAAACATCCGGTTGCGCCCTAAATCATTGCGAGTATGTTGGCCCCATGGACTGGCAGGATTTTACAGCGCTGAGCATCGTGGCCGCAACGGTCGTGTTGTTTGCGTGGAATAAATTCCGGCGGAAGAAATTTGATTTCAAGCGGGACACGCACTGCGGTTGTGCCAGTCCCGAAGGCTCCTCCCCGAGAAGTTCCATCATTTTTCATGCGCGCAAAGGTGAGCGCGGGCAGATCATCATGAAAATGAAGTAATATTGAAAACCTTTAACCTCTAAGATATTGTCGCGATATGGCCATGTGCAAAGTTAGTTCCACCTTGCATTTTTCAAAACGTTTGCAGACGTCCAGCAGCAGAGAAACTGAAGCTCATTGGGTCCCCAACACCGATGTTTACGCCATGGAAGGTGGTTTGGTCATCAAAGTGGAACTGGCTGGCATGCGCCGGGAAGATCTCGAGCTGACCATAGAGGAAAACCGGCTGAAAATTAGCGGGCAGCGCCCGGATGGCTGCCGCTCGCCGAAATGTAAATTCTTGGTGATGGAGATCAACTACGGTGCTTTTGAAAATGTGATTGAACTGCCCCCGGGTTATGATTTGAGTCAGGCGAGGGCCGCTTATCAAAATGGATTTTTGCGAATCGACGTGCCGATGGCTAGCGACGCGACGGCCAAGAAATTATCGGTCACGATCTCGGGCGCATAATCTTCTTCTGAACTTTTCAGGAGCTCAGGCATCTAATGGTGGAATGGAACTATGACGCCCGATACGCAATTTATCGATATTCTCGGTTCTCCCGGAACCGGTGATGCCACGGGCACGAAAGTCTGGTCGAAAAGTCTTCCCGAAAATCTGCCAATCCTCGGCCTTTCTGACATCGTGATTTTCCCGGGAATGGTTTCCCCACTTCTCGTCGAAACCAACCAAAGCATTCGTTTGATCGATGACGTGGTGGCAGGCGACCGTTTTCTTGGACTGATTTTGCAGCGCAACCCGGATGTCGAAAACCCTGTTCCGGAAGATTTGTGGACGCATGGTTGCGCGGCGCGCGTGTTGAAGATGCTGAAATTCCCTGACAACACCGTCCGCGTGTTGGTCGAGGGATTGCGCCGTTTTCGCGTGGCAGAATACACGTCGAACAACCCGTATCTCGTTGCGAAAATCGAAAAAATCAAAGATGTCGCTGAGAACTCTCTGGAGATCACCGCCCTCAGCCGCAATGCCGAGCGACAATTCCAGGAAATCATCAAACTTTCACCCGCGCTTTCAGAGCAAGTCAAAGTCGCGGCGCTCAACACCGAAGAGCCTGGCAAACTCGCTGATTTGATTGCGGGGAACCTCAATCTCAGCCTCGAAGAACGCCAGCATTTGCTCGAGACGCCCTCAATTAAGGAGCGTTTGACGAAACTTTTGCCCCTGCTAAGCCGCGAGCTGGAAGTCCTGACGCTGGGTTCGAAGATTCAAAACGAAGTCGTCAGCTCCATGTCCAAAAGCCAGCGCGATTTCTTTTTGCGCGAACAAATTCGCGCGATCCAGCGTGAACTGGGCGAGAGTGACGCCGCCAGCACGGAAGCCGTTTCCCTGCGGGAACAGATCGATCGCAACCAGCTTCCAGAGGAGGTCAAAGCCGTAGCGCTCAAAGAATTGGAACGCCTTCAGCAGATGTCGCCCGCCGTCGCCGAATACACGATGACGCGCAACTATCTTGATTGGCTGATCAATTTGCCCTGGTCAAAATCGACTGAGGACAAGCTCGACCTTGCCGCAGCCGCGCGCATTCTCGACGAGCAACATTTTGGCCTCAGCAAAATCAAAGATCGGCTGCTCGAATTTCTTGCCGTCATCAAACTCAAGCAGCAGCTCAAGGGGCCCATCCTTTGTTTGGTCGGTCCGCCCGGCGTCGGAAAAACCTCGCTCGGCAAGAGCGTGGCCGACGCGCTGGGGCGTAAATTTGCGCGGATTTCGCTCGGAGGGATGCGGGACGAAGCGGAGATTCGCGGGCATCGACGCACTTACGTCGGCGCGTTGCCCGGCAGAATCATTCAAACGTTGCGTCGCGTGGAAAGCCGCAATCCCGTTTTGCTGCTCGATGAAATTGACAAGGTTGGTTCTGACTTTCGCGGCGATCCCGCGTCCGCGTTGCTGGAAGTTCTGGACCCGGCTCAGAACAGCACCTTCACCGATCATTATCTTGATTTGCCGTTTGACCTTTCCCGGGTGCTCTTCATCACGACGGCGAACTGGCTCGATCCAATTCATCCCGCGTTGCGCGACCGTCTCGAAGTGATCGAGCTACCTAGTTACACCGCGGCTGAAAAAGTGCAAATTGCCCGGCGTCACCTCGTTCCCCGGCAATTGGAAGAACACGGTCTGAAGAAAAAATTGGTGCGCTTTCCCGACGCCACGTTGCGTCACGTTGTTCAGGATTACACGCGTGAAGCCGGAGTGCGCCAACTTGACCGCGAGATCGCGTCGCTTACCCGCAAAGCCGCTCGCAAAATTGTTTCCCAAAAAAATCCAACGGAACCGTTGATCATCTGGCCCAAGCAACTGCCGGATTACCTTGGGCCGGCGAAGTTTATTTCGGAAGAAGCCGAGCGCATCACCGAATATGGAATCGCCATTGGGTTGGCCTGGACCCCGGTCGGCGGCGAAATTTTGTTCATCGAAGCCACGCGGATGCCCGGCAAAGGCAGTTTGATTTTGACCGGTTCGCTTGGCGAAGTAATGAAGGAAAGCGCGCAAACCGCTTTAAGTTTTCTCCGCAGCCAGGCCGACAATTTAAAGATCAACATGAGCGACTTTTCGACTCAGGACATTCACGTGCATGTTCCCGCTGGCGCCACGCCAAAAGACGGGCCGAGCGCGGGCGTGACCATCGTCGCCGCGCTGGCGAGCCTGATGATGCATCGCATGGTGCGTTCAGATCTGGCAATGACCGGCGAGATCAGTTTGCGCGGCCGCGTTTTGCGCGTGGGTGGAATCAAAGAAAAAGTTTTGGCAGCATCGCGCTCCGGCCTGAAGCAAGTCATTTTGCCGGAACAAAATAAAAATGACTGGCTGGAAGTTCCGGCTGAAGTGCGCAGTAAAATGAAAGTGCATTTTGTGCGCACGATTTCGCAGTTAATTCCGTTAGCCTTGCGCCCAGCATGATGTTTCGCCGATTCGTTTTCATCCTCGTAGTAGTCTTCAGTGCGAACTGGGCGTTCGCTCAGGCAACTCAATCCGAGCCGGAAACAGGCGATGCGCTTGCCGAGCAATTGCGCTCGATGCAGCCCGAGGAAAGCACGGAAATAACCGGCGTGCTGAAGATTCGAGCATCAAAACGGCGGGCGGACATTCCGGTTTTATGCAGGGTTGTCACCAATGGGAATTCCTGGCAGGTGATTTACGAAACGCGTCCGACGGCGAGCTGCGGCGCGGAAAAGTTGATCGTGATCCGCTCGGTCAATCAGCCGAACAAATATTTATATTCCTGCGCGCCGAGTCCGGGCGGCATTTTGCCGGATCCAAAACCGCTCGTTTCCAGCGATGCGAACATTCCCTTTGCCGGGTCCGATTTCTGGCTGACAGAGCTGGGGTTCGAATTTTTGCGTTGGCCAATCCAGCGAAAGCTTCCCGGCGAAATGCGCATCGGCCAGCCTTGCTATGTTTTGGAGAGCATCAATCCCGAGGCGCCATTGGTTGTGCGGGTGAAGTCCTGGATTGAAAAGGAGAGCGGCGGGCTGCTCATCGCGGAAGCGTATGATCGGAATAAGAAAATAGTAAAAGAATTTTCGCTGGCGGGGAGCAGTTTCAAAAAAGTCAACGGGCGCTGGCAGTTGAAGAAAATGAAAATCAGTTCGCCTCAAACAGAATCAGAAACAGTGCTCGAATTTGACTTGCCGAAGGACTGATCCCAACGTCATTCGCTGATGCTCGATGGAGGTTTTCTCTGCGAGATCTCAAAAGTTAAACAGCAACCGCAACGCATCTCTATTGGATGTTTTCTGGCCCCTTGATTGCGCCTGGTAAATGCCCTACGGTTTTTTTATGAAATTTTGGCGGGTCCTTTTTTTTTCCATTCTAGGGTTGATTCCTGGCTCCAACTCGTCGTCTGCAGATGAAAGCGGGGCGAAGAAGGTTTATGTGCTTCCCATTCGTGAAGACATCATGCCGCCTCTCGTCTATCTCGTTCGTCGAGGAGTAAAGGAAGCTATGCAGGCGAATGCCGACGTTCTGATTGTCGATATGGACACAAATGGCGGACGTGTGGATGTGACCGAGGAGATCATCGAAATTCTCAACCAGTTCAAAGGCGAGACCGTAACGTTTGTGAATCGAAAGGCGTTTTCGGCCGGCGCATTTATTTCATTTGCCACGCAGAAAATTTATATGGCGCCTCAGAGCGTCATCGGCGCAGCGGCTCCGGTGATGCTTTCGCCTGGGGGTGGCGGAATCGAATCAATGCCAGACACGGTCGAGGCGAAGATGAGTTCCGCAATCAGCGCGCTCGTCCGCGCCAATGCGCAAAAAAACGGGCACAACGTCGAGGTGGCCGATGCGATGGTGAAGAAAACGAAGGAGCTTAAAATTGACGGCAAAGTTCTCAACGAAAAGGGCCAGATTCTCACCCTGACGGATCAGGAAGCCAAAGAGGAATACGGCGCGCCACCCAAGCCATTGCTTTCCAGCGGAACAGTGGAAAGCCTTGATGAGTTGCTGAAAGCATTGAATCTCAACCAGGCTAGCGTCACAAAAGTCGAGCCCACTGGCGCAGAGACGGTCGCCACGTGGATCAACGCGATCAGTCCAATTCTGCTGATCATCGGGGTGATCGGTTGTTACATTGAATTCAAGACTCCGGGATTCGGCCTGCCGGGAATTGTGGGTATCACAGCGTTCGCAATTTATTTTCTCGGTGGCTATGTCGCGGGACTGTCTGGCGTGGAATGGGTGGCCGTTTTCGTCATCGGGCTTGCGCTCGTTGCCACGGAGATTTTCATTTTTCCGGGCACGATGATTCCGGGATTGATCGGCGCCATGCTGATTCTGGTTTCCCTTGTCATGGCGATGGTGGACATCTATCCGGGCGCACCCAAAATTCCAACGCTGCCGCAATTAAAAGTTCCATTGCAAGAAGTGGGGATTTCTTTAGTCGCCTCGGCCATCATCGCGATTTTGATCATGCGATTTTTTCCAAAAACGTCTTTCTACGGCGCGCTGGTTTCGCAATCGGCCAGCGGGGTTCAATCCGACCTGCAACAGATGCAAAAACGGATTCTGCACGAAGGACGGGTGGGTGTGGCGATTTCAGCGTTGCGCCCCGGAGGCAAAGCGCAATTCGGCGACGAGATTCTCGATGTGATTTCGCAAGGGGACCTGGTAGCGAAAGGTCAACGGGTCCGAATCATCGGGCACAGCGGGACCGAAGCCATCGTGGAAGTGGTTGCTTGAGATTTCCCCAAACCTAAAAATGAAAATTCTTATTTCTCTGGTCGTTTGTGCGGTCTTCGCCGGTGGCTGCGTTTCAAATTCCAAAGTCTCCAACAAAAAAGCGGTTTCATTATTCGATGGAACTTCGTTTCGCGGTTGGGAAGGGGACACGAACAAGACCTGGCGCATCGAGAACGGTGCGCTGGTCGGTGGCAGCTTGAAACAACAAGTGCCGCACAACGAATTCATTTGCAGCACGCGGTCCTTCACTAATTTTGTGCTGCGCGTTAAATGCAAGCTCGCCGGCGATGTTGGTTTTGTGAATGGCGGAGTTCAAGTGCGCAGCAAACGGGTTCCAAACCATTTTGAAGTGAGCGGTTATCAGGCGGATCTGGGCGATCCAGCCTGGTGGGGGTGTCTCTACGACGAATCGCGCCGAAATAAGGTGCTTGTGCAGTCCGACATCGAACAGGTTAACAAAGTTCTCAAGCGCAACGATTGGAACGAATACGAAATCCGTTGCGATGGAAAACGTCTTCAAGCCTGGCTCAACGGGTTGCAAACGTTTGACTTCACCGAGACGGACGATTCGGTGGAGCCGGGCGGAGCGATCGCGTTGCAAATCCATGGCGGCGGCCAAGCCGAAGCGTCGTACAAAGATGTTTTCATCCAGGAGCTTCCTTAATGGAAATTGCCGAAAATCTCCGAGCGATTCAAAATCGTATTGACGCCTCGTGTGCGCGGGTGAATCGCGACCCGGCCTCAGTCACGCTGCTGGCTGTCAGCAAAGGGCAACCGCCTGCGGCCATTCTCGCCGCCGTCGACGCGGGATTAACATTGTTTGGCGAAAGTAAAGTGCAGGAAGCCAAGGTGAAAATTTCGCTCTGCCCAGGCCACCTCCGCTGGCAAATGATCGGCCATTTGCAATCCAACAAGTGTCGCGACGCCGTTCATCTCTTTCAAATGATCCAGAGCGTGGACAGTTTATCCCTTGCGCAGGAAATTGATAAATTTTCACGTGCCTCGGCCAAGACGATGCCGATTTTGCTCGAGGTAAATGTCGCGGGTGAAGCGAGCAAGTTTGGTTTTCCACCTGAACGCCTGCTCGCTGAGCTGGAAAAGATCAACGCGCTGGAGCGGATTGAAATCCATGGGCTGATGACGATCGCGCCGTGGGCGGCGGAAGTGGAGAAAGTGCGGCCTTTTTTTCGCCGTTTGCGGGAACTGAGATCGGAGTGCGAACAGATTCTCGGCGCTCCATTGCCGCATTTGAGCATGGGGATGAGTGGTGATTTCGAGGTTGCGATCGAAGAAGGATCCACGATGGTGCGTGTCGGCACCGCTATTTTTGGAGAGCGGCAAAGCTACAAAAAATCAATGGAGACGTGATTGGGTGGGTATTGAATTTACTTCTGGCGCGGGCGGTTTTACTTTCATTTTATGGACCTGACCGTCGATTTATTTAAGGCTGAAATTTCTGAAGCGCTGAAGAGCTTTGAGAAATACATCGTCTGCCTGGACAAGACCCCGGAGGAATGTCAGGACGCGCTCCAGCGGCTCGTGGAAAAAGCGATCAAAGCCTACGTCAGTCGAGGTGCCAACCTACGCCACGGCATCGCTTTGGATAATCAGGTTACGATTATTTTAAGCCAGACGGAAAATGACAAGCCGCTCTGTGGAATCTATTTCAACCTCTCGTCGCCCTACCGTAAGAAGGCGACCTCTAAAACGGCGAAAGCCGGTTAAACTTCATCACTCGGAGCGGACTTCATCGTTTACTTGAACTTCGCCGGAAATAATGTCGCCGATCGTATTCACGTCGCGTTGAGGCCCGGTTATTTTGACTTCGGCAACTTTGGCGCCTTTACGATAAACGCTCAATCGGCGGTCAATGGGAGGGACGCCGCCAAGGGGAAAAGTGATGACCACAAAACGGGCGCTGGGATTGACCTTTGCAATTTTTCCAACATCTAGAAGGACGGGACCTGTGTCCGCGTGCGCCTCGGCTTCAGCGGGCGATGGCCCCGACGGCATAATGTTTTTCATCTTCGCACATCCCGAGAAGAGAAGGCCGCTCAATAGACCAACTGTAACGATTCTCATGATTAATTGGTTTGCACAGGGTTAATCTGAACACGGTAAAAACAAAGGGGCTCGTGGAAATTACTTCTGGCCGCCGGGAGAGGTTAATGCCTTGGAGGACTCGGATAATTTCAACTCAATCTTCTGCCGGCCTTTTTCCCAATCGCCCCAACTTTTCTCCCATTGCTCTCCCGAGAATTGTTTTTTTGCGGCTGGCCAAAACTCTTTTAGCTCTTTGAATTCGCCTTGTGCTGCGGTTTTGTCTCCGAACTTAAGGTAGGCTTCGATCAAATTGAGGCGGTTTTCGGGAAAACTTGGACTGAGCAGCACGGCGCGTTGGAGATGGTGACGAGCCTTACTGCGGTTGCCAATACTCGTCGGCCAGCCCGGCGCTTCGAGGTAGAGCAATCCGAGATTTCGATCCGGTCCCGCGTAATCAAAGCGTTCATCGAGATCATGCGCGCGTTGAAAGGCAAATTCCATTTCGCTCACTAATTTCAAAGCGCCGAGGGTTTTGGTCCGTGCAAGCTGGCCGAGGTTCATCGCAAAGTAGTAATGGCTGGCAACCAATTGCGGCTGGCGTAGGCTTAACTGGCGGCAGACATCAATTCCTTCCGCCGCATAATCCTCGCGCTGCTTGTTATTTTCCGCGAATTCGGCCATGTCGAAGCACGCTCGGCCAAATTGCCAGGCAGCTTCCGAATTGGTCGACTCGGACTTCAGCCGGACTCGGGCAGCTTGAAGGGCTTTTTCCGCCCGCGCCGCAAAAACCGCCGCCGCCGCGTTCTGTTGGGAAAGTTCGGATTCCGCGGCGCTTGCGCTCATCGAAAAAAACAGGCAGATGCTTCCAGCTAAAATCAATCCCATCAGCCATTCCCTGAGTGAAGAAAACCGGCGAAAATCTCCAGGCAACGGCCAATTAAATATTGCTATCATGTTGATGGAATTTATACTTACGGATGTGAGATTGAACCGGATTTTTTGCCAGCTTGCAATTCTCCCAGCCATAGTTTTGTTGGGTGCAGGATGCAGTGGCATTAGTGCTTCACAAGGAGTTTCGCCCTTGAGCTTCTTTTTGCCGGGCTTGGTTCAAAATAAACCGGTTGCACAGCCGGCCGGTTCCGAAAAGGTTTCCTCGAATAGTTCACAGTCTGAGCCAGTCAAGCATTTGGCTCAATCCAACTAAATTATGCGATTTCCATTGGGGCTGACGGCAAAAATTGCCCGCCATATTATCAAACACAAGTTGCGCAAAACGCCGAAGTTTGCGCTGGTTCTACAGCTTGAACCGCTGCACACCTGCAATTTGACCTGCACCGGCTGCGGACGCATTCGCGAATACTCCACCAGCCTCAAAGACATGATGTCCCTGGAAGATTGTCTCGGTTCCGCTGATGAATGCGATGCGCCGATGGTTTCAATTTGCGGCGGAGAGCCGTTAATCTATCCGAAGATCGAGGAGTTGATCGCGGGCATTTTGGAGCAGGGCCGCATCGTTTACGTCTGCACAAATGGAATGTTCATGCGGAAAAAAATGCGTGATTACATGGCGAGCATTTACTCGCCGGAATTGGAAGCAAAGCTTTCCAAGCTGCTCGCAGAAAAATTGATTTCAGAAAAAGACGCGGAAGGCATTCGCAAGGGCAAGAGCGACGGACGTCCCGTGATCGGGCCCACGAAGTGGATGTATTGGAACGTTCATGTGGACGGACTCGAATACACCCACGACTTGATTGTGGAACGGGAAGGGGTTTTCAAGGAATGCGTTGAAGCGATCAAGATGGCGAAGATCCTCGGATATCAAGTTGCGACAAACACGACGGTTTACAAAGAGACCGACGTCAAAGAGATCGAGCAGATGTTTGAGTTTTTCTCTTCCATGGAAGTGGATGGGCACACGATCTCACCTGGTTACGAATACGATGCGGCCAAGAAGGACATGGTTTCGCGCCTGAACAAACAGCCGGAAGATTTCTTTTTGACGCGCAAAATGACGCGGCAAAAGTTCGCGAAAATTCAGGAATGGGGCGAACGCTTCACGATTTTCGGCACGCCGGTTTATCAGGAGTTTCTCGCTGGGAAACGCGAGCTGACCTGCACCGCTTGGGCCATTCCCACTCGCAATGTCAAAGGCTGGAAAGCGCCCTGCTATTTGATGACCGATGGTCATTATCCCAAATACGCTGAAATGTTGGAGAAGGTAGATTGGGAAAAATATGGTGTCGTGGACGGCGTGGCCCGCGACTCCCGATGTGAGAACTGCATGGTCCACTGCGGATACGATCCAAGCGGCGCGCTCGGTACGAATTATCAGCGTGGCGATAACTGGAAAAACTTTCGTTACAATTTTGGCGCGAAACCAAAGCCGTATCTCAAGGGTCGCGAAGTTTTCGCGTTCAATGGCACTTCCATTGGCAAAGGTCACTTAGCCGAAGCCAAGGCTGCCATCAACTCTCCTCGCGCAGCGATGAATGGCGCGCAATCGGTTTTCTCCCGGAAAGAGGAGAGTCACACGCATGAAACCTCCGGCGGTTGCGGCAGTGGCGATACAACTCAGCGTGATGAGTTGCTCTCGAAAATCGCCAAGAAGGACGTTTAGCGTCGGTCAGGTTTTTCTTCGGAATGTCTTAATCAGTTTCTAACAAATTAAAAATGAAAACACTTTTTCTAAGCCCGCCCAGTTTTGACGGTTTCGATGGCGGTGCCGGTGCGCGGTATCAGGCTAAGCGCGAGATTCGTTCGTTTTGGTATCCGACCTGGCTTGCTCAACCCGCCGCGCTCGTTCCCAACAGCAAGTTGATGGATTGCCCTCCTCATGACATCGACGTGAAAACCTGTCTCGCCGAAGCGAAGCAATATGATCATGTCATCATCAATACCTCGACTCCTTCGCTGAAAAATGATTGCAAAGTAGCCGAGGCGATCAAGTCCCAGAAGCCCGGCACGACCATCGGGTTCGTCGGTGCGCACGCGGCGGTTTTGCCCACGGAAACATTAAAGGCGTCACAGTCGATTGATTGGGTGGGTCGCAAAGAATTTGATTTCACCTGCAAAGAAGTGGCGGAAGGCAGGCCGCTCGCTGAAGTGGATGGCCTCTCGTTTTGGAAAGACGGGAAAATCATTCACAACAAAGAACGCGCATTGATTCATGACATGGATGTTTTGCCATGGGTGAGTGATGTTTATAAACGCGATCTGCAGATTGAAAAATATTCGATTGGTTACCTTAAAGATCCGTATCTTTCGCTCTACACGGGTCGTGGCTGCCCTGCGCAATGCAGCTTTTGTTTGTGGCCGCAGACCATTGGAGGACACAAATATCGCGTTCGCTCGCCGGAAAATGTTGCAGCGGAAATGGCGCATGCCAAAAAACTTTTTCCACAAGTGCAGGAATTTTTCTTCGATGACGACACCTTCACCGCGAACCTTCCGCGCGCCCGTGAAATCGCACAAAAATTGAAGCCGCTTGGCATGACCTGGAGCTGCAACAGCCGTGCGAACGTGAATTACGAAACGATCAAGCTGATGAAAGATTGCGGCTTGCGTTTGTTCCTCGTCGGCTATGAATCCGGCAACCAACAAATTTTGGATCGCATCAAAAAGGGAATCAACATCGACGAAGCCAAGAATTTCACCAAGGCCTGCAAAGAGCTTGGCGTGATTATTCACGGAACGTTTATTCTCGGTCTGCCGATTGAAACGAAAGAAACCATCGAGCAGACGATTCGTTACGCGATGGATTTGGATGTGTTCAGCATTCAGGTTTCGCTTGCGGCGCCGTATCCCGGCACGGAGCTTTTCGATATGGCCCGGCAAAATGGATGGTTCGCCAAGAAAGACAAAACGGACATCGTTCACGGTGACGGATTCCAGCAGAGCGCATTGGAATATCCTGGATTGAGCAAAGATGAAATCTTCGAGTCGGTAGAAATGTTTTATCGCCGCTACTATCTGCGTCCGAAGCCGATTCTGCGTATCATCAAAACCATGCTGGAAGATAAAGACGTGTGCGTTCGCCGTTTGCGCGAAGGCTACGAATTCTTCAAATCCATGGCGCAACGCAGAACCGATTTGGCTTCAGCCAAAGCGTCCGCGTAAACCACTGAACATCGTGGTTGCTCTCAACGATAATTCTCAGGCAGCGGTGGACTTTTCGCGTCCGGTGGTCAGGCCGAAGAAAAGCGTTTTCAAACTTTTCGGCGAAGTTCTCGAACATGGCGGGCCAGGTTACTTGCAGTTTGCGATCACCAATCTGTGCAATGCAAAATGCGATTTCTGCGGCTTTGCTGTGGATAAATTTGATCCGAAACAACGTCGCAGTGTCACGTTGAAGGAGGCTAGAGATGTCATTGATATCGCCGTAAAGAATCACATCGGCTACTTGCTTTTTGTCGGTGGCGAACCGCTCGTTCACAAGGAACTTCGCGCGATGATTCGGTATGCGACGGAATCCGGCATCAACGCGATGGTTTGCACCAACGGTTCGCTTTGGACCGAGCAAAACATGCGCGAGTTGGCGAGCGATGGCATGAGCAGTGTGATCATGTCGATCGATTCGCATGACGTGGCGAAACACGAGAAAAACCGCGGGCTTCCCGATGTTTGCCGAAAAATCAAACGCGCCAACGAAGTTTTCAAGGAGCTCGGAATTCAAACCACCGCGAGCGTTACTGCGAGCAAGCTCATCGATGATTACGAAAAGCTCCCGGACTTTTTGCAGACGCTGGGCTTTACGAGTTGCACATTTAGTTATCCGCTGACGTCGCTGGCTTCGAGTTATTTGAGTTTTAGTGACTCCAGCCTGGTGAATTACAAAACAGAGGAGCTCATCCAGGTTTTTGAAAAAATCAAAGAGATGAAGCGGCACAGCGGCTATCCGGTGGTGAACCCGACCGAATCGCTCTCCGAAATGCAGCGGCATCTGCGCAAGGAACCGGAAAAGTTCGGCTGCCTCGGCGGTCACAAATATTTTTATCTCGATTGGAATTTGAATCTCTACCGTTGCCATGCTTGGGAATCGCCCATGTGCAACATTTACGAATTTGATCAGAGCAAAATTATTCGCGACGGCTGCACCAAATGCATGATCGACTGCTACCGCGATCCGAGCGTGCTTCAGTTCGTGGCGATCAGTGCCAGCGATGCCTACAACAATTTGAAAAAAGGTGAAGTAATCGCCGCTGCGAAAAACGTTTTTGACGGCCGCAATTTGACGTCGCTCAAAGCGGTTTGGGACGATCGCAAGTGGATTGGCAAGGTTTAGCTCAAAAATTCGGATTAATTAGCGGCTTCGAGGAACTTTTTGCTTGGCACAACCCACTTTTTTCTGCTTTCTCATTGACCACAGCTCCCGTTCTATGCCCGAATACAGGGCCTTAAATGGGTAATCATGGCCAAGACCACACGCAAAAACGCTTCGGGGACTCGATCGGGGAATACCACAAAGTATGACGCGCATCACACGGTTTTGAGTAAAACCTACGGTGCCCTCGCGGATTTGCGTCGTGAATTATCCGATTCCAAAGCCGCCGTTGCTGAGCGAACGGAGCTGCTTCGCATTTTTTCCGACTGCACCGATTCCCAGCGCGCCTGGCTATTGCTGGAAGATTATTTCGAAAAACTTTCTCTCTCTCGCAAAGATTTCGCCGGGCAGGAATGGTGGCCTCGCCTCATGTCGGTCAAAGGCAAGAAGCGCCTCGAAGAGACCGCCATTTTGTTTCTGCGCGCCAATCGTCCGCTGCCAACGGAGTTGACCACGCACGCCAATCTGGATCGCTTCGCCGAAGTCGAGCAAGCCGAGGAGGACCAAAAGCTGGTTCAGAAACTGGAGCACTGGCTCTTCCCGCCGTCGCCCGTTCACTTGGATTCCCCCCGCGCTCTTTTGCGCGTCGCTTGCGCGTTACAGCCGGCGGGTGAGGATTCAACGCTCTTTGCCTTGGCGGTGAAGTTTTATCTCTTCCGCCCCCGCACCGGTGAAAAGCCCAAGACGCTTTCCGAAATCCTCGAGCTGACCACGCGTTCGGCTCATGAGCAGGAACTTTTTTCTCCAGCCGATTGGGAATTTATTCAGTGGCTGGCCGAAACGCACGCGGATCCGGAAGGGCTGTGGGACACGCTTACTTTGACGGGGCTGGAACTCTTGCAATGGCTCGTGCGCTGGGGTGAGAATTCGCGCCTCCAATTTCAGGAAAACCAGAACTTCGCCAAATTCCACGGGCATTTGGCCGAATTGAAGCCGGATCTCGAGAACATCGAGAACGAACTTTCCTTCACGCACAATCTGCAATTGCCCGCCGGCGAACTGCGTCCGTTGAATCAGGCGAAGTTTTTCACCGGACGACCTTCGTTGGTCCTGATCGAAGATACGTTTTATTTGCTCCGTAACGGTCCGCCTACCGATCTCTTGGATGCGTGGGCCAGGAAGAAATCCGTTCCGGTTAGTAAACTCAGTCACCGCCTTCTGACCAAGTTGCGCAAGACCAAGCCGAGCAAAGAAGTCGATTGGGAACAGCTTTGCACCGCTCACGCCGCCAAGCCGCGCTTCACGTTTGAATTGGCCAATGAAACGGTACGGCTTCGCTTGCAGGCGATCAGCGAGCGCGACCAAACGCTTTGGAACTGGAATGGTCATGAATGGCAGATGGACGGATCCATGGTTCGTGCCAACGCCAAACCTGAAATTCTGGATGACCCGCGCTTGGATCCCGCCGCGCAATGGCTCGGCCGATTGGATTGGTTCACCCCGGAACACGGGTTATGGCTGGGCGATGCCAACGAAGGGTTCCTTGGTAAACTCGCCAGCGCTTGGCAGGATCGCCCGGCTGATGCCGATTATCTGGGTGACACGGCGTTTCACCGTTTGTTTCTAGCACCCCGACAAATCAGGCCGCACCTGGTGGTCAAAGGCAGCGGCATCGATTGGTTCTCCGTTTCCACCGAGTGGGAGATTGAAGGGCTCAAACTCACGCCGGCTGATTTGCAACGCCTCGCCACCGCCACGGGCCGGTTTGTTAATTTGCCCGACGCAGGCTGGCTGGAACTGGATTCTGCCGCCGTGCAAAACGCGCACGAAGCGTTTGCCGATTTGGGTCTGGATGGGCTCAGCGCGATTCCGCAGCGCCTCGGACTGGAGCACGCCGCGCATTTGGACGAAGCGGGTTTGCAACGTTTTGTTGATTCTCCCCAGGCGCGCGCGCTGCGCGAAAGCCTCGCGGAATTCGCCGGCATTCCTTCTATCCCGCTGCCGCCGAACACGCAGGCAGAATTGCGTCCCTATCAAAAAGACGGCTTTGATTTTCTCTGCCACCTTACGCGCCACAAACTCGGCGGAATCCTAGCGGACGACATGGGGCTCGGCAAAACCTTGCAGACATTGGCCTGGCTTTCTTGGTTGCACTCGCAACATCCCAAAGACCACAAGCCTGCTTTGGTGATTTGCCCGGCTTCGGTGTTGCACAATTGGCGTCGTGAATCCGAGCGATTCACGCCGCATTTGAAAGTTCTCGTGCTGGAAAGTGGCGCGGCCCGGCACAATCTGCGCCACCAAATTCCACAACACGATTTGATCGTGACGAATTACGCCTTGTTGCGGCGCGATTTGGAGGCGTTGCAAAAATTTTCATTCCGCGCCGCCGTTCTTGATGAAGCCCAATTCATCAAGAATCCCGAGGCGCAGATCACCCAATCCGTGAAGCAGTTGCGCGCCGAACAACGGCTCGCGCTGACTGGCACGCCGCTCGAAAATCGCCTGCTCGATCTGTGGAGTATCACCGATTTCATTCAACCCAACTTCCTGGGCACCAAGGAAAATTTTTCAGAGAAATACGAACCGCGCGGCGAAAATGCGGAAAGCGAACAGCGCATCGCCCGGCGCCGTCTCTCCTCGAAGCTGCGGCCGCTGATGCTGCGTCGTTTGAAGAAGCAAGTGGCGCGTGATTTGCCGGACCGGATCGAAGAGAGGCGCGATTGCGATTTGGGCGAGGCGCAGCGCAAACTTTATCTGGCCGAACTGCGGCGCAGTCGCGAGCAGGTGATGCAAAATGTTTCCGAGAAAGGTTTGGGCAAAAGTGCCATTCACGTGCTCGCTGCGCTTACTCGGCTTCGGCAAATCTGCTGCCATCCTCAGTTGGTCGGCAGTGATTCCGCTTCTGGAAAAACGGATACGCTCTTCGAGTTGTTGGAGCCGCTCCTCGCCGATAACCAAAAAGTCTTGGTGTTCAGCCAGTTTGTCCAAATGCTCCGCTTGTTGGAAAAAGAATGTCAGCAACGTCACATTTCCACGCATATTTTGACTGGCGAAACTAAGGACCGGCAGGCCGTTGTAAATGCTTTCCAGGACGACCCAAAGGGATCGGTCTTTTTGCTCAGCCTTCGCGCTGCGGGAACTGGATTGAACCTGACCAAAGCCAGCTACGTGGTTCTCTACGATCCGTGGTGGAATCCCGCAGTTGAAGCGCAGGCGATCGATCGGTCGCATCGTATCGGACAGACGCGCACCGTGAATGCCTACCGCCTGATCGCTCCTGGCACTGTGGAAGAAAAAATTTGGGACCTGCAACAACGCAAGGCGCAGACTATCGCGGATGTGCTCGGCGAAGAAGGGTTTGCCCGAAATCTCTCACAGATCGATTTGGAATATCTCTTCTCCGAAGACTAATTCGCGAACCCTCAGGGAAATTTGGAGGCGGAACGGCGGTTGACGAGATTCCGCTACTCTTCTACAAACGATTGATGACTTTCTTGAGGACGCTTGGAATTCTCGTTGTCTCGGCCAGTTTTGCATTGGCCGGAGCTGCTGAAATTTCTGATTCGCCGCAGACCGATCATGAAACGAATTTTCGTTCCGGGGAAGCCGAGGTGTCGGCGGGCGGCTTGGTTCTGTTTTCCCCCTCCATCGCCACCCATAACCGGCCAACGGTTAATTACTCAGGTGGATTCATCCAATATGGACACATGCTCAGCGACCTCAAGGAATCGGGGCCATTGCGAGGCAATTTCGAGGTTCTCGGAGAGCTTTGTGGTTCTGGGGTATTCGTGGGCGATGGCACTTATGTGGCGAGCGTGACTTTTTGGTTGCGCTACAACCTGGTGAAATCCGGCTGGAAATGGGTTCCATACATGCAACTCGGCGGCGGTGTCACCTTAACCGATGTTAATCACGACATTTTCGGGCAGGACTTCAATTTCAATTTGGATTTTGCGGCGGGAGTTCGCTACTTGGTTTCTCCGCGCTGTTCGCTGAATGCGGAATTTCGCTTTCAACATATTTCCAACGCCAACATCGCCGAACATAATTTAGGAATAAACGCCCAAGGCGTAGCCTTGAGCGTCTCGTGGTTTTTCTGACAAGGCGACTTTGCTAATCCGTCTTTCGAGCGGGGATTCCGCCCAGACTATTTTGTCTGCGGTTTGGCATCGCCTTTTTCCATGCCGAGCGCCCATTTGATGCCGCCTAGAATATGCTTTTGATACGACTGGCTTTCCCAGACGTCTTCGCGATGGCCGAGAGAAGTGTAGAAGACGTTGCCTTTGCCATATTTCTTGCTCCACGCAACCGGATAATCGCCCGCTTCGCCGGTGTTTGGATGTTTGTCCAAGCCAAGCAAGCCGTGAACTTTTGCGCGTTCAAACCCGTTCATAATGTAAATCTCGTCCTTGACGGTGAAAGTCGGGCCGAAATTTTTGCACGCCGGATGTTTGGGGTCTTGATTCAGGCAGGTAACTTCGACCTGTGCGCCGTGAGTTTTGAATTCGGCGCCGATCATATCAGTGTAAGAATCGAGCGGGGTGTGTCCGCGAAAAGTATCGGTTGCTGAATGCATTCCGATGAACGCTTTGCCGGACTTGATCCAGTTCAAGAATGCCTCTTTGTCTGGCAGCGGCAGATCACCCGTGGTGTTGGCGAAGATGATTCCGTCGTAGTTTTTCAGAGCGGTGGCGGACATTTTATCCGCCAGGCCGCGGGTGAGTTTCTCCAACCAGATCTTCGCTTCACCTTCATCTTTCGGCCGTGGGCCGCTGTGCACGATGTCAACGACTGTGAACGCGCCGCTCGATTTGCCGAGTTCCGTCAAAACTCTTTCGGCGGTTGGGACAGAGCTGTGGGGGAAACCGACCGTAACCGTGACGACCAAAACTTTTTTAGGTTCTTTGGCCTGGGCTGGAACGGCGAGCGAGCAAAACAAGATTGCGAGCGCGGCGATGATTTTGGTAGCGGAAAATGTTCGGCTGAACCGTTTCGCGAATGGGCGAGAGTTTTTCATATTTTATTAGTGCATTAGCTGACGTCTGATTGAATAACTCAAACCAAAGAGGGTCAAGGTTGTTTCCACAAGAAGGCGAAAATTCAAAGACACTTGCGTCGCGGCGGCTTCTCCCTAAAACTAGCGTCATCTTGGCTCAATTATTTCAATTCCGTTGCGGTTCAGTTTAGCATGATTCGCTCGTTCGCTTTTACAACTCAGGGCAAGCTGCACACCAAAGACATCGACATGTTTTTGATGCCGACGCTGCTGGCTGACACGAATCTTTTCCTTTGGGTTGATCTGGAGAAACCGACTCCGGAAGAAATAAAATTTTTGTTGGAAGACGTTTTTCATTTCCATCCATTGTCGATTGAAGATTGCGTGACAGTCAGCCCGTCTCCCAAGGTGGAAGAATACAATCCGAAAGAAGGAGATCTGTTCGCACAGTATCTTTTCATTGTGATTCACGCGGTCGATTACAGTCGTACGGACGGTGTTTTTGCGACGAGCGAACTGAGTTTTTTTCTTGGCAAGAATTTTCTGGTCACCTTTCACGAAGTGCCTTTGCGCAGCGTTCAATTAACGGAGGAACGCTGCCTGAAAAGCACGGTTCACGTCGCTCGTGCGCCGGATCGTGTCGCCCACACGCTGCTGGACGGAATCGTGGAAAACTATAAACCGGCGCTGGACGAACTTTCGTTGGAAATCGCCGAAGTCGAGCAGCAAGCGTTGCAGAATCCGAGCAAAGAGACACTCAACCGCATTCTCCAGATTAAAAAGGAAGTTTTGCACCTGCGGCAAATCATCGGGCCGCAACGAGAAGTCCTGGCGCGTTTTGCGCGCGGCGAATTCAAATTGATCCGTCCGCATTTGGTTCCCTATTACCGCGATGTTTATGACGGGCTTTTTCACATTTCTGAAATGGCGCAAAATTACACCGACTCGCTTACCGGCATTTTGCAGGTCTATTTGAACATGTCGTCAAATCACACCGGCGAAGTGGTAAAATTGCTTACGCTGATCACGGTGGTCACGACGCCCATCATGATTATTGGCACCTGGTACGGAATGAACTTCAAAGACATGCCGGAACTGGAGTGGAAACACGCTTATCCGCTCGCGCTCGGGGTGACGGCAGTCAGCACTGGGGCGACGTTTCTCTATTTCAAAAAACGAAAATGGTTTTGAACGACGCGGAACTTGGACCGTGGCGAGCGGGACGGCAAATTAGCCTGACCCCGAGCGTTTCATTTTCGCCCGTCGTTTTTCGCGTTTAAAACACATGGCGCCATCTAAATCCAGTTTTTTAGATAAAGTGCTCGGACGGATCGGACGTCTCGACGCCGAAGGCCTGCAAACAGTTGTGCAGCGTTTGGCTCGCGAACGCAGTTTTCTCGAAACCCTGTTTAATACCATCGAAGATGGCGTGCTGGTACTCGATGAAAAGGGGCGGATTATTTATTTCAACCAGGCGGTGTCACGCATCTTGAATTGGCACGGCGAAATTGCGGAAGGTGAATCGATTTCCCATTACCTGCCCGAACTGGAATGGAACCAATTGGTGAAGTCACGAAGCGGACAACGGGTGGTTCGTCATGAATTTGAAATCAATTATCCAGAGGTGAAATTCTTCCGCCTTTACGTCGCGCCGCTGGACGGGGAAGGAGCCAGCGGAGCGGGTGTCGCGTTGATTTTGCACGATGCCACCGAGCAGCGGCAGAAGACTTTCGAAGCTATCGAGAGCGAGCGATTGCACTCGCTGACGTTGCTGGCGGCGAGTGTCGCGCACGAAATTGGAAATCCATTGAATGCGTTGCACATTCATCTGCAATTGATGACGCGAGAAACGAAAAAGTTGCGCCAGGCGATTTCAAGTCCCGCGCCGGCGCGTTTTGTCAAAACCGGGCGCGGCCAGAATTCGACCTTGGCTGTCGAGCATGAGGAGAGCGTCGCCCGCCTGGAAAAGTATCTGGATGTAGCAAAGGGGGAAATTTCTCGCCTCGATTACATCATTACACAATTTCTCCAGGCCATCCGCCCATCGCCGCCAAAACTGGCGCTTGCCTCACTCAACGACGTGGTCAGTGAAACAACCGGGCTGCTTCGCCCGGAAATTGAAAATCGCGGTTTGAATTTAAAAGAAAAACTGGCCACGCGATTGCCGAGTTCTCCGATTGATTCCGCCCAGATCAAACAAGCGCTGGTCAACCTCGTTAAAAATGCGGTGCAAGCGATGACCAAAGGAGGCACGCTCACGTTGCAGACGGGTTCGAGTTCGGATGGCGTTTGGGTTAGCGTCTCTGATACCGGAGGCGGGATTCCACAGGAACAGCTGAATCGAATTTTTGAGCCGTTTTTTACGACCAAGAAAAAGGGAACAGGTCTCGGATTGATGATTGTGCAGCGAATCGTGCGCGATCACGGCGGGCGAATCGAACTGGAAAGCAATGTGGGGCAGGGGACGACGTTTCGCATCTGGCTTCCCCTTCATGAACGCAGGCCGAGGCTGCTTCAGGCGAATGTTAAAGATTTTGTAAGCGAATGAATCCAATGCTGCTCATTGTGGACGATGAAAAGCCGACGCGCGAAGGTTTGCGGGCGGCGTTGGAGGATCATTATGACGTTTACGTCGCTGACGATGCCGCGACCGCCATGAATTTGTTAGAGCAGGAGAATTTTGCGGTGCTGTTGACCGATTTCCGTTTGCCTAAGGAAGACGGGATGAAGCTCATCGCCCGCGCCAAGTCGCTTCCCAAACCGCCCATCTGCATTTTGATGACCGCGTATGGCTCGGAGGAATTGGCGGTCGAAGCAATGAAAAAAGGCGCGGACGATTACATCGCCAAAGGCCGTTTGCAGATCGAAGAGCTGGAAATGCGGATTGCGCGAGCATTGCGCCAGCAAAATCTGGAGACGGAAAATGTTTCGCTCCGACAACAGCTGCACACCAAATTCGGCCTGGAAAATATCATCGGCGAAGCTCCCTGCATGCAAGAGGTGCTGGATGTTGTCCGGCAAGTTGCGCCGACGAGGGCCACGGTTTTGATTTCGGGCGAAAGCGGCACGGGCAAGGAACTGATTGCCAAAGCCATTCATCAACTCAGCCCGCGCGCTCGTCAACCGCTGGTGACGGTCCATTGCGCGGCATTGGCCTCCACGTTGTTGGAAAGCGAATTGTTCGGCCACGAGCGCGGGGCGTTCACCGGTGCTCATGAACGGCGGGTTGGCCGTTTCGAGCAAGCTCAGGGCGGAACACTTTTCCTCGATGAAATCGGCGAAATCGACCAGACGCTCCAGGTCAAATTGCTCCGCTTTTTGGGCGAACGAACGTTTGAACGCGTCGGCTCGAATAAAACGATTTCGGCTGACGTGCGGTTAATCACAGCCACCAACAAGAATCTGGAGGAATTGGTCAAGGCGGGGATATTTCGTGAAGACCTCTTTTTCCGGTTGCGCGTCGTGGAGATTCTCATGCCTCCGTTGCGGGAGCGCTCTGCGGATATTCCGTTGTTGGCGCAAAGTTTCTTGCGCGAATTTGCCCAAGAAAATGACAAGAACGTGAGCGGCATTTCGACGGAGGCGATTGATGCATTGGTGAAGCATTCGTGGCCAGGAAATGTTCGTGAACTGCGCACGGCGATCGAACACGCCGTCGTTTTGTCGCGCGGGGATAAGATAACTTTTCGCGATTTGCCGGCGAATGTGCGAAACGGAAGTTCTTCCAATGCGCGCGTGGAAGCGTCGCCGCAAAACACTCTAAGCATTCGTGAAGCAGAAAAACAGTTGATCGTCCGCGCGCTTCAAGAGACGAATGGCAACCGCACTGAGGCTGCTGAAAAAGTTGGAATGAGCCGCCGCACGCTTCACCGAAAACTTCACACCTATCAACTCGAAGGATTTTAAATGCAAGCGTGGCTTCAAAGGGTAATTCATTTCATCGAAGAGGGAGAGGGGGCTCGGACCCTGCGGTTGACCTTGGCGGCACTGGCTTTCGTGGCGATCGCGATGCTTTACGACATCGTGTCGTTCAAGAATTTCAACACGGAAGAAGCCATGGATATGTCGCAATTGGCGCGGAACATATCCCGCGGGGAAGGCTACACCACGAAATATATTCGACCATTTAGCCTCGCGTTGGTCCAAGCCCAAACCAACCGGAAGGTCTCTGAAATCGCCAAGCGATTGGAAGCAAAAGATTTATCTGAAACGGAGAAAAAAACGCTCCAAAGCGAACAGGCCCGACTGGAGAAAATCGCTTCGCTCAAGACTTCGCATCCGGATCTCGCCAACCCGCCACTTTACCCGACTTTGCTGGCCGGGTTCTTGAAAATCGCACCGATCGACTACAAAATTCCGTTCCAGATTTTTCAAACCTACGGGCCAGAGCTTTGGATTGCCGGGTTCAACCAGTTGCTTTTCTTTTTGGCGATCCTTCTCCTTTTCACAATAACGCGCGAACTATTCGGACCTTCCGTCGCCTGGGTTTCCTCAATTTTGTTTGCTGCTACCGACTTGTTTTGGCGTTTCAGCATTTCCGGCCTCTCGACGATGTTGCTCGTTGTCATTTTCCTTTGCACGGTCTGGGCGCTGGTTAGATTTGAACGCCAAACGCGCGAATCGGGATCGGCGCGAACGCCTTGGCTTGCGGCGATTCTTGCGGGCGTCTGCGTTGGCCTTGGTTGCCTGACTCGATATTCCTTTGGATGGTTGATGGGTCCGGTTTTGATTTTTTTTCTGCTATTCGGCTCGGAACGGCGTGCAAGAGTCTGTTTCCTCGCGCTGGGCGCTTTCCTGCTTGTCGTTTCGCCTTGGTCGATTCGCAATTACACACTCACGGGAAATGCATTCGGGATCTCCGGATACGCAATTTGTCAAAGCACCCCCGCTTTTCAGGAAGACCAATTGGAGCGGTCGCTTCAGGCAGCACCGGTCTTCGGAAAAGTTTCGCTAGCCGATTATGCTCGAAAACTCTTTGTTAACGCCCGCGATATCGTGGAAAACGAAATTTCCAGATTAGGTGGAAATTGGCTCACCCTGTTCTTCTTGGCCGGGCTGCTGGCTCCATCGCTCAAGCCCGCCCAGTCAAAGCTTCGCTATTTTCTCCTCTTCTCGTTTTTCGTTCTGATCGTGGCCCAAGCGTTTGGGAGAACTCATTTGACGGGGGACTCACCGCAATTAAACTCGGAAAACCTGCTGATCGTCCTCGGCCCGCTGATTTTTGGGTTTGGGGTCGTATTTTACTTCGAGTTGATCGATCGAATTGTTTTCCCGGAACTTCTATTTTACTTCGAGTTGATCGATCGAATTGTTTTCCCGGAACTTCTATTGAAATACGCTACCAACCTTCTGTTTTGCACAATCATCGCGTTACCAATGATTTTCTCCCTGCTACCGCCGCGATTCAACCCGGTCGCCTATCCTCCTTACTATCCGCCCACCTTGCAGGAAACGGGCGGTTGGATGCGGGCGAACGAATTGGTAATGTCCGATGTGCCATGGGCAATGGCCTGGTATGGCGACAGGCAATGCGTTTCTTTGAGCCGAATCTATCCCGAAGAGTTTTTCATGATTAATGATGACATCAAGACCGTTCAAGCACTCCATCTTACCCCGCGAACGATCGACGGCCGATTTCTGTCTCAAATGATCAAGGACAACAAGGGTTGGGGCCGGTTTGTTTTGCAAAGTTTATCCAAAGGAGAGGTTCCAGACGGTTTTCCATTGAAAAAATCGCCGCAAAGATTTCTGCCGGATCAATTTTTTGTGACGGACTGGGACCGATGGGCAATTCCTCCCAAATAGTTGAGGCACAGCCGAAAAGAATAATTGACAAGGGGCGGTTCGATTCATAAAACTCGAATTGAATTTACAAGTGAATGCGTCGTGGCGCATTTGCTTGCTTGCAGAAAAATGAAATTATGAAAAAATTCCTTACGTCCGCAGGATTAATTGCCATTGGCGCATCGGGTATTCATGCAGCTTCTCCAGTCGAACTTTCGCCAATCGAAGCATCAAAACCTTGGAGCGTTTCTGCAGCGTTGCGTGGTTTTTATGATGACAATTACACCACTTCGTCTAGTGACCTAAAGCGCTCCAGCTTAGGTTATCAACTTACGCCTTCTGCATCTCTGAATCTTCCGCTGGATCAGACTTTTATCGGTGTAAGCTACGAATACTCTTTTCTCTACTTTGAAGACCGTCGCAACAATAAGTATGATCAAAACCACAAATTTGACGGGCGGCTCGATCATAAATTTAGCGAGCGATATAAAGTTGAGGTCAACGATTCTTTTGTAGTCGCTCAAGAGCCTGAAGTGCTTAGCCCTGGCGGTGGCGCCATTTCATCCCCTTTGAGGACACAAGGGGATAACATGCGCAATTTAGGCACAATCAAATTTTCGGCTCAGGCAACTGAGCTTTTGGCCGTTGAATTGGGTTATGCGAATACATTCTTCAATTATGAGCAGGACAAGAATAGTAACGACGTCGAACCTGGTCAGGCGAGTCGATCTGGATTGCTGGATCGCATCGAACATGCAATCTCGCTAGATCTTCGTTGGCGCGCGCTTCCAGATACGGATGGAATTTTGGGTTATCAGTTTGGCGTCGTTGATTTCACGGGAAATGAGGCTCTTAATCCTGGCGCTCCCGATGAAATCTTCAGCGAAGAGCGCAATAGCCATTCGCACCGTGTTTATGTTGGGGCCGATCATCGTTTCAATGCGCAGCTGGCTGGTTCAGCTCGCATCGGCGGACAATATACAGATTATTATAATCAAAATAACACCGATGTCAGTCCATACATAGACGCAAATCTTACCTATGAATACGGCGTTGGCAATTTCATTAAGGCTGGTTTAAGTCATACGCTTGCTCGAACCGACGTATTTAGCGTTCAAACGTTGAACGATATCACCGTGGATCAACAAGTTACCGCTGTTTATGCCTCCGTTAGTCACAAGATTACCTCGAAGCTAATCGGGAGCCTTCTGGTTCAAGGTCAGCGCGGTGAATTCCAAGGCGGAACAGAGGACGGCAATGTCGAGTATTACTTTCTTCCTGGGATAAATTTCGCCTACAATTTCAATCCGCATCTCTCAGCTGAAGCTGGTTACAACTTTGATCGTTTGGATTCTGAATCCGGACGAAGCTATTCGCGCAATCGGGTTTACCTCGGCGTCCGCGCGACCTACTAAAAATAAAAATTTGATATTTCAGTAAGAGGCTGCACATTGTCAGCCTCTTATTTTTTTGATGTATGGATACTAAAATACCTGAGTCTCCGGAGCTGAAACTTCATTTTTTGGACTATTGGCGGATCATTCGCCTGCGCAAAACCGTGATATTGCTGGTGTTTTTGCTTGTCGTCATTACCACGACTGCCGTGACCTTCATGCTCCCGAAAACTTATGCAAGCATGGCACGTATTAAAGTTGAAAAGGATAATCCAGTGGTATCTGGAATCGAAAAAGCACCGTCGTACACTCCGTTCGATCCATTTTGGCTTGGAACTGAATTTGAAGTGATCCAGTCCTCCTCGGTATTAAACGACGTGATCAAGCAGCTTGATCTGAATGAAAAGTGGTCAACCCGCATGGGGCTTCCTGGGAAGCTTAAAACCGAGCAGGCTTATGCGCTTTTGAAGCGCCAAATCAAGGTCAACCAATCGCGTAACACGAGCCTCATCGAAATTTGGGTCTACAGCGAAGACATGGCTGAAGCGTCGGAGATTGCGAATAAAATCGCCGATGTTTATCGCGAGAGCCGTGTGAACACACGTAAAAACGCTCGCGGAGAAGGGATTGACGCTCTCCGTAAAAATCTTCAAGAACAAGAAGGGCGCATCACGAGCGCGCAGCGAATTGTTAATGACTTGCGTCGCACTAACGATATTCCTGATCTTGACAGCTCAAGCCAAAACACATCGCTTTTGAATATTGATACTGTTCGAACTCTGGAACAAAACCGCCTCGCGGCTTCACAAAAATACACTGACGACCAAACCCTTTTAGACGGAATTATCAAACATTCGCGCGAGGAACTCAGAAGCTCCCTTTCGACCATGTATCCGTTTGAGCCGCAACTTGCGACTTTTTCAGACCAGTTAGCGTCTGGTCAGCAGAGACTGATTGCCTTGCTTAAGGAGTTGACCCCAGAGCATCTTGAGGTGAAAAAGGCGCAAGCACTGGTCGAAAAAGTGCAGAGTCAGCTCGACGAAAAGATTGACGGAATTCTGATCGGCTTAAAAACCAACGCGGAACGATCGAAAGCGCGCCTCACGGAAATTGAGGCTCAAGTCCGAACTGCGCGTGACGAGATGAAATCGACTGGTGAAAAATTTCGTTCCTATTTCGACGCAAAAAGAGAACTGGAAAACCTTCAACGGGTGAAAGAAGCCATCAATTTGAGAATCGCTTCTGAGGCGATTGAGACGGAGTTGCCCCTTGGGTCTATCGTGACAGTCACCGATGAGGCTAAGATGAGTCCTAATCCGATCAAACCCAACAAGCCGCTGAACATTGGTTTGGGTGTCATTGTTGGATTGATTGTTGGTGTTGGTCTGGCTTTCTTCATTGAATACCTCGATACCAGCGTGAAGACAATTGACGATGTAGAGCGCGCTTTGCAAGCACCAGTCTTGGGTGTAATTCCTCAAAATGTCGGCAGCCTGCTGGAAGAAGGTCCAGACACCCCTCATGCAGAAGCCTATCGAGTTTTGCGGACGAACGTTCTCTTCACACGCAAGGAGGAGAAATTAAACACGATTTCCGTGTTAAGCGGCGGTGCTGGAGAAGGTAAATCAACCACGCTTTTGAATCTGGCAACGGTGTTTGCTCAAAATGGCAATCGCTGTCTGGTGGTTGATTCGGATCTTCGCCGCCCTAGCATTCATAAAGTATTGAAAGTTTCCAATTCAATCGGGTTGACTAACTATTTGCTGAAACAGAACACACTCGAAGAAGTCATCCAGACCACGTCGCTTCAAACTTTGGACTTTTTGCCTAGCGGTAAATTGCCGAGTAGTTCAATGGGTATTTTGAGCTCGGCGAAAATGAAGGAACTCATTCGTGAACTGAAAAGCCGTTATGATTTCGTCTTTTTCGATTCTCCGCCGCTGCTTGGTGTGAGCGACGCTTCAATTTTGGCCAGCGAAATGGACATGGTTCTTCAAGTTGTCCAATACCGTCGTTATCCTCAGCCGATGACCTTGCGGGCCAAGCAGATGATTCAGAAAGTTGGCGGAAACCTTGTTGGGATTGTTCTGAACAACATCAACATGAGTCAGGACGAAAACTACTATTATTACAGCGGTTATTACGAATATTCCAAACAGAATGACGAGTCAGATGTCATAAATAGCAAGCCTTCGAAAAAGGCGGAAAAAACAAATGCTTAATCATTCAAAACGGAAAGACTCGCATCTGAATAGAAATATGAACATTCGGAGATTTTTTAATTCTTGTCTGTGGATCTCTGTGATGGCTTTCTCGGCCCTCTGGTTGGTCGGTTGTGCGACAGATAAAGCTACGGAAAAGGCATATCCAATTCCAAGTATCGCCAGCAAGGAATCTCCCAAAACCGTGGAACCTGCTGACAAGCTTCGGGTTCAAGACACGATTCGGGTAGCGTTTTCAAATGTCAGTTCGTCCTCAACCCAGTTGCCGCCTCAAGAGGAACAAATCAAAGAAGACGGAACCATTACCCTTCCATTGATTGGTTCTGTCCAGGCAGCTGGGCGGACGACAGGCGATTTGCAAAACGAGCTTCAGAAAGCGTTTAGGCGTTTTTATGTTTCGATGAACGTCACCGTTACTGCGCCTGATCGGTTTTATTCAGTCGGCGGTGCCGTCAAAATGCCAAAACGTGATGCCTATGTTGGCGGAACAACCGTCATCAAAGCGATTCAATCTGCAGGTGATTTTACGGAATACGCCAATCGGAAAAAAGTTCGCCTCACTCGCGCAAACGGAAAGACATTTATTATTGATTGTAATAAAGCGTTGACCGATCCGAGCTTGGATCTGCCGGTTTATCCCGGCGATTACATTCATGTGCCGCAGCGTTGGTTTTAATGATTCAGCTTAAGATTCTTTCTGGAAGCACGGCGGGAACCGAAGTGGTTGCCCGCCGTTTTCCTTTTTCTGTGGGCCGCAATTCCACCTGCGATTTACAGATCACCGATCCAGGTGTTTGGGATCAGCATTTTCAAATCAATCTGGCTTTGTCGGGAGGATTTCAGCTAATGGCGAACGCTGACACAGCCGTGGTTATAGAAGGGAAACCTGTCCAAAAAGCCCTTCTGCGCAACGGCGAAACCATCGAAATCGGCACCACAAAAATTCTTTTTGGGCTCAGCGCCACAAAGCAAAAAGGGCTAGCCGTGCGGGAATTCCTGACTTGGTCAGCCTTAGTGGCGCTATGCTTTGGCCAGATTGCTCTTATCTATAAACTGCTTCGTTAATGACGAAAGTGGCGCACTCCGGTAAACGCCATCGCCATGTTTCGCTCGTCCGCTGCAGCGATGACTTCATTGTCTCGAACGGAACCTCCAGGCTGAATGGCTGCGGTCGCCCCGGCATTGGCTGCGGCAATCAAACCATCGGCGAACGGGAAAAACGCGTCGCTGCAAACCACACTGCCGGTCAACGGCAATCCTGCCTCGCCAGCTTTCCATACCGCAATGCGGCTGGAATCGACTCGGCTCATTTGCCCCGCGCCGACGCCTAAGGTCGAATCGCTCGAAGCATAAACAATCGCGTTGGACTTCAGGTGCTTCACGACTCGCCAGCCGAATAGCATTGCGTTCAACTCAGCCTCAGTCGGCTGCCGTTTCGTCACAATTTTCAAGTCGGTTACCGCCACCGTTTTCAGGTCACGTTCCTGGACTAGAATTGAGTTTGCAGTCACGCTCCGAATATCCAGATCGCCGGTTTGGGATGGATTGCGCAAAAGTTTTATGAGTCGCAAATTCTTCTTCTTTTGCAGCAGGAGCAGGGCATCCGGCGCAAAATCCGGTGCGACAATCACTTCGCTAAAAATCTCCGAGATCGCTTCCGCACAAGCCAAATCCAGCACTTGGTTCGTTGCAATAATTCCACCGAACGGCGCCTGTTTATCTGTTGCGAACGCTTTCTCCCATGCCTCTCGTAAAGTCTTGCCCCGGCCGACCCCGCACGGATTGGTGTGTTTCAAAATGGCGAGCGAGGGTGATTCTCCAGCGAACTCGCCGATCAAACTCGCTGCGGCCGTGAGATCAAGAATGTTGTTGTAAGATAATTCTTTCCCGTGGAGCTGCTGAAAGTATTTGGAGAAATCACCGTAAAGCGCGGCGCGCTGGTGAGGATTCTCTCCGTAGCGAAGCGGTTGCGCCTGGCCAGCATTGATCCTCAAAACGTCGGGCAACGTGTTCGGTTCCGTGCTCGATTTGCCTAGGCGTTTCTCTAAGAAGCTGGCGATGGCACCGTCGTAATTCGAGGTGCGCGCGAAAACTTTGGCGGCCAGTTTCTGGCGCAATTCAGTGGTGGTATTGCCCTGTGCGACAATTTGGTCGGCGACCGTCGCGTAGTCGAGCGGGTCGATCAGCACCGTAACTGATTCATGATTTTTCGCTGCGCTGCGGAGCATTGATGGGCCGCCGATGTCGATGTTTTCAATGGCCTCAGTCAATGTAACATCTGCCTTAGCCACGGTCTGCTCGAAGGGATAAAGGTTTACGACCACCAGATCGATGGGCTTAATTTCGTGCTTTTTGGCCGCAGCCTCGTGTTCGGCATTGCCACGAACATAGAGCAGTCCTCCGTGGATTTTCGGATGCAAGGTTTTCACTCGGCCATCCAGCATTTCTGGAAAGCCGGTGTAAGCGCTCAAGTCGCTGACGGTAATTCCCTGTTCGCGCAACGCCTTCGCGGTGCCGCCTGTGGAAATAATTTCTACGCCCGCCTCCCGCAAAATCTGGGCGAACGCAAACAAGCCGGTTTTATCGAAAACAGAAATAAGGGCGCGCTGAATTTTCACGCCGCTAAAATCATCGGAGAAAGAAACAGCGTCAATTGGCAAATCGCCTCCCACCTAAATAATATCTTGCCCTGCCAAAAAAATTTAGCCGTCTGGGCGCTCACTTTAGGCTCACGGATTAATTCAGCTCTTGAATTTTTTTTTGGCATCACTAGCCTCGAATTACTTGCAATTGGAACGAAAATCTTTTCGACCTGCGCAGTGGGGTAAATTGGCTCTGGCCATCTTGCTGACGGTCACGTTGTTTTCTTCGCTGTTGCTCGCGGTTAATCCCGCGCTTCACGAGCAGTTACACCAGGACGCCTCGCAAGCTTCGCATCACTGTGCGATCACCTTTTTTCAACAACATCAGCTTCTCTCGAGTGACCCAAATACAGCCATCGTTGATTTAAACTTTGGTGTGCCTGTTTTCATAGAAGTAGCTAATTTTTCGGATCCTTCTGCCGCCGATTACCGTTTTTCGGCTTCCCGCGCGCCACCTTCCATTCCTTCTCCTATGGTTTAAAACCGCCTTCTGGCGGATTTTGTTTCCCGTTCGGTTTAATTTTTGAGCGCGGCAATGCGCAAATTCGAGGCAGTTAACTTGGAGAAGTTTATGAAGATTCTTAAAATAATAGGGTGGTCTTCTGCCCTTTGCCTGAGCGCAATGACGCTTCAGGCCCAGGAGACAAATGAAGTAGGGCAGTTCAAGAAGCAATTGCAGCAGATGCAGGAAAATTTCGACAAAGTCACTCGCGCCCAGCAGCAACAAATCGAGGCACTGACGAAAAAATTGGATGAGTTGACCAGAACGCAATTGCCGCCCATTGCGGTTGCGCCCGTAAAAACTGAGGAACAGAAAAAGCTCGAAGCAGAGTTGGCGACAGAACTTGCCAAAGATTCGACAACGAATGCGGCCTCGAAATCGGCCACGCAAAGTTCACCCTTGTCGGCGCCATGGTCGGCATCGCAGCCGTTGACCATCGCGCGCGCTGGTTCGGCTTACATGAACATCAGTTTTGATGCGCTGATGGATGCCGGTTGGTCCACGGAGTCGGATCCTTCGGCGCAATTGCAACTCGGCGATCATGATCCGCAAAAGCGCGGGTTCTCGTTGCGCAACGCGGAAATCGCGCTCGACGGTGCGGTCGATCCTTATTTCAAAGGTTTCGCGAATATCGTCTTGAAGTTGGATAACAATAACGAAACCGACATCGAACTGGAGGAAACATATCTGCAATCCACTTCGCTGCCCGCGAATTTGCAATTGAAGGCCGGACAATTTTTCTCGGCGTTTGGGCGAAACAATCCTCAACATCCGCATCAATGGGCGTTTGTTGATGCGCCGATCATCTCGACGCGCGCGTTTGGGCCGGATGGTTTGCGGAATATCGGAACGCAACTTTCCTGGCTCGCGCCGACACCGTTTTTCACTGAGTTGTCGCTCGGGATTTTCGACGGGCAGGGCGGCACGGCACATAGCTTCCGCAATGTGGGTGAGGATGACGGCACTGGTGTGAATCGATTTGCTGGCCGCGCCACGATTGATCGTAATTTGCGCGGGCCGCAGGATTTGCTTTTCACGCCGCGCCTAGCCTCCTCTTTTGAAGTCACCGATACGCAAACCTTGGTCGGCGGGCTCTCCGGCGCATTTGGTCCAAACGACACTGGTCTTCATAGCCGCACGGAAATCTACGGCGCCGACGTTTATTGGAAATGGAAACCAGCCAACGCGACGGAAGGTTTTCCATTTGTCTCCTGGCAGACCGAAGGAATTTACCGTCGTTTCGGCGCGGGAAGTGGAGCCGATTTGATGGAGCCCGTTCAATCGGAAAACCTCAGAGATTGGGGCGCTTTTTCCCAGGTTTTGTGGGGATTCAAGCCGCGGTGGGTCACAGGCATTCGCGGCGACTACGCCAGCGGAAACTCAGGCCAGTTCGATTCCAGTGATGCTTTTCGCGGCGAGCGTTATCGTATTTCCCCGGTGCTGACTTTTTTTCCAAGCGAATTTTCGAAGGTTAGCCTGCAATATAATCATGATCACGGCGAAAAGTTTGGCACCGAGCATTCCGTCTGGATTCAACTCGAATTCCTGCTCGGCGCTCATGGCGCGCACAAATTTTAACTAATTTTCCTCAAACTGATTTCAACCTAAAAATCTTATGAAACTTTTCAAATTAATCATCCTATTCGCGTTCGTTCCGTTCGCCGGTTTCGCCAAACTTAATGTCGTCGCCACCACCACGGACTTCGGTTCCATCGCCCAGGAAATTGGCGGTGAAAAAATCGATCTCACCACGCTGTCCAAGCCGACCGAAGATCCTCATTTCGTGGACGCCAAGCCGAGCTTCATCGTGAAACTCAATCATGCCGATGCCTTGATCGAAGGCGGGGCGGAACTGGAAGTCGGCTGGTTGCCGCCTTTGATTGAAGGATCGCGTAACGCGAAACTCGAAAGTGGCAAGCCCGGGCGGGTTTCCTGCGCGGAAGGCATTGCACTTTTGGAAGTTCCCACCACCCTTGATCGGTCCAAAGGAGATATTCACGCGGCGGGAAACCCGCATTTCATGACCGACCCGTTGAATGGAAAAATCGTGGCGGCACACATTGCAAAATCATTTTGCCAACTCGACCCGAAGTCGTGCGATTACTTCAATGCGAATTTGAAAAAATTCAACGACCGTTTCGATGCGAAAATGGCTGAGTGGCAAAAACTGCTCGCGCCCGACCAAGGCAAAGATGTGGTGAGCTACCACAACTCATGGCCGTATTTCGCTAAACGTTTTGATTTGAAAATGGATATCTTTCTCGAACCTAAACCCGGGATTCCCCCTTCGCCATCCCATCTGGCCGAAGTGATTACGAAAATGAAAAGCGGGCAGATCAAAGTGATTATTGTGCAGCCCTACCAGAATCGGAAGACGGCTGAAGCGGTCGCGAGTCACGCTGAAGCGGTGGTGCTGGATTTCCCCTCCTTTCCGGGCAGCATGAAGGACACGAAGGGCTACATCGACTGGATGGATTTTCTGGTCAAATCGTTGGCCAAAGGATTTCAAGCGAGGAAATAAGACTGCAGCTAGCCAAAGGATTTTTATGGAGGAATTTTTTTCGATCATGATGTGGCCGCTGATGGCGAGTTTGCTCTTGCCCGGCCTGTTGGTTTACCTCGGGCTGCACATCATTCGCCGCGAGATTATTTTCGTGGATTTGGCATTGGCCCAGGTTGCAGCGCTGGGCACTTGTGTTTCCATCCTGCTGGGTAACGACGCCCACGCCTGGCAGACGTATGTCTGGTCGGTCAGTTTCACGTTGATCGGCGCGGTTATTTTCACTCTTACCCGCACCAAAAAAAATCATCACGTCCCCCAGGAAGCGCTGATTGGGATCATTTACGTGGTCGCGGCGGCTGCGGGAATTTTGCTTTTGAGCAGAAGTCCTGAAGGCAATGAAGAGTTGCGCCACACTCTTGTCGGAGATCTGTTGCACTTGCAGCAGGCGGGGCATGTCTTAAAACCGTTCGCGCTCTATGTTCTGGTGGGAATTATTCATTTCATCTTCCGCAAGAAATTCATGATCCTTTCATTCGAGCCCGATACCGCAATGGCGAAGGGAATGTCCGTGCGCTGGTGGGATTTTATTTTTTATGCGCTGTTCGGGATTGTTGTGACCACCTTTGTGCAGATCGGCGGCGTGCTGCTGGTTTTTTCCTATCTGATCGTGCCGGCGGTGTGCGCCAATTTCCTGGCCTCACAACTTCGCTGGATGTTGCTGTTGGGTTGGATCGCCGCCACGCTCGCGAGTGTTCTCGGTTTATTTGCCTCCTACGAATTTGATTTGCCGACCGGCGCAGCCATCGTTTGCACATTGGGTGGGGAGCTCGTTCTCGTCTTGAGTGGAGTCATGTTAGTGAACATCTTTCGCAGGAACGGGTCGCAAAAGATTCTTGATCAAAATCGGGCAAAACAAGTGGAGCCAAAGTGATCTGGGATCGTCGACTTTGAGTCGCTAAAAAAATTAGTTTATGAAAATGAAATTCCTGTTGCCCCTGACGTTTAGTTTATGCGTTCAAGCTGCTGTCGGCCACGATTCTGGAAATCCAAATCACGATCACCCGTCGGTGCAACTCGGGGCAAATCGCGTCTCAATCACCGTGGAAGTAAATTATCGGTTCGTTCGCGCCAACGGATTGCCCGACCACACGCCTGGCACGTTTCCGCGTCGTGGAAATCCCAACGCGATTTCGGCGCAGACCCACGCTTTCCGCATGCCGGCGAAACCGCAGGTCGCGGAGAAACCGACGCCCAGTGGCCACGCCTCTTTTGGTGTGGCGCTTAACGGGGTTCCGTTTGATCCGGCGACGGCAGAGTTCTGGAATAACGACCGCCGCTCGGGATGGAATTACGAGGCAAAAGGTGGTGCGGTCGATCTCGGTTTGGATGAATACAATGCGCATGTGCAACCCAATGGCGCGTATCATTATCACGGTTTGCCGGTGGGCATGATGAAGAAACTCGGCGGTGACGCGAAGAAAATGTTGATGGTCGGTTATGCCGCGGATGGTTTTCCCATCTACACGAGTTTTGGACTGAGCAACGCGACCAATGCGGCGAGCCCGCTGAAGAAAATGCGGTCCAGTTACCAATTGAAAAAAGGGACGCGACCCAACGGGCCGGGCGGAAAATACGATGGTAAATTTACCGAGGATTACGAATTCGTAAAAGGCTCGGGCGACCTCGACGAATGCAATGGTCGCTTTGGCGTTACGCCGGAATTTCCCCAAGGCAGCTACCATTATTACCTCACCGAAGAATTTCCGAACATTTCGCGTCTCTGGCGCGGCACTGCAGATTCCAGCTTTCAAAAAGGCGGTCCAGGTGGCCCTGGCGCTGGATCGCGGCGTGGTCCCGGACAAGGCCCGCCAAGTGGACAGCGGCCGCCACCTCCCAGTCGTTGAATTTGAAACACGGCAGATGAAGGAAATTTAGGCAGAGCGCAAAACGGATCAATCATCTGAATGGTTCGCAGCCACAGTGCCGGCGACGCAATTCAATCCGCAGTACATGATTTATTTTGCGCGTTGGAAGCGATAGACGTGAACTTCGAAAGGCGCGATCCAATCGCTGAACCGGCCCTCCTTTGCTTCCACTTTGCGCGGCTCCTCGAACAGCACGTCGCCGCCGGGTTTGGTTTTGGGCAAACCGCTGAATTCGATTTTTTCCGTCGTGTGATTGCGCTTGCAGGCGAGAATGAAAATCTCATCTCCCACTTCGCGTACACAAAATTCGATTCCCGAACCCTGCACCTTTATCGGCAATTTTGATTCGGCTGCGACCAATGCGGGATACAGCGGACTTTTTGTTCCAATTTCTTCCACGACCTGGCGCAACACGCGGTTCCAAAAACGCCAGTTCCAACCGGCCTTCTTATCTTCATCGGTCAATGCGGACGGAATCGCGCCACCGAAATACATCAAGCCGCGCGCTCCGCTGATGATTGCCTGGTAAGCCATGAAACGCTGGTCGGCAAAAGTCGGGTAGCGCAAGGTCTTGCCCGGATTCGTCACGCCGCTCCAGGCGATTTGCAATGTCATCCAAATCGCCGGGTTGCCTTCGCGGATTTCGACCATGCGCCGGGTGTAATCGCCGATCATGCTCAGCTCACTATTCGTGGCGGCGAATTGCGAATGCATTCCCGGCGGATAGCCGACCGGATAAACATCGAAGCCAGCGATGTCACAAACTGGATTGTATTTTCTCAAACTTTCCACCGTGCCGCGCGGCGCCTGAATGATGGCCAGCGGATGATTCGGGTCGATCTCCTTCAAAATTTTGTAAGCGCGGTCCAAGGATTGCACGGGCGCCTTGCCCCATTCCGGCTCGTCGTGGCCTTTGTAAACGCCCATGCCCGGGTGGTCCTTGAAGGTGGTGATTAATCGGCGAAGCAATTTTTCGCTGGCGACGTCATTTGCCTCAAAGCTCGAAGCCTCGCGCAAGTTGATCCAACAATGCATTCCATATTTGGCGGCCGCTTTCTGCATGGCCATTTCCGAAGCGAAGCGTTGCTCGTCCCAGGATGAGCCCAGCGGTCCGGCCCGCAAGAATGTTGCGCCTGCATCGGCAAGTTCGGCGATGGCGTTCTTGCCCGCAGGCGTTTTGCTATCGGGGTCAGGCGACGTCGTAAAGCCAATTGGAAAAACCTTTTTGCCATTAATCACCAGCACGCCGTCGGAGTTTAAGAAGGCTTTGTTCGCAAGCGCCGTTATAGAGTAGCAGCCCGCCAAAAACGGCAAAACCAGAAGCACGAATACGGCGCGTGAACATTTCATTGCTCAAGAGAAGAATGGAAGCGGTTGGTGGTTACAATCCAATTCGGGAACTTCAAAGCGTGGAGTGAGAAGGTCGGGGTGCAATTTATGTGGTTCAATTGGCAAGCATCTGGGTTTCGAGTTCGATTAAAAAACCACACCATTTCTCCGCGCCCCATCCTTTGTCCTTGAAAGGCATCTTCCAACGCGCGGAGTTTTGCCGTTCATTTTAATCTTAGCGCGACGGCCCAATCGTGGCCGTGTGACGGAGCGGATCGGCGGAGTTGGCCTTGTTCGTCGGCGCGCACGAATTCCTTGTGTGTGCTGGCCAGGGCGGGATCGAACTCGGTGAGTTCATAGCGCGCGCTCGGGCGCAGTTTTGTGACGAGGAGTTCACGCGATGAGATGGCGTAAACGATGCGCAATTTTTCGCCGATGCCTAACGCGAACGGCGCGAAGGCGTTTTGATTGTCACCGACCTTCCCCCATGGCCCCTCTCCGGCGGACGCAACGATTTTCGCCGGGGGCCATTGGGAGTCGTCGAAATCGACGTTCTGCCACGCAGGCGGGGCATGTTTTGAAGCGTGCCATTTTTCGTCAGAGAGGATCGGACTGCGGGCGGATGTCAGATCCAACGCGGTGATCAACCCCGCGGGATTCAGCTTCACTGGGGCGGGCCGGTTGTCTGCTTGGATTGCCACGACATTTTTCCCGGGGCGAAGTAAGTCAGTGACGTCGAGTTCGGGTGGCGTTTGCCAGCCACGAACCTCGCCAATTTTTTTTCCGTTGAACCAAACCAGCGCCTGATCGTCAGCGGCAACCCGCAGCTTTACACGGCCTTTTGGTTGGCCAGAAATGATAAACTCCTGGCGGAAAAAACGTGGTTCCACCGGCGCATCGACTCGTGAATCGCCTTCCGGAAACCAAATCCAGTTGCCCCATTTTCTTGGAAGCGCATTTTCGAACGTGACGGTTTCCGGCATCGGCACGCATTGTTGCCACGGAAATTGTTCGAGGAATTTTTTGGCGCCGCCGATTTGCTGTGAGCCGGGCAGGCGCATTGATTCTTCCCACGGAATGGTGCCGTAGTTGCCGCCGTGCGGTGATGCGCCATGCGGTTGTTCGCGGCGATTGCATTGCCAGATGCCGTTGGCGCCATAGGTGTGACCTGCCGCGCCGTTCATCATGCAAATCCAAAACATCGCTCGCGGCCATTCGGCGGGAATTTTGCCCAACAACATTTCGTAGGCAGCCTCACCGTTTATTACCGGCATCGGCGGCGGGAGCTGATAGGCGTGGTTCATTGCAGCAACGGTGGGCGCGACGGCCTCGGCCTCGCCGTGTGGGGTCTGCAACATATCGAAATCGATCAGCGCCGCGTCATCAATGGCCCAGCGCGCGTTAAGTTTGCCAATGCCGGTAGGATGAATCGTGGTGAGGCGATGAAATGGATCGGTTGCGCGAACGTAGCGGGCGATTTCGGTCCAACCGTGAACAAGGTTGCGGTCGTCGGAAGGAAAATTTTTCGCAAGATACCACGGCAAATTAGCTTCGCCGGCCACGCACCAGACGACGGGCCACGCACCGTAACGGCCGATGAGTTCGCGCCAATGTTGTTTCGCGCGCGCTTCGCCCATCATCGGTAGAAAATATCCCCACGCACCGACGATGCACGGCGTAAAACCTTGGTCGATGAGATAGAGGATCCGCTTGTCCGCCGCGTCGAAATATTCCGGACGAATGCGTGTGTAATTTGTCTCCCACGGCAAGCCCGCTTCGTTCGCGCCGCGAGGGTCAAATGGAAACATGTCGGGATACAAACCGGCAACGATCTGGACGACGTTGAATCCTTTTTGTTTGCGATCTGCGGCGAGTTGCTTGAATTCATCGGGGAAATGGATGCGATGACACAGCCCCATCCACCAGGTGTCGCCGAGCCAGAAAAACGGCGAGCCGTCAGCGTGTTGAAGATGCCGTTTGTCCGAAGTGACTTGAATGGGTCCGTGTTTGAAGAGTGGATTCGAGCCACGATATTTGGAAATTGTGACCACGCCCTCGATGCCGCTGAGTCCTGAGTCTGACGTGTCATTGCACTGACTTTTCCAGCGATGCGTCCCGAGAATGGGAGACGCATAACGAACTTTCCACACGTTGCCGCCATCCCAGAAAGCGGGAACAAGTTTCTGAGCGCCCGTCATGTCGGTGAACAGAACGTTCACCTCTACGGTGTTGAACGGATCCGTGTGCGGCCTCGATGCGATCAAGGAAATTTCGACCGGAACATTTGCCTGGGCTTTCGATGGCGCGGCTTTCGCGGTGACGCCTGGAGTGGAAAAAACCAGAATCAAAATCGTGGCGAACGATGCTGGCCGCAGCCAATTGCCTAAGAATTTTTTCATATCCTAAATGAATCACTGCTTGCGATTGGGCGCGGGTAACAGGTCGATGCCGGAATGATCTGCCCGAATCCGAAAACGAATACAGCGAACGGCATTCTGCTGTGCATCGCCTGTGTGATGTCCGCCGGTTGCGATGTAGGAAACAAAGAGGGAACCGTCTTTTAACTCCATAGCTTTTCCATAGCCGTACGATGTATCGACGAGAAAGCCGTGATCTTTCGCGGGCGCAATCCAGGTCTGGCCGCCGTCGCGACTGAAGATTACCCGCAAACCGGAATGACCCGGCGCATAGGAACCGTGGAGACAAACGAGTGTGCCGTCGCGCAATAGGGTGAGGCTGGGCGCGAACAGTCTCATCCCGAACGTCACCGGCTCAGTCCACGTCTTGCCTTGGTCGCTCGACCACCAGATGTCGCCCTCGGGCCGCGCCATCATGACCAGACGTCCATCGGCCAATTCTGCCACCGTGGTTTCGACGAGGTCGTGGGCCGCCTTCACCGTTGAGAGCCAATTCCACGTTCGCCCGCGATCAGTTGATCGGAGTAATCCAGCCTGCTCGGGCGGACCGCTTTTTGGGCGGCCATTCATTGGAATCACGACCGAGCCATCTTTCAACTGCACCATTGGCCCGTCGGTTTCGTCGGAGGCAAAAGGCGTTTGCATCACCTGCGGCCTTTTTTCCCAGGTGCGCCCGCCATCAAACGAGCGAATCAGATTCACGCGCGTGGCCAGTTCGGGAGATTTGGTGAAGTCGGCATTCTCCGCTTCGCCGGAGTAGGTAAAAAAACAGCAGAGGATCGTCCCGTTGCGCAGCTCGAGAAACGCGGGATGCCGGTCGTCAGCGGGAGTGTCGATTAACGTTTCCGGTTTGCTCCACGTTCTTCCTTCGTCGGTGGACCGGATAATCATTGCTCGTCCGCCCGTGGGCGCGACGATGTCCGCTGGCATTCCCATTTTGCGATATTCTTCGAGCGACTTCGCTGAATAGCGAAGTGGCGTCGGAGCGGAAGCGTGCCAGTAACCCGCATTGAACCCGACTAACCAGGTTCCGTTCTTCAATCGAACGGGCGACTCCCAGCCGACGAATCCGGCGTAACCGGGAAACGGATCTGGTTGATTGATGCCGGGGCCAACTAAAATCGCGCGACACTCTTCCGGTCGCGCTCGCGATTCGCCGTTTTCGACGACTTGCACTTTTGGAAGCTTCTTGGGATCGCCAGTTACAGGAGTTGCCGGAGGTGGATTGGTGGCGAGGCATCCGATCAAACAAACTAAAGGAACCAATAACGCGATGGGGGCGGAAAAAATTCGATTCATATTTATTTATTGCTCGATGATGCTGTCAATGTGAGTGCGTAGATGGTGGCACGCTCCAGATGAATGCGCAGTAGATAATCTTGATCCGGCAGGTCGGAAATCGCGCGAGATTTCCACCGGACCACATGTCGCAGAGAATCGCCGCGTATCGGAACCGCGTCATCGTAAGCGAAGCCGCGCAAACGCTTGCCATTCCGATCGAGCACCTCGACACGAATGGCGCCGACGGAAGCATCAGCGTTCAGTTGGAGCCGCGTCATGCCAGACCGGCGAATTGGTTTTAATGTGATTTGTCCGACGTTCTCCAGAGGTTGCTTCAGCGTGGGTTGATCGCTTCGGGCAATCGGTTGCAGACCTGCAAAACGATCCCGTGGAATGGTCGCCATGCCGATGCTGGTAGTGAGAGAATTATCATCGCTGCCCGTCGCGCCCTGGCCATAGGCACCGTAGTAAAATCGAATTTCATCTTCGAGCACGACGGGTTGCGCGCAGAGAAAAATCGATCCACTGTCAAACTGTTCGCCTTCACTGCGCGCCAGCCAAAACGGTTTGCGGAACGACCGCTCCCACGCGAAACCGTCGCGGCTCGTCGCAAGCTCGATATCGACCACGCCGCCTCGGGTTGAGCGATCGAGGATTTGCAGCGGACAAATATAAAGATCGTTGTAGAGAAAGACCGGTGCCGTGTGAAATTCAACCCACGCCGGATCGTGTTCATCGGGCGCAAGCACCAGTTGCGCTGCCGACCAATGAATGAAATCCTTGCTCTCGATGCGGCCCATCGCGTGTTTCCAGTACATGCCGCCACTTGGCCCATCGATCCACATTTTCCCGTGAATTGCGAAAATCTTGCGCGGTGAATCATAAAAAACATCCAGTGCATCGGCCATCGAAAGCGGGATGCTCCACGGGTGATTCGTCTCATCGGAGAACGGAACCGGCTCGCCGAAATCTCCGTAAGAAGCGCGGGACAACGGACCTTGCGAATGTTTCGTCCAATGAATTCCGTCTGGAGAAAACGCGACATTCAAACCCGGATATTCTCGTCCATCTTGAGCCCTGGTGAAATCGAAGTAAGCCATTTTGTAGCGACGCCTTGCGTCCTTTTCCAATGGATCGACCAACACGGAAACGCCGTAGCGATCTGAGGTTCCTCCGTTTGCGATCAAAACGATGGAGGTTTCCTTCACGCCGTTGAAATCGAACAATCCGAGATTCGGTTTCGTGAAAAGAATTCCGTCTTCCGACTCCGCGTAACTGACCGTGCACCGCCGCGTTCTATCTTTGGCGGCATCGCCCGCGAAGGATTGGTACCAGAGCTGGTAGCGCCCGGTTTGCGGATTTCGATAAACGCTCGTCCAGGCAATCGCCACTTCCCACGGTTTGTCGCGCCCTTTGATGAGCGGATTGGCTGGGTGACGTTGAAGCGGTTGCAACACGCGCTTCGTCCCCGAACGATAGAGGACAGCGTGGTCATCAGCGAAAAGAATGACGCGATCACCGGCCGCATTCTGCGCTGCGCGAGGGGCTGAATTGGTTTGTGCAATAGCTGAAATTTCGAGAACAAAATTGAGCAGAAGGAATGCGCAAAAGGGTTTCACGTGGCCAATGCTGCGAAAAAGATTTTGGCGAGCCGAGACATTTCTCCGCGACAGGAGCTTCTGCATTCTGTAGAAATCAACGAACACGCATTATGAAAACAAAATCTTTTTACGCCAAATCATTTGCCTTGGCCCTTTTCACCTTCTCCAATTTGTTCAGCCGCGCCGAGCAGGCTGACGCGCTTCCCAAAGCCAGAATTGACGGCAGTGAGCCGGGGTGGCGCGAATTGGCTGAGAAAGATTTCGCCAACGTCAATTGCAAGCCTGGCACCTTTACCTGGACCAATGGACTGATTCATTGCACCGGCCAGCCCATCGGCGTTTTGCGGACGCAAAGCGCTTACACCAATTTCGAAATGATCGCGCAATGGCGGCATCTCCAGAAAGGCGGGAACTCGGGATTTTATGTTTGGGCGACGCCTGAATCGATCGCGAACCTTGAAAAAGGGATTAACGCGCCGTTCCCGAGGGGGATCGAAGTGCAAGTGCTCGATCACGGTTACACCGAGCAATACGAGAAAGAGTCGAAGCAGAAAGCGACCTGGTTCACGACCAATGGCGATGTCTTTCCGGTCGGCGGCAGCAAAATGAAGCCGTTCTCGCCGACATCGCCAGACGGCAGCCGCAGTTACCCGCGGAAGAATTTGAGCAAAGGATTTGGTGAGTGGAATCACTATTACGTCCGTTGCATCAATGGCGAGGTTCGCTTGTGGGTGAATGGCGAGGAAGTTTCGGGCGGCAATCATTGCCAGCCGGCGAGCGGTTACGTTTGTATCGAATCGGAAGGCGCGCCAATCGATTTCAAAGAAATTAAGATTCGCGAGTTGCCCTGAGTGATTGGCGCTCTCGCCAATGCAAAAACGTTTCCGTTAAGAAATTTAATTGTTGGGAGAAGTTTCGTCGCCGCCGTTTAAGGCTGCATCGATCAATCAGTTTTCAAATTATGAACGCACATCCAATCCGTTCCACCTTTCCTGCTTTTGGGCGATACTGGCCTGTGCTGTTTGCGACATTTTTCGCGGCGATCACTCATTCTCACGCTGCCGAGAATAAACTTTTCCGGGCCGGCGCCAGCATCGTGGACATTACGCCCACGAATTTCCCCGTGCTCGTCAACGCCATGTTCACCGAACGCACGGCGACCAATGCCGTTGATCCGCTGCATGTCCGCGCGCTCGCGCTCGACGATGGTTCGACGCGATTGGTTTTTGCGGTCGTGGACACGTGCATGATGGCGCGCGACTTGATTGATCGGGCGAAAGAGCAGGCGAGCAAAGCCACTGGCATTTCCACGGAGAAAATGCTCGTCTCGTCGACGCACACGCATTCCGCGCCATCGGCGATGGGTTGTCTTGGCAGCCGCATGGATACGAACTATGCGACTTTCCTCGTGCCGCGCATTGCGGAGGCGATTATTGGCGCGGCGAAAAGCCTTCAACCGGCGCGCATCGGTTGGGGTGTCGTGGACGACTGGGAACACACCTTCAACCGCCGCTGGATTCGTCGTCCCGACAAAATGTTGACCGACCCGTTCGGCGTCGTGAACGTCCGCGCGCACATGCATCCCGGCCACGAAAGTCCCGATGCCGTTGGACCTTCCGGCCCGGTAGATCCCGGCCTCTCGGTTCTCGCCGTGCAATCGTTGGATGGGAAACCCGTGGCCTTGGTCGCGAACTATTCGCAGCATTATTACGGCTCGCCCTTGCTCTCGTCCGATTACTACGGACGTTTCTGTCGCGAGATTGCGGCGCGCCTGAATGTCGCCGAAGGCATCGGCACAAACGGATTTGTCCCGATCATGTCGCAGGGCACGAGCGGCGATTTGATGTGGATGGATTACAGCGCGCCGGCGAAAGACATCGGCTATGACGCTTATGCGAAAGCGATCGCCGGCAAAGTCATCGACGTGGTGCGCCAAATAAAATTCCAGGATTGGGTTCCGCTCAAGATGGCCGAACGAACGCTGGCCTTGGGCTATCGCACGCCCGATGCCGCGCGTTTGGAATGGGCGCGCAAGACGGCGAAAGCGTTTGAAGGCCGTCTGGCAAAAACGTTGCCGGAAATTTATTCGCTCGAATCCATTTATCTCCACGAGCGACCGCGCACCGAGTTAAAACTTCAGGCATTGCGCATCGGCGACCTCGGCATCGCCGCGTTGCCAAATGAAGTTTACGCGATCACCGGTCTCAAGCTCAAAGCGCAGAGCCCGTTCGCCACCACGTTCAACATCGAACTGGCCAACGGGGGTGAAGGATATATTCCGTCGCCTGAACAGCACAAACTCGGTGGTTACACGACGTGGGCCGCGCGCACCGCAGGGCTCGAAGTTGAAGCCGAGCCGCGCATCATCGAAACGTTGCTGAGCTTGCTCGAAGAAGTTTCCGGAAAACCACGCCGCGCGATGGCCGACTCTCACGGTAGTTACGCGAAGGCCATTCTGGAAAGCAAACCACTGGCTTACTGGCGGCTCAACGAAAGCGTCATTCCAACAGCGCACGACGCCAGCGGTCATGGCCTTGATGCGAAATTTGAAGACGGCGTCGCGCTCTACTTGCCGGGAGCGAGCCGAACCATTGGTTTTCAGCCGCCGCAACCGGAGACTCCCAATGCCTTCAGCGGCGAACAAATCAATCGCGCTGCGCACTTTGCCGGTGGACGTTTGGAAGCAAGCCTGCCTCAAATCAAGAAGGCCTATTCCGTTGAGTTTTGGTTTTGGAATGGTCTCGCCAACAACGCGCGGCCGGTGACGGGCTACATTTTTTCTCGCGGTCCCGACGGTGATAAATCTGCTCCCGGCGATCATCTTGGGATTGGCGGGACACATCAGCCTGAATTCGCGGGCAAGCTGATTTTCTTCAACGGCAATGAACGCAACACAATCCTTGCCGGCAACACCGACATCTCCTGGCGCCAATGGCATCACGTCGTGCTCGTGCGCGCGGGCAAGCGCATCTCGGTTTACTTGAACGGGAACTCGACTCCGGAAATTTCCGGAGAGGCGGATGTCACTTTTGCGCCGAACGAGAAGTCGTTTTTCCTCGGTGGCCGCTCCGACAATTTTGCGAACTTCGAGGGGAAACTGGATGAAGCGGCCGTTTATGATCGCGCCTTGGAACCGGAGGAAATTGCCGCGCATTACAAGGCCAGCGGATTTCCTCCGCGTGTTGCCAAAATGACTTCATCGCCCGTCGCGTCTCCGCCGCTTTCGCCCGCTGAATCGCTCGCCAAAATTCACGTGCGCAACGGTTTTACCGCCGAGTTGGCCGCCGCTGAGCCGCTGCTGGAATCGCCTGTCGCCATCGATTGGGATGAGCGCGGCCGCCTGTGGGTTGTCGAGATGGTGGATTATCCGCTCGGTCTCGATGGTAAAGGCAAACCGGGCGGACGTGTCCGCGTGCTCGAAGACACCGATGGAGATGGGCGTTATGACAAGACCACGCTATTTGCCGACGGCTTGAAATTTCCCACAGGAATTCTGACCTGGCGCGATGGCGTGATCATCACCGCTGCGCCGGAAATTTTATTTCTCAAGGACACCGACGGCGACGGCAAGGCGGATGTGCATGAGGTTTTGTTCAGCGGTTTTCTCGAGGGCAATCAACAGCTTCGCGTGAACGGCCTGCGCTGGGGACTCGATAATTGGGTTTACTGCGCGAGCGGGGCGCACCACGGCGGTTATGGCACGGCCACGAAAATTAAGTCGCACCGCAATGGCCAGGAATACGCCATTGGCAGTCGCGATTTTCGATTCCGGCCTGACACCGGAGAACTCGAAGCGCAGAGCGGCCCGTCGCAGTTTGGGCGCAATCCCGACAACTGGGGCAATTGGTTTGGCGAAATGAATTCGTGGCCGCTGTGGCATTACGTTTTGCAGGACCATTACATTCGCCGCAATCCGCACGTGGCCGCGCCCGATCCGGTTCAACAAGTTGTCACGCCGAGAAATCCGCAGGTGTTTCCAGCGAGCAAAGCGGAAAAACGTTTTCACAGTTTTAATGAGGCGGGCCACTTCACCTCGGCGTGCGCGGCCACGATTTATCGAGATGAGCTGCTGTTCGGCTCGGATGAAAAAACGCGACACGCGTTCACCTGCGAACCGTTTCACAATCTCGTCCAGCACAATTTGATCAGCGACGACGGCGTGAGTTTCAAATCGCGCCGTGCCGAGGAGGAGAAGCTCGACTTTTTCGCAAGCGAAGATCGTTGGTGCCGCCCGGTGATGACGCGCACCGGTCCCGACGGCGCGCTGTGGGTCGTGGACATGTATCGCTACATGATCGAGCACCCCGAGTGGTTGCCGCCGGAGGGCAAGGCTGATCTGCTCCCACATTATCGCCTCGGCGAGGAGCGCGGTCGCATTTACCGGGTTTATTCCCATGGCCAACCTCCGCGCAATATAACCCCGCTCGGCACGCTCACCTTGCCGCAACTCGTGAATGCGCTCGATTCACCAAACGGCTGGCAACGCGATAAAGCCCAGATGATGCTCCTGTGGAAAAAGGAGTCCGCCGCGGTGCCGCTGCTGGAAAAGCTCGCGCGGAAAAGCAAAAATCCGCTTGCCCGTTTGCATGCTCTCTGCACCCTCGATGGATTGGGCGCGCTGAGTTCTGATCTTGTCGAGCGCGCGCTGGGAGATCCTCATTCCGGTGTGCGGATCAATGCGCTGCGCCTTGCTGAACCTCGCGCCACATCGGGAGTGTTGTCGGCTGCGACGAAGCTGACGGACGACCATGATCTGAAAGTTCGTCTCCAACTGGCTTGCACCCTTGGAGAATGGAAAAACCACGCCGCTGGAAAGGCGCTTGGGCGTCTCGCGGTTGCCAACTACGAGGATGAATTCATTACTGCTGCTGTGATGAGTTCGGCCCTCTCGCACAGCCTTGCACTTGTTGATGCCGCGGTCGCCACCGGCGGACCCGCCTTGGCGTCTTTGTCCGAGCCGCTGATTAATATGGCTCTTGCAACCGGCCAGCGCGATTGCCTGGCTCGATTGCTCAAGCCAACGCTAACGCAGACGCAAAACCAGTTCACGGTGTCGCAGATGGAAGTGTTCAGTCAATTCATTGACACGTTGGCGCGGAGAAAAACCGATTGGCGCGCGTTGCGAGACGACGAGAAGAACGATTTCCTAACCCGCCAACTGAAGTTCGCGCCCGAACTTTTTGCGGCAGCGAGACAACTAGCTTTCGATGATGGGAAGGCCGCAACGCAACGAGTGGCTGCAGCGAGTTTGCTCGTCCGCGACGAAACGTTTCGCAAAGAAGCACTCCCGATTTTGGCGGCGCTGCTTTCCCCAAAAACTCCCGGCGACGCCCAACGCGCGGCGATCAAAGCGCTCGGTGCGAGTGGCGACGCAACCGTGCCCGAGCTCATTGCGAAGGCCTGGTCTGCGCTCGGCCCCGAGACACGCCTCGCCGCCATCGATGAATTGCTCACCCGTGAAAAGTGGGCCTTCGAATTGGCCACGCGCATTGAGGGCGGACAAATCAATTCGGCTGCACTCGATGCGGCGCGGCGCGGGCGTTTGCTGAATCACTCTTCTGCACGGGTGAAAGCCGTTGCTCAAACTATTCTGAACACGAAGGTCCCTTCCACTCGCGCCAAAGTCGTCGAAGAATTTCGCCCGGCTCTCGCCTTGGAAGGCGACTCGTCACGCGGCTCAGTTCTGTTTGCGAAACTTTGCGTCACTTGCCACAAGTTGGGATCCATCGGCAACGATATCGGGCCGAACCTGCAATCCGTCGTGAATCATCCGTCAGAAAAATTGCTCATCTCGATTCTCGATCCGAATGCGAGCATCGAGCCGGGTTTCACTGCCTATTCCGCGCAACTGTCCGGCGGCGAGGAATTATATGGAATCATTGCTGCCGAAACCGGCAACAGCCTCGTCATGAAATTGCCCGATGGAAAAACCCGCACGCTTTTGCGCGCCGAAATCACAGCGCTGAACAGCTCCAGTCTTTCGCTGATGCCGGAAGGGCTGGACGCTGGATTGAGCAAGCAGGAGATAGCGGACCTGATCCGTTTTCTGCAAACGCCTGCGATCGCGAAGTAGAATTGGAGTCGTTTAATTCGGGATTTCTATTTCGTTGCGCCGCCGTCGCCGACCAACAATTCAACGTGCTCCGAACTCATCAAGCATCCGTGCTCGTCGGTGATCGCCAGAAAGGCCACGAGTGGACGCGCGGATGGCAAAGCGGCGCTTAGCTGTTTTCCTTTGAGTTGCGACGATGCGGTTTGCCATTTGCGCTGTTGCCATACGCCCGAATCGGTGGTGTAACAGAGTGAAACTTCTTTGGGCGCGATGGCGTGATTCAGTTCAACCGCGATTTGGCCGTTTGCCACGACCGGCGCACCGATGCCAACGAGCGATGGCTTTGTGTCCAGCACGCTGTCAACGAACGCATCGACTTCCGGGAAGGTCCAGATATGTCCATGCGGACGGTTTACCGCAATCGAAACGTGGCGGAACTTCGCGGGCACGAGTCGATACGACTTTTGATAACTATCCAGCGGATATGCAAAATCGGTTGTGCCGTTCACAAACAGAATTGGACGGCGCACATTTGCGAGATACGCGCTAGGATCAAAAAGTTTCAGCCAAAGAGCGCGCGCTTCCGGCGTCATCGCGGCGATGGATTTATCTTTCCAAACGCTGTTATCACCGAGGAACCCGCAGCCATACACCGGCACCGCCACTTTCAGACGCGAATCAACGCCTGCGATTATGCAGGTCAGATAACCGCCCCAGCTGATTCCTGTCACGCCGATGCGTTCCGCGTCCACGTCCGGCAAGGAGCGGAGCAAGGAATTCGCCCGGATCGCTGCTGCGACCGCGTGATAGGTCCACATTTCGTGCGCATCGGCTCCGGCGAAATCACGAAACTTCACGCCGTCCGCCTGGTCTGGTCCGCCGTCAGGCAGGCGACCGTTCACGCCGTTTCCGGCCAGATCCATGGCCAGTGCCACGTAACCTCGTTTCGCCCAGTGCTCAGCCCATTCTTTAAATGCTTTTCCACCTCCGCCATGCACCAGAACCATTGCGGGACTTCTTCCGGCGGATCGCGTTGCGGGTCGGCCGAGGTAAGCAAACACCCGCGTCGGTTTTCCTTGGAACGGTTCTCCTTCGTAAAATAATTCCTGCACCAAACCATTGGTCGCACCCCACGTCACATTCGGCTTCTTCGACAGCTCCTTCATGTCCCACGGTCCCGTTTGTTTTGCGCTTGGGAACGTGGCGCAATTGGTCGCGAATATCGAGACCACCGCAAGACCGAACCAGAGCAAGGCTGCGCGGCGGGTTATTTTGATACGGCGAGCCAACGGTGAAATGGTCAGCACCGCGCTCGGAAGAAAGGCGAATTGCATGCCGAAGAATGTTCGTTTACCCGAGAACCGTCAATCACGGGCGGGTAACGCTTTGGGCTTTTTACCTTCGATGATCGCCAGATTAACTCACCGCGATCAGAGCAACGTGCTGGTCTTTGTCGTTGCGCGTCACGCCCATGGCGCGAGGGTCCAGCGTTAGCACTCCGTCGACCAGAAAAGCGTAGCGATGATGCCCGTGCTTCAGTTCGGGGCGGAGCAACCAGGCTCCGTCCGGCTGTTTTTTCATCGGATGCGAATGCGCGTTCCAATTATTGAAGTCGCCCACCAACGTTACTGAATTGGCTTGGGGTGCGTCGCAAACAAAGTTCACCGAGCGCATGTTATGCGCGTTGGGTTGATTCCGATAGTTCATGAGGGAAATTTAGAAAAGGAGGTTTCTACTGCACAAAATGAGGACGGGTTGCGGCTCACGTTAATAAATTTTCTAAAATCGTCATGGCGGTTCGGCGCACTTCGTCAGACTTGGCTTCGAGCATGCGATAGCGCTTGTTCCAATCCGGTTGACTCTGGTGGCGTTCGCGCCAAATCGCTTTGAGAACCCGCTCGGTGCGATCCACCTGTTGCATGGCCGAGCTGATACTTTCGCGGCCTTCCGGCAAATCGGAAATATGTCCGACCATAAAGCGGCTGATGTGTTTTTTGTCGAACACCGCATGCAAGAGCGTGACAACGGTCTGCTCGTAAGCGAACCAGCGGCGATTGAGCATCTCGCCGAGGAACGAGTGGCGCATCGCAAAAAATTCAGAGCGCGGGCGCTCGGTGTATTCGCGGATTTCCCGTCCTTCAGAGGGAAACCAATGATAGAGCAGGGCGAATGTTCCGTAGGTATCGATCAGTTGCTTGGGATTATTGTGATCGGCCGCAATTTCGCCGATGCAGACGTCTTGTTGCAGCTCGACACAGATTTCCGGCAGATCATGTAAATGGCTTAACACTTCATGGCCAACCGTGCTGCCGTAATTGAAATCTCCCGGGATCAGCCAATAAACATCGTTTGGTCCGCCGCGCTCGTAGGCCATGCCCAATCCCGAATACCACATCTGGCAAGTATCCACGCACCAGGCGTCGAGAATATCGGAGCTCGGCTCAATGACGTTGGCGCGAAATTTAAGGAACGGTTTGCTCTTCGCGTTGGCATTGTAGGTCTTGCGATCCATGACCGTGATCGGGCGGGCGTAGATACTGGAAGTTTCCGCGAGGGTCGAAACCAACTCGTAGAGCTGGTGCAAATCTTCGTAACTCTTGGTCTGGTGGAACGGGTAGATAACGACTGGATGAATTTTGCCAACGGCTGCGTTGGAGGTTCGGAGCGGTTGCGGAGCGGGAACTTTCCGGCTTGCGGACATTTTGAGGTTGCTTCGAATTGACGGACGGAGGATTGGGTGAACAATGAATCATTAAGCCCATGACCCAAACATCTGTTAAGACCCGCCGTAAATTCGATGAAACGTTCAAACGTGAAGCCGTCCAGAACTGGCTTGCCAGCGGCAAATCC
>CANJXF010000003.1 GCA_947478865.1 Verrucomicrobiales bacterium | reverse complement strand
CGGTGCGGGACTCCGGTCGGCCTACGCTCCGCTTCGGCCTCCCTGCCTCCCGCACCGCAGGTCGAAGAAAACCAAACAGCAGAACCAAACAACCAAGGGGACATTCTCTCCTGAGTTAAAGAGGGGACATTTCTAAAGAGCTTTGACAGTGCGTTTAGCAAGTATTACTGCGTTTACAGAGCTGATTAGCTTTCCGCATGGGCTTCCGCACGGGAATTAATTCGGGAAGACAACAGTATTTTGGATAAATTTTTAAAAAGAAGTTTTCATGTTTACACCCCCGCTTCGATTGTTAGTATCCGCAAACCGAACGAGAAATGAAAAAAATCGACGCCATCATTAAACCCTTCAAACTCGAAGACGTAAAAGAAGCGTTAGCCAGCCTCGGGGTGGAAGGAATGACCGTAACGGAAGTAAAAGGATTTGGTCGCCAGAAAGGCCACACTGAAATCTATCGCGGCAGCGAATACACCGTTGATTTCCTGCCGAAGATCAAAGTCGAAATTGTCATTGCCGACAACATGGTTGCCTCCGCTGTCGACGCAATTGTCAAAGCGGCTAAGACTGGAAAAATCGGCGACGGCAAAGTTTTTGTAAGCCCGATCGAAAATGTGGTGCGCATCCGCACGGAAGAAACCGGCGAACAAGCGATTTAAAAACCGCCGCATCGTCGATCGCACGCCAATAATCGTGTGAAACGTTATGAACGAGAGCAGTATTGTTCAGCCGACCAACTGACCGAAACCTAATAGAAAGCCCGATTTTAAAGGGGATTATTGGTGTGAATAAGTCGTGAATAAAAGTTAATATGTTGCCCTCGTCACCGCCAAGGCCATTGCATACAAACACTGCCGCTCAAAATGAGCGACGAAAAGAATTTTGAATTGATGAAGGAAACCTTGCATGGCTTTTTTGAAAAACAACGTAATCTGTTTTTTTTAAAGCACTTAACAATAGCGAAAGCAAGGTTTTACACAGCGGTTCGTAATTGACCATCATTAACTCAGTCGAATCGATGAAAATAACGGGAAACCGCAGTAAACAATTGATTTTAAAGGGCGTTCAGGCTGCCCGGTGAATAAAGTCGGGCAGAAAATCATCATGCAAGTCTCCGCAGAAAAAATTTGGACGGGTGCGCAGCAAATGCTCCGCACCATGCTCAACGCAGATATTTACAATCTTTGGTTCATGCCGGTCCGGGCCACCGCGCTGCATGGCGACGTGATCACGCTGGAGGTTAGCAACGATTTCTGCGAAGTCTGGCTAAAGGATAATTATATCGGCCTGATGCGCGACGTTCTCCTTCACAGCTCCGGCCAGCCGTTGGACATCAAATTTCAGGTTGGCTCAGGGGCTGCGATTTCGGTCGAACCTATTCCGATCAAGAGCAAAGCTAAACTCGATTCAGACCAAGCCGAGCGCAGCGCGGCCCTGAACCGCGAACTGGTTCTCAATCCAAAAAACACGTTCGACACTTTCGTCGTCGGTGAAACCAACAATCACGCGCATGCTGCGGCGATGGCGGTCGCACAGGCGCCGGGAAAATCCTACAATCCCCTGTTTCTCTACGGCGGCGTCGGGTTGGGCAAGACCCATTTGCTTCATGCGATCGGCCAATACGTCACCGCACACAAAAAGACGGCGCGCGTGGCTTATGTCTCTTCCGAGAAATTCACCAACGAATACATCGATGCGATTCAAAATAATCAGCTCGTTCGTTTCCGGAAAAAATATCGCCAGACCGATGTTCTCCTGATCGACGACATTCAATTCCTCGCCGGCAAAGAGCGAATTCAGGAAGAATTTTTCCACACGTTCAACGCCTTGCACGAAGCGCACAAACAAATCGTCCTGACCTGCGATCGGCCAGCGAGCGAAATTCAAAACCTGGAACATCGCCTCGTCTCCCGTTTCGAATGGGGTTTGGTCACCGACATGCAGCCGCCGGATGTCGAAACCCGCCTCGCAATTTTGCGCAAAAAAGCAGCCGCGATGGGCGTCGATTTGCCGGAGGAAATTTTAAATTTCCTCGGCCATCGCATCCGCACCAACATTCGCCGTCTGGAAGGTGCTTTGATTCGCGTCGCTTCTTACGCCTCGTTGACCGGAAAAAAGCTGACGCTCGAGATGATCGAAGGATTGCTTCGCGAAGTTCTCCACGAAGAAGGCCGTTTCACCATCAACATTGATGTGATCCAGAAACGTGTAGCCGAACATTTTGATATTCGCCTCGCGGACATGACCAGCAAACGCCGTCCTGAGAACATCGCGTTTCCTCGGCAAATCGCCATGTTCCTCGCCCGGCAGATGACCGAAAGTTCCCTCAACACCATTGGCGAAGCATTTGGCGGCCGCGACCACGGAACCGTTCTGCACGCCTGCCGTTTGGTGAAAGGCCGTATGGAAGTCGATTCCAACGTTCGTCAGGTCGTCAGTTACCTGGAAAAGCAATTGTTGCGATAAGTCCGCGGCCGCGGCAGAAGTTGGAAAATTCACAGAGCTTTTTGTGAATTTTGTGGTTTTCTTCTATAAATTATGGCGCTCATTGAAGTTCAGGGGCTGACAAAAGCATTTCGCACTTACAAAAAGCAACCTGGATTCAAGGGCGCACTGCGCGGTCTATTTCATCGTAAATACGAGCAAACCCTCGCGGTCAAAGACGTTAATTTCACAGTCGAAGAAGGCGAATTGGTCGGATTCCTCGGGCCCAACGGAGCGGGCAAAACCACCACGCTCAAAATGTTGTCCGGCCTGCTTTATCCCACCAGCGGTTCAGCGCGCGTGCTCGGCTACGTTCCCTGGGAACGCGACGACGGTTATCGTCGGCAATTCGCCCTGCTCCTCGGGCAAAAAAATCAGCTCTGGTGGGATCTGCCCGCGCGCGAATCGCTTGAACTCAACAGCAAGATTTACGGCATCGAAGAAAAACTATTTCAGCGCACCGTCGATGAATTGACCGAACTGCTGAACGTCAAAGACAAGCTCAACGTCATGGTGCGCGAACTCTCGCTGGGTGAGCGCATGAAAATGGAGCTGATCGCCGCGCTCCTGCACCAACCAAAAGTGCTCTTCCTCGACGAACCCACCATTGGACTGGACGTCGTTTCCCAGAAAACCGTGCGCGAATTTTTGCGCAACCACAACGCGACAAAAAAAACCACCATTCTGTTGACGAGCCACTACATGGCTGACATCCAGGAATTGTGCCAGCGGGTCATCATCATCGACAAAGGAACGATTTTTTTCGACGGCCGGCTGAGTGAAATCCTCGATCGTTTTGCCGATTCCAAGTTGGTCACGATTTCCTGTGGCGCCGCGGCGAATTGCCAAAACGCCGATCTCTCCAAGTATGGCGAAGTGCTCGAACGCGCTTCGGATTCGATCAAACTCAAGGTCAAACGCGACCGCGTGATTTCCGTTTGCAAAGCCTTGCTCGACGACTTGCCGGTGACCGATATCGATATTCAGGAAGTGCCCATTGAAGATGTCATTCGCCAGATTTTTGCCCGGTGATGAATTCGCAAAACAGAAAACATTTTTACATAATCTGTTTTTTCCTCGCGCTGATCACGCTGGCCAGCTTCGCTTCAGTGACTCGATGCGGATTTATCAACTTTGACGATCCCGATTACGTCACGGAAAATAAATTCGTCCAGCAGGGAATCACCTTGGATGGAACGATCTGGGCGTTCCAAACCGGGCGCACGGGAAACTGGCATCCCGTCACGTGGCTTTCACACATGCTCGATTGCCAATTTTACGGTCTCAAACCCTCCGGTCATCACTTCACGAATTTGCTTTTCCACATCGCAAACACCCTGTTGCTCTTCTCAATTCTAAGGTCGGCCACCGGTGCGCAGTGGCGGAGCGCTCTGGTCGCGGCGTTGTTCGCGCTGCATCCGCTCCACGTCGAATCCGTTGCCTGGATTTCGGAACGCAAAGATGTCCTGAGCACATTTTTTCTGCTGCTCGCCCTGGGAAATTATTTCCGCTACGCCAAAAGTTTTGCGAATACAATCGAATCCCCGACCCGAAAATTTCAATCGCAATCCAACTACCTCCTCGCACTCGCCTTTTTCGCACTCGGCTTGATGTCAAAACCAATGCTTGTCACCCTGCCGTTCTTACTGCTCCTCCTCGATTTTTGGCCGCTGCGACGAATTCAATTTCCGCCACTGAAAATCAATCGCCTGATTCTTTCCGAGAAACTCCCATTCTTCGCGCTCTCCCTTCTTTCCAGTTTTGTTACTTTTTTCGTCCAAAAAGAAGGAGGCGCGGTCTCGTCGCTCGTGCATCTTTCCCTGCTCCCGCGCGTCGCCAACGCGCTGGTTTCCTACTGCCGCTACCTCGGGAAAACAATCTGGCCCCTTGACCTCGCGCTACTCTATCCGCTCCAACAATGGAACCTGTGGCAAACGTTGAGCGCGGCCGTTTTCCTCCTAGCCATCACATTTCTGGCCATTCGCACCGCCGCGCGCCGCCCCTATTTCGCAGTGGGCTGGTTTTGGTTTCTCGGAACGCTCGTCCCGGTCATCGGCATCGTGCAAGTGGGCGTGCAGTCGATGGCCGATCGCTATTCCTACGTGCCGCTCATCGGGCTGTTCATCGCCTTGGTTTGGGGAATGCAGGAGCTTCTCCAGAAAGCTGGAAGGCAAGTTGCGTTCATTCTCTCCGCGCTCGCGGTCTTTGCCTGCGTCATGGCCACCCGCGCTCAGGTTCAATACTGGCAAAATGCCGTCACCATTTTCGAAAGGGCTTTGGCGGTCACGAAAAATAATTTTACGGCGCACACCAATCTCGGCGTGGTGCTTGGCCGGCAGGGCCGGGTGGCTGAATCGATCCAGCATTATCGCGCCGCGCTCAAGGTGAAGCCCGACCACGGCGAAACCCATTACAATCTCGCCAATGCACTCGCGCGAATCGGCGAGACGACGGAAGCGATCACTCATTATCAGGCCGCGCTGAAGGCGAATCCGAATGACGCGCAGGCACACAACAACCTCGCGGTGGTCTTGCAAACATCGGGAACCGCGCAGGAGGTCGAACTGCATTTTCGCGAAGCCATTCGGCTCAACCCCGACCACGGCGAGGCGCATTTCAACTTTGCAGTGTTTCTCCTCAAGCAGGGCAAAGCTGAAGCACTGCCGCAATTTCTCGAGGTAATCCGGCTCGATCCCGCCAACGAACAGGCGCACTTTCAATCGGGCATTCTCCTTGCCGGCCGGAAGCAGCTTCCCGCCTCCATCGAGCATCTCCGCACTGCAGCTCGATTGAAGCCTGGCTGGCCTGCGCCGTTGAATTTTCTCGCCCGCATTTTGGCTGCAAGCAACGATCCGCAAATCCGCAATGGCAAGGAGGCGGTCCAATTGGCTGGTCGCGCATGCGAGCTGGTCCGCTACGAAAACCCTGTTTATCTCGACACCTTGGCCGCGGCGCTCGCCGAGGCCGGCCAATTTGCCGAAGCCATTCAAGCCTCGGAGCAGTCGAAGAAACTGGCCGTCAAGTTGGGGCAGTCCAAGTTGGTCGAACAAATCGATGCGCACCTGGAGCGATTCCATTCCAATCAACCGCTCCGGGAATTTTAACAGCGCGCGAGTTGAAATTAATTTCCTCGAATCCAGCCAGACGCAGGTTTAGTTTTTGCCCGCTCCACTAATCCCGATGCCATGCTTATGACCAGTGAACCGTTGAATTGTGCCCTCGAAAAGATTCAGGCGTTCGTTCGCGACGAAGTCTTGCCGTTGGAAGAAGATTTCCTGCATCGCCCTTTCCGCGAGCTGTTGCCGCAGCTCGAAGCCAAGCGGAAAAGCGTCAAGGCGCTGGGGCTCTGGGCGCCGCATCTGCCCAAAGAACTGGGCGGGCAAGGTTTCTCGTTGCCGGAATTTGCACGCATCAGCGAAGCCCTTGGCCGCAGTCCCCTCGGTCACTATCTTTTCAACTGCCAGGCGCCGGATATCGGCAACATGGAAGTGTTGATGGCTTATGGAACCGAGGAACAGAAGGCCGCCTGGCTCATTCCTCTGACCCGCGGCGAGATCCGCAGTTGTTTTTCGATGACCGAACCCGATTTTGCCGGAAGCAATCCGGCGTGGATGGAAACGCAGGCGCGCAAAGACGGCGACGATTACGTCATCGATGGGCGCAAGTGGTTCACGTCCGCCGCCGATGGCGCAGCCTTCGCCATCGTGATGGCGATCACCAATCCGGATGCCGAAAGCCCCTACGCTCGCACCAGCCAGATTATTGTGCCGACGAATACGCCGGGGTTTAATCGCGTGTGCAACACTTCGATCATGGGCGGCGCGGGCGAGGATTACGTCAGCCACTCAGAAATTCATTACGAGAACTGCCGCGTGCCGCAAAAAAATTTATTGGGCGAAGAAGGCAAGGGATTCGAGATCGCACAACAACGCCTCGGGCCGGGGCGGATTCATCATTGCATGCGATGGATTGGAATTTGCGAACGCGCTTTTGAAATGATGTGTCATCGCGCGGCGACCCGTTTGCTTGCGCCGGGAAAACCGCTGGGCACCCGGCAAATCGTCCAGGAGTGGATTGCGGAAAGCCGCGCCGAAATCAACGCATCGAGATTGCTGGTAATGCAAGCCGCCGAGAAAATCGAACACGAAGGCAGCCGTGCCGCGCGTGAGGAAATTTCCATCATTAAATTTTACGTGGCGAACGTGCTGCAAAAGGTTCTCGATCGCTCCATCCAAACCCATGGCGCGCTGGGTATGACCGATGATCTCGTGCTTTCGCATTGGTATCGGCACGAGCGGGCGGCGCGCATTTACGACGGGCCGGACGAAGTGCACAAATCCGTGGTGGCCCGCATTCATTTGAAAAAACAGGGTTGCAGCATCTCGATTTAACCCGGCCAAAAAATGCCAACCGCTTTGCTCGATCAACCGCAGGCGACGCGACCGGGAGAAGAACTTGACCGCGCCAAATTGGAAATTTACCTGCGGCAAACGCTGCCCGATTTGAGCGGCGCCTTGGAAATCTCGCAGTTCGCCAAAGGCTATTCCAACCTGACCTATTTGCTGCGCGCGGGAGGACGCGAACTCGTTTTGCGACGTCCACCGTTTGGCGCGAAAATCAAAACCGCCCACGACATGGGTCGCGAATATCGCATCCTGTCGCATCTCGTTTCCGTTTATCCAAGAGTTCCGCAACCGCTCGCCTACTGCGCCGATGAATCGGTTTTGGGCGCGCCGTTTTACATCATGGAACGGGTCCAGGGAATCATCCTGCGCAAGAAACCGCCGGAGGGGCTCGCGTTGACGCCGCCGTTGATGCGGCGCATCTCCGAACATTTTGTCGATAACCTCGCGGCGATCCACGGCGCGGATTACGTCGCTGCCGGCCTCGGGGAATTGGGGCGGCCCGAAGGCTACGTCGCCCGCCAGGTGGAAGGCTGGATCAAGCGTTATCAAAATGCGCGCACCGATGACATTCCCGCGATGGACCGGGCGGCCGTCTGGCTCGCCGAAAACAAACCGCCGGACGCAGGCGGTTGTCTCATCCACAACGATTACAAATACGACAACCTTGTGCTTGATCCCGACGACATCGCGCAAATCAAAGCCGTGCTCGACTGGGAAATGGCCACCATCGGCGACCCGCTCATGGACCTCGGTTCGACGCTCGGTTACTGGGTTGATGCCGACGATCCCGATGAGTGGCAGCGACAATCGTTTGGCGTGACAACGCTGCCGGGGAATTTGAACCGCGAAGAATTGCTCGCGCGCTACCTCAATCAAAGCGGACGCACCGTGTGCGACGGCGTTTTCTACTATGCCTACGGTTTATTCAAAATCGCGGTGATCGTGCAGCAGATTTACGCGCGCTACAAAATGGGCGTGACGCAGGACGCGCGCTTCGCCGATTTAATTCACCTCGTTCGCGCCGGGAGCCAGACCGCGTGCCTGGCCATTGAGAAAAAGCGCATCACGGGCCTGTCCTAACCTGTGATCGGCAACTTCAAAAACAATTCCGCCCGCTCCGACATTGCAAAATCATCAGAGCCAAACGTGTAAGAGGGCGATCAGAGCTGCCTTAGTTGGCACTTTGCTTTGATCGGTATTCCGCTACGCTCGACGGAATTCCTTCATCATGACGAAACAATTCTCAGGCAAGGTGGCATTAGTGACCGGCGGCGCTTCGGGTTTAGGTCGGATTTCCGCAGTCGCACTCGCCAACGAGGGCGCGCGGGTCGTCGTATCGGACATTGCGGCGGGCGAAGGTGAAGCCACGGTCCAAATGATCACCGCGGCGGGCGGGCAGGCGATTTTCGTGAAGGCCGACGTCACCAAATCCAGCGAGGTTGAAGCAATGGTCGCGGCCACCGTGAGCGAATTTGGTCGCCTTGATTTTGCATTGAACAACGCGGGCATCGACGGCGTGCGGGCCCGCGCCGCCGATTATCCCGAGGAGATCTGGAACCAGGTCATCAACTTGAATCTGACCGGCGTTTTTCTTTGTTTGAAATATCAGCTCCCGGTGATGGTGAAGCAGGGCTCGGGTGCCATCGTGAATATGTCGTCCGTTGCGGGCGTCACTGGTTTTCCCGGTCATGCCGCTTATACCGCGAGCAAGCATGGCGTGATCGGCCTGACCAAAACGGCGGCGATCGATTACGCCAAGGCGGGGATTCGCGTGAACGCCATCTGCCCGGCTTACACGCGCACGCCGATGCTCGATCGAATGTTGGAAAAAAAACCGGACCTCGAAGCAAAATTAATCGCGCGCGTTCCGCTGCAACGATTGGGCACGGCGGAAGAAATTGCGCAGGCGGCGATTTATCTTTTCTCGGATGCCGCGGCGTTCATCACCGGACATTCGCTGGTGATGGATGGAGGAATCGTCGCCGAATAGGCCGACCACGATGAGCCTTCTGTATTTTGTTCGGCACGGACAAGCCTCTTTTCACGCCGCTGATTACGATCAACTCTCGCCGCGCGGCGTCGAACAATCTCGCGAGCTCGCGCTGCATTGGGCCCAACAGAAACTCGTCTTCGACTGCGCTTACGTCGGCCCGCGCCGACGCCATCAGCAAACCCACGATGCCGTCGCCGAGGTTTATCGCGAACGCGGCCTGCACTGGCCGGAGCCGATTCAACTGCCGGAGCTGGATGAGCATTGCGGGCAGGATGTTCTCACCCGGTCGCTGCCGGATTTGATGCAACGCGACCCAGTGATCCGGGAGATGCGGCAGAACCTGCGCCGCGATTCCTATACCGCACAGCGCGATTACCTCCGGCTTTTTCAAAAGGTGACGCGGCTGTGGGTTCGCCGCGAATTGGACCTGCCCGACCTCGAAGCGTGGCACGAGTTTCGCGACCGGATCGGCCGTGGCCTGGCGAAAATGACGGCGGTTGCCGGTAGTCAAAAGCGAGTCGCCGTGTTCAGCTCCGGCGGTCCCGTGGCGGCCGCGATGGGGCTGGCGATGAACCTTCATGACGAAAAAACCCTGGAGTTGAGCTGGGTTGTCCGCAACGCCTCCTACACCGAATTTCTTTTCTCGCCCGGCCGCTTTTCGCTGGTGGCCTTCAACGCCGTCCCCCACCTGGCCAGCCCGCATTTGCTCACCTTCATCTGATTTGCCCGGTGCCAACCTTCAACGAAAGCCACCCGTGCGAAAGATTTGAAAATTGCTGCGCTCCTTCTGGCCCAGGCATAAAGTTGCAGCAATGAACGTGGGCGAAAATCAATCCTCCGCACTGGAAGCGCGCGCTGCCGGCTTCACCTTGATCGAAGTCCTGGTGGTAATTGCGATCATTGCCATTTTGGCCGGGCTTTTGTTGCCGACCCTTGGCAAAGCAAAGCTCAAGGCGCAGGGAATTGGCTGCGCGAACAATATTAAGCAGCTCTCGGTCGCCTGGGCGCTGTATGCCGATGAAAATTCAAATCTGCTGGTCAACAATCATGGGCTCCAGGAAACCGCCAAACTCCAACAGAACTGGGTTAACAACTTAGAAAACTGGCTGGATAGCGATGGGAACACGAACCTCGCCACGTTGACCACCGGAAAACTTGCTCCGTTGCTCCAGAAAAACACGGCCGTTTTCAAATGTCCGTCAGACCAATCCATCGCCGCGAACGGCCCGCGCATCCGCAGTTTCTCGATGAACTCGCTCGTGGGCGATCCCGGCGAATTGACGAACCGCTTCAATCCTCAGCTCATCCAATTCTTCCGGTCGTCCGATATCTCCCATCCCGCCAGCATTTATGTCTTTCTCGATGAACACCCGGACACGATCAACGACGGCTTTTTCATGAATCGCTGGGACGAAACCCGCTGGGGAAACCTTCCAGCCTCCTATCACAACGGCGCGGCCAACCTCTCCTTCGCTGATGGCCACGTGGAAAGCCATCGATGGGCGCTCGAGGATACGAAAAGAACGGCGCAGAACGGCGGCGCAGGCGGCACGTTCGAGGCCACGCCGCTGACGGATTTCAATTGGTTGAAAGAACGAAGCAGCGTGCGGAAGAAATAGTTTTGCCGGAAATTCAATCAAGCCATCGAAGCGGCGGCCCTTTCCAAGGATGGACTCGCGCGGGGGATCGCGTTATTAATGGACCATGCGCTTTTTTCAATCGGCGATGCTCGCGGCATTACTGGCCCAAACCACCACGGCGGCAGAATTGAACTGGCCGCAATTTCGAGGGCCGCATGGCGATGGCTCCACCGCCGCCCGCAATGTCCCTGTAACCTGGGCAGAAACCAACAACGTCGTCTGGAAATCCGCTGTGCCCGGCCGCGGTCGCTCTTCCCCCGTCATCATCGGCGACCGGATCTGGCTGACGACTGCCCTTGAACAAGACGTCCGCCACGTTCCGATTGGCGGCGACGACATGCAAACCGCTGAGCACGTTTCTCTGGAAACGGTTTGTCTCGCTCGCGACAGCGGCAAAATTCTCTGGCGCACGCGACTGTTTGACATTGATAAACCAGACCCCGTCCATTGGTTCAACAGTTGGGCGACGCCTACTCCGGTCGTGGAGCCGGGCCGGATTTATTGCGACTTCGGAACCTTCGGCACGGCTTGCCTCGATACCAAGACAGGTAAAATAATTTGGAAAACCAAGGTGCCGTCCGATCATCAGGTCGGTCCCGGCAGTTCGCCCGTCGTTTACAGGAACCTGCTGATCCTCGTCCGCGATGGAAGAGAGGCGCAATACGTCACGGCGTTGGACAAAAAAACCGGAAAAGCCGTCTGGAAAACCGATCGGCCACCCATCGAAGCCTCCAGCCCCAATCTCAAGAAGTCATTTGTCACGCCTTTGCTGGTGCCAACGAATGGCGAAACCCAATTGATCTCGCCCGCCGCGCACTGGGTTGTCTCCTACGATCCAGCCACCGGCAAGGAGCTCTGGCGCGCGCGGCATGGCGTGGGATTCTCGATCGGTTCCTGCCCGGTTTACGGTCACGGGATGGTATTCTTCAGCACCGGCTGCATGAAGGCGCAACTCTTTGCGGTCCGTGCTGATGGCTCGGGCGATGTGACCAGCACGCATGTCGCCTGGAAAACAACGAAGCAGGTTCCGGTCATGTCTTCTCCCGTCATGTCGGGCAACGAAATTTATTGGGTTTCCGATGACGGCATGGCGAATTGCGCTGATGCCGCGAACGGCGAAGTCTATTGGCAGGAACGGTTAGGTGGACAACACCTCGCGTCACCGTTGCTCGCCGAGGGTCGCGTTTATTTCTTTGGCAAAGACGGAAAAAGCACCGTGATCAAAGCAGGCAAGCGATTCGAAAAAATTGCGGAAAATGTGCTACCGAACGAAGCCATAGCGACGCCCGCCATCGTGGACCGAACCCTCTATTTGCGGACGGACAGCCATCTCTATCGCATCGGGAAAAATTAAAAACGGCTTGCCGTATCCAGTCGAAAATGGGTTTGGGTCGTTCGGCTCGACGGCTTGTTCATGAACCTGCGGCGATGTGCCGTAGATCCCAATACCGCGATCAAGCGGCAACTCATTTGCGGCATTTTAAATTTCATCGTTCGCCTTCGGAAATGCTGAATACCAAATGCCAGCACACCACGCTACGATTCCAGATTCCCGAGACCATTTGAAGTGGTGAGAACACCGCATTCACGCTGCTAGATGAAAGGCAGTTCAGGGAGGCGATGGAAAGTCCTTTCCATCATCACTTCTGATGATCTAAAGTCAGTTCGCAGGTGGAAAAACTTTTGAAGAATTCCAGCAAAAGGGCTGAGGGCGGGAAATTATGAAAAAAACATCGATTCAGTTTTCGGAAAAGGACTTGAAGCTGATCAAATGGCTCAGCAACCACTTTGGAGGCGTCCGTCAGGGCGCCGTGGTTACGCTCGCACTGAAGAGCCTTTATGATCAGCAGCATAAATGAACGGGCGCTTTTGGATCGCGTCCGATCGCCAAAAAGGAGAATTGATTTAGGAAATTCCACCCCGCTTCACTCCCCAGCCTGTCAGGTTCAGGTCACTTAACGAATCTCGACCGCGACCGCTGAAGGGACTCCACGTAGGAATCTGGCAGAGCGGTTGGTTTTCCTTCCGGCGTCCACCAGCGCGCTTGCTCCGTGTAGATCCAGACATATTCGCCTGCAACGTTCAGCGCCTTAAAAACCGCACCCAAAGCGGCGTAACCCTGCTCTCCCCCGCGCAATCCAAAACGCTGAAGCGCACGTCCGCCCGCATAAAAATTCTTTCACTTTATTGTAAGGTTCAGTCCTTGGCTGCGGTTTAACCCTACGTTATGAGGAAAACATCAATACAGTTTTCGGCAAAGGATTTGAAGCTAATCAAGTGGCTCAGCAACCACTTTGGAGGCGTCCGTCAGGGTGTAGTAATTACGCTCGCACTGAAGAGCCTTTACGATCATCAACGTAAATAAAGGACTACCCAAGGACCTACCGCTCCCGGCGGGTGAAGTGGTTTATCTTCAGAAGTGCCATCACGATTGAATCCCTGGTTGTCGGGCGCGAGATTACTTAGCGAAATTCCCTGGCCCGCTGAAGGGACTCCGCGTAGGAATCTGGCAGAGCGGTTGGTTTTCCTTCCGGCGTCCACCAGCGCGCTTGCTCCGTGTAGATCCAGACATAATCGTCCGCAACGTTCAGCGCCTCGCGAACGCTGGCCTCGAACTGTTCCGGCGTGTAAAAATTTTTCGCCACGTCGCGGGCGTCCCAGCCTTTTTTGCGCCAGTCATAGTCCATCCAGATTCCGAACCCGATGGAAACCGCCGAGTGATATTTTCTTTCATTGGCAACAATCGGAAGCAGGTTCTCCTTCATCACCTTGTAATGTCTCAGGAATTTGTTTGTCTCCCTAAATGAGTAAGCGATCTCGCCGCCTTCGATGATGTTATGGCGGCGCGTGCTGACCTCGACCATTCCATCGAGAAAGGGGGCAAGCAGGCCGTATTCAACGTCGGCCAGCGACTTTTTCCCATTGTCCGATCCCGCCCACGGCTGGCTGTAACCGAAGGTGAGAAAAACGATCACCTCTGGAAATTCCGCCTGAAACGCCGTCATCACTTCGCGTCCGCGCAGGCGCGACTGCGCAGCATAGAGCTCCCATGATTTGGTCGCGGAATCACGCTGCTTGCGGTAATGAAAAAGCGGCGTCGCATAATGCTCGATGTCGAATAGGATGCCTTTACTTTTACCCGCGCGCGCGACCCGCGCCGCGAGCCGTGCGTTTTGCAGAATTGCGGAAAAATCATCGAACCAATCCACGTTTCCGGGCGTGACGTTGAACCGCAGAAAATTGCACGTCAGCTTTCGGAAAGGCGTGGCCCTTAAATCATCGAGGGCCGGTTTCAATTCAGCATCGGTGAAAGCCCGGGTGCCCCACGCCTCTTTCATGAAGCTCCCGCTGACGCCATTCGCCGTGGTGTAATTGACCGTATAGACACAACCGTCAAAGGGGGTCTTCTCCATTTCGAAAATATGTTTCCGCATGAACGCCGTGTCCGGTTCGTCCCAGCCAAACTCGATGAGCCGTTTCTTTTCCGCAGCGCCCGCCGCCAGCGCGAAAACAAAGAGCACAGCAATGTGCAAGAGAAGGGCCTTCACCCGCGCCGGGCTGCCCTGCAACCCACTCCCCTGAGCCACCGCCGACGCCTTGGGTTTTGATTTCGCATCATTTGCCATGTCCGCAGCATGACACGACGGCAACTGCGACTGAAGGCCGAAAAATAGCGCCACTCCGCTTTGGGTCCACTTGCAAGTCAGACGAGAGCTATCCTGAATTACCAACCACCGGCTCGCGACAAAAGCGGTCTCTTCATTCCCCGACCGCCTTCGCCTTCTTCGAAATAAAGATCCTTACATCCGGATGCGTGGCATACAGGCGGAAGCGATTGCCATCCTGCACGAGGTAGGCGCTGCTACGCTTGGGATCGATCGGATCCACCGGCAGTATTGGATTACCGGGATACTTCTTCCAATGCACCAAGTCGGTGGAGACAGCCAGGTTCGTGCTCCACTCATGCCACTTCGGATGCGCCGAGGCGTGGTAATAGGCGTAATAGCGGCCCTGGTATTTGATCACCTGATCGAAGGCCACGGCATAGCGATCGTAAGGTTCTGGACCGCACTTCAAAACCGGCTCGTCCTGGACGTTAGTCCACGTCTTGAGATCCCTGGATTTTGCCAGCCACACTGCCGCGTCATTGCGTTCGTAAAAAAGATACCACTCGCCGTTCTCTATCCAGGCCGAAGGCGTGCCATAGGGACCGGGAGCGATCGGGCTTCCATCCACTTTACGAATGTCGAGGTTGCCTTGCTCCGTCCATTGTCGGCCGTCCTTGGACTTGAGCAGATGGGTGATATCATCGCGACCTTCAGAGAACATGTAGTAGGCCCCCGCGTGCTTGACCACGCAGATGTCTTCGATCCACCCCTTGTCATAGATCGGCTCATCACTGGCCCGCACCCATTGCCGGCCATCCTTCGACCTGGCATAGCCGAGAAAGTGGGTCGGCGTTCGGCTGTCGTTGTAGCCGTTATACCATATGCGCCAGTCCTTTCCTTCGTGGAGAATGTAGCTTCGCTCACGAATCTTCCGGTCCCACGTATCCTTGTCCGTCCCGGCAAAGACAACTTCCTTGGTGTCGGGTTCAAAATGCACCAGTTCATCCGGGAACTCCGGACCGCGCCGCGTCTCGGCTGCGCTGGCGGTGAAGATGAAGACCGATAAAATACCAACGGCTGCCTGAACGGCGTGAGAGCGGGAGAGACGATTTTCATCGATGGACATTTGAGAATCGTGCGCCCCGCCTTTTTTGGCGTCAAGCGGCGATGCGTCAAGCGGCGTCCTGAGCAGGTTCCCTTGCGAGATTCCCCCGTCCGCGAGATTGGTTTGAATGGACCTGGCGAAGGAGGCGACGGACCGTCACGCACCTTCACCGCAGGGGAACGCGACTCAGCGCAGCGCTTTCAACTTCAAATTGCGAAACTCAATGCGGTAGCCTTCGCCCTCCAAGCCGAGGTAACCCTTCTCCGATCCGCAATCCTCAAACTGGCAGGTCACCGCGCCATTGACCCAGAGCGTCAAAATCTTGCCCGCCGCAGTGACTTCGAGCGTGTTCCATTCGCCCGCCGGCTTCACCCGCATGTCCGTGACCTGCTTTTTCAAATTAAACGATTTCTTCTGACCGTCCGCTCCCGGCGTCTGGCCAAACAGGAAGCCGTCCTTGGCATCGCCGAATTGAGCCTGATGCCAGATCGCGCCGTTCTTGGAATTCCGGACGTAAGCGCCGCTGTTGTAACCCGTTTTACCCTCAATCTTGGTGTAGCGGAATTCGAGGTGAAAAACGGCATCACCGATTTCCTTGTCCAATAGCAGCATGTCATGCCCACCGTCACCGTCGCAGATCAAAACCTTATTCTCGGTATCCACGTGCCACTGCTCCCGGCCCAATTGACCGGCGGGCGGCACGGAAACGCGATACCAGCCTTTCAGGTCAGCGGGCGGAAGAATATCCATCCAGCCTTGCGGATCGCTTTCCAGCTTGCTCTTGGTTTCAGCACCCCGACCCTGAACGACGCAGAGAAAACTTGCAGCCACGACGACGGTGGCGGTCACTACTTGGAGAGGCTTGCGCAATTTGATTAGCATAGCTGAGGCTAGAAAAAGGATTCCCGAAAGGCAAGCCACGCCGCCCTCCGTCGCTTCAAATCGCCGCCGGCAGCCGCCGGTCAAGGTTGGGTCTTTTTATCACCGAGCCTCGTCAGTGCGTAGATCAGCGCTACCGGAATCCCCGCCACCAGAGCCATCGCGATGAAAATGCCCGAGCCTTCACCGCGCCTGCGAATGTCGGTGAAAATCCAGATGGCCAAAAGGATGTTGGTGATAATTCCAATCAGGAAGAGCAAGCCCAGAAGGTCATGCAACCCCTTCATGTGTCTCGCTTCAGCGGGGTGAGGGCTGACCGCTTTGGGTCCGCCCGGGCCTGTCATCGGTGGGAGGATCCCGTCGTTCCCCTGGCGTGCCATCGGCGGGCGAAAATTCTCGCTGCCCTGGCGGCCCATCATTCCCTGACGTCCCTGCCGTTCCATTTGCCCTCCCATGTTGCCCATCATTTGTTGCTGGCGCTCGGCCATTTCATTGACGCGCCGCTCCAACCGTTCCATGCGGTCCGTGCCATCCGCGCGATCTTCCGCCCCGCATGCCGGGGTGGCCCGGCCAAACCACGCCAACCCAGCGAACGCTGCCATTAAACACAAACGCCACATCAGATTTTTCATAATGCTTTCAGTCCTGGTTATTGAGATGGGAATCTGTCTTTCGTTCCGGGAACAGCCGGAACCTGTTGAAGTCTCAAAACAGCATGCCTATCTCGTGATACATGCAATCTTCAACGAAGTGCCAGGCAAGTCAATGCCAGCTCCGGGCAGACTGCCGGGTGGAGCTGGCCAAGCATGGCCTCGGCCTTTTCTAAACACCACAAACGAATGGGCACGCAAAACTCAAGACTGGTGCGGCGTGAATACCCTTGAAGCACCGGCCACGGGTCGCTAGCTTTTGGAGCATTCACCATGAGGTTCGCCGGCCTCTTTGCCTTCGCTCCTCCGAAGGAATGCGCGCAAAAATTCTTTGGCGAAACATGAGTCGAATAACATTGCTCGAACGATGAAAACAAATCCTTGCCGCACCGCGACCTTCCCATCCTTTCTCGACAGAGCAGGCCTCTCCTTTTTCTTTTTATTGTGGATGCTACTCCCCCATCTCGTTCAGGCACGTCCCGAGAAACAGCTGTATTACAATCAAGACTGCACGGATTTCTTTTGGACGCGCGACGTTCCACCGGGTCAGGCAGGGGAGGCCATTGATCGTTACGTTGACGAGATTGCCAATGCGGGGGTGACGGTGTTCCTTTGCAATTCGAACGCGCGCCGCACCAACTATCGAAGCCGGGTGTGGGATGCCTTCTGGGATGGTTACGCCCCGGACGGTCCGGATGACCAGCCGTTCCTATCGTCGATTCCGAAGGGAGAGATCCCGGCGTATCGCAAGGGGATTGGCAACATGCTCAAAGTCCACCAGCAAGGCGTTGACTACCCGGGTCGGGTGATTCAGCGCTGCCGGTTTCGAAACATCTCGCCTTGGATCAGCCTGCGGATGAACGATTGTCACTATAACGACATTCCCAATCACCCATTCCACGGAGGGTTCTGGAGGGACAACCCCCAACTGCAGCGCAAGAACAGCCCGGGGTATTTTGCCACTTGCCTTGATTATGCACTTCCGGAAGTCCGCGAGTTTTATCTAGCTCTGGTCCAGGAAACCTTGGACCGCTACGACCTGGATGGGCTGGAGCTGGATTTCATGCGGGAGCCGTATCTTTTCAGTGCCAAAGAGGAAGCTCCCGGCACCGTCATCCTGACGGAGTGGTTGCGGCAAGTGCGTCAGCGGGTTCAGGCTGCCGCGGCCAAGCGCGGGCATCCCATTCGCCTCGGAGTCCGGGTGCCATCTCGGCCGGAGACCGCGAAAGCGATGGGATTGGATGCGGTTAGCTGGGCCAATGAAGGGCTCGTTGACCTACTGGTGGTCACTCCACGATGGGCCACATTGGAATACGATCTACCCATCGCGCAATGGCGCCAGCTATTGGGAAAAGCCAACGTAACTCTCGTCGGCGGCCTGGAGATTCTTTATCGGCCCGTTCCGAGTGGTTCGCCGTCACAAGTTTCACCGGAACTTGCCTTGGGAGCCGCCACGCTCGTTTTGTCAGAGGGAGCGGACGCCGTCTATCTGTTTAACTACTTTCCACCAACGTTTTCCCCATCCGTTTACCAGAGCATGCTCCGGTCGATGACCTCGCTCGATTTTTTGAGCAAGTTGCCGCGGCGAGTGGGAATCACCTATCGGGATATCACCGGCCCAGGTGAATCTTACAAGGCGCCCCTGCCAGCGATCGGTCAAAAAATCGTCCTTTCAATGAAACTGGGTCCCGCGCCGGCCAAGGGTTGGATTTACGATCTCATCATCCGGCTGGCCTCTCCCGCGCCTGATGCCAGCTCGACGGAAAAACCAGCGGTGCCTACACCGGAAAACTCGCCTTCGGCTTTTGTAAACGGCGTTAGGTGCGATTTCGTGAACGCAGCCGCCACCAATCGTGTGTTCACAGAACTCACTTATCGCATCCCTGCCCAGGCATTGCAGACGACCCAGGCTCACGAGCTAAAGCTGGTTAGCGCAAATGAGAAGCCCATGAATATTCAGGCAGCGGAAGTCTTTCTCCGGCCGGCTGGCCCGCAATAACCCGGCAGCCGGAAGCTCACCTAAAAAACGCCGCTCAGTTTCCCAGGCGGACGGGGTGGTCCAGCGTAAGGCGCGGCGCCGCGGCGTTTCGCCGGGCGGGATTTCACCGTGGTTAGGTTCTCATCCTTTGCCTTTGGCTGTTCAATGAACCCGTAATATCGACCCATCCAGTAATCCTCCAACCATCCGATCGGCGGCGTGACACCGCGACTGTTCTCGCCGCCATCATATTGCAGGCTGCTGCGGCTGCCCCATTTGGACTCCGACTCGCGTGGCGAGATCGCGCGCGTGCCGCCGCCGTAGGGTGTGTAGCCGCGCTGGGGAGCGAGGTCGCTCCGATGCGAGTTGTGGTAGTTGTGATTCACCAGGTCCAATGACCATTCCCGGAGATGCTGGACTGCTTGCGGCGCTTCGCAGTCGTTGCCGGTAAAGGCGCCATAGACAAAGTTGAAGAACGGCAATTGCTGAAGGCGTTGGATCTCCCAGCTCCGCTCCAGGCTGCGCAAATAAATGGATCGCAGTTCCGGATCGTGGGCATAGGTGAGCAGCGTGTAGTAGCACCAAAATGCCAGTTCGTCGTCCCAGGTCACCACCGAGTCTGGCGGAAAGGTGACTTTCTGCCGGACGGTATAGGTGTGGTAGCGCCATTTGAGAAGTTGCTCCAGGCCCGCTTGAAATTTTGCGTCGCCCGTCAGCGCGTAAGCGGCCTGCACGTAGCTCTGCGCCTCCATGCCGTTCAGGCCGCGTGATTCATACCCGTAAGGCCGCTGCAGGTATTCGGGATCCCAGCGTCCCCAGCGCGTGGGCTTGCCATCCATGTCGCGAAGCACCCAGCCGTTGTCGATTATATGGGAGGTGATGTTGGCAATGTGCCTGGCCGCGCGATCTTTTTCGGCACCCTTGGCTGCCAGGTCGTGGAAGAGGCTGACGGCAAAATAGTGCCCGTTGACTTCATCGCTGGAGGTGTCGCCTTTCCAAAACCAATCTCCATCTTTGGTCGGATACCATTTGGCCGGCAACCCGCCCGACCCCCGGGTTGACCGCTCTCCCTTGTCCCCTTTGACTGACCAGACGGCGCGTGCGATGAATCCGGGCTTGGGTGTAATGTCATCCAGCCAGACCATGGACTTGAAGGCCTCGACGGCTTCCTGGCGGGCGTTGTCGTCGCCTGTCGCGGCGTATTTGAAAGTCATCGCTGCCAGGTAATGCGCGGTATTCCCGCCGTCATTGTCGCTAACCTCACGCAACCATCCATCGCGATCGCCTGACCAGTAGAGTTTGTGAATGAAACCAAGCCGCTTGAATCCCCACTCGTCCAACTCGCGTTCGAAGAAAGCCGCTTTTTTCGCCAGCGTGTAGGGCTCGTAGCGAATGATCCCCAGCCCCCCATCCGTCGCGATGTAAACCGCCCGTTGGTCGACCGCGATGTCCTGCACGCGATCGCCCGGCAGCCAATGTTGCGCGCCAAAGTAGTGATACTCGTTTTCCGTCTTTCGAATCGCACCGCGGGATGTGCCTATCCACACGTCGCCGTCAAAGCCCTCCGCCAGACACGTCGTGTCCTCGTAGGGCAGGCCATCAACCCCGCGCAGGGTTGTTAGCGCCATGCCGCGCAAAACCCCCACGCCACGGTCCGTCGCCACATAGATCCGGCTGCCCAGCGAGAGCAGGTCGCGCGTGCCCTGGGACGGGAGCGCTCCCCAGTCCGCCGGGTCCGGCACGAAGGTTTTTCCTTCCAGCAAAGCCAGGCCGCCGGGGCGCAGCAGGTAGAGCGTTCCGCTATAGGACGCAATTCGCTCCACCGGCCCGATCTGCACGGGATCGGGCAGGACCTGGCTGAAGTCTTCCGCAATCAAAGTCGTGTCGGTGGACCTCCACCCTTCGGCGGGCCGGATATCAACCAGCTTCCCGCCCTCAAAGCGAAAAATACTATCGGGCGTCGCGACATAAACCTGGCCCAGATGGAGGCAGGCATCGGTAAACGGCCGTTCGTCAATGCGCTCCCAGGTGTCGCCAGCAAGGCGAAACGTTCCTTTCTCTGCCGCAGCCCAAACCGCCCCGCCAAGCGACCGGAGCCGTTTGATTCCGGACGGAGCACTCGGGGCATCGATCAACGCGCCGTCGCGCAACAGCTTGAGCGTTCCGCCCACGACGACATAAACCGAGCCCTTGCGAACTGCGATGGACGTGGCCGGTTTTTCCGTGACGATCTTTTCACCGATTTCCTGCGCGTAAGGTTCGTCGGCGACCGGTTTCCAGAGTTTGCGCATCGCGGGATTGGCATAAGCCCCCTGCGGCGATGCTTCCGCCCGTTGCGTAAACGGAAGGATCGCGAAGCCGGAAAAGAGGAGGATTGAGGCAGCAGAAACATTGGCTGAGCGTTTCAGGAGAAGAAAGGGCGAGAGTTTCAATCGTGCTGGCTTCATTGATTCCGAATATGTCCGTAACCCTGTGGACCGTAAAGGTCGAATCCGGCCGGTTGGCCATCGCCTATCGCGTCCCTTTGGGGCTGACCCCGCGAAGTGTAGGAAACCGTGACCATTGATCACGCGGGGGAATGGGGTGATTATCTGGCATGGTTTCTGACACTGCCGCTCTACTTGGAAATGTCCGGCTTCCGGGTGGTCCACGCGGCCTGGGATGAGGCGAGCATTGCGACTTTGAACGGCAGCGACCGAGTGGATGAGGTCAGCTTCCGCAGAGCTGGTCGTCGGGGAACGCGCGAATATGACGCAGTGGAAATGTTGATCAAAGGGCGGGAAGTCGAATTGCCCGCTGAAGAAAGCCATGCGCTACTCGCCTTTTACTGGCCGGTGATTGGAGATCCTAAGCGGACACAAAGAGAACGCCGTGTCCAGAGCAGGAAGATCATCCGTGAACTTGAAGCCAACCGGGTGAACGAGGAATTTTATGAGCAGTTCTCAGACTGCCTCTGCATTAACCACTTGCCGGCTCGTGTGGCTGCCCGCGAGTCGAATCCGCCGTTATTTTCAAAGTAGATGAATTGCCAAAACAAATTATTTTTCGAGCAGGCTGTCCCATTCATAACGTAGAGCTTTCTGTAATCTCAGCACGAGATTTGGAACACGATTCAGATATGGGGTTTCTTACTATTGGGTCAATCGCAGGCTGAGTTCCAGTTCGGTCCAGGGCGTTTCCCGCGGACCGGCGGCGGAGCGCGCGGCCTGCACTTCGGCGGCTTTCACCGGCGCACCGTTCGGGCCGAACGTTCCGCGCACAAAGGTGAGCACGTCGGCGATTTGCTCGTCGGTCAGTCCGCCCATGGCGGGCATCGGCACGGCGCCGGGACCGCCGAAATTCTGACCCCCAACCGCGATCGGTCCCTGCAAACCATGCAGCACGATCTTGATCAGCCGCGCCGCGTCGCCGCGCACCCATTCGCTGCCGGCCAGCGGCGGATACACGCCGGGTAAACCTTTGCCCTCCGGCTGATGGCACGGCAGGCAGGCCATCTCGTAAATCATCTCGCCCGGCGACGCCTGCTTCGGCGGCGTGCCGAGAAGTTTCTTCAGATAATCTGTCTGCGCCGCGCTGCCGAGCTTGAGCTGGTTCGCTGCGAACGCGGTCGCCCAGCGCGGCTGCAAAGCGCGCGCGCTCTGGCGCATGGCGTAATCGAGGAACGGATCGCGCGGACGATCCACGGCCGCCGCGACGACTTCCACCGCCTCCGCCTTCGGCACGTAGCTCGCGGCGACCACGGCTTCGAGCCGCACGCGCGGGTTCTCGTCCTGCACGCGTTCGCGGAGGAGCGAGAGCGATTCGGGCAGCCGTCGAATGATTTGCCGTCGAACAGCGGCGCGGGCGCGGCGAGCGCGGCGACGGACGAAATGAAGCTGAGAAGCAGAAGACGCAGGAGCCAGTTTTTTGCGGTCATGGTTCGATACAGTGTTTGGCTGGAGCATAGCGGTCAACCGGCGCGTGTCACGTTCTTCGGCATATCCCCAGCTTTTGCCCCGGTATATTTTCGAGAATCCCCACTTGCGATCGATGCCTTAGCGCTCAGAGGTTGGAATCGTAAATAACAGCCGAACGAATTCGATTCAGGCGCACGAATCAGAAATGCAGCGGTGAGAGCAACGCAGCGCAGAAAACGCCCCTATTTTTCTTGTACGCTTTCTGTACGCTTTCTGAGCATCGGTTTGGAAGGAAACGCAAAAGAAGGCAGAAGCAGCAAAGCGCACTGATGAAAAACCGAGATACCTCTAAAACCATTGAAAAAATTGGGTGAAACGGGGTTTAGCCCCGTGTTTAAAGGTGGTGGTAGGTCTGAGATTCGAACTCAGGAAGGCGTAAGCCAGCAGATTTACAGTCTGCCCCCGTTGGCCACTTGGGTAACCTACCAGCCGTTGAGCGGCGCAATATGTCCAAACACCTCCGCACTGTCAAATCTCGAAGTCAGAAGAACGCGCCAAACTCCATCCGCCCGCGCGCGGCTGCCGGAAAAGCCCATCTTCACTTCGGAGCGCGACCAATTCTGAAACGGGGAAATGTGAGCTTTTTCTGAAAATTCGGCCCGAAACGTTTTCTCGCTCCTCATCTTCTGTTTGAACTTTGAACCGCAAACGTTAGCTTACGGGCATGTTCGATTCTCTTAGTGAAAAGTTGCAGAACGCTTTCAAGAATTTGCGCGGCCTGGGCAAGATTTCCGAAACCAACGTCGGCGATTCCTTGCGCGAAGTGCGCATGGCGCTGCTGGAAGCGGACGTGAATTTCAAGGTCGCTCGCGATTTCATCGAGCGCGTGAAGGAAAAAGCGCTCGGCCAGGAAGTGATCCAAAGCATTCAGCCCGGCCAGCAGATCATCAAAATCATCCACGACGAATTAGTGGAGCTGCTCGGCTCGACCAACCAATCCCTGGAACTTTCCGGCAATCCGAGTTGCGTGATGATGGTGGGTTTGCACGGCTCGGGAAAAACGACTTCCAGCGGTAAACTCGCTCGCCTTTTGCACAAACAGGGACGCACGCCCTTGCTCGTCGCGGCGGATGTTTATCGACCGGCGGCGATGGATCAGCTGGCGACGCTCGGCAAACAATTGGATATCCCGGTGCTGGTGATGCGCGGCGAAACCGATGTCTTGAAAATCGCGCGCAACGCCTTTGATTTTGCCCGTCAGAATAATCGCAACACGTTGATTTTCGATACTGCCGGCCGCCTGCAAATTGACGAGCCGCTGGTGCAGGAACTGGTGCGCCTGCGCGACCTGATCAAGCCGCAGGAAATCCTGCTCGTGCTCGATGCGGCGACCGGACAGGAAGCGGTGAATGTCGCCAGCCATTTCGATAAGGCGCTGAATATCACGGGCGCCATTCTCACGAAACTGGACGGCGATGCCCGCGGCGGCGCGGCCTTGAGTTTGAAATCGGTTACCGGCAAGCCGATCAAGTTCGGCGGCGTTGGCGAAAAACTAGAAGACTTCGAGCCGTTTCATCCCGAGCGCATGGCGTCGCGCATTCTGGGCATGGGCGACGTGGTCAGCCTGGTCGAACGCGCGGCAGAAGCCGTGGATGAAGCCGATGCCAAGCGCATGGAAGAAAAGATGCGCAAGGGACAGTTCACCCTCGAAGATTTTCTCGAGCAATTGCGCCAGATGAAAAAACTCGGCTCGCTCGAAAGCGTTGTCGGGATGTTGCCCGGCGGCTCAGAAATGTTGAAAGGCGCAGACCTCGGCAAACAGGAAAAAGAATTCAAGCGCATGGAAGGAATGATTTGCGCGATGACGTTTCAGGAGCGGCGCAACCCGACGATTCTCAATGCGAAACGGCGGGTGCGCATCGCCAAGGGAAGCGGCGTGAATGTCTCTGAGCTCAATAACCTGCTGAACCGTTTTGGGCAGATGCAGCAGATGATGAAAAAGATGGGCAAGTTCCAAAAGATGATGTCGAAAATGGGCGGAGGGATGCCGGGAATGGTGCGGCGATGATGCGCCCTGCTGCCGCTGTTCAAGAACCAAGATTCGCGGGGCAGCGATCCGCACCTATCCGAGTTGGAAAAAGCGGCTGATTTTTTCCGTTGGATTTTGCGCGATCATTTCCCCCGGAACTTCATCGAACCAATCTCTCGGCAGATAATCGGCATACGGCATCTGCAAAAATCGTTGGCAAATCAACGCGATCACACCGCGATCCGTTTCACTCCGGATCAATCTCCCGGCCGCCTGGATGACGCGCGTCATCCCGGGTTGCAAATAGGCGTAAGCGAAACCAGCTTGCTCCTGCTCGTCAAAATAGCGGCGCAAAAGCTCGCGCTCGAAAGAAACCTGCGGCAGCGCGGGTGAAACAACGAAGACGCCGGACAAAAGCTCGCCCGGGTAATCCACCCCTTCGGCATACATCCCGCCTAAAACGGCAAAGAGCAGGATTCTTTCATGCCGCGCATTGGATAGCGCACGCAGAATCTCCTGGCGTTCAACTTCGGGAACATTGGGGCGCTGCTTGAGCAACCGCGCCGCAGTCGGAGGCATTAGTTCCGCAACTTTCGCCAAAAACGTGTAACTCGGGAACAGCACCAAAACATTTCCGGGCACGGCATCGGCCATCTCGGCAACCAGAGTCGCGATGCGAGGGAAGTTTTTTTCGCGCGCGCCAAAGGTGGTTCTCACTTGCGGCAGAATCAATACGCTCCGGTTCTCGCGCGGAAAGGGCGGCGGCAACGAAATCGATTTCGTGCGCGCCGCTTCAAGACCCAAAACACGACGGATGGTTTCGACCGGGCTGAGCGTGGCTGAAAGCAAAACCGTTGCCGACGCGGATGCAAAAAGTGGAGCGAGCGGGCGCGCTGGATCGAGGCACACTAGCGCAAGGCGAATCCCCGACGTAGCTTGCTCGACCACGCAGGTAAACCCGGGACCAAATTGATTCAGCACCGATAGAAACCGTTGCAGCGCAAAATGGATTTCGACGATCGGGTCATCAACTGCGGCGATTTTGTGTTCCCTTTTCCACGAGAGATACTCGATGAAATTCCCCTCCCATCCCTTCCAAAGCTTGCGCAATTGCGACATGGGCGGAACCACTTCAGCAATGGGCTGCTCAACGGACAAAACCTCCGCCGTATTTTCCAGAATGGTCAAACCGGCCGAAAGAGCGTCACAGATTTCGGCAAACAAATACTGCTCCATTTGCTGGCCGGCGGAGTCGCCCAAAGAAAGAATACTTTGATCGGAATCGGTTTTGCTTTTCCTTGCGGAAGGTTTTGCAGAACGGCTTTTTCTTTCGACGTGTCCCTCGGCGTAGCTGAGCGCAGAGCGAAAATCGGCCTGGATTAGTTCCGGGGAAAAAATCTGGCGCGCTCGGTCCGGGAGATTATGCGCTTCGTCCACGAGCAGAATTGTGTCTTCCAATTCTTCAGTTTGCCGCAGCGCCACGCCCGGATCAAAAACGTAGTTGTAATCAGCAACTACGGCGTCGGCACGCGAGGCTAATTCAAGCTGAACTTCGAACGGGCAAACTTTCTCGCGCTTCGCCTTTTCAAAGACGGCGGCAGGGTCATGGTGCGTTTGCGAATCGCGCAGGCGTTCCAGCAATTGAGACCGCTCCATTTTCTCCGGATAATTCTTCGCGTAGGGGCAGAAATCCTCGTGGCAAATCACGCGGTCGTTGGCGCACATCTTTTCTTTGGAACGCAGTTGCAGGGTGCGAAAGCCGCCCGCTTTGTTCATCGCCACCAAGGAGTCCGCCGCCATTTTCTGCTGCGAGGTTTTCGCCGTGAGGAAAAAAAGCTTTTTACCAGTAGCAAGTGCCCCAGCTAGAGCCGGATGAAGTCCCGCCGCCGTTTTGCCGGAACCGGTCGGCGCTTCGGCTAAAAGATTTCCGCCAGAGCGAACTGTTTCGCGCACAACATCGATCAAAATTACCTGGCCGGGCCGTGGCGCTTGATGAGGAAACGGCAGGGTCGCAGCAATCGTTGCTTTGTTTTTGCGAACTGATTCCTCCGATTTCCAGATGGCGAGCAACCGGTGAAGGCGCGATTCAATTTCTTTTTGCTGGGCGGATTCGTGGTAAGGAATCTCAAACGCGAACTCCTTTTCCGTTGTAATATCCACGTAGATCAAGGCGCCGGTGATGGGTCCGTGGCCGAGTGCCCGCCAAAGATGACAATAAATCAGGAGCTGCCGGCGATGTCGCTCAAAGCTCGGGCCAAAGGGACGGACATAAGTTTCGGGAGCGTGGGCGGATTTAAATTCTTCGATCAGCCACCCGCCACTCTGCTCGAAGCATCCGTCCAAGCGGCCCGTGATGATGGCGGTCCATTCGCCTAAATCGATTTTGGTTTCGAGATGAATTTCGCGCTGGTAAGAAGCATTCGTGCGACACCGTTTTTCCAGCAGATTCGCGTGCAACTCGGCTCCGAGCCCAAGCCGGCCCCAGGTTTCGCCTCGCTCAAATCCAGCCCGCCGGACGTCGTCGGACTCCGCCAATTCGCGGACCGACACGGTAAAAACTTTCCTCGCTTCATCGAACCTCAACGGCATGGCTTAGCGTATCATGCCACGCGATGAACGACCGAGAATTTTCAAGCTCCAGCTGGTGATTTCGCTCTGGCGCTTGACCTTCATTTACTCGCGCTTACAATCGAGAATTGCATGAGAGTTTCTCGCTTTGCTGTTGTCGTTTTGCTCTGTTCTTCCGGATTCACGCAGGCCGCGCTGGTCAATGGCATCAACGCCATTGTCAATGACACGGTCATCACTTACGACCAGGTCGAGCGCGGGATCGCGCTGATTGCGGACGGGCTGGTCAGGCAATATCGTAATCAACCGCAGATTCTGGAAGAGCGCTTGAAGAAACTTCGGGCGGATCAAATCGAGGAATTGGTGGAGCGCCAGCTGATTCTGAACGAGTTCAAGACGGCGGGCTATAAGCTGCCAGAAACTTTTATCGATGACGCGATTCGCGACGAAATCCGCAAGAATTTTTATGGCGATAGCGCTCGTTTGACCAAAACGCTGCAATCGGAGGGAATGACAAAAGAGGCTTTTCGCCAGCAGCAACGGGATCGAATTATCGTTCAATATCTGAGCAAGGAGAATATTTCATCACAGAAGATTTTAGTCTCCCCGTTTAAGATCGAAAAATTTTACGCCAGCAATCAGGAGAAATACAAAGTCGGAGATCAGGTGAAGCTGCGCATGATTGTTTTGAGCCAGTCGCCCGCTGCGGAGCCGGGCCGCGCCAAAAAGCTGGCCGAGGAAGTTTTGAAGAAGATTCAGGAGGGCGCAGCGTTTGCCGAGATGGCGACGATTTATTCGGAAGGCGCACAGCGCGCGGAAGGCGGCGACCGCGGCTGGGTGGATCGCGAGCGGACTGACTTGAAAAAGGAATTGGCCGATGCAGCGTTTGCGTTGAAGTCGGGGCAGGTTAGCGGAGTGATTGAGCAACCCGAGGGTTGTTACCTGATGTTTGTTGAGGAAGCGCGACCCGCTCACGTTCGTCCGATTGCGGATGTGCGCGAAGAGATTGAATCAACCTTGAAAGCGCAGGAGTCCGCCAAAATGCGGAAGCAATGGATTGATCGGCTCAGGAATAAATCATTCGTCCGTTACTACTGATCCTGCCCGCAAGCGGCTGGCTGGTTCATTTGGTTAATGAAGTTCAAATATCGGCGTTCAGAAACCTAAATTCCCATGACTGCCAGACTTGCAATTTCTATCGGCGACGTGACGGGCGTTGGCCCCGAAGTCACCCTCAAAGCGCTCGCCGCTGAAGGTCAATCCGACGAATTTCATTACCTGCTGATCGGCGATGTCGAGTTGATGCGCCAGCTGAACGACCAACTTGGCTTGCGCCTTCCCCTCGCTGAATACGATCGCAAGAACGACACGCACCGTTTCTCGTTGCACAATCCCTGCCCCGGATCGTTGCCAGCCGATTTGAGCCCAGGTTCGCCGGGTGTGGCTCGGGCCGCGATGGCATGGTTGACCGATGGCGCCCAGCGTTGTTTGCGAATGGAAGCCGATGCGTTGGTGACGGCCCCGGTAAATAAAGAAGCGATCTTGCGCAGCGGACAGGCATTCATTGGACAGACCGAATATCTCTCGGAACTGGCCGGCACGGATCAGACCGCGATGATGCTGCTCGGCCAGGACGATCGCGGCCGCTGGTTGCGCGTGGCATTGGCCACCACGCATGTTCCGCTGAAGCTGGTGGCGGCCCAATTGCGCGCGGAGAAAATTGATCTGGCAATCCGGCTTGCGGCGCAGGCGTGCCGCGATCTTGGCTTGGAGCAGGCGCGAATCGGCGTTTGCGGCCTAAACCCGCACGCAGGGGAAGGCGGACAAATGGGCACGGAAGAAATCAGCCTCATTGCGCCGGTCGTCAACGCGGCGCGCGCGAAAGGAATCGATGCGGCAGGGCCATTCGCGGCGGACTCACTTTTTTATTACGCTTATCACGGAAACTTCGAAGCGGTCGTCGCGATGTACCATGACCAGGGATTGATTCCGTTGAAAATGGTCGCCTTCGAAAATGGCGTGAACTGGACGCTCGGCTTGCCTTTCGTGCGCACATCGCCGGACCACGGTACTGCCTACGACATTGCTGGAAAAAATCAGGCGAATCCTTCGAGCATGATTGCGGCCATTCGCCTGGCCAAGCAGCTCGTGAAACAGCGGCGTTGATTCACAAAGTTCCGGAATGCGTTTCGAGATTTACCAGCCCATCGTCGCCCTTTTCATGGGGCTCACCTTTTCCACCGCTTTCGCACAGCAAAAGCCGAAGACGCCAGAAGATTTTGCGCGTGATGCGGCGATTACCCAATTCACGCGCAAGATGGAAGCGGCGAATTATCCGGCTCTTTTTGAGAGGGCAGCCAGGGAGTTTAATGTGCCCGTGGAAATCCTTGAGGGAGTTTCGTTCGCGCAAACACGGTGGGATCATCTCATCTGGCCAGAGGGTCAAAGCTATTCGCCGGAAAGCGGCAAGCCGCGCCCGTATGGAATCATGTCGCTTTGGGACAATGAGTTCTTCGGCCACAGTTTGATCGAAGCTGCGAAATTGATTGGCAAAACGCCGGAGGATCTCAAGAAGGATCCCTTCGATAACATGCGTGGCGGAGCGGCGTTGTTACGAAAAATCTACGACCAAACCGAGAAGCCTCCGGGCACTCGCGAAGGAGAATTAGAGAGTTGGCGTTATGCAATCGCGGAGTATTCCGGAATTCCAGAGCCGGATTTCAAACACCAACATGCGCTGGAAGTTTACCGGCATCTCGCGGCCGGTTACGATCAATACGGGATCAAGCTTCCCAAGGTTCCGAATCTCAAGCTGCCGCCGATGTTTGCCGAGGTAAAAAAAATCAAAGATGAAGAGGAGCGAAAGCGCGCGGAGAAGTTTAGCGCTGAAGACCAGCGAACCGCAGGGTTGGGGCCAGTCGTTCGTCTAGAATCAAAGCCGGCAGCCTCGATCAGCGTGAGAGCGCCGACCAATATTTTTTCAGGTGAAAATAGAAAAGCGCCAACTCCTATCGCCACCGCTGCTTCAGCTTCAACCCCTCGTTGGATCACCTTAGCTGCCATCGCCACCGCCGGGGTCTTGCTCTTCGTTTTTCTACGGAAACGCTCTGCGCCTAAACGTTGAACTTGAAGAGCAGAACGTCCCCGTCTTTAACGACGTATTCCTTGCCTTCCATGCGATAGAGACCTTTGTCGCGAGCTGCGGCCACCGACCCGCAATTCACGAGCGCATCGTAAGCAACGGTTTCCGCTTTGATAAATCCACGTTCGAAATCGCTGTGAATGACGCCCGCTGCCTTGGGTGCGGTATCGCCGGCGTGAATGGTCCAGGCACGAACTTCTTTTTCGCCCGCCGTGAAATAGGTGCGCAAGCCCAGCAGATGATACGTCCCGCGAATCAAGGCACCGACGCCCGATTCCTGCACGCCCAATTCCTTCAAAAATTCCTTCGCTTCCTCCGGCGCTAGATCGATCAAATCACTCTCGATTTGGGCGCTGATCACGACGGTTTCACAGGAGTGATGAGTTTTGGCGTATTCGCGAACCTTCATCACAAACGGATTTGTATCCGCCGTCGCGAGGTCAGTTTCTTTCACGTTCGTTGCAAAAATGGTCGGCTTGTCGGTCAGCAAGAAAAAGCCGCGCGAAATCACTTTTTCCTCTGGCGTCAGTTCCACGAGCAAAGCGGGTTTGCCCTCGTTCAAATGCGGTTCCAGTTTTTTTAAAACCGCTTCTTCCGCAGCCGCAACTTTATCCCCGCGTTTGGCATCCTTGGCGACGCTGCCCAACCGTTTTTTAACCGTTTCCAAATCGGAGAGAACCAGCTCCGTCGTGATCGTTTCGATATCGCGAATTGGATCAATTGTGCCGGCGACATGGTGAATGTCCGCGTCTTCAAAACAGCGAACGACCTGCACAATTGCGTCCACTTCGCGAATGTGCGTCAGGAATTTGTTGCCCAGGCCTTCTCCGGCAGAAGCTCCTTTAACGAGACCTGCAATGTCCACAAATTCAATCGCGGCTGGAATCGTGATCTGTGTCTTGGCGATGTTTTTCAGGACCTCGAGACGCGCGTCAGGAACCGTGACGATACCGACATTGGGATCAATGGTGCAAAATGGATAGTTCGCCGCCTCAGCTTTACGTGTGCGCGTGACGGCGTTAAACAAGGTTGATTTTCCAACATTGGGCAGACCAACAATTCCAGCTTTGAGCATAAATATTATTGCAGGATGCGAAAAAACGAAGAACCGCGATTATCCTTCATGGCCTTCTACTGCTTCACGAATGGTTTGTTTAAATTTTTCAACTCCCTCATCGAAGGCAGCCGACATTGGCATCACCGGGGTTTTGGGAACCTTGCGTTTGAACTTCTTCAGGTTTTCCTCGGCGACTGCCTCATCCATTTTGTTGGCCACCACGAGACGCGGTTTGTCCAGCATGGTTGCGTCATAGAGTTCCAATTCCCGCAGGAGCATTTTGTAATCGTCCCAGGGATTGCGTCCGTCGGTTCCCGCCATGTCGATGAGGATCACGAGGAATTTGCAACGTTTAATGTGCCGCAAAAAACCGTGGCCCAAGCCAACATTTTGGTGCGCGCCTTCAATCAATCCCGGCACATCGCAAACCGTGAGCCGAAAGAAATCCGGATACTCCACAATACCGATCTGCGGATGCAGCGTCGTGAAGGGATACGGCGCAACCTTGGGGCGCGCTTTGGAAATCGCCGTGAGCAAAGTGGATTTTCCCGCGTTGGGGTATCCAACAATTCCGACCTCGGCCACAGTGCGAAGTTCCAGGCGATATTCGCCCTCTTCTCCAGGTTCGCCCGGTTGCGCGAACCGAGGTGTTTGGCGGGTCGATGTGGCGAAGTTACGATTACCCAATCCACCGCGTCCCGCTTTGCACAGAATAAATTGTTGCCCGTCGTGCGTCAGGTCAGCGACGAGTTCCTCGCCTTGATTTGTCGGCGCAGCATCAGTGTCATCCTGTCCATCGTCGGCCAGGTTAAGTTCAACCGCCAATTCCGCTCCGGATCGCCGAATCAATGAGCGCTTGTTCGAGCTCGCCATCAACATGGTTGGGGGCTCCTCGTCTTCCGCGTCTTCGTCGTCCTCTTTTTCCGGCGCTGGAGCAGCGGAAGGAAGCTTCCAAACGAGCGTGCCGCAGGGGACTTTGACGATTAAATCTTTTCCAGCAAGGCCATCCATCCCTTTGCCGCCACCGCCCTCTCCGTTTTCGGCAATCAAGCGCGGTTTGAAAAACTGCCCGATCAAATTGTTCAAGTCATGATCGGCTTGCAGAATGACATTTCCGCCGCGTCCACCATTGCCACCGCTTGGACCGCCCTTGGGAATGTAGGCTTCGCGATGAAAAGCCACAGCGCCCTTCCCGCCGTGTCCAGCGCGCGCGTAAACTTTAATTTGATCGACGAACATAGGTTTCTGATTTTAGCCCTAATCTTACTCTTGATTCTAATCTTTCAAATAAGATTAAGGCGAAATCAGGATTAAGAGTGAGGAAATTTAGAAAACAAAAAAGGCGAGGCTTGCGACCTCGCCGTGGAAATCATTTCTGCGTGGTTAATTGTTGGCCGAAGCAACTTCTGGCAAAACATTCACGCGGCGACTGTCTTTGTCGAAAGCAACTTTGCCGTCGACCAATGCGAACAATGTCCAATCGCGACCGGTTCCGACATTCTTGCCAGCAACAAACTTCGATCCGCGTTGGCGCACAATGATGCTGCCTGCGCTGACGACATGACCGCCAAACTCTTTGACGCCAAGCCGTTTGCTGACGCTATCGCGACCGTTACGAACACTGCCTTGACCTTTCTTGTGTGCCATAAAATCTTAAGCTTTAATTTCTGTAATTTTCACCACCGTCAGTTCCTGACGATGTCCCACCGTGCGGTGGTAACCTTTGCGGCGACGCATTTTGAATGCGATTTTCTTTTCGCCACGCTTGTGCGCCACAACATCGGCCACAACTCCAGCGCCTGCAACCGTCGGAGCGCCGATCGTGATTTTGCCGTCGTTGTTCACCAACAAGACGCGATCAAAGGTAAAAGATTGACCCGCTTCCACAGGTAAACGTTCAATTTCCAAAGTGTCTCCGGCGGTGACACGATATTGTTTGCTGCCGGTTTCTAATACAGCGTACATAAATTTTCCCATCAAAGGGACGGTGATAAAACCAAAAACGAATCCGAGTGTCAACCCCGGTTTTCAAAAAGCCCGTTAACATGCTTGCGCAAACAAAATCGTCAAGGGACGTTTTCAGCATGAAAACCGTGGCTGTTATCGGCGCATCCAATCATCGAAGCAAGTTCGGAAATAAAGCCGTGCGAGCCTTTCAGCAAACCGGTTTTACCGTTTACCCCGTCAATCCCGCACAGACCGAAGTAGAAGGGCTACCCTGTTTCAAAAGCATCGGCGAGGTGCCACAACGCCCGAATTTGATCAGCGTTTATCTCGGGCCCGAACGGCTTTTGGAAGTTCTGCCGGAGATCGCGGCACGAGGATGCGACGAACTCTGGCTCAATCCAGGAACTGAATCGTCCGAGGTCTTGATCCGGGCGAAGGCACTTGGGCTAAAAACCGTGCAAACGTGCAGCATTCTGGCCGTGGGCATTTCCCCTTCTTCCCTTTGACTTGAAAACGATCAAATTTCCGGCACGCCCGAGTCGAACATCGCAGCCCCCGCTTTTTGGCCGATGTGCCGCCCTTCGGCGAATTCCTCAATCATTTTGCGATTAAAGGCGGGAATATCAGAGGGTTGCCGACTTGTCACTAGCCCCATATCCACAACCACCTCTTCGTCCACCCATTTTGCCCCGGCATTGATCAGGTCTCGTTGGATCGAGTGATAGGAAGTCATTTGCCTCCCCTTTACCACGCCCGCATCGATCAAGGTCCACGGACCATGGCAAATGGCGGCGACTGGTTTTCCCTGGGCGAAAAAATCGCGAACAAACTGCACCGCCTTTGGATTTGCACGCAGTTTATCGGGGTTCATCACTCCGCCAGGTAACAACAGGCCCGCATAATCATCCGGGTTTGCTTTCTCAAGAGGCACGTCCACAGGGAATGTGTCGCCCCACTCCGCTTCCTTCCATCCACGAACTTTTCCCTTGCTCGGAGAGATAATTTCCGTTTCGGCGCCGGCATCCTTCAACGCATTCCGCGGCGCGACCATTTCCTCCTGTTCAAAGCCATCAGCGACCAGGATCGCGATTTTTTTTCCAGCCAGCGGCGCACCCTCGTCTCGCAACCTTTCGGAAGTCTTTGTGGTGTATCTGGGTTTCATAACGGTGTTCCTAATTATTTCTTCAATTTACAGAGCCACAGAAACCACTCGGCGCAACGTGGTTCGGGAGTTCAGCGCTTGGATGACAGATCTGGCAGGCAAACTCGGATGCTCTCCGCCAGCCGATGAGCGCAACGCCCGCCAATTTCGCGACAATTTAATAGGAGCATATTTCTTGAAATTGTTTCTAATAAAACTGTTTTCCGTCCGTTGACACTTCTGAAGACGCAAAGAGACGAATGAACAATACATCAGCCAAGGCCGAGTGGGTGCGGGCCGCCCTCGAAAGGCACGAAAGCTCTTTGCTGCGCTATGCGGCTTCCATCACCGGCGACGCCGAGCGCGCACGCGACATTGTCCAGGAAACCTTCGTCAAATTGTGCGGCGAGGAGCCGGATAAACTGGAAGGGCGCATCGCGGAATGGCTGTTCACGGTTTGCCGCAACCGCGCGCTCGATGTGCAACGGAAAGAAAAACGTATGACGCCTCTGACCGAAATGGATTTGGAAATGCGCGAGAGCCAGGAGCCTTCGCCGTCGCTGGTCGCGGAGCAAAACGAATCGGCGAGCCAAATCTTGCGCCTGCTCGATACGCTCCCACCGAATCAGCGCGATGTGATTCGGCTCAAATTTCAAAGCGACTTGAGTTACCAGGAAATCAGCCGAGTCACAAAGTTGAGTGTGACCAATGTCGGCTTTCTCATTCACACCGGAATCAAATCGTTGCGCCAGAAATTGTATTCCGAAACCAAACAAGATTTACGGAGTGCCCTATGAATATTTTACCTGATGACCCGAAACTGACCGCGTTTGCCTTGGGCGAATTGGATTCTGCTGAGACTGCACAGATCGCGGCGGAACTCGAGCGCAATCCCGAGTTACGCAATGCGGTGAACGAAATCCGGGAGACGACCGAGCTTCTGAAAAAGGAATTTGCGAACGAATCGCCACTCGTATTCTCCAAAAAGGAAAAGGAGGCGATCGTTGCCCAAGTTGACGCGTCGAAAATCATTTCCCTCCCGAACCGGAGTTTTTGGTCGATGGCGGGAATCAGCGCGATTGCGGCAAGCGTCGTCCTGGTTTTCGTGTGGCAAGGTTGGTTTCAGCAGCCCATCCGCCACGCAGCGGTGCCAATGGAAAGATTCGCGCGCAATTCGGAGATCGCGGCCGACTCGGTTCTGAAACCTGCGCCACTTTCGGTCCAACCACCGATCGCAAAACCAGCACCGGCCCTTAGCCCGGCGGCATCAATGGCAACCCCGAAGAAGGCTGAGATGGACAAAACGCAGCGGACCGCGAAAAAGTTGAATTCACCGCAAGACAAAGAACACGGCTCGCAGGTTGCGGGTTTGGTGGCCGAACCCAGGTTCGCTGGTGAAGGGAAGGACACGACTTTAAAGCCCAGTCAATCTGGAACAGCGACCGTCACTTCGGGAGATGAGTGGGGATTAAGAGCCAAAGCCGCCCCGCTTGCACCGGGGCCTCCCGCTGCCTCTAAGTCAACCAGGGCACTGGCATTCAATGGATTCGCCTCGGAACCAGAGAGCCGGAGACGCTCAACGGAAAGTTATTTTCGCAAGACTGAGGACCGCGAGCATCATTACTCCTTTGATTCAGGGAAATCAAAAATCGATGGTCGATCTGGCGGAACCGCCCGGTATCCCAAGTATGCGGAAAACAGTTTCCAATCGGTTTTGCAGGAGCCGCTTTCCACGTTCTCCGTCGATGTGGACACGGCTTCGTATGCGAATATGCGGCGGTTCCTGAACGAAAATCGTTTGCCACCCAAAGACGCCATTCGCGTGGAGGAATTGATCAATTATTTTTCCTACAATTATCCACAACCGAAAGGAGACGAACCATTCTCGGCCAACATCGAAATCGCTGGTTGCCCGTGGAATTCGCAACACCGGCTCGTCCGTATTGGGCTGAAGGGAAAAGAAATCGCGCAAGACAAACGGCCGCCGAGCAATTTCGTTTTCCTGATCGACGTCTCGGGCTCGATGTCGCCGGGTGAACGTTTGCCGCTCATCAAACAGGCGCTCCGCATGCTGGTCAAACGCATGACGCAAAATGATCGCATCGCCATTGTGGTTTACGCGAGCAGCTCGGGTGTCGTGCTGGAATCGACTTCCTGCGCGAATAAAGAAAAAATTCTCGAAGCTCTCGATCGCCTTGAAGCGGGCGGTTCCACGAACGGCGGCGAAGGTGTGCAACGCGCATATGCTTTGGCCGAAGAGAATTTCATCAAAGGCGGAGTGAACCGCGTGATTCTTTGCACCGATGGCGACTTCAACGTCGGCATCACCGACCAAAGTCAGTTGATCAACCTCATCCAACAAAAGGCGAAGAGCGGCGTTTTCCTCAGCGCGCTTGGTGTCGGCACGGATAATTACAAGGACGCGCTCATGCAAAAGCTCGCCGACAAAGGAAACGGAAATTATCACTACATCGACACGATGGAAGAGGCGCAAAAGGTGTTGATCCAACAGATGAACGGCACGCTCGTGACGATTGCCAAGGATGTGAAGATTCAGATCGAATTCAATCCCGCCCAGGTGGGTTCGTATCGCCTGATTGGTTACGAAAAGCGCATTCTTGCCGCTGAGGATTTTAACAATGACAAAAAGGACGCGGGCGAAATCGGAGCGGGCCACACCGTGACGGCGTTGTATGAGATTGTCCCGGCAGGAATCGAGATTGCAGATTCCAGCGACTCTCGGCCCGTTGTGGACGAGTTGAAATATCAAACCAAACCCGCCGTGAAAACGCCTCGGGCGCAGGAACCTGTGAACGGCGGCAAGGAGTTGCTCACCTTGAAACTGCGCTATAAAAAGCCGGACGGCAAAACGAGCAAGCTGAGCGAGTTCGCGGTTGCGGATAATGGAAAGCGGCTCAGCGAAGCATCCACTGATTTGAAATTTGCCGCCGCAGTCGCGAGTTTTGGGATGCTGCTGAAAGATTCCGAACACAAGGGCAATATGAACTTTAGCTCGGTTCTCAAACTAGCCGAAGAATCCAAAGGAAAAGATTTGGAAGGCTATCGCTCGGAGTTCATCACCTTGGTTAAAAAAGCGAAGGTGCTGAAACAGACAGAAGAATGAGTGGATCATGAACAAACCGATTCTGCCGAAGATTGAAATTGCATCACCGTGCACCGCGGGCTGGGAAGACATGGCCGGAGACGAGCGAAGTCGTTTTTGCGCACACTGCAGCAAGCGCGTTTACAATTTTTCCAAGATGCAGCCGGAGGAAATTTCGCAATTCATCCTGGAATCAGAAGGCCGGGCTTGCGTTCGATTTTATCAACGCCGCGATGGAACGATGCTTTTGGAAAACTGTCCGGTCGGCGCGGACAAGCTCATGCGAAAAGTAAAGTTTGGGACCTGTTCCGCGATTGCGCTGTTTATGTTGGGAATAGGGACACTTTTCGCGAACGTGAAACCGGAATCGCGAACCGCAGCCGCCAACCGCGTCGAAGAAATGTGGGATGATGCCATTTCGGAAGTTAAAGGTTGGCTAGGAATGCAGCCTCCCCTGATCATGGGGAAGATGTGCACTCCCATTCCGGCAACGAAATCTAAATCCCTGACTGAGAAAGCAGATTAATCAATCTGCGACTTGTCGTTCCGCGCGATTCTTCAAAATGGCTTTGCCGAATTCGCGATTCAATTTCGCGATGAAATCCAGGCTGATCTCTTTCGGGCAAACTGCTTCGCAGGAACCGGTCACAGTGCAATTTCCAAAACCGGCTTCGTCCATGGCCTTGACCATTTTCAAGACGCGGCGTTCGGCCTCTGGCTTGCCCTGGGGCAACAGAGCAAGGTGCGAAACTTTGGCGGAAACAAACAACATAGCGGAGGCGTTCTTACACGCCGCCACGCACGCTCCGCAGCCAATGCAGGCTGCGGCGTCCATCGCTTCGTCGGCGTCCACTTTGGGAATAGGAAGCGTATTTCCATCCGGTGTGCCGCCTGTGTTTACGGAAACAAAACCGCCGGATTCAATAATTCTGTCGAAGGCGCTTCGGTCGGTGACCAAATCTTTAATGACGGGAAATGCTTTAGCCCGCCACGGTTCAATCGTGATGGTATCGCCGTCATTGAAATGGCGCATGTGCAATTGGCAAACCGTGGTGCCGCGCTGACCGCCGTGCGCGATGCCGTCGATGACCATCGAGCAAGTGCCGCAAATTCCTTCGCGACAATCGGAGTCGAAGGCAATCGGTTCCTCGCCGCGCGAAATCAGGTCTTCGTTGACCACGTCGAGCATTTCGAGAAACGACATGTCGGGAATAATGTCATTGGCGTCGTAGGTGACGATGCCGCCGGCGTCATTCGGGTTCTTCTGCCGCCAAACTTTGAGCGTGAGATTCATTACTTATAGCTCCGTGTGCTCATGTGGACTTCTTCATAAACGAGCGGTTCTTTGTTCAAAATTGGCGGCTTGCCTTCACCGGCGTACTCCCATGCGGCGACGTAGGCGAAATTTTCGTCATCGCGTTTCGCTTCGCCATCTTCAGTTTGGAATTCGGTTCGAAAATGTCCGCCGCACGACTCGCGACGATTCAACGCGTCCAAGCACATCAGCTCGGCGAATTCCAGAAAATCAGCCACGCGCCCGGCGTGTTCGAGGTTTTGATTCAGCTCGCCGTTCTCGCCCGCGACGTTGACGTTTTTCCAAAATTCTTCGCGCAGCGCAGGAATTTGCTGGAGCGCTTCTTTCAATCCTTTTTCATCGCGCGCCATGCCGCATTTGTCCCAAACGATTTTGCCAAGTTCCTTGTGGAAAGAATTCACGGTGCGCTTGCCTTTGATCGAGAGGAGTTTTTTGGTGCGCGTCTCAACTTCGCCCAAGGCTTTTTTAAACTCCGCGTGATCGGTCTTGTGCTTCGGCTGTTTCTCGGTCGCGAAATAATTTCCAATGGTATAGGGCAAGACGAAGTAGCCGTCGGCCAGACCTTGCATCAGCGCGCTGGCACCAAGGCGATTTGCTCCATGATCGGAAAAATTCGCTTCGCCGATCACAAACAAACCGGGAATGGAACTCATCAAATTGTAATCCACCCACGTTCCGCCCATCGTGTAATGCACGGCAGGATAAATACGCATCGGAACCTTGTAGGCGTTTTCGCCGGTGATCTTTTCATACATGTCAAAAAGATTTCCGTAGCGCTCGCGCACCGTGCTTTCGCCCAGGCGCTTGATCGCGTCGGCAAAATCGAGATAAACGCCCAGGCCGCCAGGGCCGACGCCAAGACCCTTGTCGCAAGCCTCCTTCGCGGCGCGTGAAGAGATGTCGCGCGGAGCCAGATTTCCGTAGCTCGGATATTTTCGTTCGAGAATGTAATCGCGGTCGGCTTCAGGAATATCGCCCGGAGCTTTGCCGCAATCCTCTTTACGCTTCGGCGTCCAGACACGCCCATCGTTGCGCAGCGATTCCGACATCAAAGTTAATTTGGATTGATGCTCGCCGCTGACAGGAATGCAGGTCGGATGAATTTGCGTGTAGCATGGATTCGCGAGCGCAGCTCCCTTTTTGTAAGCGCGCCAGATCGCTGTGGTGTTGCAGCCTTTCGCATTCGTCGAAAGATAGAAAACGTTTCCGTAACCGCCGGTGCCAAGAACCACCGCATCCGCTGCGTGCGCTGAGATCTCTCCGGTCACCAGATCGCGGACAATGATTCCCTTCGCGTGCCCGTCCACAACGACGAGTTCCAACATTTCTGTGCGCTCGAACATTTGGACTTTGCCCAAGCCGATCTGACGGCAGAGCGCTTGATAGGCGCCGAGCAAAAGCTGCTGGCCGGTTTGGCCACGTGCATAAAACGTGCGCGAAACCTGCGCGCCCCCGAAGGAACGATTCGCGAGCAGGCCGCCGTATTCGCGCGCGAACGGAACGCCTTGCGCGACGCATTGGTCGATGATTTTCACACTGGTTTGCGCCAATCGATAAACGTTCGCCTCACGCGCGCGGAAATCGCCGCCTTTGATCGTGTCATAAAAAAGCCGGTAAATGCTGTCGCCGTCGTTTTGATAATTTTTGGCGGCATTGATTCCGCCTTGCGCCGCAATGCTGTGGGCGCGGCGCGGGCTGTCCTGATAGCAGAAACATTTTACGTTGTAACCCATCTCGGCCATGCTCGCGGCCGCGGCCGCGCCTGCGAGCCCGGAACCAACAACGATGACATCGTACTTCCGTTTGTTCGCCGGGTTCACCAGCTTCAAATCGAATTTATATTTCTCCCACTTTTCTGTGACTGGGCCGGGCGGAATTTTGGAATCGAGTTTCATTTACTTAACGCCTCCTTTCCAAAACCGAGCAGGATGGCAATGGGGATGGAGACATAACCGACGAAAATAAAAATCGAAACGCCCGTCGCGAAACAGTGGAGCACGTTCGCATACGATTTCTTCTTCCAACCAAGCGATTGGAACATTGAGCGAACGCCGTGACTCAAATGGAGCGACAGCAGGGAGATCGCAATAATATAGAAGAGCGAAACAATCGGTTTGGAAAATCCGAGGACCATCATCGCGAAGACATCATGGCGGCCTTCTGCGTCATGCAAATTCACGAAGCTTTTTCCGGTGAGGTTCACCTGATCCACCTGCACCGTGAAATGCAGCAGGTGATATAGAATGAAAAAGAAAACAATCAGCCCGCTCATCAACATCGTGCGCGAGGCATAACTGGCGACCGTGGGATTATATTCCGCGTAAGCAACCGGCCGCGCCGCCTTATTTTCTGCCGAAATCTTGATTGCCGCCCAGATGTGCAGCGCGATGATGACCAGCAATCCAATTCGCGCCGGCCAAATAATTTCCATGTTCGACTGCAGGAAATGCCCGTAACGGTTGATCGCTTCCGGTCCCAGGAAAATCTGGAGGTTGCCGATCAAATGCGCGATGACAAAACCGAACAGCGAAAAGCCGGTCACAGCCATGATGTATTTCTTCCCGACCGAAGAGCTAAAAAGGTTGGTGATTATATTCATTAGTCGTTCTCGGCAGACGTCATAAGTTCCGAGCAACGTGAGTGAAGCTAATAATTGCTGAGCACGACGTCAATGGAAGCTAATGCGGTATAAGCCCGACTTGGAAAATTGTTACGTCAGCTAATCGCGGCAGCCACTGGATCGCGGCGTCTCTCCGGACTGGTCTTGCCGATCAGCCGATAAAAAGTGGGGCCGTCGAGACTTTCGCTCTTGAGCAATTCGCGCGTCACGAATTCCAGCTCCTGGCGGAAGGCAGTGAGAATTTCCTTTGCTTCCACATAAACGCGATCCAGCAATTTCTTTACTTCCTGATCGATTTCGCGCGCGGTTGCCTCGCTGCAATCGCGCTGGAATTGCGCATCGGCCCCAATCAGAAACTGATTCGGGCGCTGGGCGCAATGCACGAGGCCGATCTTGTCGCTCATGCCGTAGACGCAAATCATTTGCCGCGCCAAAGCGGTGGCGCGTTCAAGATCGTTCTCAGCACCGGTTGTCACTTCGGGAAAAACAAGCTCCTCCGCCGCGCGACCGCCGAGCAAACCGCGCAGGCGATCCATCAATTCAGATCGGCTGAGAAGATATTGATCATCGGTCGGAAGCTGCATCGTGTAGCCGAGCGCGGCGTGTCCGCGTGGAATAATGCTGATTTTGTGAACCGGGTCGGAATGTTCGCTGTGGGCGGCAACCAGCGCATGGCCAACCTCGTGATAGGCCACGCGCTGCTTTTGATCTTCGGTCAATCGGCGGCTCTTTCTTTCGGGGCCGGCAACAACTTTCTCCACAGCTTCCTCAAGGTCTTTTTCAGAAATTTCTTTGCCTTGATGCCGTGCGGCGAGCAATGCGGCTTCGTTTAACGCATTTGCCAAATCAGCTCCGGAAAACCCGGGCGTCGCCTGGGCGATTCGACGCAAATCAACATCGTTGCCCAGCGGTTTTCCGCGTGCATGGACTTTTAAAACTGCCTCGCGACCCTCCACGTCCGGCGCATCAACAATCACTTGGCGATCAAATCGGCCGGGCCGCAACAACGCCCGGTCGAGAACGTCAGGCCGATTCGTTGCGGAAAGTAAAATCACGCCGGTGTTCGCTTCGAAGCCGTCCATTTCGACCAACAATTGGTTTAAGGTTTGTTCGCGTTCATCGTTCACCGCACCGATGTGCACGCCGCGCTGGCGACCGATGGCATCGAGTTCGTCGATAAAAATGATGCATGGCGCTTGCCCTTTGGCCTGTTGAAATAAATCGCGCACACGCGCCGCGCCAACGCCGACAAACATCTCCACGAAATCGCTGCCGGTCAGATAAAAGAACGGAACTTTCGCTTCACCCGCGACGGCGCGAGCCAGCAACGTTTTTCCGGTGCCGGGCGGGCCGACCAGCAAAACGCCCTTGGGAATTTTCGCGCCAATGGCTTTGTAGCGATCGGGATTCTTTAAAAAATCGACGACTTCCTGCAACTCAAACTTCGCTTCCTCGCACCCGGCCACATCGCCAAACGTGACACCCGTATCTTTATCCACGGCGAGCCGGGCTTTGCTTTTGCCGATGCTGAGAATCGATTGGCCCGGGCCTCCACCGCCGGCAATTTTTCGTGAGATGAAGACCCAGAGTGCAATCATGATTCCAATCGGCAAAATCCAGCCGAGCAAAAACTGCGACATAACACTCGGCCGCACCCCAACGAACTTCACATTGGCGGCTTGCAGCTCCTCCACGAGCTTCGGGTCCTCCACGCGGATGGTGCGGAAGATAAACTTACCTCTATCCCACTTCGCCGCCGCGGAAGCATTCGTGCTTGTGGTGGCCGCTTTCGATTCGGGCGGGACCGCGTTGGTTTGAATTTTGCCAGTGATTTCGTCCGTTTTGACCGATGCCTCCAAGACCTGTCCACGAGCGAGATGCTCCTTGAACTCGCTGTAAGGAATCGTGCGCACGGCAAATTGAGAAACGGTTCCCTGCCAGAGCCAAAGAATCAAAATCATCAAGGGCAAATACCACAGCGGAAATCTCCACTGTGGAAAGGGAGCGTCCTTTCGCGGCGGAACGGGCGGAAGTGAATTGTCCTTTTTCATCCCACATTGAATGTGGCTCGATTTTTAAAATTTGCGAATGACCGAGCCGGTCTGCGCGATGATAGCGCTTAGAAAATGTCCAGCTCGCGCATGAACAAATCACACCGCGCCCGCTGGGGGGCCAGATCAGTCGTTGTTGAACGCCACCACGCTCAACGGGGGCAAAGTGATCTCCGCGGAAAACTCCTGATTGTGCCATTTGTGAGGATGCGCGGTAACGCCTCCCAGGTTTCCGGCATTGGAGCCTGCGTAGATTCCGGCATCGGTATTCAATGCCTCTTTCCAGAAACCAGGTTTGGGCAGGCCAATGCGATAGTTCGTTCGCAAAACTGGAGTGAGATTCATTATGACGGCAACTTGTCGCGAGCCGTCCTGATTCTGCCGCACGAACGAGAGGATGCTGTTGTCGGCGTCACCGCAATCGATCCAATAAAAGCCGGATAAATCGTAGTCACCATCCCAGAGCGCGGGTTCGTTCCGATAGAATTTATTCAAATCTTCCACGAAGCGCTGTGTGCCGCGATGATATGGGCCGGCGTCGAGCAGGCCCCAATCGAGAGAGACGTTTTCGTTCCATTCGCGGATTTGGCCGAATTCGCTGCCCATCATCAGAAGTTGTTTGCCGGGAAAAAGCCATTGATAGCCGAGCAGCGCGCGAAGGTTTGCGAATTTTTGCCAGTCGTCGCCGGGCATTTTGCCGATGAGTGAACCTTTGCCGTGCACAACTTCGTCGTGCGAAATCGGCAGGATGAAATTCTCGTTGTGATGATAGAGCATCGCGAACGTGAGATCGTTCTGATGGTATTTTCGGTGAATCGGGTCGTGGCTGAAATACTTCAACGTGTCGTGCATCCAGCCCATGTTCCACTTGAACGTGAAGCCGAGCCCGCCAATGTAGGGCGGTCGAGTGACTTGCGGCCAGGCGGTCGATTCTTCGGCAATGGTGATCGCGCCGGGATGTTCGGTGTGAACGAGGTGATTCGCGTGACGGAGAAATTCGACGGCTTCAATATTTTCGCGCCCGCCGTATTTATTCGGAACCCATTCGCCGGCTTTGCGGGAGTAATCGAGGTAGAGCATCGACGCGACCGCATCAACGCGCAGGCCGTCGATGTGAAATTTGTCGCACCAGAAAAGGGCGTTGGCCGAGAGGAAGTTTTTAACTTCGTTGCGCCCGAAATTGAAAATCAGCGTGCCCCAATCCTGATGGGAGCCCTGGCGCGGATCTTCGTGTTCGTAAAGCGCGGTGCCGTCGAATTTCGCCAGCGCCCATTCGTCACGCGGAAAATGCGCCGGAACCCAATCGATGATCACGCCGATGCCGGCTTCGTGCAGCGCGTTGACGAGAAATTGAAAATCGTCCGGCGTCCCGAAGCGGCTCGTGGGCGAATAAAATCCGGTCACTTGATAACCCCAGCTCGGATAATAGGCGTGCTCAGAGACGGGCAAAAACTCGACGTGCGTGAAATTCATTTTGCGCACGTAATCGACGAGCGGTCCGGCGAGCTCGCGGTAGCTGAACGACTCAAACGCATTCTTCTTTTGCCATGAGCCGAGGTGGACTTCGTAAATGCTCATCGGCGAGCGGAACGGATTGGCCTCGCGCCGTTTTTTCAACCACCCCTCGTCGCTCCACTTGTTTTTGTTGATGTCCCAGACAATGGAGGCGTTCTTCGGCGCGGATTCGAAAAAATATCCGTATGGATCGGTTTTCAAAACAATCGCGCCGTGCAGATTCTTGATTTCGAATTTGTAATGCGCACCTTCGCCGACGCCGGGAACAAAAATTTCCCAAACGCCACTCGCGCCGAGAGATCGCATTGAATGACGGCGTCCGTCCCATCCATTGAAATCCCCGACCACACTGACGCGCTGCGCATTCGGAGCCCAAACGCCGAAACTGGTTCCCCAAACGCCATCGATTTGCCGGAGATGCGCGCCGAGCTTTTCGTAAATTCGGTTCTCATTTCCCTGGCCGAATAAATACAAATCCTGTTCGCCAAGCGTTGGGAGAAACGAGTAAGGATCACGCGTTTGCCAGCGGTTGCCGTCGCGATTCGTCACCACCAAATCGTAGGCGTAAACTTTGCCACTGTCCTTTGCTACGCCCTCAAAAATTCCAGACTCGTGAATTTTCTGAAGCTTGATCGTCGGCTTTTTCTTTTCGTGTGTGGGGACGATTTCAACCTGCGCTGCATCAGGCAGAAAAGCGCGGACCACAACGCCGGAACCATCGCCGAGCGGATGCATGCCCAAAAGCGTGTGCGGCGACCGATGTTGAACGTAAACGAGGCTGTCCAATTCTGCCTGTGTCAAAATCATCAACCGCGAATCTAACACCCGAACCGAAGATGAGAACCTCAAAAAAATTAAGGCAACCGGATGAAATCGTAGCCGAAGTAAACAGCGGGCCGAATTAACTGAATTTACAGAAGCCCGAATAAACCGAATCGGCCATGTTTGCCGCCCTTGTTTTGGTTAAGCCTGTCATTTCTGTCCAACGAAGTTTACGTTCCGCCGCGTGAGCGCAGAATTTTTTGAACCGCCGGATTTGAAAGTGACCGTTGATCGCGTGACCTATCAGCCGGATGTGGATACGCCCGCGGATCGCCCGCATTGCTTTGCTTATTTCATCAGCATTCATAACAACACCGAAGTTCCTATCACGATTCACGGCCGCAAATGGGTCGTGACCAACGAGCGCGGCGAAATCACCGCCGTGGAGGGCGACGGGGTTGTCGGCGAACATCCGACGATCGAGCCTGGTGAAAAGTTCAGCTACAACTCGTATCATCTGCTGGATACCAATAGCGCCGTGGCTGAAGGAAGTTATCTGGGCGTTGATGCAGACGGACGACGCGTTTTGACGCGAATTCCAAAATTTAGAATGACCGTGCCTTAATAAACTCTCGAATCAGCAGCCCGAAAAATCTAAAAGCTCAGATCTTCCGATCACTTCAGGTCGAGCGACTTCATCCAAATATTCCGAAACGCGACCGGCCCATGGTCGCCTTGCAGCATCAGCGGCCCGGTGGGCTTCTCGTTGTTGAAAGCCGCTGAACGCGTCGGACCCGTGACCTCGACATTTTCGTGGACGATTTTTCCGTTGTGAATGACTTTCACGAAACGCGCATTTTCAGTCTTGTTTCCATTCGCATCAAAGCGCGGTGCGCGGAAGATCACATCGAAGCTTTGCCATTCGCCCGGAGGTTTGCTTGCGTTGACACGGGGCGCGTGACCTTCAAAACCTTTGTCACCCTTCCACCGCTGGTAAATTCCGCCGCAATCGCTCGAGGTCGGCTCCATCTTGCCCCAGCTATCGAGAATCTGAACTTCGTAGCGGCCTTGAAAATAAGCGCCGGAATTTGAATTGCTCGAAACGCAAAACTCAATGTGCGCCGCGCAATCGCCGTGGGGAGTTTCGTTGACCAAGTTTGGCTCCTGGCCTTTGGCGCCATTCACGAAAACGCCTGTGCCCGGGATAATTTTGAACAAATGTGGATCGCGTTCGTCCAGCGAAACGGCTTTCGCCACCGTCCAATTGCCGGTCGGCTGTTTCCAGCCAGCCAGCGTTTTTCCATCGAACAAAACATGTTTGCTCGCCGGCATGGTTTGGCAACCGGCTATGACGAAGGACGCGAATGCGACAACAAGAACGGCGTAATTTTTATTACTGAACATAACGCCACTTTTAAACGAACATTTTGCAAAGGCAACGCGGAAACCGCTCAACGCTCCGGCCAATCCAAATATTTGTGCAGGAATTGAAACGTGCCGACACCGTGGATTTGGTGCGGTCCGTTGAAAAATTCAATCTCAGTCCGATGGCCGATTCCAAGACGGTCGTAAAGCCGCTGCACTTTTGCGAATTCGTAGGCAACATATTCATCAAGGCCCACAGAATCATTGTGTCCGCGCTCGACCATGAACGGCCGAGGCGAGATCAGCGCGGCCATTTCCGCATAGTTAAATGTGTTTCCGATATTCCATTCCGGCATTTCGTATTCGCCGACAAACATATAGCTGCCCGGATAATCGACGCTGACGTTTTTAAAAATCCATTCATTGAAATCAGCCGAACAGATCGATAACGCGTAGCCGTCGAGCAACGCTGGGACGCGCATCGCCGTTTTGCCGCCATAAGAAAGTCCGTAAAGGCCGATTCGCCTGGCATCCACAAAAGGTTGCTCCGAGAGCCACCGCAAAACCTGCTGATGCTGTTCAAGAATCACCGAGAAAAGGGATAATCCGAGCGGATTGGCTTTGCGCTGTAGCACGCGAAATTTGTCCTGCCCCCGATAGGGATTATGCGGAACGAAAACAACAAATCCCTGCGCCGCCAAACGGGTCGCAAAACCCTGGTAATATCTATAACCTTGAGTTTGCGCGTCCATCGTCACCGCGTCCATCGGCACGCCTTCAAGTCCGTGCTGGCAAACGACCACGGGCCGTCGCTCCCCCGCTTTCAAATCTTTGGGCAGCAGCAAAATCCCCCAGGCAAAAATATCCGGGCGCGTATCGAGCACGACCTCGTAGCCCGTCGATTTTTCGTTCTCAAAAATCTTCCGGCTGCGCGGATTTAGGGGCGCGGCCACTCCTGGCAGGCGGCCAATCACGTCGTCCCAGAGCTTCTTTTGAAACTCCCTTTTTGCGTCGCCCCATTGCTCTGGCGCTTTGGCGTCTTTTAGTTTCGACCAGAAGAAATTTTCCCGAACACGTTCGGTATCGCGGAAAACGTTCTGAACGCGGTCGACCAGTTGTTGGACCTGCTCTCGCTGGCGTCTGGTCGATTCAAAATTCGCGCGCTGCAGATCGGGCGATTTCTCGGAATGCCGAACTGGCTCGCCGGAAATTCCAAGAGGCCGCAAAAACTCATTGAGCGCGCGATCCGAACCCGGGCCCGTCGCCCCTCCTTCGGTTCCTGAAATCAGTTTTAAATTCTCGACAAATTTCTCGCCGCCCGGCTGTAAAAGAGCCTTGGCGCGCTCGAATTCGTTCTCCACCGACTGATATTCCGGAGTAATAATTTTGCCAGGGGCCGCGCCGCTGCGATGATCGTGCGGCGCGGGTGGGCCATCAATCTTTGGCGCAGGACTGTGCTCGATGACCAAACCGCGCGGGGCAACCAGGGTGGCGAGTTCAGCGTCGCCAAATTCGCCCAGCAGGCCGAAGATATTTCGATAAATTGGCTCCGCCCAAATCCTTTCGCGTGAATTGAAGTAGCCGCTCACGAGCGTGGCGTCGATTCGCGCATCCAGAGTCGAAGCGCAAAAGGCGAGCAGCCCGCCTTCACCATAACCGGCGACGCCAATTTTCAGCGGGGTTTTCGACGTGGCATTTTCATTCTGAAAAAACTCGACCGCCGCCAAAATTTTCTGCACTTCGAAGCCGATGATGTGGCGCCCCAGTTCGTAGGCCTGGCGATAAATCCATTCGCGATGCGGCTGGTTGGTGTAGCGGTTGATTTTGGAGCTGCCCGAGAAAGTGTCATCGCGGCTGATGAGCGCGGGCACCAGAACTTCGCAGCCTTGCTCGGCCAGGCGGCGGGCGAATTGCGCTTCGAGTTTTGTTCCGGGCGCAAGCCCCGCAAGCATTTCTGGAGTTTGATCCGTGTCCGGCACTGCGACGACCCGCGCAACAATTGCTTTCTTCGGCTTCAGCCAAAGCCCCTCGGCAAAAACATTTGCAAAGACAGGCCAGCGCACCGCGAAAATTTCGCAATTTTCGGTCTCCGCGATTTTCGCCGGAGTGTCGCTGGTGCCAATCAATTCAAGCGCCTTAACGGCCAGGCGCTCGTCCACTGCGCCGATCATTTTGCGAAAGCGCTCGCGATTCGGCTGAATTGATTTCTCGTAGGCATCGGGGGATGAGAAGTCGCGGTGCCAGAATTTGGGGCGCACGGCGATGGAATTTTCAATTTCGCGCGAGAAAAAGCGGTCGATTCCTTCAACCATTTGCGCGGAAAGATCGCCTTCCATCGTCAGGGGTTGCGTGTTCGGAAGACGTTCCGATTGACCAAAGGCAGCGGCCGTCCAGAGCAAAAGGGCGAGCGTTCCAGTTTTTTTCCAGTGCATGCGGCGATATTGTAGCCGGAGAACTTTTCGAGCGAGCGAAAAGCTGGCCGCTTGTAAGTCGTTTCGAACTCTGCAAAAAATCAGGGGTGAAATCCCAAGTTCAAATCGCCCTGCTCGCAGGAATTTTACTTTTTTCGCTGCGCGGCCGGGCGCTCCCGCCGGAAGAAGCTTTGCGAAATATGAAAGTCGCCGAGGGGTTCACGGCAAAGCTGGTTGCGAGCGAGCCGGAAATTCGCCAGCCGATTTCCATCAGCTTCGATGACCGGGGGCGGATGTGGGTGATTCAGTATTTGCAATATCCCACGCCTGCGGGATTGAAGCCGGTTAAAGTGGATCAATATCTCCGCACAACCTACGACAAACTCCCCGAACCGCCGCCGCGCGGACCGAAAGGCGCCGATCGCATCACGATTTGCGAAGACACCGATGGCGACGGGCGCATGGACAAGTTCAAGGATTTCATCGGCGGATTGAATTTATGTTCCGGCATGGCGCTTGGCCAGGACGGCGTGTTTGTCGTGCAACCGCCCTATTTGCTCTTTTACGCGGATAAGAACCGCGATGACATCCCCGACGGCGATCCCGAGGTTTTGCTCACCGGATTCGGCATGGAGGACGCGCACGCCTTCGCGAATTCGCTGACGTGGGGACCGGACGGATGGCTTTACGGCGCGCAGGGCAGCACGGTCACGGCGAATATCCGCGGCATCGAATTTCAACAAGGCATCTGGCGCTATCATCCCGTGACCCGCGCGTTTGAGCTGTTCGCTGAAGGCGGCGGAAACACCTGGGGAGTCGACTTCGATGGAGACGGCGAACTTTTCGCAGGCACAAATTTTTACGAGAAAATGCTGCATCAGGTCCAGGGCGCCTACTACCTGAAAAACTTTGGCAAACATGGCGCCTTGCACAATTCAAACACCTATGGATTTTTCGATCACGTGCCGTTTTCCGGTTACAAAGGGCTGCACATTTCCATCGGCGGAATCATTTATCATGGCGGCGCGTTCGGCCAGGAATTCGAGGGAAGCTATATTTTTGGCAACACGCTCGACCACGCCGTTTACTGGGCGAATCTCAAACCGCAAGGCTCAACCTTCACCGCGAGCTTTGGCGGGCCGCTCCTGAAAACAGACGACGAATTGTTTCGCCCCGTTGACTGCACGATTGGGCCGGATGGCGCGGTTTACGTCGCGGATTGGTGTGACAAACGCGCCACGCACGTCGATCCGCTCGACACCTGGGATCGCAGCAACGGACGCATTTACAAAATTGAAAAAAGCTCAGCGACAAAACGGGCGGCGGCGTTTGATTTGAGCAAGCTGACCAATGATCAGCTCGTCGATTCGCTTTCGAACACCAACGATTGGTTTGTGCGCCAGGCGATTCGCATTCTCAGTGAGAGACGCGCGGGAACATTCGCTTCATTGCAGAACAAGCTGGAGCAAACCAACTCGGCTCACGCCCTGAAATATTTCTGGGCTCTTTATGTCAGCGGCGGGTTCAGCGACAAAATCGCGGGCGAAGTGCTGCATCATCCCAACCCTCACGTTCGGAAATGGGCGGTGCGCTTGCTCGGAGACAAAGGCCAACTCATTCCCTCCCTGGAAAAGAATCTAATTCAACTCGCGCGCACCGAACCAAATCCTGCGGTCCGCTCGCAACTGGCCTGTTCGGCCAGGCGACTGCCGGGAGTTCAAGGCCTGCCGATCGTTCACGAATTGATGCGGCACGACGAAGATGTCGACGATCCCTTCATCCCGCTGCTGCTCTGGTGGGCGATCGAAAAAAATGCTTCGGACGCAAAAACAGAAATCAAAACGCTCCTTCAAACCCCGGGCGACTGGCAATCGCCCATGATGAAAAAACATTTGCTCGAAAACATCGCGCGGCGTTTTGTCGCTGAGACCAATTCATTCGCAAACTCCGAACTGGAAGCCTGCGCTGAATTGCTCACCCAGTCACCCGGAGTCGAGGAGCGAGAGATAATTTTGCGCGGCATGGAAAAGTCATTGACGGGACGGCGGCTGGAAAGCGTGCCGCCTTCGCTCGCAAGCTGGTTCGAATCTGCCTGGAAAAAGAACGCAAACGACTTGGATCTACTCCGGCTCGGCCTGCGCATCGGCCGCCCCGAAGCCAATGCGGCCGCAGCCGAGTCGTTGCAAAAAGGGATATTGACCGAGCTGGAAATGATTTCGTTGCTGGAAGTCTTCGGGCAAACGGCTGGCCCGGATTCTTTACCGCTCATTTTGTCGATGTTCACCGGGACCAAATCTGAAAAACTAAGACTTGCCACGCTCGCCGTCGCAGAAAGATTTTCAGCCCCCGAGATTGCGGACACGCTTCTGGACCACTATGCGAAACTCAGCCCGCCAGTTCAGGCCCGCGCTCGAGCGGTGCTGATGAGCCGCGCTGCCTGGGCGCAACAATTGTTCGATGCGATCGAAGCCGGCAAAATTGACTCGAAAACCATTTCCATCGAACAAGTCCGGCAAACGGCGATGTTGAAAAATGCGGATGTAAACCGCCGCATCGAGAAAATCTGGGGAAAAATCCAGATCAATTCGCCGGTCGAAAAACAGAGCCTCATCAACGAGTTGAAACTGGTGCTGTATCCTTCTGGGGTGGCCGGTCGCAATTCCAAAGGCAATCCAGAAACCGGCAAGAAGCTTTTTCAGCAAGCCTGCGCCGTGTGCCACAAGTTGTTTGAGGAAGGAAACTCCATCGGCCCGGATTTGACCGGGGCTGATCGTAAAAACACCGATTTTCTGCTCGCGAACATTGTCAATCCAAGCGCTTACATTCGCTCCGAATTTGTCGGCTTCGAAATTGAAACGAAAGATGGCCAGGTCGTCGCGGGCCTGATGGTTGAATCAACGCCGAGCGCCGTGACCCTGGTTGATGCCAGCAATCAGCGGCATTTGGTCTCACGAGAGCAGATTCGCGAATTGAAAGAGTCACAAACCTCGTTGATGCCAGAAGGTTTGCTTGAGGCGTTGCAACCCCAACAAGTCATGGATTTGTTTTCCTACCTGCAAAAGGATTGATTGAACGTTCTGACTGAAAACTGAATCTTATTCGACGCCGCCTAATCGCTGTGGCAAAATCCTTTGAACTTATGTCTAAACAACCAGAGCAAACTTCTGCCAACGATGTCGCCGCCATTGATAACTTGCGCAAAGTTTATCAGGAAATCCGTGCAGAAATAGCGAAGGTCATCATCGGACAGGATCTTGTTGTCGAGCGATTGCTCATTTGCATCCTCGCACGCGGCCACGGCTTGCTGATGGGCGTTCCCGGCCTTGCGAAAACCACCATCGTCAATTCGCTCTCGCAAGTGATGTCGCTCGATTTCAGCCGCATTCAATTCACGCCCGACCTCATGCCGTCCGACATCACCGGCACCGACATTTTGCAGGAAACCGATCAACCGGGCCGACGCGCGTTCGTTTTCACAAAAGGCCCCGTTTTCGCGAACATCATTCTCGCCGACGAAATCAATCGCACGCCGCCCAAGACGCAATCCGCGTTGCTCGAAGCCATGCAGGAACATCGCGTCACGGTTGCGGGAAGAATGTTTCCGTTGCCGTCGCCGTTCTTCGTTCTCGCGACGCAAAATCCCATCGAGCAGGAAGGAACGTATCCGTTGCCCGAAGCGCAGCTCGACCGCTTCATGTTCCTGATCAATCTTGAATATCCGAGCCTCGAACAAGAACGCCGCATCGCCCGCGAAACCACCGGCGCCCCGCCCGCGCCGTTGAAGCACATCATTACCGGCGAACAAATTCTAGCTTTTCAAGAGGTCGTGCAACGCGTTCCCGTCCCCGATCACATCTACGACACGGCGGTTGATTTGGTCCGGCTGACGCGCCCGAAAGCCGACGACGCGCCGGATTGGGTCAGAAAATGGGTGACGTGGGGAGCTGGCCCGCGCGCGATTCAATACTTGATCCGCGGCGCCAAAGCTCGGGCGGTATTGCAAGGCAGTTACCTCGTGCGCATGGAAGATTTGGAAGCCGTCGCCGAACCGGTTTTGATGCATCGGATTCTCACGAATTTTCAGGCGCAAAGCGAGGGCATCACCAGCAGCTTCATCATCGAAAAACTCTTGGAAGAAGTGCGAGGGGAAAAAGTCCGTGGTTAATCAGGCAACCAGTTGCGCTTACCGAGATCAATGGATGGCGAGGTTTGGAATATTGGCAATTCCCGTTTGGCTGTTCTCGGCTGGCTGTTCTCAGAGCGGTCATCCTCCGATTGTTTCGCCGGATGGTAATTTATTTTTGCGCACATCGGTTGAAAGGAGTCGGCAGGATAAAACCTCTTACCTTTGCGTAGTTTTCGAAATTCAAGACAAGCAGGGTAAAATCCTACATCATGAAAACACACGCGCTTCAGATACTTCTTCATGGAATATCTCGTGGCTGTCCAACGACCGCTTAAAACTCGTAAGTGGCGATATTGGAGCTTATTTCTGGAAGCGAAATACCGACGGAACTTGGAGCAAAGAATGACATGACAGAGAAAGGCCATCAGTTCCTCGATCCAAAAGTCCTGTCACGCCTCATGGGCCAGCCGTTGCTTTCGCGCTTCGCGATGGAAGGAACTGTTTCCGGCCAGCACAAAAGTCCGCATCGCGGTTCGAGCGTCGAGTTCGCCGAATACCGGAATTACACGCCCGGCGACGACATCCGCCGCCTCGACTGGCGTGTGTTCGGTCGCACCGACCGTTTTTACATGAAGGAGTTCGAGGCGGAAACAAACCTGCGCTGCTACTTCGTTCTCGATTGCAGCGCCTCGATGGGGTTCACCGACAAAGGCGAAAGCCGCTTTGATTTCGCGAAGCGCATGATTGCGACGCTGGCTTACCTCGTCATTCATCAGGGAGACGCCGCCGGTTTAATCATCGTCGGAGAGAAGACCGTTCACGAACTTCCCGCCCGCCGCAACCCCGCGCACTTCCAAAATCTCCTGGAAGTTTTGGACAAAGCGAAACCTGAGGGAGAAACCGGCCTGATGCCCGTGCTGCACGAAATCGCGGAGAAGACCCGGCGCCGCGCGCTCGTCGCCGTGTTCTCTGACTTTTTCTGCGACACCACGGAATTGCTCGGCTGCTTCCAGCATCTCCGATTTCAAAATCATGACCTGGCCGTTTTCCATCTGCTCGATCGCGCTGAACTTGATTTTAATTTCGATCGCCCCGTGCGCTTCGCCGATTTGGAAAGCTCTTTCAGCCTCGTCACTGAGCCGGCGGTGATTCGCGAGCAATACCTTCAGCAAATCAGAAAATTCCTGGACCTGCTTCGCTCGGGTTGCCATCAATTCAACGCGGACTACCGCCGCATCGTCACAGACGAAAGCTACGAAAAAGTGCTCGCGGATTTCCTCACCGAGCGCACGCGAATGGCATCTGGCCCACGATGATGAATTCGACACAACGACGCTGGGTAGCACCTGCCTCCGGCGGGTGCGAATACCTCCTTTCCAATTCACCAGGACCAAATCTGCGACCCAACCGGATCAGCCCGGTGCCACCCGAAGCATGACCTTTCTCCAGCCATTCATTCTCTGGGGGTTGCCGCTGATTTTGCTGCCGGTCATCATTCATTTGATCAACCGCCTGCGGCATCGGAAGCAACCGTGGGCGGCGATGCGTTTTCTTCTCTCGGCGACGCGCGCATCCACCAGCCACGCCAAGCTTCGCCAGTTCTTGATCCTGCTTTTTCGCACGCTGGCGGTTCTGGCTTTAATTTTATTTCTCGCGCGCCCGCTGGCGGGCGGCTGGATGGGTTGGATGCTTTCGCCCGCGCCGGATGTCGTGCTGATCCTGCTCGACCGTTCCGCGAGCATGGAAACAAAAATCTCCGGCGGCAGCACCAAGCGCGAGCAGGCGTTGAAACTTATTTCGCAAGCTGCCAAACAATTCGAGGGCGCGACCCGGTTTGTGTTAATCGACAGCGCGACCCGGTCGCCTCAGGAAATTATCAACGCCGCCACGCTGCCGGAACTTTCCCTCACCACGCCGACTGATACCGCCGCCGATATTCCGGCGATGCTGCAAGCCGCGTTCAATTATCTCCTCGAGAATCGCGCCGGCTCCGCGGAAATCTGGATCGCCTCCGATCTGCAGCGCAGCAATTGGCAACCCGAGGACGCCCGCTTCAAAACCATTCTCGCCCAACTCGGTTCGTTGCCCGGTCGCAGCAGCGGAATTCGCGTCCGACTGCTCGCGTTGAACCAACCCGCCGATCGCAATAGCTCCATCGCCGTCCAGGAGATCTCCCGCCGCGCCAAAGGTGATCAAAGCGAACTCCAGTTCGTTCTCGACCTCCAGCGCAACACCGAATCGAGCGAACGTTTCCCAATCAAAACAGTCCTCGACGGCGCAGAAGCGCAAACGGAATTGGCCCTCGAAGGTCAGGCCGCGCGCTGGCGTTACAAAACTGATTTGGGCAATCGCAAGGAGCCGGGCTGGGGCAGTTTCCAATTGCCTGCCGACGCCAACGGTTCCGACAACACGACGTTCTTTGTTTACGGCAGCGACGCTCCGCTTCGCGCCATCGTTGTCGGCGATGACGCGCAAACGGGGCGTCTATTGAAATTGGCCAGCTCTTTGATTGCGAAAAATAAGGACGCCGCCCAACTCGTTTCTCCTGCGGACTTTTCCAACGCAAAACTGGACGGACAATGTGTCATTTTCTGGCAAGGCGCCTTGCCGAATCCAGCCGACGCCGAGCGCATCCGCACTTTTGTTGACCAGGGCGGCGTGGCGTTTTTTTTCCCGGGCGGAAAGCCCGACGCGCAATCGTTCAGCGGATTGGGCTGGGGCGAAGCCCAAACTGCGGAGGCCGAAAAGAGTTTCCGCATCACAAAATGGGATGAAGATCAGGGTCCGCTCGCGAAGACCGACGAAGGCTTCGGGCTGCCGTTGGCGCAAACGGAATTTTTTCGCAGGCAGATGCTCAACGGCCACAAAAGTTCTCTGGCTGCATTCGAAGACGGCTCGCCCTTTCTGGTCCGGCAAATCATGGGCCGTGGTGAAATTTATTTCTGCACGTCGCTGCCCCAGAAAGAGTGGTCCACGCTGGGCGACGGACCGGTGCTGGTTCCCATGACGCAACGATTGCTGCAAACGGGCAGCAAACGGTTGCAGCAAGTGGCGAGCATGAATTGCGGCGAGTTGAGCCAGGCCGATCAGCAAAAGCAGTGGACGCCGGTCGATTCGGCGACGCCGAAAAACATTCAGTCGCAGGCCGGGATCTATCGTTCGGGCGATCGGCTCATCGCGGTCAATCGCCCGCCTTCCGAAGATGACATTGAGACTTTGGAAACGAGCGACGCGGAGAAATTGTTCGCCGGAGTTTCGTTTCAGATGTTGCAGGAACGGAAAAAAAAGAGCGACGCGCTGCAAGGCGAGATTTGGCGAATCATCCTTTTCGGAATGCTGATCTTTCTGGTGAGCGAAAGTATTTTGATTCTGCCCGGAAAAATTCGCGGAGAAGAAAATCCCGCTTCGACAAAAAATTCAAAACGCGAGGTGGCCGCATGAAGATGAACGCCGTCGGCTCCCTGCTTGGCCGCGAGAAAATTTCTCCGCTCGCCTGCCGGAGACACATTCCACCCGCATGAACCTATCCATCGCAGCATCAGCCTGGGTGATTCTGGCCGGAGTTTTGATCTGGCTCGGAGCGGCGTGGCTTTGCTGGGCGAACTGGCAGCGCAGCGGAAAACGGCGCACAGCCGCGCTGCTGGAAACACTTCGCCTGCTGTTGATCACGGCAATTGTTTTCACATTGTTCCGGCCGGAATTCGTCCAGCAAATCAAGCGAACGGAAAACCCCGAGATCGCCGTGCTCATGGACAATTCTGCGAGCATGACGACCCGCGACATCGTCACGACCAACCGCGCCGGAACCCGCGCCGATTGGCTTCAACAAAAACGCCAGGCGCAATTTTGGAAGCCGCTGGAAAAATCCGGCAAAGTTATTCTCGCCGATTTTTCCGCGCCCACGGCCAACACCAATTCTCCGCTCAGCGATGATGGCTCGGATTTGAACCGCGCGCTGGAAACTGCCGCGCAACAGCAAAAAAATCTCAAAGCTGTTCTTCTCTTGACCGATGGCGATTGGAATCTCGGCAAATCCCCGCTCGTGGCCGCGACCCGTTTGCGCGAGCAAAATATTCCCGTTTTCGCCGTGACCGTCGGACGCGAGACGCCCATTCCCGATCTGGTTTTGGAGAATGTTTCCGCGCCCTCCTACGGATTGTTCGGCGAGCAAATCGCCATTCCATTCAAGGTTCGCAGCCATTTGCCCCATGAAGTTCGCACCGAGATTTCGCTCGGTGAAGCGAATTGGGACGAGGTCAAAAAGGAAATCGTTATTCCGCCGATGGGCGAAGTCCAGGAAGCGATTCTGTGGTCGCCGCATGCCATGGGTGAAGCGGCGTTGAAACTCAAATTACCCGTCCAGCCCGATGAAGGCGTCGCTGAAAACAACGAGCAGAATTTTCAGATCAACATTCGCGAGGACAAACTCAAGGTGCTCGTGGTCGATTCCCTGCCGCGCTGGGAATATCGTTACCTTCGCAACGCCCTCGCCCGCGATCCCGGCGTGGAGATGCACTGCATCTTGTTCCACCCGGAAATCGGCCTTGGCGGCGGCAAAGATTATCTGCCCGCCTTCCCGGGCACCAAGGAACAGATCGCGAGTTACGACGTGATTTTTCTGGGCGACGTCGGCATCGGGGAGAACGAACTTTCGGAGAAGGATGCCGAACTCATCAAAGGCGTGGTCGAGCAGCAGTCGAGCGGCTTGATTTTTCTCCCCGGAAAACGCGGCCGGCAATCGACCTTTTTGAAAAGTGCCCTGGCCGATCTGTATCCCGTCGTGCTCGACGCCGGCAAGGCCCAGGGAATCGGTTTGCAAAATGAGTCACAGCTTTTGCTCTCATCGATGGGCAAACACCATCTGCTCACGCGCTTCGACGCCGATGAAAATCGCAACGATGAATTGTGGAAACTGCTTCCCGGTTTCTATTGGTCGGCTGCAGTTGAAAAAAGTCGCCCCGGCTCGGAAGTACTGGCGGTCCACTCTTCGCTGCGAAATTCTTTTGGGCGCATGCCGCTTCTGGCGACGCGCACCGCTGGAACGGGCAAAGTGCTGTTCATGGGCAGCGACAGCGCCTGGCGCTGGCGGCGCGGAGTGGAAGATAAATTTCATTATCGCTTCTGGAGCCAGGTGGTTCGCTGGATGGCGCATCAGCGGCATTTGTCCGAAAAGGAAGGCATTCGCCTAAGCTACAGCCCTGAGACGCCCCACGTCGGCGACACAGTTTTTCTGCAAGCAACCGTCTTGGACACCGCTGGCTATCCAGCCGAGAATGAAACAGTGACCGGCAAAATGACTTCGCCCAACCACCTGAGCGAGGGGCTGGAATTTTCGGCAATCGAAGGCGGTTGGGGCGTTTTCAAAGCCAGCTTCATCGCACAATCCGGGGGAAAATATAAGATCCAAATGGCAGCCCAAAAAAATTCGCGCCGCCTGGAAACCGAGGTGGCGGTCAATCAACCGCTGCGTGAAAAAGTGGGCCAGCCGGTCAACAGCCAGACCTTGCGCGAGGTGGCCAACCTCACCGGCGGCGCGAGCGCCTCCTACGAAGACCTGGAAAAGATTGTCCAAAAAATTTCATTGCTGCCCGAAGCCAAGCCGATCGAAAAGCGCATCCGCCTTTGGTCCAGCCCGTGGTGGGGCGGCCTGATCCTGTTCCTCCTCGCGATTTATTGGACGGGCCGGAAACTGGCGGGCATGATTTAGGAGAGTAATGGCGCAAAACGAAAAACAAATCAAAGTGGAGTTGCCCGAAAATTTGCGGCGGCAATTCAATCTGCTGGAGCGGCGTCTTTGGAAAACTGAGACGGCGACGGCCGTTTGCCTTGCTCTTTCCGGCGCGATCGCGTCATTCCTGGTTTTATTCGTCTCCGACCGGGTTTGGGATTCGCCATCCTGGTTTCGCGGTTTGCTTTTGCTCGGAACACTTGGAATTTGTGCGGCCGCTGCCTTTCAATGGTTGCGCCATTGGGTTTTCAAGCGGCGCGATTGGCGCAGTTTGTCGGTGATCGTGCAGAAGAAATTCCGCCGCCTCGGCGATCGTTTGCTCGGGATTGTCGAGCTCTCGACTGAAAGCAAACACGACGCGAATTTTTCTCCGGAACTTTATCAAGCAGCCATCAACCAGGTTTCCAACGAAACGGTGCAATTTGATTTCCGGGAAGCCGTCGATAAACGCCGCTCCAAGAAGCTGATCTTCGCGACCGTGGGTCTGGCCCTTCTCGCCCTGCTGCCGAGCCTGATTATTCCCGCCGCGAGCCAAAACGTGCTGAGCCGCTGGATTGCGCCGCTGGCTGCGATTCCGCGTTACACTCTGGTGAAGCTCGAAGATCTGCCGGCCCAAATCGTCGTGCCGCACGGCGAAGTTTTTCAATTGGATGCGGCCGTTCAGTATCGCTCGTTCTGGAAGCCCTCGCGCGCGACGGCGCAGGTTGAAAAGCAGAATCGCCTCTCGGCGAGCGTCGCCAATGACCGGGTGCAGTTTCAGATTCCCACGCAGATTCAGAACGGCGTCTTGCGGGTGAAAGTCGGCGATGCCACGCGCGATGTCGCGGTGGTGCCGACGCATCGTCCGGCTTTGAAGGAAATAGAGGCATCGGTGCAGTTGCCCGAGTACCTGCAAACGCTGGCGACGAACCAGCCGATCAACAATGGGAATTTGAATTTGCTCGAGGGAAGCCAATTTTCTTTGCGCGGGCGAGTCAGCCGGAATTTGCGTTCAGCACAAATTTACGACGGGAAGAACTCGGCAAATCTGACGGCGAGCAAAGATGAATTCACGACCGGGATTTTCACGAACAATGCGGCACTGCAATACAGTTTCGCGTGGCAGGACCATCTTGGGCTGAGCAATGCGACTCCTTGGAAGCTGTCGGTGCGTCCGCAAAAAGATTTGCCTCCACTCCCGGCAATTCCGGACATGCCGAGCGACATGGCGATGCTCAACACGGATGTTTTGGAAATCAAAACCGTGGCGAAGGATGACTACGGCGTGTTCGATCTCGGGCTCAGCTGGGATTTCGAAGCCGACTCGATTCGGCCTCAAGGCAGTTCGGTGACTGAGGTCAAGGTTCAGCCGAGCTCTCCGCATTTGAAAAATCTGGAGAAAACATTTCGCTGGAGCCCGGCGATCTACCGGATTCCAGAGGACAGCTCGGTCGAGCTTCAGGCCTTCGCTCGCGATTATCTGCCGGGACGGGAGCGGGCGCAGTCCTCTGTTCACCGCATTCACATTTTGGGCAAAGAAAAACATGCCGAACTGGTCCGTCAAAAACTGGAATCGTTGCTGGCGCGCGTCGAGGAAGTGGCGCGGTTGGAGGAAAAGGTGATGGCAAACACCACCGACGTCAGCGAGAACGAGAAGTTGACCGACCCACAAAAAGCCGAGCGCATCGGCAAGGCGAATGAAGACCAGGAGCGCAATGCGAAAAATCTGGACCAGCTCGCCAATGAGGGCGTTAAGACATTGCAGGAAGCAATGAAGAACCCGGTCTTTACCGAGGATGCGTTGCAGGAATGGGCGAAGAATTTGCAGCAAATGGAAAAGCTTTCGAAAAAGGAAATGAAATCGGCCGGCGAGAGTTTGAAGGCGGCGCAAAAGAGCTCGAAAAAGGAGGACCGGGAAAATGAACTGGCCGATGCGTTGAAACAGGAGAAAGAAGTTTTGGAGAAGCTCGAGAAGATGCAGGGGAAGGTGAACAAGGATCTGGACAACCTGCAGGCGCTCACCCTGGCGGAGCGACTGCGCAAAGTGGGTTCATCGGAAACCGAGATCAGCGCTGAATTGCAGAAAATTGTTCCCGACACGATTGGGATGTTGCCCAGGGAATTGCCGGAAAAGTTCAAAAAAGTCGGCGCCGCCTTGGCCAGCCGGCAGCAGTCAACCCATACGGAATCGCAACAGTTGCAGAACGAACTCAACCGGTTTTTCGAACGGACGCAGAAGCCGAATTATGGCGAAGTGAGCAAGGAAATTGCCGAGGCGAAAATGACCGAGGAATTGGAGCGGATGGGGTTCATGATCAAAGACAATATCGCGATGCAGGCGATGAAAAACCTCGGCGAATGGGCGGAGCGATTTGAAAAATGGGCAGCCAAGCTCGAGCCGGAAAAAGAAGAGTCAGATTCCGGTGAAGGCAGCGGAGGAGAATCGGAGTCCGATATGACCAAGACATTGATGGCGCTGCTGCGGCTGCGCGAGAAGGAAATTACGGTGCGCGAGCAAACCCGGTTGCTCGATGAAAACAAAGGCGACGCAGCGAATTACAAAGAACGCACCGGAGCACTTTCTGAGACGCAAAACAAATTGGCCGAAGACATGACCGACCTGGCCAACAAGAACAATATCCCCCCGCTGGTTGAACCATATCACCAGGCCGATGAGGCGATGGACGAGGTTCATTCGCTTTTGAAAAAGCCGCGGACCGACGCGACCACCTTGGAAACGCAAGTCAAAGCGGTTGATCTGATCACGGATCTGGTCAACTTGATCAATGAGGAAGCCAAGCGGCAGAATCCGAAACCGCAGGAAAGCGAAAGTGAAAGCAACGCGGAACAAATGGCGTTTTTGATGCAGATGATGTCGAAGGGAGACAAGCCGGGCGAAGCGATGTCGATGAGCCCGAGCGGCGGGGGGAATCGGTTCGGCGGTTCCACCGATAAGACGGCTGGCGACACCAGCGGAGATGCCGGCGGCAAAGGGGCCGAGAATCGCCGGGTGCAAAAGGCGAGCGGCGCGGCGGGCAGCAGTTTGCCCGCGGAATTCCGCGAGACGCTGGAGAGTTATTTCAAAGCCCTGGAGCGGGAAACCAATTGATGACGCCCACTTTCTTAATCTTAGTTTTAAAAGCTTTTCGGCAAGAGATGACGACCAGGAGCGCGAGAAAGATTACGATCGGACTTGCTGCGCTCCTTTGCAGTTTCACCCTCCCGCTCGTTGCGAATGCGCAGGAGCTTTTCATGGAGCAATCCGACATGGCTCCAAAAGAAGTTGAACGCATTTACACCAGGGGCCTTCAGTTTCTGGTGCGCAATCAGGCGCCCGAAGGGAATTGGAAAGACATGCCTTACGGCGGCGAGCCGGCAGTGGTGGGATTCGCTGTTCTGAGCATGTTGGCGCACGGCGACGATCCGAACCTCGGGCCCTACAGCCAGCCGATTCGCCGCTCGCTGAATTTTATTCTCAAGCAAATGAACGAGAAAACCGGCTACATCGGCAAGACGATGTACAACCACGGTTTTGCCACGCTCGCCCTGGCGGAAGCCTATGGGATGGTGGACGATCCCCGGCTCGGCCCAGCCTTGAAAAATGCGGTCAAACTCATTTTGGCGTCGCAATCCAATAACCCGCAGGGCGCATGGCGTTACGCGCCGGAGAGCAACGACGCCGACACGACCGTCAGCGGGTCGCAAATGGTCGCGCTGTTTGCCGCGCGCAATGCGGGCGTCGCCGTGCCGGAAGATGCGATCACCAAAGGGATTCAATTCTTTCTAAAAAACCAAACGCCGGAAGGCGGGTTTGGTTACACCTCGCCCTCGGGACCCAACGGCACGCGCACCGCAATTGGCTGCCTGGTTTTGGCGCTGGCCAAGGACAAAAACACCAAGCCGTTTCAGGCCTCATTTGAATATTTGAAGAAAACCCCGCCGGAACAGAATTACGCGCAATATTATCTCTACTATGCGTCGCAGGCGTATTTCCAGGCGTCTCCGCAATCGTGGCAGGCCTGGAATCGCAAAAATATCGCCACCCTGAAGGGATCGCAAAACCCGGAGGGCAACTGGGACGGCCAGTTTGGGACGACCTTTGCCACATCCACTTCGCTGCTTTCGCTTGCGTTGAATTATCGTTTCCTGCCCATTTACGAGCGCTGAAATCTGATGAAAACCTCACGACCAACTGGAACGAGCGCGCGGCAACTCGCGTGGCACTTCTCAGTCGCCGCGATTTTCCTCGGCTGCGTTTCCACAAAAATCTTCGCCGCCGATCCCCCCAGGGCCAGCGCTGCTGCGAATGGTTCCGGCCAGGAGTCTGGCGAGATCCTCGACCTGCTGGACGGCTCAACGCTTCATGGGCGCCTGCGCTCCATCGACGTCACGAAAGGGGTGAGCTGGGAGCATCCTCAGGCCAAACGGCCATTTGAATTCGCGCCGGATAACCTGGCGACGATTCGCTTCTCGCACCCGGATAAAAATCCAGCGCGCCGCACCGACCCGATCAGCCAATTCCGCTTTGCCAATGGCGACGAATTTTTCGGCAACTTGATTTCGATCAACGAAACCGAAGTGGAATTGCAGACGGCGTTCGGCGGAAAGTTTAAGACGCCCCGAGCGACGTTGAGTTCGATTCGCTTTTTTCCCAAGGGCGCCGCGCCCATTTTCGAAGGTCCGACCGGGCTTGAGGGCTGGACGGTGGGCAAAACCCAGAGCACGAATACCTGGGTTTACCGCGATGGCACGTTCGTGGCCAACGCCTCCGGCACGATCGGGCGCGATTTGAATCTGCCCGCCGCGAGCCGGCTGGAATTTGACCTCGCCTGGACCGCGCCTTTCAATCTGTTGTTCTCTTTCTACACCGGAAATTTTGAAAACTTCAATTACAACAACAGCTCCTACATGTTTTACATCACGCTCGGAAATATTTCCCTGCAACGCATCAATGCGGGCGCGGGTTCCAGCATGATGGGGCGAACGGAAAGCATCGGCGCGATGCTGGCCAACAAAAAAGTTCACCTGGAATTTCGCGCCAACAAGGCGGATGGCACGCTGGAGGTTCTCGTCGATGGAAAACTGATCAACCGCTGGATCGACACCGCCGGCTGGGTGGGAAACGGGTCGGGAATTCTCTTTTACTCGCAGAACGACAGCGCCATCACCGTCAGCAATTTGAAGGTTTCCGAATGGGACGGCCGGCCTCAAAACGAAGCTACGACCAATTCGACCAGTGCCATTGATCAACTTCTTCTCGCGAACAACGACAGTGTTTCCGGAAAACTCACCAGCGTTGCCGCGGGAAATGTGAAATTCGTGTCGAGTTCCGCGCCGCTCGAAATCCCCCTCCAGCGCGTCACCCACCTTTTGCTCGGCAGCGGCGCGAAAACCAATTCCGCCCCTCGCAACCCCTGGGAAGTTCAGGTTGCCTTGGCTGGCGGCGGAACGATCTCGTTTAATCTGGAAAAATGGGGGCCGGAAACAATTTCGGGCCAGAACAAGGATTTCGGAAAGATCTCGCTCAATTCACCATCGGTTCGGCAAATGCGGTTCAATCCGGACAAATCGAAAACGCCCTCCGGCCAGGCGGGTTTGAACGACGACATTCTTTGGGAGGATCATGAATAATAATCTCCCCATGCAGAGGCGCCGCGGCCAATGGCTTTCCTTCGCGTTGAGCCTTGCTTTGATCTCGGGTGAGGCGTTCGCCCAGGAAAACCCCTCTGGTTCCGCCGCGAAAACAGCTTCGAAACAGGCCATCGTTTTCCAAAACGGCGATCTGCTGCTGGGCAATTTGGAATCCATCGCCGCAGACCACACGGTCATCTGGCGGCGCGGCGACGTTTCGCAGCCGATGGAATTCAGCGGCACCAACATTTCAGAAATCCAGTTTGCAGCGGCCAAAAAACCATCCAGCGCTGCGACCAATGTGTGCCGAATTGAATTCAGCAACGGCGACTCGCTGGAAGGCGCGCTGCTCCAGTTGAATTCCGAGGCAATCACTTTGGAAACGACATTCGCGGGCAAAATGGTTTTCCCGCGCAAAAGGGTGGCCGTGCTCGAACCGTTGCCTCCGGAGCGCACCCCTGTTTTCGCCGGACTGACCGGGCGGGAAGGCTGGACCATCGGCAAAGTCACGGCGATTCCCGGCGAAGCGGGCGAGTGGACCTACACGAACGGCGCTTTTTACGCCACGCAATCCGCGTCGATCGCGCGCGAGATGAATTTGCCGGACATGGCGAGCATCCATTTCGACCTCGCCTGGAAGGGGCAACTGCAAGCGGCCATTGCCATTTACACGAGTTACATGCAGCCGGTGAATTTGCAGAACAAGGATACCGAACCGGATTTCGGCGGCTTCTACAGCGTGCAGATCAACAGCTTCATGGCGAGCCTCATGCCGGTGAAAAAGAATGAGCCGTTAAAATATCTGGGGCAGGTTCTTGTGCCGGCCTTCAACCAGAAAAATCAGGCTCACGTCGAGATCCGCGCCAACAAAGCGAAGGCCACCGTGGCGCTCTTGGCCGACGGCAGCCTCGTCAAGGAATGGATCGATGCGGACGGCTTCGCTGGAACGGGCACCGGGATGCGCTTCGTGCATCAAGGCGGGCAAGGCGCGGTGAAGTTGAGCAACCTTCGCATTTCCGAGTGGAACGGAAAAATGGATAACAAAAGCACGAACGCCCCAGGAAAAGAGGACGTGGCGAAGCTTCTCAACGGCGACGCGGTGTCCGGAACCGCCGAGAGCTATCGTGATGGAAAACTGACCTTTGCCACCGCGAAAACGAAGCTGGACGTTCCGCTGGCGAGAATCGATCGAGTTCAATTTGTTGCGGCAAGTTTCGATGAGAAACCGGCAAGTGAGCCAACCGTTCGCGCCTTTCTCAAACCGACCGAAAGCGTCACCTTCCGCCTGGAACGCTGGGATGCGCAGGGCGTGACCGGGACAAGCCCCAATTTCGGCAAAGCCACGTTTGCTCCGGCGGCCTTTGAACGCGTCCAATTGAATCCAGGTTTGGGAAAGCCGCCTGAACAGGCTCCCTAGTCCAAGAGCACGCTCCCAATACGAATCAAGGCACAACCTTACCCTGCCACTCTCGCTTCAACTGGCCCCCTCCCTCCCAATCCCCCATCCTCTTCGCGAACCTCGCCGCGCCCGCCGATCCTTCATCCAACTCAATGGATCGCCCCACCGCCTCTGCTGAATGAGCCGCCGCGTCCGTTGAAGGCCCGTCCGTCTCGGCTGAACGTGCATCCGAGGCTGCTGAATTGCCGTCCGCAGTGCCTGAACCACCTTCCGCGTGCGCTGAACCGGCGTCTGCCGTCGCCGAATTAGCATCTTAGCCGATTGAACGACCCGCCGCGTCCGCTGAATCTTTTGCCACGAGCCTTGCCCACGGCTGAAGAGCCATTACAAATCGCGCCGCGACCTCAACTGTAGGAGGCGACGTAACGAGACTCTAACTCTTATTCCGTCAGCGTCAGCCTACTCACGTCGGCTCCTCCACGCCCAGCACTTGATGCCGCAAACGCAGCTTCGGGTTCGGCACAAACTGTTCGGGAAAAAGGGCTGGCAAGACTCAATCCGCAAGCGTAGGGTTGCGCCAGTGAAACCCGAGATAGGCTGCGAAATGCGCCGCTTTCGCAACCGACTTCAATGTTAGGCGGCTCACAACGATGACGGCTAGGAAGAAAACCTGGGGCTTCGCCATTTTCACTCTTGTCGCCATCCTCGCTGCCGTTACGCCGGCGGCACTTCGTCGCGCAGCGCGTGGGGAGTTGCTCGCAGACTATCTCCGCCACCACGGTTCTCCTACTGCCGTCGCCACACAGTGCCGCGTGCTGCCGTTTCCCGGCAGGTTGGTCTCGATTCGGCTTGATGGAGTTCGCGTTTTCACCAACGCCGCCGCACCAGGGAGTTTAGCCGGGCAGTTGCTTGTTTACCCCGATAGTGATGATGCCATTCGACACTTTCGGTATCTCCCCGCAGAAGAGCCAATCAATGGAGAGCGGAGCGTTCACTACTCGCAGCGGCGTTTGTTCTTTTCGGAGCGGCTCACGCTTGTCTGGGTGGATTCCACCGGACGAGTTGCTGATGTTGAGGTTCGTCCCTACAATAGATTCACGATTTATGAGTAGAGCGACGCCGCCTAACCTCCAATATAGTAGGCTAGCTTTGACCGACTGAGCGGAGCGAAGGAGCGTCGAAGCTAGCCGTTGTTGAACCCAGGTCTGACGCATACGGTGAAATAAACCTGCGAACTGGGTTTTACTCCCTCTCCTCCCCCGAGGGAGGAGAGGGGCGGGGAGAGGAGGACTCCAGGCTCGCTGCGCAAATCCCCTCTCCCCAGCCCTCTCCCCGCTTGGGCGGGGAGAGGGAGTCCATCCGCGTCCTTCGCGTATCCATCAGTATGTGGGTCAGCCTTGGGAGCATCCATGCTAGCCGTTGTTGAACAAGCCCGGTGGAACTGCTGAAGTCTTCTCTGCGGTTTTCCTTTCCGGCCTGACCGGAGCAGCGTCGGCCATCGTTTCTTTGTGGACGACCCAACCGATGTGATGCACTGTTTTGTTCATGGGCGCTTCTTTCCTTTCTGCGGTGATGGATGGTTTATTGTTTCGACGGCGTATCTTTCACATTCCGGCTCGGCCTGGCTCACGCCAGGCAGCCCGCGTTCTACCGGATCCAAACACCCTCTTAAACCCTTCGTTAAGCCATACGATCTAGGCCACATGACCGCCTCTCATGCACAGTTCAGTTCACGATGGCCAGTTGGGCGAGTCGCAGCGGCGCTCTTGTTCGCCGGCGGTGCCGGGTGGGCCATTACCTTCGCGCGGCGGGCAGAGTTTCCGAAGGTTTATCTTCTAGGATACGTTGTTTGGGCGCTGTGGGGTCTCCGTGCATTCGGACTCAGTCATCCGAGATTCCGGAGTGTGGCTTGGGCCATCTCGACGTTTTGGCATCTCGTCTGGTTCCTATTCGTCATTTGGCTACTTCCCGGCTTGTTCATGCTTATCTGGACCGTCGGGTTGCAGATGGCTTGGACTGTTATCGCGTTTTTGACTTCATTGTTCATTTGGAAAGGAGACCCGCGCCGACAATGACACCACAACGGCCTAACCATGCGCGAGTCTGTGTGAGAACTACAAGTCATCTCATAAATACCGGAGCGCGGCTGTGTCGTCCTCGACCAGCCGCAGCAGATGGCGCATTTCATTGGTATTCGAGTCCGCTGCGGCTGGTCCTTTGGACACAGCCGCGCTCCGTTCGCTATTTATGAGACGCATTCTAATTTTGGGTAGGAAGTAAGCGTGAAGTAGCGAGTTAGTTTTGGAGTCGGTGACATTTTTTTCTTCCGAAAATTTCCTGAAGCTTGTGGAGTCGAATTGGTCTTATCGGCTTCAGAGGGAGTTATCTGTGGGTTGAAACCGGAAAAGGGGCTTCCGCCCTTCCTTTTAAGCCATTGCTGCGATGGCTTTCATGAGTTCCGGAAGCTCATGAGGTTCAGCACTCGTTTCAGGTTGCAGTCCCGCACGGTCAAGTCCATCTCCGCCCGGACTGACTCCAGTCCTTTGCGCAGGCAGCAGCCCGGAAAGAGGCTTCACCATTCATCAGCCGGGCCGGAAAAGAAGAGGCTCAATCCCACGCCACACTTTCAGACCAGCTCTCGCGGAAGCCACTTCAAAAATCGCTTGTGACAACAGCCCTTTCGACTTTCCAAAAACGATCAGGTTTCAATAACCTTAGACATGCTTGGTATGAACAAATTATTCATTGCCGTAATGATTTTCGCCTCAGGGGCTGGTTCCGTTGTGTCCACAGCCCAGGAACTCCCGGAGTTGAAAGTGAAGGTTTCGGTGTCTCCAGAAATGAAAGCCTCCTTCATCAAAGGTGGACGAATCATCCTCTACCTGACCAGGCAAGCGAACAAAGAGCCGCGGAACGGTTTCGATATTGTTTCGGGTGTGACTCCGCATCATTGGGATTCGGCCACTGACTTCGTTCTCGATACCCGGAACAAGGAGGTCATCAGCGCGGGCACGATCGGCGAGTTCCTGAATGCAGCCGAGCCATTTTCTTTTCAGGTCGTTTACAAGCAGAACCAGGACGACGGACAGGAGAATGTGCCCGGCAATTTGATGAGCGAGGTGGGCTCGGCGAAATATGGCGCCAAGACATCGCTAAGCCTTACCTTGAACAGAGTGATTCCGCCCTTTGAGATCGTCAGTCACAAATTTGTCAAACCAGTGGTCATTCAAAGCAAATGCCTGTCCGAATTTTCCGGCAGGCCGCGTTACCTGAGGGCTTCGGTTTTGTTGCCCTCGAGCTATTTCGACACTCCAGGCAAATCGTATCCCATCTGTTATCGGGCGCCCGGCTTGAACGGGCGTTACGATGGCGTCAATGGGATGATCGCGAACAAGGAGTTTTCCGATTGGTGGTTCTCCGGAAAGGCGCCTCAGATTGTTTATGTATTCCTGGATTCGCAGGGGCCGTATGGCGATACCTACCAGGTTGATTCCGAAAACAACGGCCCGTGCGGAAGAGCCCTGACCGAAGAATTGATTCCTGAAATTGAAAAGCGGGTTCATTACAAAGCGGAATCCGGGAAACGCTTCCTCGCCGGGGCATCCACCGGTGGCTGGGTGGTGCTGGGGCTGCAGATCTTTTACCCGGATTTTTTCAACGGCGCCTGGTCCTACAGTCCCGATCCGGTTGAATTTGAGCATTACGGCCTGATCGACATCTATCATGACGAGTCGGCCTTTATCAGCCGACATGGGTACCTGCAGCCTGAATCGCGGGGTATTTACGGCGATATGAAATGGACGATGAAGGAATGCATCGAGGAGGAAAATGTGTTCGGCGGGAACAACAATTACACGATGTCCGGACGTCAGTTCGGAGCTTACAACGCGGTCTTCGGGCCGAAAGGCAAGGATGGCCTGCCTGCGCTGATGTTTGATCCGATCACCGGAAAGATCGATCACACCATCGCGGCGCAATGGGAGAGGTATGATCTGAAGAAAATCCTGGAGAAGAATTGGGCCACGCTGGGACCGAGGCTACAGGGGAAAATCTGGATCTGGACCGGCGACATGGATGGATTGCTTTCGAATGTAGCGACCCGGTTCTTAAAAGCGTTTCTCGACAAGACGGAGAATCCCAAGTCAGACGCTAAAATCTCGTTTACGCCGATGGCCGGGCACTGTCAGGAATGGAGCGATAAGGCAGTTGTGGAGATGGTTGCCGAGAAGGCGGGCGGAAGATGAAAATGAACCAGCCGTGTTATCCCTCTTCACGGTCGAATCACGGTTCTCGGCAGCGAATCCTTTCACCACACCGTTTTTACCCAACCGCCTTGCCGGATGAGTTTGCCGCTGGCGAGGAGAGTCAGCCCGTGACTCTGTGCGGTGGCAACGATGCGTTGATCGGCGGGAACGCTTCTAGGGATTGCTGGCGAACCAAACATGCGCCGGACGCGACATTGCAACGAGCGGCGCGCACGGAGTGTCGCGCCCTGCTGTTCAAACCATAAATCCCTTTGCGCCTTCGCGTCTTTGCGCGAAAATGTTCCATGCCAGTGACTGAGCAAGTCCGCCGGAAATTATCCGACCTGCCGCACAAACCGGGCATTTACCTGATGAAGGACCGGTTTGGGACGGTGATTTATGTCGGCAAAGCCCGCGATTTGAAACGGCGGGTCAGTCAATATTTTCACCCGTCCCGACGCCAGGGCTGGGACATGAAATTTCGTGCGCTCGTCGACGCAATTCACGATCTCGATGTTCACGTTGTGAAGAGCGAGCCGGAGGCGATGCTGCTCGAGGGCAAGCTCATCAAGGAATTTCACCCGCGCTACAACGTCAGTTTTCGCGATGACAAACGTTTTCTCCTGCTCAAGGTCAATCTGAACGATCCCATTCCGCGCTTCACGTTGACCCGGCTCAAGACGGATGACGGCGCGAAATATTTCGGGCCGTTCGCGAATTCTGGCGCGTTGCGAAACACCGTCGCAATGGTTCGGCGCAAATTTAACCTGCGCGGATGCCGTCCACTCACTCCCGGCGAAAGCGATTATAAACATTGCCTTTACGGCAATCTAAAATTTTGCACTGCGCCGTGTATCGGCAATGTCTCGTTGGACCAATACAAACTGCAAGTGCTGGCGGCGTGCGAGTTTCTCGAAGGGCAAACCGGCGAATTCGAAAAGCAGGTCGAAGACGAAATGAAGAAAGCGGCGCTCGCGCAGGATTTTGAAAAGGCCGCCCAGCTTCGCGACGCGTTGAACGATTTGCGCGAGACCACGAAGAAGACAGAGAAGTTTCCGCGCATTCCTTACACGCTGCCGGTTTCCATCAATCCCGAGTCGGATGTGCGCGAATTGTGTCGCCTCCTCGGCCTATCCTCGCCGCCGGATCGAATCGAAGGTTTTGACATCTCAAACATCAGCGGGACTTTCGCGGTCGCGTCGATGGTGAGTTTTTGGCGCGGGCGCCCCGATCGATCGAACTATCGCCGGTTCAGGATGAAAACTGTCACCGGGCAGGATGATTTTGCCTGCATGGCGGAAACGATTCGCCGCCGCTATTCGCGGTTGCGCCAGGAACTTGGGAAAAACCAGAACGGGAATGAACCAGCAAATTCAGCCGGAGAAACTTCGACCACGGAGGAGATCGTGGAGGAGCCAATCAATGCCGAGGAACTCCCGCCGAGCGACGAGATGAATGCGCCGTGGGTTCCAAAACCAACCACAACCTTTCCCGATTTGATTTTGATCGATGGCGGAAAAGGTCAACTCAACGCCGCCTGCGCCGAGTTGAGCAAGCTTGGCTTAAACCACATCGCCATCATCGGTTTAGCGAAAGAGTTTGAGGAAATTTATCGGCCCGGCGAAAGCGAGCCGCTTCGACTGTCTCACGACACCGGCGCGCTCAAGCTTCTCCAACGCGTCCGCGACGAGTCGCACCGTTTTGCGAACACTTACAACGCAAAGCTGCGTCTCAAGAAAATCTCCGAAAGTATTTTGGATGAATTTCCCGGCATCGGAACCAATCGAAAAATGGCGCTGCTGAAGAAATTTGGCTCGGTGCAGCGGCTTCGCCTCGCGTCGGTGGCACAGATTGCGGAAGTATCCGGTTTTGGCGGAAAAGCGGCGGCGGAGTTGAAAACGTTTTTAATCGCACGAACTGAAGCCGGCATGGGGCCAGAAAGCTCAAAACCAAACGCGCTGGATAAACCAGTAAGCTCCCGCGGCGGCGACGAGAGCTGAGCAGGCGGGAACCCAGCGCGGCGCAAATTTCGGCTGGCGTTTCACGCGCCAAAGCAACGGCAACAGAACCGCGGCGACCGCAATCTGGCCGGCTTCCACACCCAGATTGAATGAGACGAGCGGTATGGCGACGCTGGCGCTTTTGGCAATTTCCATTTCGCGCAACACGCCGGCAAATCCGAATCCATGCACCAGACCAAACGCGAAGGTCAATAACCAGCGCCCTTTCGGATGGCCGTTGCGAAAAATATTCTCCATTCCGACGTAAACGATCGACGCGGCGATGGTCGGTTCGATAATTCGGCTGGGAATCTGCACAATATCCAGGGTGGCGAGGGCGAGGGTTAGCGAATGAGCGAGCGTGAAACAGGTCACAATCTTTGCAACTGAACCAAAGCGTTCGCAAACGATCAGCAGTGCAAACAGAAATAACAAATGATCATAACCTGTGAGAATGTGCCGCACGCCGAGCCTGAAGAAATCTGAGAATGAAGAGCTCTTTCTGGTGATGATCGGCGTCTCGGCGGGCGAGAGATTTGCCGTGAAGGTATTATTTCCTGCATCGAGCAAATCTTCCGTCATGGCCGGGGCGGAACCTTCCTGAAGGCTGACGAACTGACGGTGGCCCGGCGGCAGAAACTCAATGAGCTTGGAAATGACTTTCAAAGCGGATCCCGCGCTCCCCGAGAAACTTAGATCGAATTGGAAATTGGCATTCTCGTCCAGAGCCCATTTCTTGTCCCGAAGCGTCAGGGGTTTTCCGTCTAATGAAACCGCTAACAGACCGGCGCACATTTTTTCCAAAATATTCCTGGCCCCGGCCAGCTCATCGGAAGAAATGAATCCGTCCGAATTTTCATCAAGCTGGATTACCGCCTCCAAATCTTTGGGGGAGAAAATCAGGGTCGCGTGAATCTGTTCGCCGGAACATTGCAACTTCAGCGTGCTAAGTCCCGCGTCATGGGCGCGCAATTGCAGCGCCCCGGCAAAAATCAGGATCCATGCGAAAGTCTTTTTCCAATTCACGGCTCGTGAGGATAGAAGAAGATTTCAAAAATGAAAACGGCCAGATTTCGACTGTGGCCGCCCCAGATTCTTGCGCGCCTGGCGACCGAAACGTTCGTTGCGTTGCCTGAATCTTTAAGACACGTTTCTGGAAGATATCTCCAACCCAATGAGAATTTTATGAATCCATTTGCTGAAGTCTCAAAGCCCGGCACGCTCCCGGCCCTTACGCAGCTCGACCAATTAAAGAAGGTCACCAAAGTTGTCGCAGACACGGGCGATTTCGCGACGCTGAAAGAATTCGCCCCGCTGGATGCGACCACCAACCCCTCTCTCATTCTCAAGGCGGCGCAGATGCCCGAATACAAACATCTGCTCGACAAAGCCATTGCCGACCAAAAGAAAACCAATCTCGCTGGCGCAAAGTTGCTCAACGCAATTCTCGACGACCTGCTGATTCTCTTCGGGGTCGAAATCTTGAAAATTGTGCCTGGCCGCGTTTCAACTGAGACCGACGCGAATCTCTCGTTTGATACCGATGCGCTCATCGCAAAGGGGCGTCGTTTTATTTCGCTCTATGAAAAACAGGGCATTGGACGCGAGCGAATCCTCATCAAAATCGCGACGACTTGGGAAGGAATTCGTGCGGCTGAAGTCCTCCAAAAGGAAGGGATCAATTGCAACCTGACGCTTCTCTTTTCCCTCGTTCAAGCGGTGGCGTGTGCTGAAGCAAACGCAAAACTGATTTCGCCCTTTGTCGGGCGCATTCTCGACTGGTATAAAAAAAGCACCGGCAAAGATTACGCCGCCGCCGAAGATCCCGGCGTGGTTTCTGTGAAAGAGATTTACGGGTACTATAAAAAATTCGGACACGCCACTGAAGTGATGGGCGCGAGCTTCCGGAATGTCGGCGAAATCCTCGAACTCGCCGGGTGCGACCTCCTCACGATCAGCCCGCAACTTCTGGGCGAATTGAAAAAGGGCAGCGCACCGGTCGAACGAAAGCTCAGTCCGGAACTCGCCCAGCAAAGCGGGATCGAGCGGCTGCCCGTGGACGAGAAACATTTCCGCTGGTCGCTCAACGAAAACGCGATGGCGACAGAAAAACTTGCGGAAGGCATTCGTCAATTCGCTTCGGACGCGGCGAAGCTGGAACAATATATTTCCGCCAGGGTTTAGATCGAACAAGTGCGAGATCGGCCAGTGCCTTTGCGTCGATTGACGTGAATTTCTGCTGGCTTCTCAATTCTGACTTCTGAATTCTGTTCGCCATGCCCAAATGGGCCAAGCTGATTATCGCCATTCTCCTGCTGCCGGTCTGCATCGGTGCGAGCCACGCCTTGTGGCTGGTGCTGCGAGCCACCGGCAATGCTGACCAGACCTGGGTGCCGATGCTCGCGGGCGCGGCCTGCTGGGTCTGCATTTTCGTTTTGTTGCCCAAGCCGATGTGGATTTATGTTTTTGGCCATGAATTCACCCACGCGCTTTGGACCTGGGCGTTCGGCGGGAAGGTAAAAAAATTCAAGGCGACTTCGCGCGGCGGCCATGTTGTCGTGACGAAAACCAATTTCCTGATCGGGCTGGCCCCTTATTTTTTTCCCATTTACGCGGCGCTGATTGTTGTTTTGTTTTTTGCGGGGCATCTGATCTGGGATTGGAAGAAGTTCGAGGTCTGGTTTCACTTGTTGATCGGGGCGGCCTATGCGTTTCACGTGACATTGACCTGGCACATTCTCAAAACGCAACAGACCGATGTTACGCAAGAAGGATACTTGTTTTCGGGCGTCGTCATTTTCCTGGGGAACATCAGCGTGCTGTTATTGGGAATCCCGCTGCTCGCGCCAAAAGTAAATTTGTTAACCATGTTTGGCTGGTGGCTGGAGGGGACGGGGCAAGTGTTGCATCGCTTGGGCAGGGTTTTTTAGGAGAGGAAGCGCGGAGCTTCGGGATTTGATCGAAACGGATGGAATTCTCCCGACGCGGAGCTGTTCTCGAGCCGTTCCTCCAGCGTCCCGAGCCAAAGTCGGATCATTCGCCGGAAAAAGGTGCGGCGCATTTTGCTCTTTCATTTGACAAGCACTTTCCTTAAAAACGGTTTCATGGAATCCAATGAAGCTGGCAACGGCTATAAAATCTGGGGTGTAGATGGAGTTGTTTACGGCCCGGTGGAATTGCCCATGCTCGTCTCGTGGGTCAAAGACGAACGCGTGGCGGCAAATACCTGGATCTACCGCGAAGAAAATGATTCCTGGCAAAAGGCCAGCCAGCTCCAGGAATTGCAACTTTTCTTCCGAGAGAAACCGGCTCCGGGCACCAACGCCGCCCTGGCCGCACTCAGCGCCGCAAACCTCAAGCCGGGCGCGCTCCGCCGCGTGAAAATTCTGGCCGACATGAAGGACGCGCAGCTCGAACGGTTCGTGCAATTCATGGAGGTGCAATCGGTGCGGCAATGGACGGAAATCGTTAAACAGGGCGAGCCGGGCAATGCGATGTATCTCGTGCTAGAAGGAGAGCTTCGCGTGCGCATGATGATCAGCGGAAAGGAAACTATCATTGCCACCTTGAGCCTGGGTGAATTTTTCGGCGAGATGTCGTTATTCGATCACGGCCCTCGCTCGGCCGACGTGGTGGCAAATAAGGACAGCGTTCTGCTGAAGATCTCCGCCGCTTCGTTTGAAAAACTTTTTAATGTCGCCCCAGAACTCGCCGCTCCATTTCTACTGTCCATGAGCAAGACGCTGGCGGCGCGGATCCGTGCGGATAATAAGCGGTTGAAAGATTCGGTGAACTTCGCGCGGGGCGCGGGCATGTGAGAGGCTTCAGCTCGGCTTTTTAATTACCTGGGCGAAAGCGGGTTCGCAACGGATTTAGTCGCTGCGCGCGTGAAAATCTTGGCGCGCCGCTCAATCGCCAAACAATTTTTTCAGCTGCTCGCGGGCGGCATCTTCACGGGGGTTGTCTTCGCTTTTCGCCGTAAATCTTCGCCGAACGAAATCGAAGTACTCGCAAAAATTCCCAACCTGTTTTTCCGCGACGGGATCCGCGCGGCGGTCGCGGCACTGATGGGCAGCACGCGCGTCGTAGCTGGCGCAGTTCAAGCAAACCCGCAAGTCCGCATTGCAACGGTGGCACGATTCACTGCGCCCAGGTTGACCCGGAAGGGTCCATTCCCATCCGCACTTGTGACAATGGCGTGTCATTTCCACATCAAAATAATCGGGCGAATATCAATCGCAACCGTTTTTAAAAAAAACAAACGGGCAGACTCGCCGATGCAATCAAAAAAGTTTATTGATCGGAAGATTTCCCACTTTGAGACTTCGCGAAATCCCAGTAAAGTTTGCGAAGATTGAGCGAATTGCTTGTCGCCAAAATCAATTTGATGAATCCGCCGCAGACCATTTTCAACGCCAGCGAAACGGAAATTCTCTCCGGAGATTTCCACCCGCTGATTGAGCGGATTGGCTCGGCGGAAGGGTCGGCGCTCGTCGAAATGGTCAACGCCTCACTCCTGATTGAATGCGCCCGGGATTTTGCGGGATTGAAACGATTTTTGGAATCTTATCGAGGGCAACTTCTCGTGCCAGTGGAACTGCCGCTGATCTGCCAGGCCTTTGCACATGCGAGCCGCAACGAGTTCTCCGAACTGATCACGCTCGATCAGCAGCAGGCCCACGATACCCGGTTGAAAATATTTTCCTCCGCAAGCAAACGGATTGGCAAAATGCAGCTGAAACGGCTTCGCCCGTTGCGCGATCAGCGCGGGCTGCAACGGTACCTTCGCGCGGTGGACGATGGGGATGCCAACGCGTGGCACACCATGATTTACGGGGTCACTCTGGCGAGTTTCTCGATGCCGCTGCGACAAGGCTTGGTAAATTACTCAGCGCGCGTGCTGAGCGGATTCGTGCAATCGTCGGGCGGGTTCGAAAAATTTCCGCAGCCAGATTGCGACGCATTGATTGAAGAGAATCTTTCCCGGATTCTGCCTGAAATTGACCACGCCTTAATCAAGGCAAGCCTCAATCCCAAGATCCAGATCCCACAGGCTTGAAAGTAATTTTTGGCGCAATGCCGCATTTGCTCGGTCAAAAACTGAGAATAATCAAGACAACCAGATTTACATAAACGGCCGCGAGAAGGTCATCTACGGTCACACCCCAACCGCCGGGCAGGTTCTGGCTCTGCCGCACGGGCCAGGGCTTGGCAATATCAAAGAGGCGGAACAAGAGAAAAACTCCGCCGGTGAGCAACGCATTTTCTTGTGAGAAGAAAAATCCCGGTTCCGGCCAAATGCCTTTCCTCCAGAAATGCATCGCGAGCCAACTGCCAAAGCAAATCGGAATAGCGATAATTTCATCCAGCACAATCGAGCCGGGATCGCGTTGGTTCAGGATTTTTTCGCCCGCGCCGCAGAGCCAGACGGAAACAAAAACGCTGGCGAGAATGCCAACGATGAAAGCGAGCGGGCTATTAGGCAAAAGGAGAATCCAAAACCAGATCAAGCCGATCGCAGAGCCGAAGGTTCCGGGGGCAAATGGAATTCTTCCGACACCGAAACCTTGCGCGAGCCAGAGTACAAATCCGTTTCTCATCGTCACACGTCATCCAAATACAGCGCGCGATTCCTCCAAAGGTACATCACGCCGGAATACCCGGTCAGCGCAACCGCCGTCCATTTCGACAATTCTGTAAACCACACGACCCACGGACCAAAACCGAAAAGGTCGTAGCTGAAAAGTTTTCCGAGCCAACCCCAATCGACATGGCTGGCCAGGACGAGAATGGAAATGATGCAAACGATCTGCGAAATGGTTTTGTGTTTGCCGTAACGCTCGGCGGCAAGCACGACGTTTTTCGACGCTGCGAGCAGACGCAAGCCGGTGATGGCCAATTCACGGGCCACAACCACCACGACCATCCAGGCGGGCATCCATTCCAAGGCCTGGCGGGTCGGCGCGCGATCGACGAAGGCGATGAAGGCCGAGCAAATCAAAATCTTATCTGCAAGGGGATCCATCAAGATGCCGAAGTTGGTAATCAGATTGTCGCGGCGCGCAATTTTCCCATCAAAATAATCGGTCAGGCTGGCCATGCAAAAGAGCGCGAGGGAAATCGATTCGTGGTAACGGATGCGCGAGAAAAAAACCGCCAGAAACGCGACGGTGAGAACAAAGCGCGAGACGGTCAGTTTATTCGGAACATTCATTAAGAGAGTATCAACAGATTCGAGCCAATTCTGTCCATTCTGTTAATTCTGTCAAAGTCCCTCTGCAATCAGATCGTAATCCGTGTGCCCGATAATGCGCACGCGGGTAAATTCGCCGAGCGGCAACTTGCCCTGCACGAAGATGCGTCCATCGATGTCTGGAGCATCGGCTTCTCCGCGGGCGACGAGAAAGTTCTTGGTTTTGAACTTTAAATCCTGAGTCTGCGACCCGCGGATCAAACCATGTTCCCACGAGCTGACGCTGGCGTTTTGGAGTTCACGTTCGTTGGCTTCTTTTTCGATCAACACTTTAATCTCGCGCCCAACGAACGATTGAGAGATTTCGCGCGCCACTTTCAATTGCTCGGCCATGGCGATTTTCTTGCGCTTATTTTTCAGCGAATCCGAGAGCTGGCTCGCCATTTTCCCGGCACGCGTTCCTTCTTCTTTCGAATAGCTAAAGATGCCCAACCGCTCGAATTTCGTTTCGCGAATGAAATCCCGCAGCGTATTGAAGCAAGCCTCCGTCTCGCCGGGAAATCCGACGATAAACGTGGTGCGGATCGCAATTCCTGGAATGCCAGCGCGGATTTTTTTGATCAGATCGACGATATATTGCTGTGACGTTTCGCGACGCATCCGTTCAAGCATGTTTTCGTGGATATGCTGGAGCGGCATGTCCACGTAGCGGGCGACCTTCGGGCAATCGGCGATCGTCTGGATCAATTCATCGGTCCAGTGCGCCGGGTGGGTGTAGAGCAAACGAATCCAGAAATCACCGGGCAACGCGTTCAACTCGCGGATCAAAGTGCAGAGCGTGATGGCATCCGCCGGCAATGATTTTGCGGCGGCATTAAATTTTTCCGGCGAAGCGATGGCGCGGGAATGGTTGGCACGAAGATCGAGTCCGTAATAAGTCGAGTCCTGCGAAATGAGATTCAACTCCTTCACCCCATCGGCGATGAGCTGTTTCGCCTCGCGGACGATATCGCTTTGCAACCTGCTGCGATGACTGCCGCGCATTTGCGGTATAATGCAAAAACTGCAGGGATGATTGCAGCCCTCTGCGATTTTCACGTAAGCAAAATGTTTGGGCGTGAGGCGAAAGCGCGGCGTTTCGTAATCGGGAATGTAAACCGGCCGCTGCGTCACATCGAAGAAAGGCGTGGGAGTTTTCGATTGAGTGGCGGGCTGACCGGGCGCAACGGCCCGGCGGGTTTTCCCGAATTTATCGGTGCCGCGAATCGTTTCTTCATCGTCATGCGCGGAATGGATTTCGCCTTTTTGCAGCTCGGCGAATTTTCCGACGATTTTCTCTTTTTTACCTTTGAGGCTTCCCGCCGAGGAACTGGAGAGACGTTCCTGGCGATGCGCCATGGCCTGCTCGACGATTTGGGAGACCTGAGCGACTTGATCGATGCCCATGAAGGCGTCCACTTCCGGCAACAGTTTTGGAAGCTCGTCGCGAAACCGTTGCGGCAGACAGCCGGAAACGATCAAGCCCTGGCCGCGGTTGCTGGCTTCACGCACTTCCGCAGATTCCAAAATCGCGTCGATACTTTCCTCCTGCGCCGCGTCGATAAACGAACAGGTATTCACGATCACGACATCCGCAGAGGCGGCGTCGTTGGTGATTTCCACTCCGCCTTTCATCAACGAGCCAAGCATAACTTCGGCGTCCACAAGGTTTTTGGCGCAACCGAGAGAAATCAGGCCGACGCGCACCGGGCGTTTCGTTTCATGGGCTTTCGTCATCACAAGGCGGACAAGTTACGCATCTTCAGTCGTATGGCAATGGCGAGAATGGCGATTTGGATGATCGAACATCCAACACCGAACAAAAACTTTCTGATCAACGGCGCGGTTGAGCGGGAACGGGAAGGACGTCGGCGTTGCCGCGCTTGGGCGCCTGATACACACCGGCCGGCACGTCGGCCAACGGATCTTTCGCTTTGTGGCTGCTCCACATCCGCCAGGCACCGACTGCGAGCAGAATAAACACGGTGATTCCGAGCACCGGCAGAACGATGCGCCAGTTGAGCTTGGAAAGTTGGAACATCACCAGGTCGAGAAAACTTTTACGCTGTTTCGTGAGCGGCGGATGATCGTGATGTTTGTCCGTCTTTGCCAACTCGGCGCCAAGCAACTCCATCGTCTTTGGAACATCGAGCTTCAAGATCGTCGCGTAGGTGCGGACAAAACCGCGGATGTAAACCGGCGCGGAGAAAACATCGTAGTTGCCTTCGTCCAGGGCGCGGATGTGGTCGGTGCGGATTTTTGTAATCTCCGCCACCTGATAAACCGTCAGATTCTGGGCTTCGCGCGCTTGTCGCAATTGTTCAGCAACCGTGGACATTTCGCAGACTCATATCGGTTTTGCAGGGGTGTGGCAATCTTGGAGATTTTTAAATAAAACTCGAAAACCCTCGTCCAACCTCCCACATTTAAAAAACCAATGTCCGTCATCGAACGCACAATTCAAGTCGAGTTCCAGCTGCGGGTTCACTTCACGCAGGCCGTTTTCGACCCTTCAAATCCCTTGCTCAAAGAGGTTTTGGTCAACCGCAAACCCGGCCAGATCCGCAAAGCATTGGTGGTCCTGGATCAATCGCTGGCGCTGGCCCAACCTGAACTCGTCCAAAGTATCGAAAACTATTTCGCTGCCCATGCGGAATCCGTGAAGCTGGTCTGCGCACCCCTGATCATTGAAGGCGGCGAGCGGGCGAAGAATTCTTATTTCCACGTTTCCGAAATTCAATCGAACATCGAGAAATATCATGTCGATCGCCATTCCTACGTGCTGGCCGTCGGCGGCGGAGCGCTGCTCGATGTCGTCGGTTTGGCCGCTGCCACCGCGCATCGCGGCGTGCGCCACATCCGCATCCCGACCACAACGCTGAGCCAGGACGATTCCGGCGTTGGCGTCAAAAACGGCATCAATGCATTTGGAAAAAAGAATTTCATCGGAACTTTTGCGCCACCCTTTGCGGTGATTAACGATTTTCAATTGCTCAACTCATTGCCGGAACGGGAGAAGCGCGCGGGCTACATCGAAGCCATCAAGGTGGCGCTGATCCGCGACCAACGTTTCTTCGAGATGATCGAGCAGGACGCCGCCGCGCTGGCGGCGTTTGAGCCATCCGCGATGCAGCGCCTGATTTTCCGCTCGGCGGAATTGCATTTGAACCACATCGCCACGTCCGGCGACCCATTTGAATTTGGCTCCGCGCGCCCGCTGGACTTCGGTCATTGGGCGGCGCACAAGCTGGAGCAGATTTCCGATTACCAGATCCGTCACGGAGAAGCGGTGGCGATCGGGATTGCGCTGGACGTCGTTTACTCGCGCAAAATCGGATTGCTCACCGCCGTGGCGGCGGAACGGATTTTGACGTTGCTCGAAAAACTCGGCTTTGCGCTCTTCGCCAACGAATTGCTCAATGTCGATGCCGAGAATAATTTACTCGTGCTCAAGGGACTCGAGGAGTTTCGCGAACATCTCGGCGGGGAACTAACTATCACGCTTCTGCAAAATGTCGGGGTAGGAATCGAAGTGCATGAGGTGAACCTGCCCAAGGTCGTGGAATCCATTTACGAACTGCAACAGCGCCACGACCAGCCTCCGCAAAAGATCGCTTTTGCACGGAGTTAACACCAATTCCGCCAAGTCCCGATCTGGCGCGACTATCCACTTTACAACATTCAATTCCGGTGAGAAAAGTGTGGCTCGTTTTCTAAAAAGTTGTTCATGCCGACCAGCCATTCAGTTTCAGAAAAGCTTTGCCTGACCTGCGGCCTCTGTTGCAACGGCGTGATTTTTGCGGATGTCCAATTGCAGCGGGGCGATGACCCAAATCGGCTTGAGGCAATTGGATTGCGACTTGTGGCCCGGCGCAAGCCAAGCGGGGCTGGTGCCAATATTTCTGCGGTGAAGAGCGGAACGGCCTATAAGTTTCCTCAGCCCTGTTCAGCGTTTGACGGCTGCCGTTGCCGCATTTACGAGGATCGGCCGAAGCACTGTCGCGCGTTTGATTGCGCATTGCTCAAGAGTGTTCAAGCCGGCCAGACCAAACCGGCGAGCGCGATCCGCACCATTGAGAAGGCGCGCCTGCGGGCCCAAACCGTGCGTGAACTATTGCGGGAATTAGGCGATGCCAACGAACACATCGCGCTCGCTTTGCGTTTTCGGCAAACCGCCAAACGCCTCCAGAAAACCGCGTGCACTGCGCATACCGCCGGCACGTTTAGCGAACTCACATTGGCGGCCCACAACCTCAACCTCGTCCTCAGCGAAAAATTCTATCCAGGCTGCGGCTGAACGAACCTAGTTTCTTTGTGCTTTTCCACGATCGCTTCAGATGTTGAGATAGAACGATGATTACCAGAATCCTGCTTGGGATAGCGGCCATTGCGCTTTTTTTGCCGGGCTGCACCATGCTTTGCGGCGAACGGAAATCGGATTCCCACGAAATCATCGAGACCACCCTCGCGCCTGATTCCGCAGCGCATCCGCGCCAAAGCGAAGGAGATATTCTGGTCCTGAAAGATGGAACGCTGCTCGCCGCGTGGTCCGATTTCACAAGTGGTCCGGATGATTTTGCCAACGCAAGAATCTCGGCCGCAAAATCCAACGACGGCGGGCGCACCTGGAGCGCGCCATTCGTTCTCCAGGAAAATGTCGGGCACAAGAACGTGATGTCGGTGAGCCTGATGCGGACTCGCTCCGGCGACGTGCTCTTTTTCTTTCTCGTAAAGAATTCCGCTACGGACCTCAAGCTGATGGTGCGCCGATCGACGGATGACACCCGGACCTGGGGCGCGCCGCTCCTGATCACGACCGAGCCGGGCTACCACATCATGAACAACGCGCGCGCCCTTCAACTCAAGTCAGGCCGGATTCTCTGTCCGATTTCTTCCTCAGCCGACGTCAGCACGCGCCAGCAGCCGCTGCGTAATTTCATCTATTTCTCCGATGACAACGGGCGCAGCTGGAAGCGCAGCGAAGATATCCTCGACTGCCCGAAACGGGGCGCCATGGAGCCAGGCCTGGTGGGATTGAGCAACGGGAGCCTGCTGCAAATCATCCGCACGCAAATGGGCCAAATCTGGTTTTCTATTTCCACCGATGGCGGGAATCGTTGGACGCAGCCCGGCCCGTTCGGCGTGGTCAGCCCCGAATCTCCCAGCACCATCGCCCGCCTGCCGGGCCGCGGTGAATTGCTGCTGATCTACAATCCCAACCTAAAAGCGCGCACGCCCTTGGTGGCCGCGCTTTCTAGCGATGAAGGCAAAACCTGGTCGTCACCCAAAACGATTGAGGCCAGTCCGGATGCGACGTATGCCTATACCAGCGTCACCTTTCAGCGCAATCGCGCGCTGCTCACCTACTATGTCGCGCCGAATCACACCAATCGATTGTCGCTCAAATTCAAAAGCCTCCCGTTGAGTTGGTTCCGGACCGAATGACGCATCATAACCAGCCCACCACACCGAAGGCTTTACGCGTTTGCCCAGATGTGGGTAAATTGATTCTGATGCATATAGTGTTCGCGAGATTCTGCGTTTTTCTTTGCTGCTGGCAAAGCTATTGCGCAATCGCCACACCGGACCTTCGCATCGAGGTGACCACCTTTGGGTGTGACTGCCTTTCCACCACCAGCTTTTCCAACGACCATTTCGATGCATTGAATGTTCCCAGCGCCAACGGCAGATTTCTCGCCCTGACCACCGACGCGCAACGTCTGAAAATTGCCGCGCAAGGCAACGTTCTCGCCGTTTACCACAACAGCCTCAACGACGGCTGGACGACCAATACCCCCGCCGAATCAGCCGCCAAATTCAATCAATACGCCTTGAACAACCATACCAGCACCGGGCCGCGTCCCGACTGGATTGTGCTCAACGAAATCTCCAGTTCGCAGTGGCAGAACAGTTCCGACTACCGTGACTGGCTGGTCGAAGTCGTGCGCCTTTTGCGCCAGACCTATGCCTTCAACGTGGTCGTCTATGCCCCATTCTCCAATCCTGGGAACAGCAGCACGTGGTGGACGGCGCTCTCCAGCAACGCCTACGTGGCGGCGGAGGTCTATCTCAGCGGGGCCGAAATCAAGGCGCAGAATTACTCAGTGAGCTGGTGCCAGGGCCAGTATCAGAGTTCGTTAAACAGCTACAACGCCGTCGGCGTGCCAAAGGCGAAGTTGATCCTGGGCGAGCATTTTGCGCAGACCGTTGCCGGAACCGGTTGGGGCCGCTCGGGCATCGCCTCCAACGAATGGGACCAGGCGATCAACGCGAGGAGTCGCGCGGCGTTGAACCTCGGCTTTACCGGTTTTGCCAGCTACGCCTGGGTCTACAACGGCATGCTCGCGATCAAAGAGGAGATGATTCATTTTGAAAAAACCTACGCCACCAATGCCTTGCCCACGGTCTCGGGATTAACCGCTCCTTACATCTCCCTCGGGCCGCAGAATCAAAAGGTGCTGGCCGGTTCCACGACGAGCTTGCGGGTCTACCCCGCTGGAACCAACCTGCCAGCCTTTCAATGGAAACTGAATGGCGCGGCTATTCCCGGCGCAACCGCATCCATCTACACCATCACCAATGTGCAAGCAGCGCACGGGGGGCTTTATAGCGTTGCCCTGAGCAATTCATTGGGCATAGTGACCAGTTCCAACGCGCTGCTCAGCGTGGTCGCCGTATTCGACCCGTTCAACTACAACTCCGGACTCTCTCTCCCCGGCCAGACTTCGCCCCAAGGTTCGATTTGGAATTCGGCTGGGCCGGCGGGCGCGGCAGTTACCGTCACGAATAACTCCCTGCCGATCCCGGGCGCCACCGGCAACCGGATCCTGTTCGGCGCAGCAACGGGTCCCAGCGCCCGCATCTCGGTCAGCGGCCCGGTGACGAACGGCACTATCTATTATTCGTTCGCGTTCAAAGTGCTCGACCTCGGACAGCTCAGTAGTTCGGGAGGATTTTTCGCTGCTTTCAACAATTCCACCGGCAACCAGACCGGAACACCGTCAGTCATCGGCGCCGGAGTGCAAACCCTTGCGGGTGGCAACGGCTATCAAGTTGGCCTCAAGAAGGCGTCGAGCGGCAGCGTCTTTGATTCATCCCAGTCCTACACCACCAATGACACAATTTTTGTGGTTGGCAGTTACACCGTTAACACCGCTACTACCAATGATGATGTGGCCAATCTCTGGATCAACCCGGACCCGGCCACGTTTAGCGCTGCCGCACCGCCTACAGCCACTCTTACCAGCACCTCTGGCCCGGACATCACCACCAATCAAGTTGCGAGCTTCGTGTTTTTCCGGCGCGGCAGTGCCACCGTGCAACCCGCCTTAATGGTCGCAGACGAATTACGCATCGGCCCGAGCTGGGCGAGCGTAACGCCAGTGGTTCCACCCACCGCTCCTCCGACGCTGCTCGTGCAGCGAAGCGGGACCGACGTTGTCCTGCGATGGGAAACCAACAGCACGGGCTTCGTTCTGCAAAAGAGCCAAACCATTTCGGGCGACGCCTTGTGGGAAGACGCATCCACGTCAACGGGTGTTGACCAAGGCTTTTTCAACTCCACCAACGCGATCAGCGGCCCCATGGAATTCTTTCGCCTCTATAGGACGGAATAAGATTTTTGAAGGTGAATGAGTTCAATCAGCCGCCCGCTCGGCAAACCTCTAGGGTCGACGGCAGCGATGCCGATCGGTAACCTGGGCAAGAATAATTTTGAAACAGCCAAGCGAAATTTTACATCTGGCCTGGTTCTGCCTGCGTTCGCAACGCAAGCACGAACACATCGCTGCCGCGCGGTTGCGCGAGATTGGCTTTGAAGCCTTTTCGCCACGCATCCGTTTCAAGCGCCCTACGCGCCGCGGCATTTCATGGGTGACCGAGGCGCTCTTTCCGACCTACCTGTTCGCGCGGTTGGATTGGCATCGCTCCATGCGCCAGGCTCAACACGCCTCGGGGGTGATCAGCATTGTCCATTTCGGCGACAAATGGCCGACTATTCCCGACGCGGAAATAGCCGGGCTCCAGCAACACTTCGGCAACGCGGAGCTCCATATCATCGAACCAGAACTCGCGCCGGGCGACGAGGTGAAGATTGCCAGCGGCGCCTTCGAAGGGTTGACCGCCGTCATCGGGCGCCTCATGCCCAGCCAGGAAAGGGTAATGGTGCTTCTGGAATTTGTCGGACGCCAAACCTCCGTGGAAGTGGACAAGGCTATTTTAGTCTCGGAAAAATCACCCCGGCAAACGCTCTTGTAGCTTTCGTTCCGCGACCCACTCGCTTCTGAACTAATCGCGCCGCGCTCCATTTCCAATCATGGGATACCGCTAGGGATAGATCGTCCGATAATAGGCGGTGCCATGGTCAACCGGGTCGGTGTAGCTTCCCCGACCAGTAATGGAATCGGCGGTAGCCGTGCCTAGAGTTGTCCAGATTCCGTTCACGGCAGGAGCCCATTGGACAGTGTAGGTAAAACCGAGGATTCCAGCGAAATGAACCGTATAGTTGCCACTGCCCGGGGTTCCGGTAGAGGGAAGCATGTTCAAGGATTGAGCGGAGTCGTCCAGTGCAATATTTACATTCACAACGGCCGAAGTGCTCCCACCATGGCCATCGCTGACGGAATAAGTGAAGGTGTCGTTGACATTGATGGCCGAGGAAGGGCTATAAAAGATCCAATCACCACTCAACGTCACCGAGGCGCCCGCCGCGCTATTCGCAACACTGGTCAGGATCAACAGGTCTTGGTCCGCGTCTGCATCGTTCGCCAGCAGCGTGGCCACGGCGACTTTCACCGGGCTGGTTCCCCCCAAACGCGCGAGGGTGTCGCTGCCAACGGTCGGTGCGCGGTTGAGCGCCAGCGCCAGCGAATCGCTCACGGCTGCACAAGGACCGGAGGGATCATCCGTGGTCAAGGTGAGTGTAACAGAATGCGCGCTGAAGTCAGCGGTGGACGGCGTATAAGCCGCGTTTAATGAATTGCTATTATCAAATGCACCAGTTCCACTCGTGGACCAGATCGCGCTCGTCGCGCCACCACCCATGGACCCATTCAAGGTGGCAGTCGCAGCTGTGGACTGGTCTACACCAGCCTCCACGGTGGCAGCTGGGTTAATTGTAACCGTTTGCGTGGCCGTTGAGGTACAACCATTGGTATCGCTGATCGTGATCGAATAGGCTGTCGTTGAGCCGGGACTGACCGTAATTGCCCGGTTTGTATCGCCACCCGGCGACCATAAGTAGGAAGCGCCGCCGGCAGTCGCCGTTAATATCACCGAACCTGATCCACAAAAATTAGTCGGGCCACTCGGGTTAATCGAAGCGGAATTAATTACGTCTCCCACCAGCTTCACGTCGTCAATCCGCACGTTTGCTGTACCCGATCCTGTTCCCGGAATCCGAATCGGCAAGCCGGGTATTAATCTCGGCGACAAGGTGTCGATTGCGTTTCCGAAGAAGGTCATCAAAGAGTTCCTTTTCAAAATGGGGCGGCGACACAAACTCCGTCAGCTTCGAGACGGACTTGTCGTTCATCCCGTTGGCATGGACGAACATAATCAGGTTCAGCAAGCTGAGCGTGTTGGTGGAGAACTGCGCGACATCCACGTCCGCCTGCACCATTTCGCCGCGCGGCTTGAATTCCTTCTGCTGTTCGCTCAGGCCAAGTGAGCTGGCCATCCGTTTGTAAGTGATCCGGTTCGTGAGCAGATTCTGGTGGTCGGTCACGCCTTCCATCAAAACGATCGCGTTGGTCGGGAACGATTCTGATAGCCCGCGATAAAACTCGGATTCGCCAACGTGCGACATGGGAACCAGTTGGATCGTTTTGCCATCGGCGCGAACGTAGGTTCGCACCTTCACCCTCAACCCTCCAGGACGCAACGAAAGAAAACCGTCGCTGAAATGATTCACAGCCATCGCGGAGCAGACCGCGAGATAAACAAGGACGACAGGCATCAGGATGAAAATATTTCCGAGCCCAAACCAAAGCAGGTTCAACCCGCTAAAACCCCGTTTGCCAAGAAAGTTCTCCGGCAGGAGCGGCCAGCGAAATTTCAATCCGCCCTGAACCCAGCACAGTAAACCGAGCGCGAAAATGATCTGAACCAGCGAGATAACCCACGAGACCTGCGGCAGCCAGTCGAACAAATAAATCATGGCCGGAAACAGAAGAAGCAGAGCAATCAGGCTGAACAGGGTTAAGGGAAGAAAGATGCGCTTGGGCACCAGGGGAGTGATCCCCATCGAGAGGTAAACCACGGTGCTTAAGAAAACGCAGAAAAAGAAAATAACCCCGCGGATCGCCGCCAGCGCGTGAAGGTCAAACAAGACGATTAACGAATCATCGGCCAAGGAAACCGCCGCATCGGCCAGGAACAATCCGAGGCAAAGGCTCAATAAGCTCGCCATCGGCCCGGGGGAACATTTGCCCACCTGCCCTGGCAGGAGCGGCGGAGGAGGATTGTCGTTAATCGGCGGTCTATTCGGATCTGGTGTCATGGGCTCCATTTTAAAAAATGGGTCCACTAAACCCATGTGTTGGCGGACTCTAGGCGATTCGCTCCGCGGAGCAATTTAAAACACGGCCGGGACTTTGGAATATTGCATCTCATGCGTGACGGTTTAGAGTCGTTGCCAGAACCTATGAACACGACAAGCGGCGACAACCTGGGGCCAGAGGCATCACCCGTATCTGAGAGCCCAGGCCTGCCGCGCTCGGTTTATCTGGCGGTGGTGGGTCTGGCCTGCCTGCCGATCGGGCTGCTCTGGGATATCTCGCATCATTCAACCATCGGGCGTGACACCTTCTGGACGCCGGCCCATCTGCTGATTCAATTTGGAGGAATTCTGCCAGCCGTTTTGTTCGCTTTAATTGCGCTCAAGACCACGTTTCGGGGCACGGCGGAAGAGCGCAACGCCTCGGTTTCGTTCTGGGGATTGCGCGCGCCTATCGGGGTGTGGGTCACCGCCTGGGGCGCAATGGCCATGATGAGCTCGGCGCCATTCGACGATTGGTGGCACAACCGCTACGGGTTGGATGTAAAAATTCTCAGCCCGCCTCACTCGGTGTTGGGCTTGGGCCTCTTCGCGGTCGGAATGGGCGTATTGCTCTTCGTGTTTTCCTCGCAGAACCGGGCAACCGGCGGAAGCCAGGCTCGCAGCGGATTGATTTGCGCGCTCGCCGTCGGCATCATGATCACCCTGCAGGCCGATTTCACCACCGAGTACACCTGGCCCAACGAGCAACATGGATCCAAGTTCTACACGGTTGTTGCCATCCCTTTCCCCCTGCTGCTCGTGCTGGCGGCGCGGGCCACCAAAGTGCGGGCTGGCGCAACCATCGCCGCAGCCACCTACCTGTTGATCTATATTTTTATGATCCTGGTCCTCCCGCTGTTTCCGGCCCACCCGAAGCTCGCGCCGGTTTATCATCCGGTGGATCACATGGTGCCGCCCGCGTTTCCGCTGCTGCTCATCGTGCCGGCGATGGCGATTGACCTGATCAGCGGGTGGTTTGGACGACCTGCAAAGAATGCACCGCAACAAGGCCCTGTCGCGGACACAGCGACCGCTGGCCGATGGTGGCAGGACTGGCTGCTGGCGGCGGTGTTTGCCGTCGTTTTCGTTGTCCTTATTTTCGCCGTGCAATGGCCCTTCTCCAGCTTCCTGCTCAGCGATGCCGCGGATAACCGGTTCTTCGCGCGCAGCGGTCATTGGCCCTATTTCTCGCAGCCCGGTGAATGGATGAACCGGTTCTTTGAGTCGGGGAAGGATCTCATCACGCTCAAGGGAACGGTGCTCACCTTCGTCAGTGCGTTTATTTCAGCACGAATCGGGTTATTACTCGGCAACTATTTACTGCGGCTCAAGCGATGAAAACCTGGCTCGCGCTCCTCATCGTTGGGTATTGCCTCGCAGCGCAGGCGCACATCGGCAGTCCCAATGTCTTTCTGGAAGATAAGGCTGGCGAGTATCCCGTTCGCGTCGTCATTCGTCCGCCGGATGTTGTCCCGGGCCTCGCCGAAATCACCGTTCGCGTGCAGGAAAACGTCCAGCGCGTCACGGTTCTGCCGGTCTTCTGGCGAGCCGGTCGCGAAGGATCTCCGCCACCCGATGAAGCCAAGGTGGTTCGCGGCGAAACCAACCTTTACTCCGCGGCGCTATGGCTGATGAAGTCAGGCTCCTACAGCGTGGAAATAACGATCGAAGGGCCCCGTGGCAAAGGCACGCTCGTGGTGCCCGTGAACTCGATGGCGACGAATACCCAACCCATGTCGCGCGGTTACGGCCTGATGCTGGCCGCGCTGGGAATAATTTTGTTCCTGGGCGGGCTGAAGATTGCCGGAGCGATTTTCGGGGAAAGCCGACTGCATCCAGGTGTGTTCCCGACCGGAAAAGATCGTTGGCAGGGTCGCGCCGCGATGCTGCTGGCCGCGATCATCCTTTCGCTCATGATTCTTGGCGGCAAAAAATGGTGGGATTTCGAAGACCGCAACTACCGGAACAACGCCCTTTACAAGCCGATTCCCGTGTCGGCCAAAACTCGAACCGAACACGACCAGTCCATTCTGATGGTCACGGTGGATACCTCGGCGCGCCGCGGCCGATGGACTCCGCTCATTCCTGACCATGGCAAATTGATGCATCTCTTTCTGGTGCGCGACGGGGAGCCGGGCGCGTTCGCCCATCTGCATCCGCTGCTTAAAAGTGCGGCGGATTTTGAAACTCCATTGCCGCCGCTTCCCGCCGGTCCGTATCACGTTTACGCCGATGTCACTCACGAAGACGGTTTTTCCGAGACGCTCATCGCCCGCGCCGAAATTCCCCCGGCATCCCCCGCCATGAAACGATTGTGGCTGGGGAACTCTGCCGAGGTAATTTGCTCGACAGCGGTGGCGCAGAGGTTGGCGACGAACTTGTTCTTTCCACCCGATCCGGATGATTCGTGGCAGATGAGCAGCACGGCCATAATGTCTTCAACGCCAGAAAAACCATTCCCGCCGGAAACAGCCGGACAGGTTGCCGAGGCCAGTGGCGGCTATAAAATAGTCTGGGAAAACCCCGGCGAAAACAAACTGGACGCGTCGCTCCACTTCAAGCTTCTCACGCCCGACAACCAGCTCGCGGAGATCGAGCCTTACATGGGCATGGCCGGCCATGCCGTGGTGCGCAAGCAGGACGGGGCGGTCTTCGCTCACATTCATCCGGCGGGAACCTTCTCCATGGCGGCCCAGGACGTCTTCATCAACGGCAAGCCGGCGAGACCCTCCAAGCCTCCGGGGTCGCCTGACGGATCGCCTGCGGAAAAATTATCCCTCGCACCAGAACTGCACAGCAGCCACACGAACTGGGTCGGGCTCGCTGGAAAAATCTCGTTCCCATACGCCTTTCCGGAACCCGGCACGTATCGCTTCTGGATTCAGATGAAATCGAAAGGCAGGATTCTGACCGGCGTTTTCGATACCACCGTGGCGGCGACGAAGTGATTGCCGAAGCAAAAGCGCTCGCTTGAAGCTGGTTCGGACAAGGGTTGGAAGCCGCTCAACCCCTGCGCTCACTGCCGGCGCAAGAACGAACGGGTTATTTAATCAAGCCGCCGCGATCATTTCTTTGGGGCCCTCAATTGCAAGTGCACCCGCGCCACGTCGCCCATGTAGTCGTCGGTCCGGTATTCTCCGGCGGCTCTGACAATATGTTCGTGCGCTTTGGGATTCTCGCCCGTCGCTTCGAAATACAAGCCCAGATACAAGTGCGCGTAGAAGAGTTGCCGATTGATCTGCAACTTGGATGTCCCGGCGGCCGCGGCTTTTAACACATCTTCCGGTTTCAGTTTTCCAGCAAAGAGCGCATGGACTTCCATCATCGGCACGCGCGCGTCGCCTTTGATCGGGATCAGGGCGGCCCGGGCCTTTTCCACGCCGTTGGTCCGGGCGACACAGAGGAAATGCCAGACCGCATTTTCCACGTCATTCGGATTGACGGTCTGGTGGGACTCGAATTGCTTCCGGCCCTCTTGAAAGCGTCCCGCGTAATAAAGTGAAATGCCGCGCTGCCAATGATACGGCGCCTGTTCCGGGATCAGCTCGATGAGCTTGTCAAAATCAACGATCGATTCCTGGATGTGGCCGAGCTTGAAATGTTCGCCGCCGCGATGTTGCCATGCGTCCGGCAAGCGCGGGTCGAGTTGGAGGGCTCGATCGTAATCGGCAATCGCCTTGGCTGGCTCGCGAGTCTCTTCGTGGAAACGGGCGCGGACGAAATAGCCGCGCGGATTCTTCGGCTCGGCCTCAATTGCCTGGGTAACCAGCGTCATGGCCTCGGCCGGTTTTCCTTTTGCGTCAGCCGCTTTGGCAAGGGTCAACAAAGTCTCGACGTTGATCTTTTCAGCGCCAAAAGCCAGGCTCGTCAGGAACAGCGCGAGCGCGGCACAATACCCAGCACTCCGGCGCGATGTTTTTTTAAGGAATAACATTGAGGATAATTTCAGGCTGTCGCTTGCTGTTTCAGTTGCGACCGATTTTAAAGGGTTCAGAGAAACCGGCAAGCAAAACGGCGATGCCGCAGGTGCTGAGGCTCGCTCCTGCTCACTCCCTCACCGCCGCGCTTACCATTTCCAGCACACGGCGGATCCCATCGTCTCCGCCCAGGCTTCCTTCGTGAAAGGGAGTGCGCGCGACCGGTTTCCAGTCGTCACGATCGTGACTTGGCTCCGGTTGGGGCAAACCGGTGAGCGTCGGATCGTATTGCCCGTTGTGGCCGCCCATCTTGTAGATCACCAGATCCAGCGACGGCACGATGATGAGGGCGAAACCGCCCGCACCGGATTTCCAGTAGGAATCGCGCGGCGCACCAGCCACGTGGCCATCCGCGTTGTGCTCGAACATCAGCGTGTAGGGCGAATGCGGGTTGTGCGGCGACATCCGGTTGCAGAGCGCAATGTAATCCGCCGGCACAAGTTGTTGGCCGCTCCATTTGCCATCGCGCAACAGGCAATAGCCAAAGCGCAACGCATCCGTCGCATGCACCGCGATGCTCCCGGCGCCATTCGCATGCGGCGTGGTGAAATCGCCGCGATGCAAACAATAGCCCCACGCGCCCCAGCCCATTGGCTTGGCCAGGCGTTCGTCGATGTATCGGTCCAGCTCCATTCCGGTGACCCGGCGGAGCACGATCGAAGCGATATGCGGTTCCGGGGATGAATAGGAATAGCCTGCGCCCGCGTTCGTCCACATGGCGCAGCGCAGCGAGGAGCCGTCAAGATCTTTGATGTCCTGGCCCGGAACCGCCTTGAGCGCGAAGGCCTTGCCCATGACCACGGCGGTGGGTGCGCCGCCTTCGCCGGTGTAGCCGCCGCTCATGCACAAGAGTTGGCCCAGCGTGATTTCAGCCCGCCGCCCGTCATCGAGCTGGCCGTTGGGCGAGAATGCCTCGGGCAAAAACTTCGGCGTAAACACCTTCGTGTCGAGGCCATCGGGAATTTTGTCGCGGAATTCCTTCAACATGATGCCGCAAGCGATGCTCGTGTAAGCCTTGCCGGTGGAAGCCATGTCGGGATTGGCGTTGCGACCGGCGCGCCCGCAATATTTTTCGAACACGAGCCAACCGTTTCGCACGACCAGCAGCCCGCCGTTCTGCGAGCAATTGCGGGTGAATTCCCACGCTTGCTCCAAGCGCGGCAGGCTCATCCCGGCCAGGTCTCGCGCCTGGGCCGAATTGGTGGCGGTGCGCCAGCCGCCCGTGCGGTCGGGCGGCGGGAAGTAGCCCGGCGCCTTCGCAAAATCGTGTTTGGCGGGACGCTCGGCTGCCCCGATCGCCAATAAGGCCGAGCTGGCGAGCGCAAGAATGAAAATGACTCTGGAGGAATTGGGGCGGAATCTGGAAATCATGGTTGAATCTTGGCAGGCTGGAGTTGGATGGACAACCCCTCTCTGCCAGCGGCTGGGAGCAATCATTCCAGTTTCTGATTCGCGGGCTGGTCCGGCTGGTTCACTGGATTTACTCGAGCAGCAACGCCTTCTGGCAGCCGCACGCAATAAGTCGAAAACCGCTGGTCCGGCTCCGGATAATCGGTGCTGACGAATTGCGCGCCACTGGCCAGGGCCCGCTCCCGCTTCCGAGGATCGTTGCGGCGCGCCTCCTGCGTGCCGGAATCTGCCCGCGTCCGGACGAGAAAACCGCTTCGAACTAATTCCTGGATTTCCGCGAAGCTGCCGATCGGATCATTTCGTTTCATCCAGGCCGCAGCCGCATTCGTGCGTGGCACACTGACAAAAATCAGCCGCCCTTCCAGCGCGCGGTGCCCCTCCAAATAGCGGTCGCGCACCGCTCCTTCGTTGTCCAAGCCAAACATCACCCGTCCGCGAACGGCATCCAACCGTGGCCAGCCCGAACGCCGCAGTGCTTCCGGCAAGGTGGCCGCCGGACCACGCACGTTGTCCGGCGTCAGAATGGATTCGCGCGGGAACACGGACAGAATTTCCTTTTCCAGGTTCGCCAACTGCGCGGTGTCAAAAGGAACGGATTGGGTTAAATCGGGCCCCAAAGACTCTTCCTTCAACTCGAGCATGATGAACACTGGCACATGGCGCGGGTTCTTCACCGACCACGTTCTCACCTGTTGCAAGGCGTCTATTAGCGTTAAAGCCGAACTCGCGAAGTCAATATCCGGCAGGTGCATCACTTTAATCCCGGGACGAAGCAACCGCCCCTCCGGATCGTGGTTGGGCACCGGGGGCAAGCCCGCCTTGGCCACCCGTTCAAGGCCAACGGGCTTCGCATAGAGTCCGCCCGCCGGATCCGCGTGGCAGTCCAATTCGATCTGCCTAATGCTTTGGCGGGATAATTGTTCCGGCAACGGCGGGTGGCCGTAATCGATCTCCACCCGCAACTCGGGGTTCTTCTCCGCAATCAGCGCCAGCAACGAATCGTGGCCGCGCAAGTGATACGAGTTATGCGTGCCAATCACCTGAATCTGGTTGAGCCTCACCCCGGCGGTGGGAGAAGTTGCCGTGCATCCGGTGAGAAATGCGAGCATGAGCAAGGTTAGGGGCGCTGAGAAGCGGACACGTTTCAAATCCATAGCTTTTCGCGGAATCCGGGGTTTGGCGCCGCCCGATTTAGCCATCCGGCTTTCGAGCCGATCCGCTTGGTCAATCCTCATCGCAAATCCCGTTCCTCGATGTGAAAACGATGCAGCACGCGGTGAAAAATGGGCGTGAGCAAAATGCCGGTCGCGCTGATGAAGACAACACCCGAAAAAAGCGCATAAGCTGAGGCAAACAGCTTGGCGGCATCGGAGCTCAAAGCATTCACCGGCCCCATGCCGGTGAGAATCATGGCGGCATTGAGCAACGCATCCACCCAGTTCAGCCCGGCCACAAAATGGTAGCCGAGAACTCCAAGGCCAAGCGATAAGCCGATCAGGCCCGTCGCCAGCCCGAACGCCAGCAAGAAGCGGTGATAAAATGGGCGATGCCGACGCGGCGGCGGTTTGGCCAATGGCCCAACAACATCTGACATTTAGAATTCTCCTTTGCTGGCACGCCCGCTGAACGAGAGCAGAATGGCCATCAGACCGGCAAGGCCGCCTGGCCCGGCCTCCCCGGAAAATCCTTCTCGTTCGTCAGCGCTCGGCATGCTCCCTTTGTAGCCGAAGAGTTTCAGCGTGTCAGCAAAGATGCGGAACCCCATGGCCTATTCCACCAATATAAGGGCTGCCCGGCTCGATAGCTCTTGAATCTGGCGTCGCCTCCATTATGGTTCAGTTCAAGCCATTTAACCGTCGATTCTTATGCAGCGACCCTTTGCTTTTGCCACATCCCGAATTAACCGGAAGGCGCTCTCCCGAGGCCGCGGAGGCGCGTTCACCTTGATCGAATTGCTGGTGGTGATCGCCATCATTGCCATTCTGGCCGGGCTCTTATTGCCGACTTTGGGAAAAGCGAAAGTCAAAGCGCAAGGGATCCAGTGCATGAACAACCTCAAGCAGTTGCAATTGGTTTTCCTGATTTATCCCGATGACAATGGCGACAGAATGGTGTCATCAGGCTACACAAAGCCGGTCGAACCGACTGCCTGGGTGGATGGATGGCTGGATTTCAATGGGGCCAACTTGGATAACACCGACACCAAAACGCTCACCGACCCAACCCGCGCGAAGTTTGCCAGCTATCTTAAATCGCCTGCCGTTTACAAATGCCCGGCCGACCTCAGCACTGTGAAAGTGAACCGCACGACGGTGCCGCGGATTCGCAGCTTGAGCATGGGCCAGCAATGGGCCGGGCCGGGCGACTGGCTCGATCCCGCTGGATTTACGGCCAACGTAACCTCGATGAAGTATCAGGTTTATTATAAAAAAGCCCAAATTGACAATCCCGCCATGCGCTTTGTCTTCCTCGACGAACACCCGGACGGCCTCAATGCCGGCGGTTTTGCCAATATGATGGTCGAGAGCATTGGCAACGCTCGGATTATTGATTACCCCGCCAGCTTCCATAACGGCGCCTGCGGCATTTCGTTTTCTGACGGCCATTCCGAGATTCACCGTTGGAAAGACATCCGCACCCAGGCCCCTGTCCGCTACAACACCGATCTGGCTTTGAATGTCGCCTCGCCCAACAACCAGGATATGCTCTGGCTTTCCGATCGGACATCGAAACGCAGATAGCCCCGATCCAATCAGAACAGAACCGGTCGCCAAAAGGCTGACGCGCGTCGGCCGCCAGCCTTATCAGGATGCAAGAAGCGGTTCGTTAAGCCGCTGCTCGTCCTAGCCCTGACAACCCGCCCAAACGACACAGTGCCTGCGTCAGAAAAATTCTGTTGACCGGATTTCTCCTGACAGGTCTAATAATATTTAATCTATTTAATCCAAAACCCATGAAAACCTTCACCAAAGCCTCATGTTCTCTGACAATTTTTGCCTTCTTGATTGTCATCACCTCGTTTCGGTCCTTCGCTCAAAACTATGAGCCGTTTGCCGATGCGACCAGCTCTAGCGGTTCGGCTTATACCGTTGGCTCCTTGCTGGTCGGCCAAACCAACGCGAGCGGCGCTTTGTATAAATGGGTGGACGCGAACAGTAATTATACCGCCACGAATAACAACGCTCCGAAGATCGTCGCGGGCAACTTGACCGTGCCGGGCTTGAAGTCTTCGGGAGGCAATATGCTCAGGTTCAATACCAACTCCTCCCTGACTGGTCCTAACGTGAATGGTGGAGCTGGCCGCATCCATGTTGCCAACCCGGCAGATTCAACCGCTGGCAACAAATACTATTTTTCCCTGGCCATGAAAATAACCGACCTTACGGGCATGACGAACAGTAGTACAGGGCTCGTTATCGGCGGTTTCAATAATTCCGTCGGAACCACAATCAACACAGCTTTTCCCAGCACACTGCTGACCAGGTTGTCAATTCGAACAAACTCCGCGACCACTTGGCAGGTCGGCATTAGCAAACACGGGCAGTTCGCGCTGGACTCGACGGCAAATTGGTATCCCAGCAGTTTTACCACCAATGACACGGTTCTGGTTGTGGTGAAGTACGACATCGTATCCGGACCTGTAAATGACATCGTCTCAATGTGGGTTAACCCGACCTTGGCAAATTTCGGCACCAATGCCGAACCGGCTGCTGACATCACTGCTCCAACATTAGGCACGGCCGACGGCGGGCTTGCCTCTTTTGTTTTGATGGATCGACTCGGCGTTCCGCAGGGCCTGTTTGTGGATGATCTACGAATTAACACCACCTTTGCCGCTGTCACCCCGGGTATTCCTGCCATCACCTCCCAGCCGGTCGGCTTGACCAATGCCTCCGGTTCCACCGCCATTTTCACCACCGTCGCCACCGCCCCTACTGCGACCCCGATCACAAGCTATCAATGGTATAAGGGAGCCAGCACCATCGCTGATGGAGGAAACGTCTCGGGCGCCACTACCGCGAGTTTAACCTTGGCCAACGTCACGGCGGGCGATGCGGCGAGCTACTCCGTTGTTATCGCGAACGCTAATGGTTCCGTCACCAGCTCGGTGGCGCCTCTCGTAGTTTATTCCACTCCCGTCATTAACGTCCAACCCATCGCCCGCACCAATAATGCAACGACCACCGCGACCTTTGATGTAGTCGCTTCGGGTTTGTTTGCCCTCTATCAATGGCGCAGCAACGGGGTGGATTTGGTGGATGGAGGAAATGTCTCCGGAGCCACCACAGCCACATTGACCCTTTCAAATGTGCTGAAAGCGGACGAGGCAGTTTACAGTGTTCGGGTAACCAACAACGCCGGCTTCGCGGACAGCGATGGAACCTCGACGTTGACCGTGATCGATCCCGTCATCACCGGGCAACCGGCAAGCCAGGCGGTCTCGGCGGGAACAAATGTGACCTTCAACGTAACGGCGGTTGGAACCGCGCCTATCACCTATCAATGGAAGAAAAACGGCTCTAATCTAAGTGACGACGCCAAATATTCCGGCACCACCACTTCCTCGCTGACGGTTTCAGGCATTGTCACCGGGGACGCCGGGAATTACACGGTTTCCATCACAAATTCCGCTGGCTCAGCCGATAGTTCCACTGCGGCTTTGACGGTGGCATCAGCGCCTGTCATCACCAGCCAGCCTGTCAGCCTCACCCGCGGCGCTGGATCCAACGCGGTCTTCAATGTGACCGTCACCGGTGCCGCCCCGATTTCCTATCAGTGGAAGAAAGACGGCACGAATTTGACCGACGGGATCAATGTGGCCGGCTCGAGCACCGACAGTTTGACGATTGGCGCCGTGTCTCAGAGCGATGCGGGGATCTATACGGTTTTCGTTTCCAATGGCGACGGCAGCACGAATAGCAGTCCTGCGACCCTGACGGTGATTGATCCTCCTGCCATTGCCGTCCAACCGATCGACGCGGCCTTTATGCCCACCTCCAATGTCACTTTCAGCGTCACGGCGACCGGCACCGGCCCGCTGAGCTATCAATGGAAGCGAAATGGTTCAAACCTAAGCGATGGTGGAACCATTTTGGGAGCGACCACCGCCTCGCTGAGCGTATCCAACATTTCAATTGCAAACGCAGGAACCTATACGGTTGTCGTGACAAACCTTGCCGGTTCAGCCACCAGTTCGAACGCCGTCTTGACCGTCGGCCCGGCCATTACGGTGCAGCCGGCAAACCGGTCAGTGGGTGCTGGAACCAATGCGACCTTCACCGTCACGGCTACCGGCTCGGCCACGCTGGTCTATCAGTGGAGAACCAATGGAACCGACCTGGTTGACGGGGGCAATATTTCCGGCGCAACGACCGCTACCTTGACCGTCGCTGGCGCCCAGCACACGGACGAAGGGATTAATTTTTCCGTAGTGGTCAGCAACGCGATCGGCGCAGTGACCAGCTCGGACGCATCTCTCACCGTATTTGACGCCCCGGCCATCACGCTACAGCCGACCAATCAGACTCCAAACCGCCTCTCTACCATCAGCCTTGTCGTTGCCGCCACAGGAACAAGTCCGTCATATCAATGGAAGAAAGGGTCTACAGCCCTGGTGGATGGCGGCAATGTCTCCGGCGCAACCACAGCAACATTGACCCTGTCATCCGTCAGCGTCGCCGATACGGCTAGCTACACGGTGGTCATCACCAACGTGGCCGGGTCGGTTACCAGCTCCGCGGCGAGCATCACCGTTATCTACCCACTTCCCTACCGCGATGCCTTCAACTATACCGCCGGGGCTAATCTGGAAGGTCAAACCAACCCGGATGGATTGCTCTGGGATACAGCCGGCGCTGTCACCGCCAATCGGATTACGGTCACCAACGTCAACCTGAATGTGGCGAATCTCCTGGCGTCCACCGGCAGGAGCATTCAAATCACCGGCGGAGCGACCGGGCCGAATGCGCGCTTTTCCATTCCGACGGGTAACAGTATCTCGACCGGCACGATCTATTACTCGTTCCTTTACAAGGGCGAGGACCTTTCCAATTTGAATAGCACCGGCGGATTCTCAGGCGGGTTTAATAATAGCACCGGCCCGCAAACCGGCACGCCTTCAGTCTATTACACCCGCTTCCACCATCGCGCTGCCACCTCGGGCGGGACCAATGGCTACAACATCGGTGTGGCCAAGGCCAGCGCCGTGACCTGGGACCCTCGCTTTTTCACCTCGAACGAAACCGTCCTGGTGGTGGGAAGTTACACCTTTAATCCGAGCAGCACAGACGATGTGTCGCAACTCTGGATCAATCCTGCCGCCACCACGTTTGGCGCCGCCGCCGCACCCGCCTCGGATATTGCCGGGACAACCGGTGAGGCTGATATTGCCAGCGTCGCCAGCTTCCTTTTCCGCTCCGTATCAGGCGCCGCCCAGCCGACCAAAGGCATCGTCGATGAACTCCGGATCAGCCGGAGCTGGGCAGATGTCGTTCCCGCAACTCCACCGGTGGTGGCGGTTGCCCCGGTCTCCATCACCAATGATGCGGGAACCGTCGCATCCTTCACCGTCACCGCCACCGGCACGCCCAACCTTACCTATCAATGGAAAAAGAATGGAACCCCCTTGTCCGACGGAGGGGCCGTCTCAGGCGCAACCAGCCCGAACCTGACCATCACCGGGGTGATCGGGGGGGATGCAGGTGCGTATAGCGTCACCGTTTCGAATGTTGCCGGTTCCGTTACGAGCCTTTCTGCGGCGCTCACGGTGAATGACCCGGTGATTAGCTCGCAGCCGCAAAACATCGCGACCAATACATTGCAATCGGCGACCTTTACCGTTGCGGCAACCGGCAGCGGGTTGGCCTATCAATGGAATAAGGACGGCAGCAATCTTCTGGATGCCACAAACTCCAGCCATACGATACCTTCCACGGCCACCAACGACGCCGGCGGCTATCAGGTCGTTGTGACTGGCACTTACGGTTCGGTAACGAGCAGTGTTGCGACCTTGACCGTTAATTTGAGCACGCAATCCGTGACGTTCGCCGGCCTCGGAATCAAGACCTATGGCGATGCCGTCTTCGGCGTGAGCGCGACAGCTTCTTCCGGCAATCCGGTCAGCTTCATCAGTTTGACGCCAGGGGTTGTGTCCGTTTCAGGAACCAACGTAACGATCCTTGCGGCGGGTTCGGCCACCATCCGCGCCTCGGCAGGCAGCGACGCCAATTACAGCGCTGCCAACGACGTTGACCAAAGCTTCGCCGTGACAACCGCTGGGCTGACCGTGACCGCCAACAGCACCAACCGTGTTTATGGTGCGGGCAACCCAGCCTTTACCGGCTCCTTGGTCGGTCTCCAGTACGGGGACAGTATCACGGCAACCTATGGCACGCTTGCGGATACAAACAGTCCGGTGGGCAGCTATGCGATCACCCAGAGTTTGAGCGACGTCGGAGGGAAGATCGGCAACTATACCGTGACGACGAACAATGGGACTCTGGCGGTAACGGCCGCCGGGCTGACGGTAACGGCTAACGATACCAATCGGTACACCGGATCAACCAACCCAACGTTTACGGTGACTTACACGGGCTTCGTCAATGGGCAAACCCTGGCTACCAGCGACCTGGCTGGCAGCCCGGGCCTGACCACTTCAGCGATCCAAAGCAGTCCGGCGGGCGCTTACGTGATAACCAACCTGGCGGGGTCATTGACGTCAACCAACTATGCTTTCAGCTTTGTTGACGGCACGCTCAACGTATTGGCTCCGGCGCAGCCAACCTCCTTTACCAGCACCACCGCCGGGCAAGGCAGTTTCAGCGGATCGCCCGGAGCAAACTATACCGTTGAATACACGGATACCCTCAGCCCGATCAGCTGGCTTTCGCTCACCAACGTGGTCACTGACGGGGGCACCGGCGTCGGTCTGTTCTCGGACCCCACCGACCCGGCCACGCGCCCCGAGCGCTACTACCGCATCGCTGTTCCTTGAGCTGATCTCCCAATTCTATGAAGGTGTCCGGGTCTAGCCCGGTTGAACCGGTTCGCGTTCGCGCGAATCGCGTCAGCCGGGCAACTTCTGCCCTTGCCTGGGCGCTCTTGAAGGCCCGACCGGCTGGTTGAACTTGCTTTGATTCCTCCAGACAGACATGGGATCGCAATCCCCCGGCCCTCTCCTCCACTTCATGGAGGCGAGGGAGAAGACGCCTGCTTCTTGATTCTAACTGTGCATCAGCGCAAGGGTCCGGAGTGAAGTGGGTTCAAGCGGACTCTCACCCTACCCTAACCACTCAGGGCAGCGCGGCAGCGCCGCCCTGCCCTTGGTTCAACTCTTCGTTATAGCACCACGATTTGCGCTTCCAGGCTGGGCTGGCTTTCGCCCGAATCGTTGGTCGCAGTGACGCGGATGCTTACCGCCACGCCACCAGGCAATCCGGGCAGGGTCGCGTCGCTGTCGTTGACGCTCAACGCGAAAAGAAAATCCGGATCCACGCCAGCCACCTTTTTATAAACGCGATAATGATCGGCTCGCGCGACATCCGGCCAGTCGGCGATGACATGGCCCGGAGCGCCGGCGGTCAATACCGGCAGGTCCGGCACATCCGGCAAATTGCTCGCGCCGGGCATGTTCAATCCGAAAGCCATCCAGCGCGGATCCTCATCGCCCAGCAACTGGTTCAATTCCGTGATCAAACCCCGCATCCGCTTGCGCAAACCGGTGACCGCCGTATCGCGCGTATTTTTTTTCTGGCCGGAATCCGTGGCGCCGTCGTTCACCGCGCTGCGGGCGGCGGAAAGGGCGGTGCCCAGCAAAAGGCCCTGCGCCGCCGTGACGGTGAGCGGGGCGTTCTCATGCGCCGGGTTGGCAATGAAATAGGTGTTGAGCGAGAACAACAACGCCTGCCGTTCGGCCACGGTGGGCGGCACGGCCGTCGAATAATTGGGAAATCCCGTCTGCAACCAGGCTTCCGACCAGGTTTCGCCATGGCGCACCGCCAGGATTTTTCGCGCGCTGCCCAGATAGCTCTTGGCATTGGAATCGGCCACGGTCTGGGTCGTGCCAAGGACAATTTTATTGCTCCGGCTGGCATCGTACAGGCCTGCCGAGGCTGTCGCCGTGCCGAGGTCGGTGCGAAGATCCACTTCCTTGTTTTGCTTCAGGTTGATGACCGCTTCGTGCGTCTTGCAGCCATCGGCCATGTCTTCGGCGAGCGTGAAGAGTTTATCCTGGTTTGAGGGGAGTTCGTTTGAGGCCATAGTTGTTTGATTGAGTTGAGGTTAATTTTTTGGTCGGAATTGATCTGTTTTGTCGCAGTTGTGGGCCGAAGAAATTGGAGGGATCACGCGGTTTGGCAGAAAAGCGCCTCGAACCGGCGGTTGTTTCGCCGGATTTGAACCCCAAAACGGCGAATCGAGCGTCGCTTGGGCGGGCCGGCCACCGCCGAACTCCATCAGCCGGGCAAGGTCGATCCTTTTGGAACCCAAAACCGCCCAACGGCCGTCCCATGACGGTCGGGATGCGCCGAGCGGCCGAAAAGAGCGTCGGCCTTCGCGTTGGGCCACCCGCAGGCGCAAAACGACGGTGGTCTGGATCGTTGGGAGAAAAAACCCGGCAAAATGACGGCCCTGCGCAGGCTTAAAGACGACCCATCCAAAAAATTTCCCCTGATTAAGCATAAATCCCTTCCCAAAGTGATGATACAACGAAACGCCGGAGGAAGTGCGGCGATTAGAACCGCAATGCGGACCCGGAGTCAAAGGATTTTCAGAAAAAACATCCGGACGGCGGGATTGCACCCCTTCCGCCCTGCTCAACCTGCCTCTTCCCCATGGCAAAACCGGGCGGGATAAAATCCCGTCGCGCCATGACTCGAAAAGGGCGCTCAATCACCTCCTCGCCCCGCGAGGCACGAGCGGGGAGAGGAACGAGGAGAGGGGAATCTCGGACTTTAAAAACGCGCCGCCTCTCCCCGGCCCTCTCCTCCACTTCATGGGGGCGAGGGAGGAGATCGCCGCCGAATATGACTCATCGCCGATGGATTTTAGAAGGGCTTCTCATGGACTATGAGTCATGTCCAAACGTGACCGGGTTGCCGGTATTGCCATAAATGCCTCCTCCGGTCACGGCGGTATTGCTGACGACCGTGCAGTTAAAGAGCCTGGCAGTGGACGCGTTCCAGACAGCGCCCCCGCGATAAGTGGAGACGTTGGCCACGAACGTGCAATTGCTGATGATCGTAAAGCCGCCGACATAGATTGCGCCGCCGCCATTAGCCGTGTTTGTCCTGAACGTTGAGTTGAGGATGGTGGCATTGCCGAAGTTGCAGATTGCCCCGCCAAAATTTCCAACCGTGACGTTGTTGGAAAAGAAACAATTGCTCACGGTCAGATCCGCCGCAACACACTGGATGCCAGCGCCGACGGTCCCATCGGCCAGGCGCCCGTTGGCAACGGTGAGCCCGGAAATCAAAACCGTTCCGCCAGTTACATCAAAAACGCGGTTGGTGTTCGCGCCGCTCACGGTCAGCACGCTTGCGCCAGGGCCCACAATCGTGGTGTCAGTTGACAAGGTTAAATTGCCGCCCACCAATGAGATGGTCCCGACGACGGTATTGGAGAAAACAATGGTGTTGCCACCTCCCAGGGCGTTGTTGTCTTGCACAGATTGCCGCAGGGAACCGGCCCCGGCATTGTTCGTGTTGTAAACCAAGAGGTTGAGTGCGGAGCAATGCCTCGGGAGCGAGACGCAAGCCGAAATCAAGAGCACAACAAGACCAATTCGTGGAAAGCGCATAAGGGGAGTATGTGAATTTAATAAGCCAATAATTTCTAACCCTGGGAAAGACCCTGTAGTAGAACTGAGAAGTATTCAAACCAATTCGAGCGGCCGTTAGAACACCGCGAACAATCCTGCATCGCTCGCGGGTGCCTTCCGTCGCACGGTTCGTCATGGAAGCCAGCTCAAGGGAAGCTGGCCGGCTGGCCCTGCTAGAAATCAAACTGGTCGATGTTCTCCTTGGTGAACACGAAAGGTTGTCCAAGGACGATGTCGCTACCCTGGAGCTGGATTTCGCCGAGCTTGCCGGCCTTGAAGGTGGTTGCGCCCGGCTTGAGTTCTCCTTTGGCCAGGGCGGTGGCGGCGGCAATGGTGAGGTAGCCGAGATCTTCCACCTTCCAGAGGATGACCGCCTGGGTGACGCCGTCCTTCACATAGGCGCGATTCTCACTCGGCAGACCTAGCCCAAGCACCTTGACCTTGCCTACCTTGCCCGCTTGTTTCACGGCTTCGGCCGCGCCGGGGACGGCAGGTGAGCAGATGGCCATGACGCACTTCAAATTCGGATAGGCGCCGAGCAGGTTGGCGGTTTCCTGCTGGGCCTTGTCCTTCTGGTCGTCGCACGGCTTGGTCTCTACGAGCTTCATCTTCGGATATTTCTCCTTGAGCCTAAGATCGATGTTCTTGCGCCACTCGTTCATGTTGTTGGCAGTAAGGGTGGCGGTGATGATCGCAAATTCGCCTTCCCCGCCGCACAGCTGCGCGGCGGTATCCATGAGCACATTGGCGATGCCGGTGGCCGTGGCCTGATTGACGAAGAAGCTGCGCGCATCGGGCATGGAGTCGGAATCAAAGGTGATGACCTTGATGCCCTTGGCCTGCGCCTTCCTGAGCGCGGTGGAGATGCCTTCCTTGTTCTCGCACGCCACGGCAATGACATCGACGCCCAGAGTGATCCAGTTCTCGACGATTTCGTTCTGCTTGGCCGGGTCGGTGTTGGTCGGGCCGTCGAAGAGGAGGTCGATGCCCAAATCCGCGGCGGCTTTTACAGCCCCGTTTTTGCAGGTGATGAAATATTGGTTGCCCTTGCTCTTCGGCATGAAAGCGATGGTGAGCTTCTTGCCGCCGCCGGAACCAGCCGTATTGGTGGATTCAGAAGGCTTGTTGCAGCCGGTTGCCATGATCAGGCCAAGGGTGGTGATGAGGAGAAACAGTTTGCGCATAAATTCAATTTGGTTCAGCGAAGTGATTTAAGCAGAGGCGGGAATGCTTGGAAACCGCTATCTGAAATCATTCTCGCCAGAGCAGAGTCGGTCTCGATGAGGATGCCGAAGTTCAACCAGCCACCCCGCGCCGCGCCCGCCAGGCGGCGATGTATTTCGACAACAAACCACTCGCCAGGGCCAGCACCAGCAACGCGCCGGTCAACATGCCGGATAATTCCCGCGACACGTTTGAGATCGAGAGAATGCGCGATAATCCATTCGAGAGAATTGCCACCGCGACCACCCCGAGCAACGTCCCGTGCACGGTGCCGGTGCCGCCGAAGATGCTGGTGCCGCCCAGCACCACCGCGGTGACGGCGAGCAGTTCGTAGCCAATCCCGGCATCCGCGCGCGCCTGGGTGACGCGGGCCGTGAAGAGAATTGCCGCCAAGGCTGCAACGATTCCTGCCAGCACGTAGGCCATCGCGACCCGGCGTTCCACAGGAAGCCCGGCGTAACGGGCTCCTTCCGGCGCAAAACCGATGGCGCGGAAGGATCGTCCGAAGGTCGTCTGATGAATGAGCAGCCAGACGCCCATCGCCACCGCGAGGAGAATCCAAGCCTGGTTGGGCAGGCCCAGTAGGGCGCCGTTGCCGAAGTCGAGGAACGCCTGGGGAAATTTCGAATAGGTCGCCGTGCCCTTGGTGATGGCCTCGGCAAGGCCGCGAAAGAGCGAGTAGGTGCCGAGCGTGACGATGAGCGGCGGCAAGCGCAGCCAGGTGATGAGCGTCGCATTGAAGCCGCCGGCGGCCGCGCCGATGCAGAGGGTGATTCCGCCTGCGACGAGTGGTGAGAACCCGCCCTCCTGGCACATTTTCCCGAACAACACCGCGCACAAACCGAGCAAGGAACCCACCGAGAGGTCAATGCCGCCGGTCAGGATGATCGGCATCATGACCAGCGCGAGCAGGCCAATCTCCGTGGAATGCCGGATGATGTTGCCGACGTTGTCCGCCGTGGCGAAGTTGCGGCCGACGGCATTAAAGTAGAAGGCTTCGAGCAGCACGAGGAAGAGAAGGACGCTTTCGTGCCGGAGCAAGGCCGACTTCCATCCATTGAGTTTTGATGAGGAAGACATAGTTAAACTGTAGCTGAATGCGAGACAGGCTCAGCCAGGCTCACGGCGTTGCCAGGCGGCGGTGTGTTTTCACAAGCGGCTTCGATTATTCGCACTGTCAGCAGTCGCATTTTTCCTCCAAAATAATCTAAGTTCATTTCGCGTTTATCTGCGGTTGAACCTTCATCGTTTGCCTCGCCTGCTTCTGAGCCCATCCGCCACGACGGCGAGCAGGATAACCAGGCCTTGTATCGCTTTCTCCCAATACGCTTCCACGTGCAGGTAGGTGAGAGCCGGGTTGATGGTCGCGAGTAACAGCAAGCCCACAAACACGCCCCAGAGATTGCCGCGCCCGCCCGACACCGCCACTCCGCCCACGACGGCTGCCGCGATCGCTTTCAACTCCAGGCCCCCGCCCGCGTTCGGATCCACCTGCGGCGACTGCACGATATTCATGACCGCCGCCAACCCCACCAGCCCGCCCATCAACACAAACACGCCGAAGGTCGTGCCTTTGGGATGGATACCCGCCAGCCGCGCCGCTTCCGCGTCCGAGCCCACTGCGTAAACATGTCGTCCGGCGGCGAGATTCTTCAATGCCCACGCGAACGCGGCGACCATCAGCACGGCCAGCGCGACGAGCGCTCGTTGACCTCCCACCTGGCTCAGTCCCATCCATTGCATTCCAGGCGGCAGGTTGATGAACCGCCCCTGCTGCCCCAGGCGTAGCGCTTCCTGCCATGTCACCATGGTTGCGAGCGTGACTACGATGGAAGGCAGGCCAAGCCCTGCGATCAGCACCCCGTTGAATGCACCTAGAATCGCGCCTGTCCCCACTGACGCGAGCAGCACTACGACGAGCGGTAACTTCATCGCCGCCAGCGTGCCCGCGACGACCGCGCACACGCCGAACTGTGATCCAACTGAGATATCAATTTGCCGACTGATGATGACGAGAGTCATGCCGATGGCAACGACCAGGGCCGGCGCTTGCGCGGCGAACCGCGACAGCAACGGCGCCGGCTCGTAGAAATTCGGAGCGAAGAGAGCGAGCCCCGCCAGCAGGGCGAATAATGCGGCGGCCACGGAAAGTTCGCGGAAGTAGCGTTTCATCGGGAGTCCTCCGTTTGCCCCAATGCCGCTGCCATCACGGCATGCGCATCGCTCTTCCCGGGGAGCATCGCCGCAATGGTGCCGCCGCGCAGGACGGCGATGCGGTCGCTCATGCCGAGGACTTCGGGCAGGTCGCTGGAAATCATCAGCACGGCGAGGCCGTCCTTCGCGAGGCGGCGGATGATCTTGTGGATCTCGCTTTTCGCGCCGACGTCCACGCCTTGCGTCGGTTCGTCGAGGATGAGGAGCTTCGGCTTCGTCGCGAGCCAGCGGGCGAGGGAAACTTTTTGCTGGTTGCCGCCGGAGAGCGAACCGCCGGGGGCTTCAGGGCCGTAGGCTTTTACGGCGAGGTTGCGGATGAATTCTTGCGCGAGATTTCGTTCGGCGCCGAAGCGGAGCCAGGTGCCGGGAAAGAGGCGGTTGTGAATAGCCATCGTCATGTTGTGCGCGATGGGCATTTCGAGAATCACACCATGGCGCCGCCGATCCTCGGGCACGTAGGCAATGCCGTGCGCAACGGCTTCCTGCGGCGAGGTAATGGTGATGCGCTGGCCGTTGAGGATGATTTCACCGGAGTCGGCGGGCGTGAGGCCGAAGAGGATGCGCGCTAGTTCGGTGCGGCCAGCACCCACGAGTCCAGCGAGACCGACGATTTCGCCGGCGCGAACATCGAGCGTGATGTTCTTCACGCCGCCGGCGGTGCAGCCGAGATTATCGAGCGAGAGAACGACGTCGCCCGGCTCGCTCTCGGCGGGTGGGAAGATGGACGAGACTTCGCGCCCGACCATGAGCTTGATGAGTTCGGATTCAGTAATCGTAGCAGCGGACGTGGGTCCACTCTGACTTTCTGCGGAGGATGTTTGAGCCAACTCACGTCGGCTGCTACCCACGAGACGAGTTCCCACGCTCTCGCCATCGCGCAGGACGGTCACGCGGTCGGCGAGGGCGAATATTTCTTCCAGTCGATGCGAGATGTAGATGACGCCGACACCGCTCGCGCGCAGATCGCGCACGACAGCGAAGAGGAGATGCTGCTCCTTCTGCGTGAGCGAGGCCGTCGGCTCGTCCATGATGACGATGCGGGCGCCGGCCCCGAGCGCGCAGGCGATTTCGACAAGCTGCTGCTCGGGCATGGAGAGCGAGCGGACCTCGGCGTCGGGCGAAATCTCCGCGCCGATGCGGTGGAGAAGTTCCGCGGCGCGAGTGCGGCGCACGGGCCAATCCACGCGGTGCGCGGCGGTGGCCGGTTCGAGGCGCAGCGCGATGTTCTCGGCAACGGTGAGGTCCGGGAACAGCGCCGGCTGCTGGTAAATGCAGGCGATGCCCAGCTTGTGCGCCGCAGCGGGCGTGAGATGCGCGACGCGCTCCCCGTTGATGTCGATGGTCCCGCCGTCAGGCTGGTGCGCGCCGGTAATGACCTTGATGAGCGTGGACTTGCCCGCACCGTTCTCGCCGAGCAACGCATGAACCTCCCCCGCCCCCAGGTCGAACGACACGCCCTTCAGCGCGCGCACCGCGCCGAAGGATTTGGTTACGCAGGTGAGTTGGAGCAAAGGCGCGGTCATCAGTCTTCGTCCTGCGCCCAGAGGATGCCAATGGCTTCGTCATTGATGGCAATGACACCTTCGTCAAATGTTGAGTCGGATATCGGATTCCCTGCCCAGCAATCCCCAAGCTTCACACAGTTGGTGAAAAACCGAGGATTCGACGGCTCAAAGAAACTCAGGAATGAAGAAGCAATTTGTTCGGCTTCAGCTGATGTCATCATTTCAGCGCCGTAAGCCAAATCACGACTTAGGACTCGTGCAGCGTGTAACACGGCCTTCTGTCGGTCTATTTGTTTCAAGTCGGCGTGTGACCCTGTAAAGCCATGCTGCTTGAGGAATTCATCAATGCTCCCAAGTTCCGCACTCCTGAATTCGGACAGCAGTTGGCATTCGACCGTAAGCCGCCCGAATTTGCGTTTGCTTAACGCCACTGCGCGAAGCTCTTGAAATTTGGCAAAGTTGAAAGCCATCGTTAACCGCGTTTGCTCAGAACAATTTTCTCATGCGCTTTCACCTCCGCCAGCCACGCTTCGCCGATGGGGACGCCTTTGGTTTCGCAGTAGTAATCCCACACGGCGCCGAAGGGCAGCGACTTGCTCTCTTCCTGGAGGGCGAGGCGGGCGGTGGTGTCGCCGGCAAGTTCGGCCGCGCGGATGGCGGGCGGTTCGAGCAGCGCAAGGAGCAGGGCCTTCTGCAAGTTGCGGGTGCCGATGACCCACGCGGCAATGCGGTTGATGCTCGCGTCGAAGTAGTCGAGTCCGAGATGGACGCGGTCGGCGTGGCCGGTCGCGATGATTTCGCGGGCGATGGCCTGGAGGTCGTCGGTGAAAGTGACGACGTGGTCGCTGTCCCAGCGGACGCCGCGGCTGACGTGCAGCAAAATCTCCGGGAGGTAGAGGAGCACGCTGGAGATCTTGTCGGCGATGCTCTCGGTGGGATGAAAATGGCCCGCGTCGAGGCAAAGGAGCTTGCGGCGCGTGATGGCGTAGCCGAGGTAGAACTCGTGCGAGCCGACGGTGCAGCTCTCCGCGCCGATGCCGAAGAGTTTTCCTTCCACGGCGTCGAGGTTGTGCCTGGCGGGGAGCGACTTTTTGAAAACATCGTCGAGCGCGGCGGCAAGGCGTTCGCGCGGCCCCTGGCGGTCGGCGGGCGTGTCCTTGAATCCGTCGGGAATCCAGACGTTGGTCACGCAGGGAGAGCCAAGAGCCTTGCCCATCGCGGCGCCGATTTCGCGCGCGCGTCGGCAGTGCTCGATCCAAAAGTTGCGAACGCCATTATCGCGATGAGAAAGCGTGAAGCCATCCGCGGCTTTGGGATGGGAGAAACAGGAGGGATTGAAATCCAGGCCCAGCCCGTTCGCCTTCGCCCACGCAATCCAGTTATTGAAGTGCGCGACTTCAATTTCGTCGCGGTCCACGCGCCGGCCGCCGAATTCGCCATACATCGCATGAAGGTTGATGCGGTGCTGGCCGGGGATGAGCCTAAGGGCTTGCTCCAGATCGGCGCGCAGTTCATCGGGCGTGCGCGCTTTGCCGGGATAGTTGCCGGTGGCAACAAGTCCGCCGCCGAGCGCGCCGCCGACGGTCTCGAAGCCGCCGACGTCATCGCCTTGCCAGCAGTGAAGCGAGACGGGGATATTGGCTAATGCTTTGAGGGCGCGATCCACGTTCACGCCGAGTGCGGCGTAACGTTCCTGGGCGAGTTGACCCGCGCGTTCGATGTTCTTTTTCTTTGGTCCAGTCATGATGACTGGATGTTGTTACCAGTTGCCCGGGAGATTTAGGAGAAAAGATTGCCGTGATCTGCCCATGCCTTTCGTGAGCGGGGAACAATCCGCTCGATGATCCGCGCAACCGCCGGTTTGCCGCGGCGGGAACGGGAAGTTGCCAGATGAGACCATCCTGGCGCGATTGGATCATCAACGTTTTGCCGAGGGCTTTCTCCGGTGCGATGTCATCTTCGCCTTGGATGACCTCCGGCGATCGCGACGATTCCAGCGTCGCTGCTTAATTTCTTCTTCTCGGCGCCGGAAACCGGCCCGATTTCCTTGAGGTCGCCTTGTTTGCCCGGATTCTTCTTGGTGGGAGCAACGGTCCCGCTTGGTTTGCCTTTATTTCCTGCCATAAATCCTCCTTTGTTTTTTAATATAACCAACCACCCACATTGCTCAATGGGCGGAATGCCGGGGTGATGCCGAGTTCATTCCCTGAGCCACGATCACGTCGACACTTTGAAAAAGATCATTTCCGATCCATCGATTTCTCCGGTCATTTTCCAAAAACGGCAGCGAAAAATCTGGGCCGCTCAGGATTTCGAGGGGGAGTTTTCCCCACATCACAGCGCGGGTTGCATTCGCCGGCGTTCGCTTCGAGGTTTTCATCATGAAGAAGGAAACTGCATTGATTACCGGCGCCTCCAGCGGCATCGGGCTGGAACTGGCCCGCCAATTTGCCGGGGGCGGCTATCGGCTCGTTTTGGTGGCGCGAGTGCAAAGCGAATTGGAAACGGTTGCGACCGAAATGCGGCAGAATTTCGGCGTGGCGGCAGAGGTCATCGCCAGGGATTTGTCGCGACCGGAGGCGGCGGGTGAAATTTTTGAAGCGCTCGAACATGACGGCAAGCAGATCGATATCCTCGTCAACAACGCCGGACTCGGGCAGAAAGGGAAATTCTGGGAAACACCGCTGGAGCGCGACATTGAAATGATTCGCGTCAATATCGAAACCTTGACGCGCCTGACCAAACTTTTCCTGCCCCCCATGGTGCAACGCAACCACGGGAAAATCCTGAACGTTTCGTCGGTGGCCGGCTTTGAACCATGCCCGCTGCTCGCCGTTTATCACGCGACGAAGGCTTACGTTTTGTCGTTCTCCGAAGCGATCGCAACCGAGTTGGAAGAAACCAATGTGACCGTGACAGCGCTTTGCCCCGGAGTGACGGATACGGACTTTTACCCCAAAGCGGACATGATCGCCACGCGCGCCTTCCAGAAAACCAAGGTGATGACGCCACGGGAAGTGGCCAGGGAAGGTTATGAGGCGCTGATGCGCGGCGATCTGGTGTTCGTTCCGGGCATGCTGAACAAGACGCTGGCCTTCTCGCGCCGTTTATTGACCGAGCATGCGCAGGCAAAGCTCAACGAAAAGTTTTATGAAGAGGTGCAGCCTGAGGATCGCAAGCATAAGCTCGGCGATTACGAAGCCAAAGAGGCGGCGCGATAAAAGATCGAGGCAACCCGGAATCAACTGACCCAAATCTATGCCCTCGGGCGTGGATTTTTCCTCGCCTAGCCCGGGTTCAAAAAACCTTATGCTTGAAACATTAAGTTTGAGGTGAGTGGGGAGTTCTACGATATCTTCCGCTCGTGCCTTCGAATGTCAGCGAATCGAGTCCTTATGCGGTGTTGCGAAATCCCAATTACGCGCTCTATCTCATTGGCCGTTTCATCGCCTCATTCGGCCAGCAGATGCTCACGGTCGCGGTCGGCTGGGAACTTTACGAGCGAACGGGCAAATCCCTGGCGCTCGGCTTGGTTGGGCTGATGCAGTTTCTGCCGATGGTGCTGATGACACTTCCCGCCGGCCACATTGCTGACACGCGAAATCGCAAGCATGTCATCATCGCGATGCAGGTTGTTCTGGTGTTTGCGTCACTGGGGCTCGCGTTGATCTCGATGTATCACGTGAATGTTTCGTGGGTTTATGCCTGCTTGTTTGCTTCCGGGCTGGCGCGAACGTTTCTCTGGTCGGCCAGCGCGTCGTTCATGCCGCAATTAGTAACCCGCGAACAATTTCCGCGCGCCGTCGCCTGGTCGGCGAACAGTTTTCAATTTTCCGCCGTCGCTGGACCCGCGATCGGCGGCGCTTTGATTGCACTGACCCATAACGCCGCGACTATTTATCTGCTGAACGCGGCGGCATCGGCCATTTGCCTGACGTTGGTCTGCTTCGTGCGCTCCCAGCACAAGCCGGTGGTAAAAGCGGACTTCTCGCTCGCTGGCCTGCTGGGCGGATTCCATTTTGTTTTTAAAACCGATGTCATTCTCGGCGCGGTCACGCTGGATATGTTCGCAGTCCTATTCGGCGGCGCAACGGCCCTGCTGCCGGTTTATGCGAAGGATATTTTGCACGTCGGCCCGAGCGGATTGGGCTTGCTGGAAGCGGCGCTGCCGGTCGGTTCGCTCGTTTGCGGACTCTACATGGCGCATCGACCGCCAATGATGAAGGCGGGACAAACGCTGCTCTTGGGCGTCGCCGTTTTCGGCCTGGCCATGATCGGCTTTGGTTTCTCGAAGTCATTTCCGCTTTCGTGGCTGATGCTTTTCCTCGGCGGCTTTGCGGACAATATCAGCGTCGTCGTCCGCCACACGCTCGTGCAACTGCTCACGCCCGACGCCATGCGCGGTCGCGTCTCCGCCGTGAACAATCTTTTCATCGGCACCTCAAACGAACTCGGCGGGTTCGAATCCGGTTTCGTGAGCAATTTTTTCGGACCGGTCGTGTCGGTGGTTTCGGGTGGAATTGCGACGGTTCTCGTGGTGATCGGGATCGCGGCGAAATGGCCCAAGCTCAGGAGCTACGGACGCCTCGTCCCGCCGCCTTGAGTTGATGGCGCCGCCGCGGAACACTTTGAGAGAACGCGGGTGGCGATGGAAATGGTAAAGTAAGCTTTTCAGCCCAGCAGTTCCGCGACTTTGCCGGAAATATTTCCATCCCGAATCAACGATTCGCCGACGAGAATCGCTTTGGCGCCGCAATGACCAAGTCGCTCGACATCGGCGCGCGAGTGAATTCCGCTTTCGGCCACGAGCAGGCTTTTCCCTAAATCAATTTTCGCGGCAAGCCGTTCGGTTGTGCCCAAATCCACGGTGAAATTTTTGAGATTGCGATTATTCACGCCGATGAGCTGCGGATTGATTTTAAGCGCACGCTCCAATTCTTCCTCATCATGAACCTCGACCAATGCGGCCAGCCCGGCGTTCGTCGCAAGCGAATGAAACTGGTTCAATTGTTCATCGGACAGAATCGCGGCGATCAGCAGGATGGCGTCTGCTCCCCATTCGATCGCTTCGAGAATCTGGCGCTCGTCGATGATGAAATCTTTGCGCAACAACGGGATTTTCACCGCTGCGCGAATCTGTTTGAGATAATCGAGCGAACCTTGAAAAAATTGTTCGTCGGTGAGAACGGAAAGGCAACTTGCGCCCGCCGCTTCGTATTCCCTGGCAATCCGGACCGGATCAAAATCTTTGCAGATGATCCCGGCGGAGGGAGATGCTTTTTTGACTTCAGCAATTAATGCGACCGAGCCGCGTTTCGGATTCTGCAAAGCCTTTGCGAAATCGCGCGCTTCGTTTCGTTCGAGCATGGCGTCGTGCAGATCGCCCGCCGCGATGATGCGCGCAGGAAGTTTGGCCACTTCGATTTTTTTCTGCGCAACAATTTTGTCGAGGATGTTCATTCGGTCGCGGTCTCCGTGCCTCGCGGCAAATTATTCTTCATCATCCGGCACATTGGTCATGCGTTTGCTCGGACAACCGGCGCGCAGCCAGGCATTCACGAATGGGTCGAGGTCACCGTCCATCACGGCTTGCACATTGCTGGTTTCAACGCCCGTCCGCAGATCTTTGACCATGCGATAGGGCTGGAAAACGTAGCTGCGAATCTGGTTTCCCCACGAGACGCTGCCTTTTTCACCGTAGAACTTTTCCATGTCGGCTTTCGCGGCATCGACCCGTTGCGCGAATATTCGCGAGAGCAACAACGTCATCGCGGTGGCGCGGTTCTGGTGCTGCGAACGTTGCGCCTGCGAGGCAACGACGAGACCGGTCGGGATGTGCGTGATGCGAACGGCGGTTTCGACCTTGTTCACGTTTTGCCCGCCTTTGCCACCGGAGCGAAAGGTGTCCACGCGAAATTCGTTGGGCGGAATCTGGATTTCCTCCGAAGCTTCCTCGAGTTCGGCGATGGCGTCCACGCTCGCGAAACTGGTGTGGCGCCGCTTGTTGGAATCGAAGGGAGAAATGCGAACGAGGCGATGCACCCCGCGTTCGGCTTTGCAAAATCCGTAGGCATTTTCGCCTTGGATGCGAAGGGTCACGCTCTTGATTCCAGCGGTTTCGCCTTCGAGCGCGTCGGTGACCTCAACTTCCCAGCCACGCGATTCGCACCAGCGCTGGTACATGCGAAGCAGCATGCTGGCCCAGTCGCACGATTCCGTGCCGCCGGCCCCGGCGTTGATGCTGAGAATGCAGTTGTTCTTGTCGTGGGGACCGTTGAGGAAAACCTTGAGTTCGCTGGCCTCGAGATCGCGGGTGAAGGTCTTGAGATCCCGCTCCAATTCCTTTTCGATCTTGAGTTGCTCCGCTTCGGGTTCGGCTTCCCCCAACTCGACCATGACCCGAAAGTCTTCGAGTTGCTTTTCTGCTTTGAGCAGCGGTTCGATCTTTTTGCGAAGCGAATTGGCTTCGTCGATCAGTTTTTGGGCCTGTTCACGGTTTCCCCAGAAGTTTTCCTGCCCCATCAAAGACTCAAGTTCCGCCAGCCGTTTTTGCGCGCTGGGGACGTCAAAGAAACCTCCGCAAATGAGCGAGCTTTTCGGCGGCCGGGGTCAATTGAGCTGTGATTATATCGAACATGCAATCAAATTACACGGTGCGCGAAGAGAATCCAGAGAGAACGATCGATCGATGTTCCGGCGCCGGAATCGAGAGCCAAACCCAAGGCTAACGCAATTGACATTTCCCGAAGAAAATCTAGCATCGGCTCGAATTTGATTCGGGCAGCAGTACGTTTCTTCAGCGGGGTTCCCCACCCCCACCTCCTTGGCGTCTGCTGCCCGAATCTTTCGAAATGTCCGTTGACTTGGAAAACAAGTTCTTCTAGTTTCACAGCTCCTTGCGGGGGTGTAGCTCAATTGGTTAGAGCGCTGCCCTGTCACGGCAGAGGTTACGGGTTCGAGCCCCGCCACTCCCGCCACTTTCCCGCAGGAAATAGGTTTTTATTCCCCTCTTTTGAAAAGAGCGCCAAGGCGTGCATTAGAGCGAATTCTTCGTGTGGCGCGCTTTTACCTTTAAAACAACGCGTGTTTCCGGGTTCTTAGGGCGAGGGCGGTGAAATTTTCGCTCCCTCACTTTGGCGAATGAGTTTCGGGAAAAATTCTTCGGCCACGATATAGCCAACACAATTTGCCGCTCCACATCGACACGGGTGCTCCCGGTAATCTTCCAGGTCATAGCTGTAGTTGAAGGTGATTTCCTCGCAGGCGTCGATCTCGCGCAGGGCCACGATCCAAACTCTTCCTTCGATCCACTGCGCTTCGCAGTTGGGCGCGCAACTGTGATTTAAAAACTTGGCCGGATTCCAACCCGCATTTCCGTCCAGGTCGAACTTTTCGTCCAGTGCAAAAATGTAATGATTGCCCAGCTCACAGCGCCGCAACGATTCCGCTTTCGTGATTTTTTCACCCACATATTCGATGACCATCGTTGCTGAGGGAATCGGGGTTTTGGCAAACCCGCCCATTCCGTGGATGCCCGAGTTTTTAAATTCCAACCAGCTTTTAGGGGTCGACATGTGTTCGTGGCAGCTTTTTATCAATCGGGCGGACTAAAAGCTAAACTTCTTTCCGAAATAAATCTGTATTTGAGCGGTAGCCCCGAGCACATCATTTGCTTGTGAACAATTCGTTCCCTCCGTATATACCTGAAGCCCTTTCAAGTCGCGTGAACCGAAAACCATTTTATCGTCACCTCTATTTCCAGGTTTTAATCGCGATTGTTTTAGGCGTATTCGTCGGAACCTATTTTCCGGATTTTGGAACCAAAATGAAACCGTTGGGCGACGGTTTTATCAAACTCATCCGGATGGTGGTCGCTCCGATTATTTTCACAACGGTCGTGGTGGGAATGGCGGGGATGGGCAGCTTCAAACGCGTCGGGCGCGTCGGTTTCAAGGCGATTCTTTATTTCGAAGTCATGACCACGCTCGCGCTCCTCATTGGATGGGTGGTGGTAAAATGGCTGCAGCCCGGAGCCGGAGTGAACGCCGATTTGAGCAAGCTCGACACAAAAGAGATCGCTCAATATGTGACCAGCGCGAAAACGCACGGCTTCGTTGATTTCCTCTTGAATGTCATTCCGAACAGCGTGGTGGATGCGTTCGCGAAAGGGGACATCGTTCAGGTTCTGTTCTTCTCCATCCTCTTCGGCCTCGCCCTCGCGGCCATGGGCGATGCGAATAAGCCGATCATTCATCTTCTGGATAAGCTCGCCGACGCGTTTCTCAAAATCATCGGAATGATTATTCAGCTGGCTCCGCTCGCGGCGTTTGGCGCGATTGCCTACACCACGGCGACGTTTGGAACCAAATCGATCAGCGCGCAACTCGTGTTGATGGCGTGCGTCTACATCACAAGCGTGTTGTTCATTTTTATTTTGCTCGGCGGATTGCTCAAACTTCACGGGATCAGCATGTGGAAATTCTTAAAATTCATCCGTGAAGAAATTTTTATCGTGCTCGGCACCGCGTCGTCGGAATCCGTTTTGCCGCGCATGATGACGCGCCTGGAACAGCTTGGCTGCTCGCAGCCTATCGTGCGTCTGGTGCTTCCCGCAGGGTATTCGTTCAACATGGATGGCTCCTGCATTTACCTGACGATGGCGGCAATTTTTATCGCGCAAGCCACCAACGCGAATCTGAGCATCTGGCAGGAGCTGACCGTGATTCTGGTCTGCCTAATCACCTCGAAGGGCGCGGCGGGCGTGGTCGGGAGCGCATTCATCACTTTGGCGGCCACGCTTTCTTCGCTGCACACGATTCCAATTGAAGGGATGGTTTTGATCCTGGGCGTGGATCGTTTGATGGCCGAAGCGCGGTCCGTGACGAATCTCATCGGCAACGGCGTCGCCACAGTTTTGGTTGCGAAATGGGAAAATGAATTCGACGAGGCCAAAGCCACGCAGATGTTGAATAGCAAATCTCCACCGCCGCCGGGTGCTGGTGGCCTCGTGGATTCTCCGGAAAATCTGAGCAGCAACGCGGCGGAAGAATTGCGGCAGCCCTAAGAATCAACTGTGTTGACCGGGGTGCGGAGCGGTTCGAGCGAAGTCGTTCTAAAAAATCCTGCAGATCCTCCTCATCCCTGTCAAAGATTCCGAAATCGCCTTCTATTCCTCCATGCGGTGGAAATAAACATACCAGACGACGGTCGCCAGAAGTCCCAGCGCCAAGATCATGGTCCGCCAGAAAAAGCTGTTTGCTTTGATGATCCCAAAGTCCATCAGGATCACACGCAGTCCGTAAAACCCGTGCAGTAAAAAGAAGAGCAGCAGCGCGATGTCGACGCTCGAATTCAAATGAACTTTTTTCCCTGACATCCACGCTTCAGGATACGGAACCATGTCGCGCGCGGCCCAGCCGGTGTAGATTTTCACCGGGATTAACAGAAAGAGACAAACGGCGCTGACGCGTTGAATCAGCCAGGCCCACGTCCCGCGATAATTTTGCAGGCGTCGTTCGATCTTCGAAGGGCGTTCAGTTTGGAGTTCGTTCATGCGATTCCCATTTTCTGTAGAATTTCTGCTGCCTTTTGTTGCGCTTGCATCTGCACGTCGTTTTGCAGATTGCCGCCATGCGAATCGACTCCGACCGTCAGCGGGCCGAGCCCTTGGAACCGAAATTGCCAGATGCATTCCGGCATCAAATCTTCCCAATAAACTTTTTCAATTTCTTCGATCTGCAGCGTCTCCATCGCCGCCGCGCCGCCGGTCACCGACAAGTAAACCGCGCCATATTTTTGCATGAGCGCCGCCGAGTTTTGCGAAAGCCCGCCTTTGCCGAGAATCGCGCGCACGCCATAATCACGCAGCAGTCCTTCGGTGAAGCGGTCCATGCGCATTGACGTCGTGGTGCCGACGCAAACGGGCTCGTATTTTCCGGGCCCAATTTTTTTTACGTTCGGCGCGGTGTGAAGCAGTGCCGCGCCCTTCCAGTCGCACGGCGGCGCAACTTTTTTGTCGAACACGCGAATGAGATTTCCGTCGCGCACGCCGAAGATAATCCCATCGAGCAAAACGGAATCGCCGATGCGCAATTGGCGAACATCAGCTTCGGACAATGGAGTTTTGAAACGATATTCAGGCATAATCTTCGCGCTTTACGTTAAATGTTAACCAGCTTGCGGAACGAGCAAAAATTAAACAACAACGGGTTCGATTTCTACCGCAAGGCGGAATGAACTCACGCATATCAGCAGGATCAACCAGCATCCGCGATCAGCGGTGCATTCGATAATTTGTTCTGACTTCGTTGATGACAGCGGTGTCAACCCTAGTCCATTGCGCAAGGTCGGAAAGAAGAACCGGGAAAAAACCGGAAACCAAATCCTATTGCCCGCTTGACAAAAATTGAGCCATATCAACGAGCATCGCCCGGCTATCCTCAGGCTGAAGCTTTCGACTCGCCGCCCTCCATAATGCGCACCATCGACCGCAGAGAGCTGGTTGGATCAGCGGCGCTGGCTTGGGTCAGCACTACGCAACACTTGGCGAACGTGCTCCAGGATAAAGGCCCGGGGTAAACCAATTCGGAGGCATAACTCCAGAGCAGCGTGCCCGTGGGTTCCTTGAAGCACCGGATACGCTCCAAAGCCTTGGGCTTCTCCAACCGCATGTCGGTCAGATAAACACTTAGGATGCCGGATTCGTTCCAGACGCCATCGCGGTTAGGCCCGCGAAACTGCGGCCAAGTCCGCCGCGCAACCGGTCAGGGATAACCACGGTGCGAGAACAAGCGCCGCTGTGAGTCGCTTGCGTTTGAAATTCATCTCGCAGGCAAATTGGCTGGCTCGGGAAACAGCGCCATTAAACTGTCGGCGAACAGACTCATGCCGCGAGCATCGGGATGGTTGATGGAATTCAACATTAGCGTCGAATATGGAAGGCCCTGCCGCCAGAGCCGGCCATAACGCAGCGAGGCATCGGCCAGTGCCAACTGATTCTTCGCCGCGAACTGCCGCAACCCTTTCACATAAGGCCGCGGGTCGTTATCAATCTCCCGCTCCTGCTTCAGGCCCATCCAATCCGGCCGGACATAATGAGGCGAAAGGATGATCCACTCCGCGCCGATGGTTTTGAAGTCCCCGAGCAGCTTTCCGTACTTCTGCCCGACCTGTACCTCGCTCATCCCGGCGTCATTGACAAATTCGGACACGATGAGATCGGGTTTTTTCGCGAGCACTTTCTCGGCGTAGTTGTGTTCGCTGCCGGGCGGCTCGGCGAGATAGCTATCCGTGTTGCGCCCGCCCCACGCTTCGGTGACGAGTTCGATCTGCGCTTTCGGGAAACGCGTGCGCAGCCGGGTGACGAACTGGTCTTGCCAGCGTTGATGCTCCCAGTCGGGCACGAACGTGCCGACGGTCACGCTGTCGCCCCACGCAAGAATCCGCAGCAGCTGGCCCGAGCGCAGCTTTTCAATCGTTCGCGGCGAAAATTTTTCGGCGGACGACGGATGCTCGCGTGGCGGTTCGGGGTAGGTGCTTTCGAGCACGGGGAAAAGATGCGCGGGTTCAAGTTTGGCGGGGCGACCGGGAAAATAGATGTTTGCCAACCGGCGTTCACCCTCGACCAGCACTGGCGGAACTGGCGCGGAGGCTTTCGCCTCGCCAGGCCGAAGCACGATGCGCCCGGCGCGCGTGAGCACAATGGAATCAAGTCGCAGCAATGCGTGGCGGTAGCTGGCGAACACCGGCTGGCCTTCTTTGAGCACGCCGGTCGTCAGGCGACCGATGGAGGCCCAATCAGAGTCCACTTCGTAATCCGTTCCGCGGGTCAGTCGTGGCGCATCCGCCGCCGGGCCAGTTCGCAGTTCCAGACTCTCGGGTTCGAGCAAGTACGGCGTGCTACATTCCTGCGCCCGCACTGCCGCCAGCGTGGTGCCCTTCCCCCAACCGCCCGCTTTCGGATTGAAGATAGGCAACGTGGCGACCTTCTCCGCCTTCACCGTGAACAAGACTGGTTGCGGCACATCCAACGTGGCAGCGAGGGGGCGGCCTTTCGCATTGCGGGTGTTGACTTTGATCTGCCAGTCGCCGGTCAAGGTGAGTGTGGCGGGTTCCGGAGCCGGAACCGCGAGGGCCACACTCAAGCCCGCGAACAGGCCAAGCCAGCCGAGCAGAAGACTGGAGCGACGAATGGAGCTGTCTGAGAACTTCCGTGACACCTGATAAATCATGAACGAAGTGTCAGGAACAAGCCTCGCTTCGGCAAGCATTGGGAAGGTTCCTGGAGCTTGATTCCGACGATCGTCAAAAACACAGAGGCTCGTTCGCCGGGGGTTTTGCCGAAGGGGCACCGCGGACGACCATGCTCTGTGGCGTCACCGCAGAATGAGTGACGGCCTTTGGCGCCAGGCGAAGTTTATGAAGCCAGACCAACCAGCGACGGGCCGTTTGACCGGTTCACGAAATCAGGACGACGACGCGTTCACCCTGATCGAGTTGCTGGTGGGGATTGCCATCATCCCGATCCCTCGTAAGTGCCAGGCACGCGCCGCCTACCAGCGACCGTTGACCAATTCAAGCGTCCCGCCTACCGTTCATATGGCCGGTCGCGAACGGGAAGCTTGCCTCGGAACTTCGCAGCTACTCTTTGAATTCCTACCGGGGGATGTAAACCATCAATGCGCAACCCCCGACCCTTTTGAAATCGGCCTACAAGGTCTACCTGAAATCCGAGAGCCTGGCAGCCGACAAACCTTCCGAGCGGTTTTTGTTGATGGATGTGAATCCCGCGAATATCTGCACGCCCGGCTTTGGGGTGGATATGAACCTCCAACAGATCGTCCACCATCCGACTTTCTTGCATCGCGCCTGGGCGTGGTTTCCTTTGCGGATAACCACGTCGAGTCCCACAAGTGGTTGGATGCCCGGATCCGGAAGACCTACAGCGGCGGGAATTACATCGGCCACAACGATTCCGTGGGTGGCAGCACCGATATCGCCTGGATCGCCAACCGGACTCCCTTGAGGAAGTAGGGCGATTGGATACAAACAGCACGGCGGTCAGGCATGGCTGCCAACTTGGAAACGATCCGTCCGCTTAATCCAAAATTCGCGAGCGGTAGAACCTGACGTCCGAACCGCTATTGGCTGAGTCGGTGAAGATCGCCGTGCTGGTAACATTCGTGATCACCAAGAGAGGCCTCCACTCAAATCCGTGAATGGATTTCTCGATGAGGTAACGGAAGCCGGGTTCGCCACGGTGCGACCAGAACAGCAGTCCACCAGGTTGGCGTCCGACGAACTCGATGACGCCGCTGGCGAACTGCGGCTGACCCCCACAATAAACGCCGCGGTGCCTCCGGCGAACACACTGGCGGACGAGGGTTGCGTGACGATGGCCGGCGGCGCGGTGAGCGGAACGACGCTGAACGCATCCATCGCCACGTTGGCGAACATGGAGCCCAGGTTGGTGAACGCGATTCGCGATGTCGTGTTGCTGGCATAAGCGGTGAAGTCGACCCAATGCCAGAAAGATTCTTCGCCTGCGGGCACCGTCGCCACGCCCAGGTCGCGACCGTCCCAACTCACGCGCACCTGCGCCCCGCTTCCGACGAAGGCAAACCGGATCAGGTGGTTCTGCCCAGGGACGGTGGGGAAATCCTGCCAGATCGCCCCGCCAGCGTCAGGGCCTCCACCCGCGTGCCGCGATACGCCGACAGCACGACGTTGGTCGCGAGGCTGGCCCCCGGGGAAACATAGAAACTGCCACTCACCGGCGCCTGCCATTTCCACCATAGGCTTTTTTGTGGCGTCGTGCCCATGTGCGCGGGCTCACCCAGTTCCATCGTCGCGCCCAGGACCGACTTGGGCTCGAAGTAGATGACGTTGCCTTTGACCAAAAGGGCATCGGCAAAATTATCGTTTGAACACGACCCCAGCGGCGCGAGTTGCAACGACAAGGTAAAGTCTCCCGCGCCGCCAGCGTACTGGAAATGATAGACGGTTCCTTCTTCGGCCAAAAAACCGAACACGCCGTTACCAACCCCAACCAGCCGCACCGCCGTCAGCCGATTCAAGGTCGGTCCGGTGTAAACCGCCATGGGCTGCCACCACACCGGCCCCGGCGAAAACGTCGCGCGGCCCGTGGCGGGAGCGGCCCAAGAGAACCAGATCGTGTTTGTTTCGCCGGGATTCGGTTCATCCGGCTCAAAGGTAGCCGCCACCGGGTCGCCGTGGGAAGTGACATTCGTGCCTTCCAGGTGAATGCTGTTGGCAAAATTGTCGTTCGCGCCAGCGGTGAAGAGGATGGTTTGCAAGGTGAATGCCCCGGCCCGTCCAAACGCACCGTCCACCGCAATCACGAAGGACTCCCCGGCGCTCACCATAAACTGCATCGGCTGGTCGCAGGAGAAACCGAGCGATTGAAGTTGGCTCAGCACGTCCCCGTGGTACATCGCCCACACCACCGAGTTACTCACGCCCGCAGCGAACACGCGAAGGAGTCCCGAGGCAGGCGTCGTGTAGGTCCACCACAGGGTGCGCCCCGCCGAGTCGCAGGAAGTGGGGCGCGGCTCCCCCGGTTCGGTCGAAGCGAGCGAGTTGTCGGCGAAGACGGAATTGGAAAGGCCCGACAGCGGAAGGCGGCCGGCGAAGTAGTCATTCACTGGAATGTTGGGCAGCGCGGCGAAGCTGTAACTGCCGGCGATGGTGCCATAAAGCCCGAAGGACTGATAGTAATGCGAGATGCCGCCGCTGAAGCGCAAGAAGTATGTCATTCCCGCTTTGGCCCGGAAGGCGATGCCGCTGTAGGTTCCTGATCCGGTTCCGCCCATGCTGGATGAGATTACGGGCGCGACCACGGCAGTGAGATTTGATAGATTCGAGCCGATGTAAACTGCGGTCTGCACTGTCATGCCCAAGCTTCCTCCCGTTCCCAGCAGAAAGTCGCCAGTCGTGGGCGCCGTCCAACGCCACCAAATCGAGGCGGAATTTTCCGGCGCGCTCACCGGTTCGCCAGGTTCGCTGTTGGCCGAAAAATTCGGGCCGCTGAAAGTGCCATTTGTCCCCAGCAACTCGATGGCGTTGGCGAAGTCATTGTTGCCAGGCGGTGGCAGGACGGACACGCGCACATGACCTTGGTACCCGGCCACCGCGTCCGCGGCGATGTAGTAACGCTGACCCCGAACGACGCGGGCGACTTGGCCGTCACCCGTCGTCAAGGGGACGAGGTTGGTCAGTGCGTCACCACTGTAAACGACCAGGATCGGGCTCGACTGGCTGCCCTCGGTCGAGAAATTGATATCGCTATCCCATGGCGATACCCAAGTGAACCAGACCGAACCGATAGCACTTGGAGTCTGGTGAACGGGTTCATTAACTTCGTGAGTGGCGAAGGCCGTCGTACTCTCGGCGCTGCTGACCGCGTTCGATAAAGAGGGCAGTTCGAGGGCATTCGTGAAATCATCATTTGCCGGGGTGACCTGCACCGTGACCGTGTCGGAGACACGCAATTCGCCTAGGTTGTTGGTGCCCGCGGCGGTGAAGCTGTACTGACCGGGCTGATTGGTCGCCCACACCAAATTCCACGGCGGACTCCATCCGGACGCCACCGTGTCGCTGCCGTTCATCACCAGCTCCAGGCTGACCAGCGGATGGTCGCTTTCGTAATTCGTGACCATGAGCGCCACCGGTTGATTCACGAGCACGCGCGCGCCCGGCGGCGGACTCAGAAAGCGGAGCGTCGTGAGGAAAAGTTGCGCGGTCACCGCGCCGCTACTGCCGCTGAACGTGCCGTCCAACGCGATGAAATACGTTGTGCCGGCGACGGCTTCAAAACTGGTCTCCACGGGGGCGCCGTTCGCGAAGGCGGCGGAAACCGAAACCAAGTTGATCAACGCGCTGCCGGTATAGACCGCGACCCGCGGTTGCGTGGCCGCCGAGGTGATCCTGATGGACGCCTGACCCGAGTACACCGGAGTCCAACTCCACCACAATGACTTGGCAGCCGTCTTCCCAGCGTGCGCCGGTTCGCCCGCTTCCGCGCCGGCCAGTGCGTTGGACCCGGTCAGGGTCGCGCCGACCGCGCCCGGTGGGATGGCCAAGGCGTCAGCGAAATTGTCGTTTGGAGGAGTGACCGTGACCCAAATCACCGGCGATTCCCGCCGAGCCCCCAGCGAGTTCGTGGCCACCGCGCTAAAGTTCGTGCGCGAGGGCATGATGGGCGTCCAATCAAAGGTGAACGGGGCGTCCGTCGCGCTACCAACCAAGTTGCTGAAAGCAAAGTAATCCACCCGCGTCAAAGGGTGATCCGTTTCCGTGTTCGTGACCGCCAACCTCACCGCGCGCCCGGCGGGAATGCGCGCCTCGACCGGCGGCTGTGCCAGAAGCATGGTCGCCAGGTTCAGCCGGAGCGTGAAGGCCGTCGCCGCGCCAACAAACCGTTCGTCCACCGCAATCTGATACGTCTCGCTCCCGCGGACTGGAAACTCGACCACCCGGTTTGTGGTCGCCGCATTGCTGGCCACACCACTGAGGTTGGTGAGCGCGTTGCCCAGGTAAACCGCCCATCTCATCCTCGGTGTGCTGACGTTGGTAACAGTCAACTGGGCGACGCCGTCATAGGGCGCAAGCCAGGACCACCAGAGCGAGCGGCGGGCGGCCTGCCCGGCGTGGGCCGGCTCGCCAGCTTCGCTCGTGGCGTAGGTGTTGGTCCCCAACGCGACAACTTGCAAACCGGTAACCGCAAGCCGATTGGTGAATGCATCATTGGAGGGCGGGGCTGTTTGACCCAGCAGGGTGAAAGTGGATGCCCAGGCCAAACCGCAAAACCAGGCTCGTCGCGCGCCACCAGTTTCCGTGAAGAGTCTTCTCATAAAGTTCATAAAGCCACCCCTGCCTCTGGCTCCTGATAAGGCCATCGGAATACACTGTCAACTTCGATTAGCAGGGCGAGATGCGAACGCCGTGCGAGTGCATGAAACTCGGATTGAAATGCTGGAAAAAACCGGAGTTGAGAGTGAAGTTTCCGCTCAATCTTATGCGCCTCCAAATATCCGCCATCAAACCGTTGGACTCCTGGAATCGGGACGGCGCGAATCTCAAAGTGACCAACAACCCCGAAGCGAACAAGCTTCTGCATTACGACTATCGGCCCGGCCGGGAACTGTAAATCATCAGTAATTGGAAAGGCGCAGGCATTGTCCGGGGGGCACTTGCATGCGGTTAAAACCGGCTCGGGGATTGAACGCGGCACACACGAGGTAGGGACAGCGCGCTGCACTGTCCTCGGCTGCTACAATATCAAAAACCTTCCTCCACCCTCCCATCGGCCCAGATTTTCGCGCGGCGACGTTCGGCGCGCCAGCATTGCATGTTCACGGCGACGGGATTGCAGGTGATGTGCGTCCAGGCCGACTCGATGTGCACGGCGAGCGCGGTGGTGTTGCCGCCCAAACCTTGCGGGCCGATTCCGGTTTGGTTGATGGCGTCGAATAATTCTTCTTCGAGCGCGGCGATTTGCGGGTCGGGATTTTTCGAGCCCACCGGCCGCGTGGTCGCCTTTTTTGCCAGCGACATGCAGAGGTCGGATGAACCGCCGATGCCGACGCCAACAATCGTCGGCGGACAGGGTTTCGCTCCTGCGCCAACGACGTGTTCGAGAACGAATTTTTTGATGCCGTTAATGCCATCGGCGGGGACGAGCATTTTCATGAACGACATGTTCTCGGAGCCGGAACCTTTCGGGATGAACAAGATGTCGAGGCAATCAGAGTCACGGACGAAATTGTATTTAATGACGGGAATTCCCTCGCCGGTGCTGGTCTGGCGATTCTCGCGTTTCAGCGGAGAAACAATGCTGGAACGCAACGGATGTTCGCGCGTGGCTCGCTCGGTTCCGCGGATGATCGCGTCGTTCAACTTCGCTCCGTCGAGCCGCAAATTGCCGCCGATGTCCACCCAGTAAATCGGAATGCCGGTGTCCTGGCAGACCATCATGTTTTTGTCGCGACCGAGTTCGATGGACTGGATGTAGTGGGAGAAAATTCGTTTTGCGACCTCCTTGGTTTCGGTGGCTGCGGCGCGCCGGATGGCAGCGACCACATCCGGCGGAATCTCCTTGAGCGATTTGATGTAGAGATCGCGGCAAACGGTTTCAACCAGGCTATAAAATGTTTCAGGAACGTCCATCGGGTTCGGGAAAATACAAATCGCGCCGCGCTTTGGCACGAATTTTCGCGCGCCACTACTTCACCAGTTTGCGCAAAACCGGCTCGATTTTTTCCGCCATGCGCATGAATCCAAGGTCATTGGGGTGCGTGCCGTCGACCGTGCCTTCGCCGTCGTTGCCAATCAGATTTTCGCCCGTGACATAATGCAAATTGCTGACGCCGTCTTTTTTCAACCTGGCAAAAACGGTGCGCAACGCCGCGTTGGACGCGGTGTAGCGCTCTTTGCGTGGAGCGACGAAAAAGCCATCCGCGTAGGCGAGGCTTTCCACCAGGACGATGGACGTTTTCGGATGTGCCTGGCGCAACGTGTGGATGAACGGCTCGATCCGTTCGCGCACCAGTGCGGCATCCATGTTCGGCAAGGGATCGATGACGTAGGCCGCCGGATCCAGTTCGGCCAGGAGCTGCGCGAGCTCCGGTTCGGACAGCGCGTTGCCGGAAAATCCGAGGTTGATCACCGGCCGATCGAGTTTCCGTCCGATGATCGACGGATAAGCCATCCCCGGCCGCGATGCGCAGCCGCCGTGGAGAATGGAGGTGCCGTAAAAAACAATCGGCTGGCCGTTCCGCCGCTTGGGGGCGGGAGAAAAGTGACTGCCCGGCGTCACGCCTAGTTCAACATTTTGCACGCCGTTGTAGAGCGGGAGATAAACCAGAAACTCGTTTGTGCCCGGCGCCAGGTGGCTGGCGAGCACGGCGTCGTTGGTCGCCGAGGTGGGCCTGCCTGCGCCGACCCAGCGCCATTGACCGTGATCCTTGACGTAGAGATCGAGACCGCTCACGCCGCTGGCCGGCATGTGCGGCATTGCCAGATTGCTTTTACGCAAAATCCAGCGGGCGGAAATCGTCCGGGAATCGGTGACGAAGCGGGCGCACATTCCGGCAGAATCCTGGCTGAGCGACCAGACTGGCGGACGCACCATTTTTTCCGCGCGCGCCGGCAGCCGGTCGTAAAACGCTTTTGTTTCGGACCAGCCTTTTCCTTCGAGTTCGGCCTCACGCAGATTGTGCCAATCAATTTTTGTTTCCTCGGCGAAAGCAATGAAAACGCTAGCGCACAGCGCTAACCCGATGGCGAATTTTTTTGGCATGCCGAGTTGTTAGCGGCGCCTGAAACCATTTGCAACGGGATTTCCGGCTTATTACGATTTCCCCCATGCCGAAAGTCACCGTCAGCGTCCGGCGCTTTACGCCCGAGTCCGATGCGAAGCCTCGCTTTGAAACGCACGAGGTGGAAGTCGGCGATCGGGCGAGTGTTTTGGATGCGCTTTTCGCGTTGCAACGCGGCCCCTGTCCCGACTTGGCCTTTCGCTTTTCCTGCCGCGTGGGCATGTGCGGTTCCTGCGCAATGGTGGTGAACGGGCGCGAGCAACTCACCTGCAGCACGCTCGTGAAAAATATCGGCACCACTTTGAAAATTGAACCGCTGCGCAACCTGCCCGTCGTGCGTGATCTCGCGGTGGATCTGAAGCCGTTCTTCAATTCGTATAATCGGACGATGCCGGCGTTCGTCCCGCGCGCGGATCTGGATCACAACACTTTTTACCCGATTCCGCACGCGAGCAAGGAAGGCCGCCGGTTGAACGACCAGCCGCAGTGCATCGATTGCGGCGCCTGTTATTCCTCCTGCACCTTGGTCACGTTGAATCCGCGCTATGCTGGGCCGATGGCATTAAACCGCGCGCTCTCGCTCGTCGTCGATCCGAGGGATAGCCGCCGTGCCGAGCGCTTGAACATGGTCGCAGGCGAAGATGGCGCGTTCCGTTGTCATACGCTGGGTAATTGCGGCGACGTTTGCCCGCGCGGCATTTCTCCAACGCATTCCATCGAGCGCCTGAAGCGTCTGGCGGTTTTGGACCAGCTGAGCCGGCCTTTCAAGAAGTGGTTTAGCCAGGCCGCTTGTTCTGCTGAAAAATTCAGCAAGCCGTTGCCATAAGTGGTTTGTTTTTTTGTGGAAATATTAGAACGCAAAAGTCATTCACTAACGAAAGGAATATGCGCATGACCCAAAATAAAATGGTTCAACCTTACCTGTTCTTTGAAGGACGCTGTGAAGAAGCGCTTGAGTTCTATCGCGTAGCGCTTGGCGCAGAGGTGTTGATGCTGATGCGCTACAAAGAAAGCCCTGATCCTACCATGGGTTCGCCCGGCAATGGTGATAAGATCATGCACGCCAGCGTTCGCATCGGCGAGACGACCCTTCTGGCCTCCGACGGACGATGCGAAGGGCCGGCGAGCTTTCAGGGATTTGCGCTCTCACTTACGGTGCCGACCGAGGCGGAGGCAGATCGGCTGTTCGCCGAGCTGGCCAAGGGCGGACAAGTGCAGATGCCGCTCACCAAAACGTTCTTTTCCCCGCGCTTTGGAATGGTGTCGGATCGCTTCGGCATTTCGTGGCTGATTATCGTTGCGACTCTGTAAAACAAAAACCCCGCACAGCAAAAAGAAAAAATGGTGCGACGATGGCGGGCGGATGAGCCCGGCACCACGGAACGGCGCAATGCAAAATTGATTATGAAATCCAAATTGAAAATTGTTTTGGTTTTTTTCGCGTCTCTCGTGCTGGCGTTTTTTGTGATGGTTTCCTTGCGGCCCGCCGATTTTCGCGTCACCCGCTCGGCGACCTTCGCCGCTCGCCCCGAAGTGGTTTTCGCCCAGGTAAACGACCTGAAGAAATGGAACGGCTGGTCGCCGTGGGCGAAGCTCGATCCCAATGCCAAAAATACATTCTCCGGACCGTCCGCGGGCGTCGGCGCAGGGTTCGCGTGGGCCGGAAACAGCGAGGTCGGCGAAGGACGGATGACGATTACCGAAAGCAAAGCCAACGAGGCAATCCTCATGAAGCTGGAATTTGTGAAGCCGTTCGAGGCGGTCAATACAACCGAATTCACTTTCAAGCCCGAAGGCAATTCGACTACGGTCACCTGGAGCATGTTCGGCAAGAATAATTTCATGTCAAAAGCGGTGGACCTGTTCATCGACTGCGACCAAATGGTTGGCGGCCAGTTTGAAAAGGGCCTGGCAGATTTAAAAACAATCGTCGAAATGAATTCCGCCGAAAAACCATCATCAAAATGAAAATTGCCGTAATCGTGGTTCGAATTTTACTGGGGCTGCTGTTCGTGTTTTCCAGCGTGGTCGTCCTCTTCAAGCTTGCGCCGCAACCAGAACTGAAAGGCGCGGTCAAAGCGTTTATGGACGGGATGGAAGCATCTCGCTACTTGCTGACCCTGATCAAAGTCACCGAGCTCGTTTGCGGGCTCGCGCTTCTGGTTGGCCGTTTTGTTCCCCTCGCCACGGTGATGATTTTCCCAATCACGCTGAACATTTTGTTGCTCCATGCCTTCGTCGCGCCCGAAGGTTTGCCCATGTCGATTGGAATTCTTCTCGCAAACTTATTCCTCGCCTTCGCCTGCCGGAAAAATTACGCATCGATGCTCGTCGCAAAGTAATTCTCCGCCCCGTTTTAGCGGGCGCTTAAACTTCCCGCGCCGACACGAAGCACATTTTACTTTCGTCGCCCGAGCAGGCACGGGTAAATTTTCGCCATGTCCGGGCAAATCACGACAGACATTTTAATCCTCGGGACGGGCGGCGCCGGCCTGATGGCGGCGCTCCACGCGCATTGGCGTGATCCCCGGCAAAAGATTCTCCTCGTCTCAAAAGGGATGCTCGGCAAAAGCGGCTGCACGCGCATGGTGCAAGGCGGTTACAACGTCGTGCTCAATGAAAAAGATTCCGTCCAGGCGCATTTCGAAGACACGGTTCGCGGCGGCGGATTCCTAAACGACCAGGATCTGGCTTGGACGCTCGTCGACGACGCGCCGGGTATTGTGAAGGAGCTGGAAAATCGAATCGGGTGCCTCTTCGATCGCTCGGCTGACGGGCGGATTCACCAAAAAGCCTTCGCGGGACAAACGTTTGATCGCACGGTGCACGTCGGCGATTTAACCGGAATCGAAATCATGTCGCGGTTGCGCGACCAGATTTTTGCGTGCGGAATTCCGGTTCTCGAAAACACGCGCGGCCTGGAATTGCTGACCTCCGCAAACGGCGAGCGAGTCATTGGAGCAGAATTGTTGGATATTCAAACCGGTGAATTCATCACGGTGAAAAGCAAGGCGGTGATTCTTGCGACCGGCGCCGGCCCGCTCATGTATCAGCGCTCGGCCTGCGCCCAGGAAAAAGCCTGCGACGGAATCGGCATGGCCTTTCGCGCGGGGGCGCATCTCATGGACATGGAGATGGTGCAGTTTCACCCCACCGGCTTGGTCGTGCCCGGCTCGCGCTTGAACGGCGCGTTGCTCGAGGAAGGCCTGCGCGGCGCCGGGGCGCATTTGTTCAACGGCAAGGGCGAGCGCTACATGGAGAAATACGATCCGGAAAAGAAAGAACGCTCGACGCGCGATCGCGTTTCGCGCGCCGGATTCATGGAGATTGCCGAGGGCCGCGGCACCGAAAACGGCGCGGTGCTCATCGATGTCACCCACCTCGGCGCAGAATTCGTGGAAAAAAATTTCACCGGCATGCGCGATCGCTGTTTGCGCATCGGCTACGACCTCGCGCGCGAGCGGGTTGAGGTTTGTCCTACGGCGCATTTCAACATGGGCGGCGTTCGCATCAATCGAAACGGCTTCACCAATCTCGAAGGCCTTTTTGCGGCGGGCGAAGACGCCAGCGGCGTGCATGGCGCCAATCGTCTCGGCGGAAACGGCGTGGCGGAATCAACGGTTTACGGCGCGCGCGTCGGCGATTTCGTCGCGAACTGGGTGAAGCAAATTGAGCACGGCGATGTTCAGCGCGAACAAATCGACTCTGCGCAACACCTGGCCAATGAATTCCTCGGGCGCAAGCAGGGCGAAAGTCCGTGGGCCGTGCGCGAAGAGCTTGGGAAAACCATGTGGGACAACGTGGGCATCGTGCGCGACGGGAAAAAATTGGAAACAGGTCTCGCGGCGATTGCGGATTTGCAAGTGCGCGCTGCAAAAATGGGCGCCATTGGCGGACGCGCTTTTAATCTCACCTGGCAACAAGCCCTGGACGTGCGCAATTTATTGGCCGCATCCGAATTGATCGCGCGAGGGGCGTTGCTGCGCGAAGACAGCCGCGGGGCTCATTATCGCCAGGATTTCCCCAATACGGATAACAACCACTGGCTGAAGAACATCTACCTCGCTCGCGAGGGCGGGACGGTGAAAAGCTGGGCGGAGTCCGTGAAGCTGACGAAGTTGAAACCGTAGCGGAAGCACCGTTCAATGGTTCCTCCCCGTTTCGAGCCGTCGCCATCAACCATTTTTCATAATCTCACGCGCTCTAGCACTGGCTGCTTCTTTGCCCTTGAGTGTTTGGCCCCAAAACAATAATTCTCTGCCCACATTTATGCGTTTCAAACATTTGGTCCTGATTGGTTTCTCCGTCTTCAGCCTCAGCAGTTTCGTCTCGGCGGCTGACGATCTTTCCGTCTTTCATCCGCTCCCGGCGCCGAAACAAAAAGGTTTGTTTCTCAAGCCGGGTGATCGCCTGGCGATTTGCGGCGACTCCATTACCGAGCAGAAAATGTATTCGCGGATCATGGAGACCTACCTGGCGGTCGCCCTACCTGAATTTCGAATCTCCACGCGGCAATATGGCTGGGGCGGCGAACGGGCGCCCGGTTTTCTCGCCCGCATGACCAACGACGTGCTGCGCTTTCAGCCCACCATCGCCACCACCTGCTACGGGATGAACGATCACGAGTACCGCTCCTACGAGCCGAGAATCGGGAACGCCTATCTCAATAGCACGATGGCGATTGTTGACTCGTTCAAGGCGCACGGAACCAGGGTGGTCCTCGGTTCGCCGGGCTGCGTGGGGCCTAAAGTGCCCTGGGCCAAAACCAATGCGCAGGAAATGAACCTCAACCTTTCCCAGTTGCGAAACATCGATATCGAGGTTGCCAAAAAAGAGAAGGTGCGTTTTGCCGATGTCTTTTGGCCGATGCTTGAAGCCGATTCCGCCATGCGCGAAAAATTCGGAACGAATTACAACGTCGCCGGAAAAGACGGGGTGCATCCCGGTTGGGCCGGCCACGTGGTCATGGCTTATGCCTTTCTCAAGGCGCTCGGAGTGGACGGCGATATCGGCACGTTCACGGTTGATTTAAAATCGGGAAAGGCCACCGCGAGCAAAGGTCACGAGGTGCTTTCCTTCAAGGACGGAGAACTTGTGGTCAAGAGCATGCGCTATCCTTTTTGCGCGGCCGGCGATCCCGCGAAGGACGACAATATTCGCTCCGGCATGGCGCTGGTTCCGTTCAATCAGGATCTGAATCGTTTAATGCTGGTGGTGAAACGCGGGAAGGCTGCGAAATACAAACTCACCTGGGGCAATCAGGCAAAAATCTACACGGCGGAACAGCTCAGCCGCGGAGTGAATCTCGCCAATGATTTTGAACTGAACCCGTTCTCCGACGCCTTTGAAAAAGTCAGCTCAGCCGTGGGCGCCAAGCAGGCTTACGAAACCAGGCAGATCAAACAGGTTTTCCGCAGCCCGGAAGCCAAGGCCGACATGGAAGCCGTTGCCGCCAAAACGGAACAGGAACGCGCCCCGCTCGTGGCCGCGATCAACGAGGCTTTTGTCCCGGTAACGCACGCCATTAAAATTACCGCGGAATAATTTTTCCCGGGAAGCGAGAAGGAGAGCAGCGCTGCTCTCCTTTTTTGTGCCCCGGCCTGGCGGTTACTCGTAACGCAGCGCCTGGATCGGATCCAGCTTTGCGGCTTTGAAGGCCGGGATCAATCCGGCCAGCACTCCCACGCCCGCGCTGAACGCAAAGGCGACGGCCATCGCATCCACGGTGATGATGGGTGAATTCTCGGTCGGCGAAATCAACACCAGGATTTCAACAATCCCGTAGGACGCCAGCAAGCCCGCCACCGCCCCAATCAAAGCGATGACCACGCTTTCGACGAGGATCTGGATAAACACATCGCTGAAGGTCGCGCCGACGGCTTTGCGAATCCCGATTTCGCGAATCCGCTCCGTGATGCTGGCGAGCATGATGTTCATAATGCCGATGCCGCCAACCAGCAGGCTGATGGCGGAAATAAAACCGCCGCTCATCCGCGCATTGCGAATCGAGCTGTTGATCTGGTCCGCCCAATTCTCCTGCGTTTGGAACGAAAAATCCTCGATCCCTTTGTGCGTCAGCATCAAAACATTGCGCGCCTGCTGCAGGGAAGGTTCGAGGCGGTTGATATCGCGCACTTTCAGCGAGAGCTGGGACAGGCGAGGGTCGGGAAGGGCATTCACCCCGACGGCCGAGCGGAATTTCAGCCACATCGTGTTGAGCGGGATGTAAACCGTCATGTTCTTAAACGTGTAGACAAAGCTGCTGCCCCGGCTGCTCCGCCCGCCATAGCCGCGCTGGCGCACCGGGCCGGTTTCCGGCGGCTGATCTTTCGCCAGCTCGCGCTTCTTGGCGTCCTGTTCGCTTTCGTAGTGTTTGAACATTCCGATGATCGTGAAAAGCTGTCCCTTGATGTTGATCTGTTCACCCAGGGGAATGATTTCGCGGCCGATTTCTTCGGGCGAACCAAACAGGGCGTCGCGAGCCGCCGTCCCGATCACGCAAACGCTCCGTGCATTTTCATCGTCGATCTCATTGAACATCCTGCCGTATTGGACTTCATGTTCATTCATCTCCAAAGCGCTGGGCCACGTGCCGGAAAAATTCCAGGAGCTGAATGATTTTGCGCCGCGCGTCATCACGGTATCGCGCAGCCGGATCTCCGGAGTGACGAGGCGAAGGCTCGGCGCGCTCTGCTGCAGGGCATACACGTCATTAATGGTGATTCCCACCGCCTGGTCCGCCAGGTGCAGTTGGTTGGCGGGAATATCCTGGTCTTCGAGGCGAACCCGCTCCAGGCCGCCGATCGCAATCAGCGCCTCCCTCATCCCGTTTTCCATTCCTTTGATGAGCGCCGACATCGCAATCAGGCTCGCCACCCCGAGAATAATTCCCAGCATCGTCAGCACGGAACGGAACTTGTGCGCCCAGATTTCTTTGATCCCGATGACGACGGCGTTGAAAATATTCATCGCGCGATTTCCTTTCGCTGAGCCAGCCCTGCCAATCGCGCATCCGGTTCCGCGGCGATTTTCCCGTCGCGAATCTCGATCCGGCGCGGGGTGCGCGCGGCGATCTCCGGGTCGTGGGTGACGAGGGCAATCGTGCGCCCCTCTGCCGTCAATTTGCTGAACAGCTCCAGAATGGCTTCCCCGGTGTGCGAATCCAAATTGCCGGTCGGCTCGTCCGCGAAAACAATCTTCGGCCCATTGACGAGCGCGCGCGCAATGGCCACGCGCTGCTGCTGCCCGCCGGAAAGCTGGAAGGGCCGGTGTTTCACCCGGTTTTCCAGGTCCACCAGCTTCAGGGCCGCCATCGCCCGCTCCCGGCGTTCGCGCGTATTTTTTCCGCTGTAAATCATCGGCAGCTCCACGTTTTGCAGCACGTTCAATTTCGGCAGCAGGTTGAAGAACTGGAAGACGAATCCGATTTTCTGATTGCGAATCGCCGCCAGCTCTTTGCTGGTCGCCCCGTGTATCATGGTCCCGTCGAGTTTCATGCTCCCGCGCGTCGGAGAATCCAGGCAGCCCAGAATGTGCATCAGCGTCGATTTTCCACTGCCGGACGGCCCGATGATCGAGATGAATTCCCCGCCCTCGATGTCCAGGGATATGTCATCGAGCGCGCGAATCTCTTCGCCGCCGAGATGATATATTTTGCTGACGTTGCGCAGTTCAACGAGCGGCATACAGTCAAATTCCCGAGCGGCGTGTGGACGGTGACGCGGTGGGTGGGCGGCCGCCGCCCGGCGCATTGGTTCCGCCCGCGGGCTTCTTTCCGCCGCCTGCCTTGTCGTGCCCGTCGGCCGGCTGTTCCAGGGAAACCACTTCCCCCACCAGCAATCCGCTGGTTACTTCGGCAAAGCTGTAGTCTGTCACGCCGATTTTGATCGGGCGCCGCTCCATTGCCTCCTCTTTTTTCACGTAAGCGAACCGGTCTCCCTCCTCGGTGAACACCGCGGCGAGCGGAATTGACAACACGTCGTTCGCCGAAGCCACGGGGATCGACAGGTTGGCGGTCATTCCCGGCCGAACGCGCGGATCGATTTTTTTCAGGGCAATCCGCGCCGAAAATCCCTTGAGATTATTTTTCAGCGTCGCCTGCGGAGCAATGCGCTCCACGACTCCCTCCATCTTCAGCCCGGGAACGGAATCGACTTCGATGTCCACCTTCTGCTGGGGGGCCACGCGCGTGACGTCGGCTTGGTTGATGTGCGCCAGGATGATCATGTCGTTCAGGTTGGCGATCGTCATCACTTCCGTCCCGCTGTTGAATCCCCCGGAGCCGGATACCGCCTGGCCCACCGACACCGGCCGGGTCAACACCGTGCAATCAAACGGCGCCACGATCTTCGTCTTGGAAAGGCGGTCCTCCACCAGGCGCAATCCCTGTTCTGCCCGGGCCAAAGCGTTTTGCGACAAATTGAAGTCCGTCCGCGAATCATCAAACGTTTCCTGCGAAATCAGCTTGTCCGAAAAAAGCTTTTGCACCCGCTGGAAATTCCGCTGCGTCTTTTCCAGCTGCAACCGCGCCCCTTCGATTTCCGTGCGGCGAGTCGTCAGTTCAATCTGCAAGTCGGCGTCATCCAAGGCAAAGAGCAGGTCGCCCTTTTTCACTTTGTCGCCAATGTCCAACGGGAGCACCGCCACCTTGCCGTTCACTTCCGGGCGCACGGAAACCTGGTCGGCCGGGCCGACGTCGCCCGCGGAGTTGATGGCGAAGCGGATATCGCGCGCCTCGACGCTGGCTGTCGTCGATCGCTTTGAAATCTGGGCTGTGCGACCGGGAGTCCGCCATTTTTTCCAGGAATAAAACCCGCCGAAACCGATGAGCGACAGCACCACCAGGATCAAAATTGTTTTCTTCATTTAGGAAACCAGAGCCTAGTCGAAAACAAGATGGGTGCAAATCGGAACTTCCATCCGCCCCCGCCACAGGCCACAGCCAGGACTCCGCCAGGCCGCGCCTCGCCCCCATCTCGGGCCGCTTGCCTCAATCCAGCGGACTCCTGACCCCCAGCCCCGGTCTGGCCATCACATGCGTGTAAATCTGCGTCGTTGTCACATCTTTATGCCCGAGCAATTCCTGCAACGTTCGAATATCGTATCCGTTCTCCAACAAATGCGTCGCGAACGAATGTCGCAAGGTATGAGGCGTCACTGCTTTATTTATTTGAGCGGTGACCAAAGCGGCTTTAACTGCCCGTTGCAGATTCACTTCGCCGACGTGATGCCGAGCCGGCGCGTCAGCGGTAAGTCTCCGTGACGACAGTTGCCTGGGTTCTGCTCGCGCGTTTGCATCCGCTTCATCTCTAAATGCTATTTGCTCATCTTCTTGTTCGCGTCCAGTGGATAGACCTTGCCGCGGCAGGTGCGGATGATTT
>CANJXF010000002.1 GCA_947478865.1 Verrucomicrobiales bacterium | reverse complement strand
CGACCCAACACCGCCTCCCGGCTGATCCCATTCTCCGCCAGTAACTCGTCAATCAATCCATCCGCTCTTCTCCTCGCTTCTTTCTGCTCTTTGGTCATATCTGCTTTTTCCTCCAGTTATAACCCAAACACAATCTTTCTGATACGCTCTTCCGATCCGCGCCAATCTCCGGCGGAAGGGCGAAAAGACCTCAACTGTTGCAGGCAAAAGGAGAACTTGTTTTGGACATGGCTTCATGCGGGTTGGCTGGAAAGCTACAGGACTAGGCGCACGTTTGGCAAACGTGTTCAGGCCTGCCTGGAGGACCGCATCGCCTGATTCCATCGACATTCCCTTTGCATCCCCGACCATCTCCGTTAAATTTGCGGATTGCCGGAGTGGCAAAATTCGGAGTCATGTCGAAGGAATTCATCAAAATTGGCGGAGCGCGTGAGCATAGTTTGCAGAACCGCACGCCCGGACTTTAAAGGGAACAAGCCTTACGCAAGGCAACTTTGACGGCGTTCAAATCGGCTTCTGGCAAAACACCCAGAAATTTTTCAAACCGGACCGATGGCAAAGAGCCGATGCCTTGCACATTGGCAACGCTTTCAGGATCGAGAAAAGGCAAATGACCGAGTGGCACCTCCAATTCGCTGCCACGATTCTGCCGGGTGATGGGAACGTGAATGATGAGCGAGCGAGGGGCGTTGATCTGGTCAGCAATGAGAACAACAGCGGGACGGATCTTGGCAGTCATGCCCATATCCACCCGCCAGACTTCGCCGTGGCGCGGGTTCATTTGCCGTCGAGGATGTTCAAGACTTCCTGTTCGATTTCGCGGGTCGGGAGAATGTCAGCCCACGCTTCTTCTTCGCGCTGACGGGCGAGAAACTTCAGGTAATGCAGCAGTTCGCGCAGCACAGGTTCGGGCTGGCTCTTGATTTCTTCAACCAATATTTCCTGCGTACTCATAACTAGATGGACTCTGCCCTGTTCGCGCCATGAAGTCAAAAATGGATTGGCGTTCGTTTCTTTTATTTGCCCTCCCGACATTCCCTTTGCATCCCCGACCATCTCCGTTAAATTTGCGGATTGCCGGAGTGGCAAAATTCGGAGTCATGTCGAAGGAATTTATCAAAATTGGCGGAGCGCGTGAGCATAACCTCAAGAATCTCACGCTCGAAATCCCGCGCGATAAGCTGGTGGTCATCACCGGCTTGAGCGGCTCGGGGAAATCGTCGCTCGCCTTTGACACCATTTACGCCGAGGGCCAGCGGAAATATGTCGAGTCGCTTTCGGCTTACGCGCGCCAGTTCCTCGACCAGATGCAAAAGCCGGACGTCGATTTCATCGAGGGGCTTTCGCCCGCCATCGCCATCGAGCAACGCAGTTCGGGCACCGGCCCACGCTCGATCATCGCGACGACGACGGAGATTTTTGATTATTTGCGCCTGCTCTTCGCGAACGTTGGCCAGCCGCATTGCCCGGAAACCGGCGAACCGATCACGCAACAAACCACGAGCGACATCGTGGATAAAATTCTGGCGTTGCCGCCGAAAACGCGCGTGATGCTGCTCGCGCCGGTGGTGTCGGATCAAAAGGGAGAATTTCGCGACGTGATCGAACGGCTTGCGCGCGAAGGCTTCGTGCGCGCGCGCGTGGATGGCGAACTGGTTGAACTCAGCGCGAACGTGCGGGTGAAGCTCGACGCCAAGCAAAGGCACACCATCGAGGCGGTCGTAGATCGTTTGGTAATCGATGAAAAAATCCGCGTGCGCCTGAGTGATTCAGTGGAGACGTCGCTGCGCTGGGGCGAAGGGCGCGTGGTGGTATTGCATCAGCCGGGTGAAGGTAGGGCGGGCAGTCCTCTGCCCGCTGCGGCTTCGCAAGCCAAGGACGGCGCGCCCGGAGTGACGCGCCCTACCAACGACACTTGGACCGAAACACTACATTCCAATCGTAACTACAGCGCGGGGACCGGAAAAAGTTTCGAGACGCTCACGGCAAAACATTTTTCGTTCAACTCACCCAATGGCGCGTGCCCGGTTTGTCACGGTCTCGGACAGAAAATGGTTTTCGACGAACAGCTCATCGTGCCGGACGCGGAAAAGTCTCTCGAAAAAGGCGCGGTGCTGCCGTGGCGCCGCGGCGGGAAGAGGATGATCACTTATTACAAGGCGATGTTGCGCAGCGTGGCATCGGCCTTCGATGTGAATCTCGAAACGCCTTACAAGAATTTGCCGGAAGAGTTCAAAAAAGTTTTATTGCATGGCTCCGGGGAGAAGGAGCTTGATTTCACGTTTTTCCGCGCGGGCAAGCAGAGCAAGATCACGCGGCCGTTCGAAGGGGTGATCCCGAACCTGGAGCGGATGCATGCCGAAAGCGAAAGTGAGTTCACCCGGAATCGCCTGAAGAGTTTCATGAACCCGCAGCCGTGCGATGCGTGCGGAGGCAAGAGGCTAAAGCCGGAAATCCTCGCGGTGACGCTGGGGAATTCGCGTCCGCCGGGGGCAGGTGCTGCCCGGATTCCCGGCTACTCCATCATGGACGTTTGCGGGCTCTCGGTGGATGGCGCTGAAGAATTTTTCGCGCAGCTCAAGCTCACTGCATTCCAGCAGAAAATCGCTAATGAGGTTGTTAAGGAAATTCGCTCACGCCTCGGGTTCCTGCGCAACGTCGGCCTTGGTTATCTCACGCTGGATCGCGAGAGCGGCACATTGAGCGGCGGAGAGGCGCAACGCATCCGGCTTGCGACGCAGATTGGCGCGGGGCTTGTCGGCGTTCTCTACATCCTCGATGAGCCAAGCATCGGTTTGCATCAGCGCGACAATGATCGGTTGCTGAAAACTTTGGAACGCCTGCGCGATCTCGGAAACTCCGTGCTCGTGGTCGAACACGACGAAGACACGATTCGTCAGGCCGACTACATTCTTGACCTCGGCCCTGGCGCAGGGGTTCGCGGAGGGGAAGTGGTTGCAGCGGGAACGCTCGCCGAAATTGAAGCCAACCCTCGTTCGCTCACCGGCCAATATCTTCTCGGAGAATTGTCGATCGCGGTTCCGAAAAATCGCGTGAAAGCTTTCGGTGAACGCGGCACTTTGGAAATTCTCGGCGCACGCGAAAACAATTTGCAGAACGTCGATGCGCGAATACCGCTCGGCACGATGACCTGCGTGACGGGTGTGAGCGGATCAGGCAAGAGCACGTTGATCGATGACATCTTGCGTCGCGCTTTGTTTCGAAAGCTCTACGGCTCGAAAGAACAGCCCGGTGCGCATCGTGAAATCCGCGGGATCGAACATCTGGATAAAGTCATCGTCATTGACCAGACCCCCATTGGCCGCACGCCGCGCAGTAATCCCGCGACCTACACCGGCATGTTCAACCAGATTCGCGATCTCTTCGCGAAGTTGCCGGCCGCCAAGATTCGCGGATACGAAGCGGGCCGTTTCAGTTTCAATGTCAAAGGCGGGCGCTGCGAGAAATGCCAGGGGGATGGCCTGATCAAAATTGAAATGCATTTTCTCCCGCCGGTTTACGTCACATGCGAGAATTGCAATGGCCGCCGCTACAACCGCGAGACGCTGGAAATTAATTTCAAAGGGATGAACATCGCCGACGTGCTCGACATGACCGTCGATGAAGCGGTCACGTTTTTCCGCGCGGTTCCCAAGATTTATGATCCATGTCTTACGCTTGCGGAAGTCGGGCTTGGTTACGTCAAGCTCGGCCAATCCGCTACGACATTAAGCGGCGGCGAAGCGCAACGCATCAAGCTCGCGGCCGAACTCAGCCGCAAGGCCACCGGCCAAACGCTTTACATTTTGGACGAGCCGACGACGGGCCTGCATTTTCACGACGTCGCGAAGCTGCTCGAAGTCTTGTTTAAACTTCGCGGGACGGGAAACACGCTGCTGATCATCGAACACAATCTGGATGTGATTAAGACGGCGGATTGGATTATCGACCTCGGTCCGGAAGGCGGTTCCGGCGGTGGACGAATTGTCGCGCAAGGAACGCCGGAGACCGTGGCCAAAGTTCCTGAAAGCTACACCGGTCAATTTTTGAGTCGTATCCTCGCGCCCAATCCGCTAAAGAAAATCGCGTGATTGGAACCCCAACTTATTTCGTCTGAGAACTGTGCGTTATCTGCTGATATTCATTTTGCTGCTAGGTATTTACTCTGCGCCTAACGCAGCGGCCGCATCTGGGCCCGAGGCCCGTGCTTTCAATCACGCAGTCCAACTCTTTGAAACGAAAATGTTCAAGCCGGCAGAGGAGGCGTTCGCGAAATTTTCCGAGGAATTTCCGGAATCCACAAACAAGGTGCAGGCCATTCTGCACCGGGCGCAATCGCGTTACTATCGAGGAGAATACCCAAGTGCCCTCGCGCTTTTGCAAAAGGAATTGCCGCAAGCCGGCGTCATCGCCCACGACTACCAATACTGGATTGGGCGAAGTTTTTTTCAGAGTGGAAATTTTCGAGCGGCGGCTGGCGCCTACGCGGATTTGCTCCAGAAATTCCCGGAATCATCGCATAAACTTGAGGCCAGCTACTCCGAGGCATTGGCGGAATCCAAGCTCGCAAACTGGCCTCGCGTCATTGAGTTGCTCCAGACGGCCGGCGGGCGTTTTGACGCTGCCGCCAAAGCGCAGCCGAGCAGTGAATACGCAGTAAACGGATACTTGTTGCTGGCCGAGGCCTTTCTGAAGCAATCGCGTTTTGCGGACGGTGAAAAGATCATTGCCCAGGTTGCGGCCCGCAGCACCACGCCCGACGCCAAGTGGCTTGGGAATTTCCTGCTCTGCCGCATTCAGCTCGCGTCCAATCAATTGGACGCGGCGCTGCGAACCAGTACGAATTTGATCGAGGCGGCACAGGCCTCCGGCACGCCAAAGTTCTCCGCCGAGTCCATTTTGTTGCGTGGTGAAGTCCTGGAGAAACTCAATCGTTTGCCGGAAGCCATTCTGGTTTACGAACAGAATGCCACGGAACGAACCCCGTCGGATTTGCGCCGGCAATCATTCTTTAAAACTGTGGAAGTGCTCCTGGCGCAGGGGGAAACGACCAATGCCACGGCGCGGCTGGAAAAATTTCTCCAGGAAAATCCGACGGATCCAGCGCTCGATTTTGTTCATGTGACCTTGGGCGAACTGCGTTTGAAACAATCCGTGACCGAGACGAATGTTACACCGGTTGTAACCACCAATTTATTTGAGCAAGCCCTGGCCACGTTCAATTTTGCGATCACGAACTTTCCCAAAAGCTCCCATCTCGGAAAAGCGTATCTCAACCGCGGATGGTGTTTCTGGATTCGGGAAAACTTCAGCGCGGCTGAGGCTGATTTTTTGGAAGCGACGAAACGGATTCCCATTTCCGAGGATCGCGCGGTGGCTCGCTTCAAACTGGCGGACTGCCAGTTTCAGCAGACGAATTACACGGCGGCCGTCACGAATTACCAGTTGTTCATCCAAAACTTTGGCGCCCTGGAACGGGTCACCCACGGATTATTTGAGCCGGCGCTTTACCAGACGGTTCGCGCCAGTTTGAAAATTGGAAATTCCGAGGCGGCCGTGGACGCCATGAAAAAATTATTGGCGTGGTTTCCAAAAGGATCCCTCGCCGACCGCAGTTTGCTGCTGGTTGGAAAGAATTTGATTCAACGCGGCAAGCCGGAGAATGCGCGTGGTCTGTTTCTGGAATTCCTCAAGGCTGTTCCGGATTCCAGGGTTGCGGCGGAAACAAAACTGGCCGTCGCAGAAAGTTTTGCCCAGGAGCGAAACTGGCCCGCGGCGGTGGTCGAATACGATCGATGGGTCACCAATTTTGCGAGCCATCCGCAATTGCCCGAGGCCGAGTTTTCCCGCGCGCTGGTCTATGAAAAGGCGGGACGGGAAACCAACGCGTTTAACTTGTTTACCAATTTCGTGGCGCGCTTTCCGTCAAACCAACTGGCCGCGCTGGCTCAAAACTGGGTCGCCGATTTCTATTGGAACCACGATGATTTTTTGAACGCGGAAAAGAATTATCAGGAGATTTTGAAGCTCAATCCAACCCTGCAACTGGATATCCAATCGCGGCTGATGGCTGGCCGAGCGGTTTACGATCGCTCGGATTATGCGGGCGCGGCAAAGTATTTCGCGGATTTGGTCAACTTGATCAAGGACAACACGAATGCCCCATCCGCGCTCAAAGCGGAAGCCTGGTTTGCCCTGGGCGACGCCAACTATCAGCAGTTTTTTTCCAATACGAATGAATCCATTCTGCGCGATGCGATTAATGCGTTTTCGCGGGTGACGCGCGATTTTCCGAGCAATGCCATCGCATCCCTCGCCACCGGAAAGATTGGCGACTGCTATTTTCAACTGGCGGGGCAGGACGTGGCCCAGGCGGAGCTGCGTTACGACAAGGCGGCCGAGTCCTACAGCAATGTGGTTGCCTCATTGCAGGCCGATGTTTCGGCGCGGAGCCAGGCCGAATGGTGTCTTGGGAATATTTGCGTGAAACGAGCCGAGGCCAAAGTTGCCGCCGACAAGGAAAAATGGATCGAGCGAGGCTTGGTTCATTATATGTTGGTTTTGAATCAGACAAATCTGCGCAATGGCGAGGCTCCGGATTCCAAGTGGCTTTATGAATCGGGCATTGCCGCCGCAAAACTTTGTGAAAACTCAGAGCAATGGGAGCAGGCGCTGAAAATCTATGAAAAGTTGAGGCGCCTTTTGCCGCCGTTGCAAGTTCCCATCCAAAAGAAGATGGACATTGCCAGTGCCCGCCTGGCTTCGGCGAAGAAGTGATTTTCTGCGCAATTCGCTAAATTCTTCGAGCTAATCGCACGGCTCATCCTCTGCAAGAATACTTGGCAAAAAATGCGCCGTTCTCTACGTTCCATTCGTTTTCAGAATATTTCACGGAACGATTTCGTCGAAGACGGAGGACGGCAGTTTAATCAAAACAAGAATGAACTTTAATAAATCGGAAATTGACCAGGCCCGGCGGAACGTCTCGCGTGGATTCTGGCAAGGCATTTTTGGGACGGGAAACTTTTCTCGGTGGGTTCGATCCGGCCCGTGCGTCGGCGTGGCGCTGGCCTCATTTTTCAGCACGGAATTGCTGGCTCAAAATGGAGACGCCAAAGATGGAGCGAATCCAGAAAAACAGATCGCGCCCGTTCCACCGGAAAAAATTCCGCCCGCGCCCGTGCTGACGCCGGAACAGGCCTTGAAGTCATTCAAGATCGTGCCCGGATTCCGCATCGAACTCGTCGCGAGCGAGCCTTTGGTGCATGACCCCGTCGCAATTACTTTCGGACCGGATGGAAGAATTTGGGTTTTGGAAATGAGCGGATTCATGCCCGATGCCGATGGCAAAGGAGAGGATCAACCGGTGGGAAAGATCGCGGTGCTGGAAGATACCAATGGCGACGGGAAAATGGACAAACGCACGGTGTTTCTCGATGGATTGGTCATGCCGCGAGCACTGTCGCTCGTGAGGGGTGGCTTGCTCGTCGCGGAGCCGCCGCGTCTCTGGTTTTGTCAGGACACCGATGGCGATGGAAAAAGTGATTCCAAAGTCGAAGTCGCAAAAGATTATGGTGACCAAAAAAATCCCGAGCACACCGCCAACGGTTTGATGACCGCCCTGGACAACTGGATTTACAGCGCCGACCACACCACGCGTTTTCGCAATGTGGATGGTGAATGGCAACGCGAGCCAACCGCCTTCCGCGGTCAATGGGGCATCTCACAGGACAATTACGGAAGGCTCGTTTACAATTCCAACAGCGACCAGTTTCGCATGGATCTGGTTCCATCGGCATATTTGCGTCGCAACCCGAACCTTCGCTCGCCTTCGGGGCTGAACGTCGATCCAATCAAGAGCCAATTGACCTGGCCGATTCGGGTCACGCCGGGTGTGAATCGAGGCTATCGCGAGGGCATTTTGCGCAAAGACGGCACGCTTGAAAAATTCACTGCGGCGTGCGCGCCCTTGATCTATCGCGGCGACAATTTCCCGGCGGAATACCAGGGCAATGCATTCGTTTGCGAACCTTCCGCCAATCTCGTGAAGCGGAATATTCTTACGGAAAAAAACGGGGTGATGACGGGCAGGCACGCTTACGCCAATTCTGAATTCCTGGCTTCGACCGATGAACGTTTTCGCCCGGTCAATTTGAATAATGGTCCGGACGGGGCGATTTATCTCACCGATCTCTACCGTGGAATTTTGCAGCACCGGATTTATTTGACCTCCTATCTGCGCGCGCAATCCGAGTCGCGCGGGTTGCAGGCGCCCACCGGATTGGGTCGAATTTATCGCATCGTGGCTGAGGGAAAGCCGTTGAAGCCGGCCAACCTTGGCAAAGCGACTTCGGCTGAACTTGTGGAAAATCTGTCGCACCCCAACGGCTGGGTTCGTGATACCGCGCAACGATTGCTCGTCGAACGGAACGAGGCGAAAACGATTGCGTTGCTGCGAGCCAAAGCGGTTTCAGACAAGAGCGCTTTTGGTCGCATTCATGCCTTGTGGACGTTGGACGGCATAGGCCAAATGGATAAGAAGACGTTGCTCGCGGTGTTAGCCACGCCGGATGCGAAAGTGCGCGCCGTGGCAATCCGCCTTTCGGAGCCATTTCTGAAAACTGCCGATGCGCCGGAGTTTATCGCGCTCTTCTCCACCATGGCAAAGAACGAAACGCAACCGGACGTTCAACTTCAACTGGCCTTTACGCTGGGCGAAATCGCCGATCCAAAGGCAGAGCGGGGGATGCTGGCGATTGCGCGAAACTGCGGTGAGAACGTGGTGATTCGTGATGCCCTGCTCAGCGGTTTTTACAAACGTGAATTGGAAGTCCTGGAAAAAGTTCTGGCGGATAAGACTTGGAACGAACCGAAACCGGGCTCTGCTGCATTTTTGAGCGGACTAACGACCTGTGTTCTTTACGAACGCAAAACGAACCGCGTTGATCAGGTTTTCCAGCTCGCCGCCGCTGCCCCGCTCTGGCAGCAGACGGCATTGTTGGATGGAATGCTCGCCAGCGCGCCAGGTCAGGTGAAGTCGAAAACTCCTGTGGCGAAAAAGCCAATTTTCTTCGCGTCGGAACCATCTGGCTACACCGCTTTGGAGAAGAAACAGGTCCCCGAAATTTCGGATCGCCTCAAAAAAATCTCCGCGCTGCTGACCTGGCCCGGGCAGCCCGGCTACGTCGCGCCGCCAAAAATTGTCCCACTCACGGCGGACCAGGAAAAGCAGTTTGCGGCTGGCCGCGATTTGTTCGCGGCGAGTTGCGCGGCGTGCCATCAATTGACCGGCTTGGGCATGGAAGGATTGGCCCCGCCCTTGGCTGATTCGGAATGGGTGCTTGGACCTTCGGATCGTTTGATGCGCATCGTTCTCCACGGCATCCGGGGAAAAATCGGGGTCATGGGCAGAAATTACGAAATGGAAATGCCGGCGCTCAACGTTTTCGATGACGAACAAATTGCAGCCGTCTTGACCTACATTCGTCGTGAATGGGAGCATGGTGCATCGCCCGTGGATGTCGGTGCCGTGAAGAAGGCGCGAGATGCCACCACCCATCGTAACGAGGCCTGGACGGAAGCCGAGCTCTTGAAGATTCCCTAAAGAGAAAATTGTTCAGGTCGCCGCGCCTTCCTTGGGGCAGCGACAGAACGATTGCGTCGAGCGGCCAAGGGAAGCCCTGCGATCAGGAAGGTTCGTGAACCTGTCATTCTCAATGCAACGTTTTTACGGTTGAGGCGGGCTGGATAAGAGTTTTTCCGATATCGCTTTCCTCAAAATAGTTCGAATCTGTTCATCCACTTCCCGCGTCCGTAAATTAGCGGGGAAATCTTTCCAGACCCGGTAGGCTTCCCCCGGTTTTCCGGCCTGCAACCTTGCCTGCATCTTCGTTTCATACTCTTGGATGGTCCGCGCGCTGATTTTTTGTTGTGCTTCGATCACGCTGCTCAGCTTGCTTTCAACCCGCGGGCGTTCTGCAGCTCCTGCCTTATCCCTGACCTGCTCGTAAACATCAATGATCGCGAGGAAGTTCTCTTTGTGTTGGGCGGAATACTCATCTGCCTTGGCCAACATCATATCGACCGGTCCTTCTGGAATGGAGTAAAAGTCGCGATCGGGAGGCGGGCCCATGGGCAATTGGATCCCGTCCCGGTCCATCGGTTTGGCCATGCGTCCCGGTTCGAACGGCGGCCGCTGCGGATCACGCAACGTTGCAGGATTACGAAAATTCGCGCCATCGGGTCCCGAGCCCGGTCCGAACCGCCGGTTTTTTTGAATCGCATTTTGCGCAGGCTCGGCCTGGCCGTCGCGCTTGGACTTTTTCTTTTCCAATGACTTGTTGTGCGCTACGAACACAAAACTGAGCCCAGCGATTATGCCGAGTGCACCAATGGCCGATCCAAGAAGCAGGGTTCTGGAAATGGGTGCGCGACGGACTTTCAGGAGCGGGGCAAAGCCAGACCTTACCCGCTGCAAATCAGCGAGGAGCGAATCATAATCCTGATAACGATCCTCAGGCTTTTTCGCCGCCATTCGCTGAATCAATCCTTCGACTTCTTTGGGCAGTGCCGTGCCGAGGTCAATGCCGCTCGGCAATGGCTTGTTGACGTGCGCCAGAATGATCGAAAAAGGGGTTTCGCCGTCGTAAGGCCTTTTGCCCGTGACCAAAAAGAAAAGCGTGATTCCGAGCGAATAAATGTCCACGCGATGATCGACATGGCGCGCGTTGTCGGCTTGTTCCGGGGCGATGTAATAGGGTGAACCAATGCCAATTCCGCTGAGGGTCGCGTCCGAAACTTCAGTCAACACTTTAGCCAGACCGAGGTCCGAAACCTTCACGCGTCCATCGCGGGCTCGCATCAGATTTGCCGGCTTGATGTCCCGATGAATGATTGATTTTTCGTAGGCGGATTTGAGTCCCTGAGCGGCTTGTTCGATCACGTTCAACGCCTCTTCTACGGGTAGCTTGCCATGCTGTTCCACATAGACGGACAGATCTTCGCCATCCACATATTCCATGATCAAATAGTGGCGCCCGTTGGCTTCACCAAAATCGTGGACCTGCACAATGTTGGGATGATTCAGCGCGGCAGCGGATTTGGCCTCGCGTTCAAAGCGGCGAAGAAATTCCGGCTGCGCCGCGAGTTGATCCGTCAAAATTTTTAACGCCACCTTGCGATCGAGTTTGAGTTGGACGGCCTCGTAAACAATTCCCATCCCGCCTTCAGCAATTTTGCGAACGAGTTGGTAATTGCCGAAAGTCGAGCCCGACAAATCCTGCTTCCATGAAGATGTATTCGGGAAGGGCGCCTCCATTTTTCGCGTCCGTTCAGGAAGGTCTTGAGGCGGTTCGCCCGCTGAACCGGAATCACTGGTCACTGGTTTATCATTCATCAATCGTGGGTGGATTCCAGATTAACTTTGGCCGGCAAGCGAGCTTAAATTTACTCGATCAACAGATTTGAAAAGTCGGATCGGCGAAGACTTTCACAGGGTAAAAAAATTATCGGCGGGCGCGCCTCCGAATTCGAGGCACGCCCGGCGCTCGATAAAATCAATTCTCTTGCCGATGCGGTTTTTGTCCCTGCGGCGGCGGTTCTTGCCCGAACCCTTCCGGTCCGCCGGGAGGCGGGGGCATCAATTCATCGCGGGTCAAAACGCCATCGCCGTTTAGATCCAACTTCTTCAGCGACTCCGAGGCTTTGGCAATTTCGTCCGCATCGATCTGCCCGTCTTGATTTGCGTCGAGCGCCATCATAATGGGAGGCGGCGGACGATGTCCTCGCGGTGGAAAGCCGTTCCGATCCGGCGGCGGTTGTTGGTTGTTATCCTGAGCGGTGACGATCCATGCTGAAGCGCTTAACGCCAGCAGGGCGATTACGATTTTGTTTTTCATTTTGTTCCTTTGTTTGTTTTGTTGCGCAGAAAATGATTGGGCGAAAAGGGTCTCAGTATTCGGATCGGTAACGATGCCTGCCTCGTTCAAAGCGCGGCGCAAATCCGCCAGGCGAAATGGCTTCGGCAGGATCCCGCAAAAGCCCTCGTCGCATGCTTCTTTCCTGGTGATTGAGGCGCTCCCAGTGGCGAGCAAAATTTTCAGGCTCGGTGCAAGCTTCAGCAGTCGTCGGCCAAGCTCGATGCCATCCAAGCCTGGCATTTCCAGGTCGCAAATGACGAATTCGAAGTATCGCGACTCGGTGGTAAAAATGGCGGGCGCTTCTGCCGCGCCGTGACAGCGGCAGACGGGTCCGGGACTTGAGGATTCGAGCAATCCGGCGACCAATTCCAAAATACCCTCGTTGTCATCCACCACCATCCACCGCTTCGGAGATGTGGACTTTGGATTGGCTCCCGGCTCTAAGGTTGTGTCGCCTGCTCTCATAATCAATTTCCGGCGATACCTTACGCGGAGCAACCTTAAGAAAACGTGAAGCTGAAAAAGAGTTGGAGCTTTGCATCAAAATTCTGTAGCCGAGGTGGATTTCGCTCTACCTGTTGCGATCGGTCGTTCCACCCGCAACGCGCACAAAAACTGGACCTGACCATCGAACGAAAACGAAGTTGTAAATCTATGCGTGCGTAACATTCTTGCTGCCACCCACGTCTTTTAACGGACGACATCATGAAACTCGTTCCAATCTCATTCGCGTTGTATGCAGGCACTCTGCTGCTGGCCTGTCCATTAGTTGCTCAAGAAAAAACGCCGCGACTCGACGAGAAATCTTCATCTCCCTCGGCCAATGCTTCAGATGTTGCCGAGGTTAAGAGTGACGCCGAACCGGCACAGACGAATCCGCCCTCCGAACGTGCTCCTAAACGCGGTATAAAAGAGCTTGCAGCACTTGCGATCGATGCGCGCAAGACGGAGCGGGATGTGATTTACGGAAAAGCAGGTGACGTTGGGTTGAAGATGGATCTCTATTTTCCGAAAAAGACGGATGGCAAATTACCGGTGACGGTTTACGTGCATGGCGGCGGTTGGCAAAGCGGCGATAAGGCCTCGGGCGTCGGCGTGATGGCCATTGGCGAGCTGGTCCAACGTGGCTACCTGGTAGCCTCGGTTAATTATCGCCTTGCGCCGGCCTACAAATTTCCGGCGCAAATCGAGGATGTGAAATGCGCGATTCGTTTTCTTCGCGCCCATGCCAGCGATTACCACCTCGACTCTCAACGCATTGGTGTCTGGGGAGGCAGCGCCGGAGGACACCTAGTGGCTTTGCTGGGCACCAGCGACGAGAAAGCCAGCCTTGAAGGAACCGGTGGTTGGCCGAACCAATCAAGCCGAGTGCAGGCTGTGGTGGATATGTTTGGTCCATCGGATTTGACCGTCGAATCAGGCGGCGGCCATACGCGGATCAGCGAGGCTGTCTTCGGTGCAACGTCGAGCAAAGATGAAGTTCTGAAACGGGCCAGCCCAATCACGTATGTGACCAATGACGATCCGCCGTTCTTGATCCTGCACGGCGACCAGGATCGCCTTGTTCCATTGAGCCAATCCGAAAAGCTGCACCAACTCCTCAAAGCCGCCGGAGTCTCGTCGAAGCTCGTAGTGGTAAAAAATGCGGGCCACAGCTTCATGCCCGCAGGCGGTACGCCACAACCCAATCGGATCGAGCTGACCCATATTATCGCGGATTTCTTCGACGAGAAGTTGAAATAAGGATAATTGAATTAGAATCTGGATTAGCCTAGAGAATCGAGAATTCACCCATAGAAATCTGGGAGAAGGCATCGATGAACACCGAAATAAAAAATAAACAAAGATTTTCTAAAAACCTCTTGCGCAGGAAATCATCACTGCTATATTCCGCGCTCCGTTGCACCAGAAGTGGTGAGCGGCAGCGATTTCAGCGTGACCGATAACTGACAGCCCATCTGGGCGCAGGATTGATGGCCGACGCACTCCAAGCTGAGAATTTGGATTTTTGATTTTTATGCCAGTAAAGAGCTTTAGACCATTAACGCCGTCGACGCGCTATCTAACGATAGCGTCGTTCGAGGATATTACAAAGACGAAGCCGGAAAAGAGCTTGATCGAGATCAAGAAGAAAACCGGCGGTCGCAATCATTATGGACGTGTCACCAGCCGCGGTTGGGGTGGTGGGCACAAGCAGTTCCATCGCATTGTCGATTTCAAGCGCCATAAACATGGAATTGAAGCCGATGTGATCGCGATCGAATATGATCCATTGCGCACCGCGCGTTTGGCCTTGCTTCAATACAAAGATGGCGAAAAGAAGTATATCATCGCTCCGGTCGGACTTTCCGTTGGTAAGAAGTTGATGAGCGGTCCGACGGCGGCTCCTGAAGTTGGCAACAGTCTGCCGCTCAGCACGATTCCAGTCGGTCTCCCGATTCACAATATTGAGATCACTCCCGGACGTGGCGCGCAAATGGTTCGAACTGCTGGCGGCGCGGCGACTTTGATGTCCCGCGACGAAGGGTACGCTCAGATTAAATTGCCTTCTGGCGAAATTCGCCGCGTCAACGAAAACTGCTACGCAACGATCGGCCAAGTGGGTAACACTGAGCACGAGAATGTGGTTCTCGGCAAAGCTGGTCGCAGTCGTCATCGCGGAATTCATCCGTTGAGTCGCGCTGTTGCGAAAAACCCGGTTGACCATCCGATGGGTGGGGGAGCTGGTAAAACTTCTGGCGGCGGTCATCCGGTTACTCCTTGGGGTGTAATCACCAAGGGATATCGCACGCGTAATAAACGCAAGTATTCCAACAAATTTATTGTCGTTCGCCGTGATGGTCGTCCGATGAAACAAAAATAATTTATGGGACGTTCGATTAAAAAAGGTCCGTTTATCGAAGCTTCGCTGATGGATAAAATCGTCAAAGCGAAAAGCACTAACCAAAAGACGCCGATCAAAACTTGGTCGCGCCGGTCAATGATCACGCCTGATTTCGTTGGGCTGACGTTCAACGTGCACAATGGAAAAATGTTTAACCCTGTTTTCGTGACCGAAAACATGGTGGGTCACCGGCTGGGTGAATTTGCGCTGACTCGTCTGTTCAAGAAGCACGGTGCGCACACGGCCAAAGCTGAAGCGAAATAGTAATATGCAAGTTCAAGCGATTACCAAAAACGTGCGGATGTCAGCGCAGAAAATGCGCGAAGTTGTCCGCCAGATTCAAGGCCTCCCGGCTTTGCAAGCACAGGCTGTTTTGAAAGTCATTCCGCGCAAGTCCGCCCGGTTTGTCGCCAAGACGCTGAGCTCCGCGATTGCCAATGCGGAAAATAATAACGGTGCCAAGCCTGAGAGTCTTCGCGTCAAGGAAGCTGTTGCTGGACAGGCCACGACGATGAAGCGTTTCACGCCCAAAGCGCGTGGTTCTGCCGGACCGATTTTAAAACGCAACTGCCACATCAAGATCACTGTCTCTGACGAATAATTGTTATGGGTCAAAAAACAAATCCAATCGGTTTGCGTGTCGCTGTCAATAAAGACTGGCGTTCCAAGTGGTATGCCGACAAAAAAGATTTCGGCAAACTGCTCAACGAAGACCGCGAAATCCGCGAGATTCTAAAGAAAAAACTCGAAACCGCATCGGTGCCGAGAATTCAGATCGAGCGTGCAGCGACTCGTTGCCGCATCACTATTTTCACTGCGCGTCCTGGTGTGGTTATCGGACGCAAAGGAACGGAAATCGACAAGCTCAAGGAAGAATTGAGCAAGATGACCGGCAAAGAGGTTTATGTCGATATCCAGGAAATCAAACAACCTGAAATCGACGCTCAGCTCGTGGCGGAAAACGTTGCGCTCCAATTGGAACGCCGTGTTTCGTTTCGGCGTGCGATGAAGAAGGCGGTTCAGACTGCGATGGACTTCGGTGCGGAAGGAATTAAGATTCGCTGTGCTGGTCGTCTGGGTGGAGCTGAACTCGCTCGTGTTGAGCAATATCTCCAAGGTCGTGTTCCGCTGCATACCTTGCGCGCAAATATCGATTACGGATTTGCCGAAGCCAAAACAATGTATGGCAAGCTCGGAGTCAAATGCTGGGTGTGCAAGGGCGACACCAAGGTGGAAAAGAAAACCGTCAAACCAGAAGCCGCACCTGTTGCTGCTTAAATAATTTTTTAAAAGGATTTTGTTATGGCAATGATGCCCGCAAGAGTTAAGTACCGCAAAATGCACCGAGGCAGTCGGACCGGTCTCGCTACCAGTGGAAACACTGTTGCATTTGGTGAGTACGGTTTGCAATCCACCGAGCGTTGCTGGTTGGACACCAAGCAGATTGAAGCGGCCCGCGTTGCGGTGACCCGTTACATGAAGCGCCGTGGCAAAGTTTGGATTCGTATTTTTCCACAGAAATCATACACGAAGAAGCCGTTGGAAACTCGAATGGGTAAAGGTAAAGGCCCGTTGGAATCCTGGGTCGCGGTCATTCGGCCGGCGAATGTGCTGTTTGAAGTGGATGGAGTAACTGAAGTTGTTGCTCGTGAATCGATGCGTTTGGCAGCAACGAAATTGCCAATCCGCACCAAGTTTATTTCCCGTCATAAGATTGGCTAGAGCAAATATGAAAATGTCAGATCCAAAAATCAAAGATGCGTCGATGGGTGAGTTGACTGCCTTGGGCCGCGATTTGCGCCAGGAAATGTTTAATTTGCGTTTGCAGCAGGCTAGCAGCCAGCTCGAGAAGCCATCCCGCCTGCGGATTTTGCGCAAAGATGTCGCACGGGTTGAAACCCAGATTTCTCAACTCCGCAACAAGGCGGCTAAATAATTTATGGCTGAAACACAAGTTACACCGGATACAGCAGCCCGCGGTCACCGCAAAGAACGTTTGGGTCGTGTCATTTCCAACAAGATGGCCAAGACGATCGTGGTCACAGTGGAGCGTCGCTATCCGCATCCTCAATATAAGAAAGTCGTTACGAGCTTTTCTAAATTTTACGCGCACGACGAGAAGAGTGAAGCCAAAGTCGGCGATGTTGTTTTGATTGAAGAAACCCGCCCGCTTTCAAAACTGAAGCGTTGGCGTTTGACTCAGGTCGTCGAAAAGGGTGAGGCAGTCGCGAAAGTTAGATAATTAGATTTTATGCTACAAATTCGTTCCATAATGGATGTGGCCGATAATACCGGCGCGAAACGCGCGGCGGCTATCGGAGTCATCGGGCGCAATCAGCGCTATGCATTTATTGGTGATGTCATCAAGGCTCACATCAAAGAAGCTACGCCGGATGGCACCGTGAAAAAGGGCGAAGTTGTTAATGCGGTAGTGGTTCGGACTCGCCAAGCGATTCGCCGCGAGGACGGCTCCTATTTGCGCTTTGATAGCAACGCGATTGTAATCATCGACAAAGACAATAATCCACGTGGAACCCGTATTTTTGGACCGGTTGCCCGTGAATTGCGCGACAAAAAGTTCATGAAGATTATTTCGCTCGCGCCTGAAGTGATTTGAGTTATGCAAAAACGTTTTCATGTAAAAAAGGGTGATGAAGTGGTGGTTATTGCCGGCTCTGAGAAGGGCAAACGGGGCAAAATCATCGAAGTAAAAAGCAAAAGCGAACGCGTGATCGTTGAAGGCGCCAAAATGCTGAAGAAGCACACCAAGCGCAGCCAGAACAATCCGCAAGGCGCGATTGTTGAACGCGAAGGATCGATTCACATTTCGAATGTGGTTCCGGTTGCAACCTTTGATGCCTCGAAAAAGCGCGCGGCTAAGGCAACCGTCTAATAAAAATTTGAAGCTTTCGGCAAACTCCGAGGGCGACTTAAAAATGAAACCAAGACTTTACGAAAAATACGTGACCGAAGTGATTCCTGCTCTCAAAGAGAGTCGGAAATACACCAACATCCACCAGGTTCCAAAGATGGAAAAGATCGTGGTGAATATGGGTGTGAGTGCATCGTTGGAGAAGGGTGCCATCGATGATGCTGTCAAAGACATGACAATGATCACAGGTCGCAAACCGGTTATCAGCAAATCGCGCAAGAGTATTGCGAATTTCAAGTTGCGTGAAAACCAGCCGATTGGTTGCCGGGTGACGTTGCGTCGCGAGGTTATGTATGAGTTTTTCGATCGCTTGGTTGCGACAGCTCTTCCTCGTATTCGTGATTTTCGCGGAATTTCCACTCGTTCATTTGACGGACGTGGTAATTATTCGCTCGGCGTGGCGGATCAAACAATTTTTCCAGAAATTGAATTGGATAAGATTAAGCGCACCCAAGGTATGGATATCACCATCGTGACCAGCGCGCCTACGGATGATGAGGCGTTGGAGTTTTTGAAACTGATGGGAATGCCGTTCGCTGAAAAGAAATAATTTATGGCTAAACAAGCATGGCTCGAGCGCAATAAGAAAAAGCTCGCAACAGTTAAAAAATACGCGGCCGTTCGTGCCGAACTGAAAGCAAAAGGCGATTACGCCGGTCTTTCCAAGTTGCCACGTAATGCGAGCCCAACTCGCGTTGTGAACCGTTGCAAGATGTCCGGTCGCCGTCACGCTTATCTCCGGAAATTCGGCTGCTCACGGTTGACCTTCCGCGAGGCCGCCTTGAATGGGTTGATTCCGGGTGTGACAAAAGCTAGCTGGTAAGAAGATAAGATTTAAGAACGTAGAGAATATGACTGATCCAATTTCCGATATGCTGACCCGGATTCGCAACGCAAACCGTGCGTTGCTTCCGACAGTTGAATTGCCGCACTCCAAAGTCAAGGAGAGCATCGCTCACATCCTGAAAAAAGAAGGCTACGTAAGCGAAGTGGGCGTTGAGGGCAAGGTCAAGAAGACGATTAAGATGAAGCTGAAATATGACGGACGTAAATCTGTCATTGAAGGTTTGCGTCGCGTGAGCACCCCAGGTTTGCGCCGATACACTGGTTCGACTGAGATTCCTCGCGTTCGGGGCGGTCTGGGTGTCGCGATCGTTTCGACCTCGGAAGGGGTTATGTCGGGCAATGATGCTCGCAAGAAAAACATCGGTGGAGAATTGCTCTGCTATATTTGGTAATTTTTAAGGAAGTTTATGTCACGAATTGGAAAATCCCCGATTGTTGTTCCAGCCCAAGTAAAGGTGGACGTAAAAGGCAAAAAAATTTCTGTCCAAGGCCCAAAAGGCAAGCTCGATATGGAGTTGCCGCGCCGCACCAGCCTCAAGGTTGAAGGCGACAAAATAGTGGTCAGCCGCGACGGCGAAGATGCCGAGGCCAAAGCAATGCACGGTTTAGGCCGCGCCTTGGTCAATAATATGGTTTTAGGGGTAAGTGTCGGTTTTACCAAGAAGCTAGAGATTAACGGTGTCGGTTTCAAAGCAGCGGTTCAGGGGAACGTAGTGAATCTGAGCCTTGGCTATTCCCACCCAATCAATTATCCAATTCCAGCCCAAATCAAAGTGACTGTGGAAGAAAACACGAAAGTCACGATTGAAGGACCCAGTAAACAAGTCGTTGGTCAGGTCGCTTCCGAGATTCGCGCCTACTATCCGCCTGAGCCTTACAAAGGCAAAGGTGTGAAATACTCCGACGAGAAGATTATCCGTAAGGAAGGCAAGACGGTTCAATAATAATTAAGCCACGGCTCAATCCGTGACGCAAAACAATGAGAACTCAAGTTAAACAGAGATTAGCGCAACTCCGCCACTGGCGCATTCGTAAGAAAGTCACCGGCACTTCCGGACGTCCACGTATGAGTGTTCGTTTTACGAATCAAAACATCTACGTGCAATTCGTTGATGATACTGCGAGCAAGACAATTGTTTCAACTTCGACACGGAGTAAGGCAGTTGGCAAATCCGAGAAAATCGGTGCGAATATTGTTACTGCTGCGCGCATTGGAAAATTGGCTGCTGAAGCCGCGAAGGAAAAAGGCATCAAGGCCGTCGTGTTCGATCGCTCCGGCGCTCGTTATCACGGAAAAGTAAAAGCATTGGCAGACGCGGCGCGTGAAGCCGGTCTGCAGTTCTAATCAACCAGGAGAAAAAATTGTGGCTGAAGTAAATAAAAGTTTTGGTGGTGAAGGTAGTGCACCCGCTGCTGGTGGTCCTGGCGGCGGTGGCGGCAGTCGCTTTGGTGGCAGTGGGCGCGGACAAAGTCGCGGACCCCGTCGGCGTTCTGACGCGCCGCAGATCACCGATGGCAAAGGCAACGAGCTCGTCGAGAAAGTTGTCTTTATTAATCGCTCTTCCAAAGTCGTGAAGGGTGGACGCCGTTTCAGCTTTAGCGCACTGGTAGTTACCGGAGATAAGAAGGGCCGTGTCGGTCTTGGCTTGGGCAAGGGTGGGGAAGTTGCGGATGCGATTCGCAAAGGCGGGGAAGTTGCCAAAGGGGCCATGGTCAAGGTTTCGTTGAAGGACACCACTATTCCTCACGAAATCTATTACACATTTTGCGGAGCGAAAATTCTCCTGCGCCCTGCGTCCCCTGGAACGGGAATCATCGCCGGCAAAACGGTTCGTGCTGTGCTTGAGTCCGCGGGAATCAAAGATATTTTAAGCAAGTCACTCGGTTCCGATAATGCCGCTAACGTGGTGAAAGCGACCTTGGGTGCATTGCGTCAACTCCGTTTGCGCGAAGATATCTATCGCAGCCGCGGAATCGAAATCAAACAGAAGGATGCGAAACTTGTTGAAGTTCAACCTGTCGTAGCAACAGCTTAATTTTTTATGCGTTTACATGATCTAAAGCCCCGCCCCGGTTCAAAGCATCGCCGCAAGCGATTGGGACAAGGTGAATCCAGTGGTCGTGGCAAAACCGCCGGACGCGGTGGCAAAGGCCAGACCGCACGGTCCGGTAGTTCAATTCGTCCGGGATTCGAAGGCGGTCAGATGCCGCTCATTCGCCGTATTCCAAAACGCGGATTCAACAACGCGCGGCATACAATTGAGTATGTTCCAGTGAATCTCACCTCTCTCAATCAATTTGAGGATGGAGCAACGGTGGATGAGTTGGCTTTGCGTAAAGTTGGTTTGGCCAATGGACCGGTGAGGCGCATCAAAATTCTTGGAATGGGCGATCTTACCAAGAAATTGAAAGTCACTGCCCACGCATTCAGTGCCTCTGCTAAAGCGAAAATCGAAAGCCTCGGTGGCACGTGCGAACTCATCGCCAAAAGGGTTGAAGTTAAACAAGGATAGGCTGCTTTCGCATGTTCACTGCCATTACCAACACTCTGGCGAATTGTTTTAAGATTCCAGAACTCAAATCGCGTATATTTTTCACGCTGATTGTTTTGGGAATTTGCCGTCTGGCGGCTTTGATTCCAACCCCGGGATTAAACAACGCGGCTCTTAAGTTCTATTTCGAAACCGCTGGCGCAACGAGCGGCAATTCGTTAATGGGCATGTACAGTTTGTTCACGGGTGGCGGTTTTGAAAATTGCGCCGTCGGCGCTTTGGGCATCATGCCTTACATCAGTGCCACGATTATTATCCAGCTCCTCACTGCGGTCATTCCGCAGCTCAGCAAACTCGCTCGTGAAGAAGGTGGTCGGACGAAAATCGTCCAGTATGGTCGTTATCTCACGGTTCTACTCTGCTTGGGTCAGGGATTTGTGATGGCTCTTGGTTGGGAAAATGCGGAGCGTGTATTTCCAGGATTTAAGGGCAACCTCGTTATCTACGATAATCTCTGGTTCTACCGGATTCAGACCATGTTCATATTGACTACTGGCACGATGCTCCTGATGTGGCTCGGTGAACAGATTACAGATCGAGGAATCGGTAACGGAATTTCTTTGGTAATTACGATCGGTATTTTGGCTCGTCTTCCAAAAGCAGGGCAGGGACTTTGGGAAATGTTCGTTCCCCCAGCGGGCGTAGAATCAAAATTTACCGTTTTCCATGCGATCGCACTGGTGCTTCTGTTGGCCGCTGTTATTGCTGGCGTTATCGCAGTTACCCAAGCGCAACGGAAGATTCCGGTGCAATACGCTCAGCGTGCCGTTGGACGTAAAGTATATTCTGGCGGGAGTTCGTTTATGCCATTGCGGGTCAACTATGCTGGGGTAATGCCCGTTATTTTTGCCCAGGCAATCTTAATGTTCCCAGCTCAGATATTGCAATTTCTCGGTCAGAAAATGAATGTCCCTTTCCTAATAAAGTTCTCAGTCCTTTTACAGCAGGGCTCATTTCTTTACATCATTTTTTACGCTTTGATGATTTTATTCTTCTCCTATTTCTGGGTGGCGACGCAGTTCAATGAATTGCAGATTGCTGACGATATGAAGAAGTCCGGCGGCTATATTCCGGGCGTTCGCCCTGGTCAGGCTACCAGCGATTTTCTTCACCGCACCATGAGTCGAATCACGTTAGCGGGTGCGATTTTCCTGACGGTCATTGCGGTGATTCCGATTATGTTGGGTAACGCTATGGGAATTAACCCAATCGTGTCACAGTTTTTCGGCGGAACCAGTATGTTGATCATGGTTGGCGTCATGCTCGATACGATGCGCCAAATGGAGTCGCATTTGCTGATGCGTCATTACGATGGATTTTTGAAAAAGGGCAGGATCAAAGGTCGGTTCTAAGTGGATGGTGTCGTTCAGAAGATGATTGTGCTGAAAAATGAGCGGGATTTGGAAGCAATGCGACCAGCCTGTGCCGTGGCAAACGCAGTTTTGGAAGAAGTCGCCGCGTTTATAAAACCGGGGGTAACAACTCGTGAAGTTGATAATTACGCTGCCCAACGGATCAAAAGCTACGGAGCCAAGAGCGCTTTTTTAGGTTATCGTAAGTATCCTTGCTACGTTTGCATTTCGGTAAATGAACAGGTGGTCCATGGATTGGCGAGTGATCGGCGCTTGGAATTCGGAGACATCGTCAGCTTGGATGTCGGCGTGGTTTATAACGGTTTTATCGGTGACAACGCAAAAACGGTGGCAGTAGGCGGATGCGGAGTCGCAGCACAACGGTTAATGGATGTCACGGAGCGCGCTTTGCAGGAAGGGATTGCGAAAGCGATTTCCGGTAATCGTGTGGTTGATATATCCAGAGCGATTCAGAACTACGTTGAGAGTAATAATTTCAGCGTTGTCCGAGAGTTTGTTGGACATGGTGTGGGCCGTTCCATGCATGAGGAGCCACAAGTTCCCAATTTTGTAGAAGGTAAGTCGTCGCCAAAACTGAGGCCAGGAATGACCTTAGCCATCGAACCGATGGTGAATGTGGGACGCCCTGAAGTGCAAATTTTAAAAGACGGCTGGACAGTGGTAACCAAAGATGGTTCATTGTCGGCCCATTTTGAGCATACGGTGTTGATCACCGAGTCAGACCCGGAAATATTAACGTGTCGCGAGAAGGTGCTATCAAGATTGAAGGGACTGTAGTCGAAGTGCTTCCGAACAGTTTGTTTCGGGTTGCGTTGCCGAATGGGCATCGGATTTTGGCCCATATCTCGGGCAAGATGAGATTGAATTTTGTTCGAATTGCAGCCGGTGAAAAAGTGAATTTGGAAATGTCGCCTTACGATTTGTCGAAAGGATCGATCGTTTTTAGAGAAAAATAATATGAAAGTTCGCGCATCAGTGAAGAAGCTTTGCGAAAACTGCAAAGTGGTAAAACGTAAAGGGATCATTCGAGTAATTTGCTCGAATGCTCGCCACAAACAACGACAAGGTTAAGAATTTATGGCACGCATTATCGGAGTAGAAATTCCTGGCGGCAAGCGCATCGACATCGCGCTGCGCTACATTTATGGCATTGGACCCGCCAACGCGAAAATCATCTTGGAGAACGCCAAGATTGATCCGAGTATTCGCGCGAAAGACTTGGACGAATCACAGCTTTCCAAAATCGTTCATGCAATTCAAGATGGTAAGTATGTCATCGAAGGTGATTTGCGACGGGAGCTGGGAATGAATTTGAAACGGTTGCAGGGTATCAAGTGCTATCGTGGCACTCGTCACTTGCGTGGTTTGCCGGTTCGCGGCCAACGCACCAAGACTAATTCCCGCACTCGCAAAGGACCGCGCAAGACGGTCGGGGTGCAACGTAATCCGAACGCCAAAACTGGTATTCACTAATTTTTGAACTATGGCTGAAGAAACAAAACCGAAGAAAGCTGCTCCGAAAAAGGAAGCGAAACCTGATGCCGCCGAAAAAGCTGCTAAAGCTCCCGCCGCCGAGGGACAGGCAAAACCTTCAAAGAAGACCGCCGCAGGCGAAGCTAAAGCTCCGGCTGTAGTCGCTGAGCCCGTTGCGGCTCCAGCGGCACCGACCGCGGCTGAATTGCTCGCGGATGATCCAAATGCAAAGAAGATCATCAAGGTCAAAGGCGCTAAGAACATTAGCATCGGAATTGCCAATATTCTTGCGACCTTCAACAACACTCACGTGGCTATCACAGACATGCAGGGAAATGTCCTTGGCTGGTCAAGTGCAGGACGCGTTGGGTTTAAGGGCTCACGCAAGAGCACCGCTTTCGCGGCGCAACAGGTCGCTCAAGATGCTGCTCGCCAAGCCATGTCTCACGGCATGCGGGAAGTTGAAGTTCGCGTCAAAGGTCCTGGCTCGGGTCGTGAATCAGCTATCCGCGCGCTCCAGGCAATCGGGTTGGAAATTAACGCCATCAAGGACTGCACGCCAGTTCCCCACAATGGTTGCCGCCCCCGCAAGAAACGCCGCGTCTAATTTGTAATTGTTAATCGAAATTTAATTTATGGCTCGTTATACAGGTCCTCGCACACGCATTAGCCGCCGTTTCGGCGTCCCTATTTTTGGTCCGTCGAAATATCTCGAACGACGTAACTACGGACCCGGTGTTCACGGTCCGAAGTCGCGCCGCAAAAACACGGATTACGCCCTTGGTTTGATCGAGAAACAGAAATTTCGTTATTACTATGGTCTCATGGAACGGCAGTTCCGAGGTGTTTATGAAAAAGCGCTTCGCCGCCGTGGTGTTACTGGTGAGCAGATGTTGCAGATTCTTGAGACTCGTTTGGACAACGTTGTTTTCCACCTTGGCTTCGGCAACACTCGCGCCTCGGCCCGTCAATTGGTGGGGCATGGCCATGTCAAAGTGAACGGTCGCAAAGTCAACATTCCATCCTTCGCGTTAAAGGTAAATGATGTCATCGAAGTTAAAGACTCCAATGTGTCCCGTCAGATGGCGACCAAGAGTCTGGAAATCTCCACGAGTCGCGTCGTGCCTGATTGGCTTTCGCTCGATAAAACCGCCTTCAAAGGAACCGTGATGAGAGTTCCAACTCGCGAAGAGATCCAGCCAATCGCCAACGAACAGACTGTCGTTGAATTTTATTCCCGCTAGTTAACAAACCGTTCCGCTCTGCGGGACAAAAACAATTACACGGACTTTTTCGGTTGCGGGAGTAATCGCCGGAGAAGTCAGATTAAAATTGTTAGAAAGAAAATTATGCCAGTTCGTTTAGGACGTTTTGAAATGCCGAAACGGTTGACCAAAGAGGATTCAACCGCCACAGAAACCTACGCAAAGTTTATCGCCGACCCCTTTGAAACGGGTTACGGGCACACGATCGGAAACTCCCTTCGCCGAGTTCTGCTTTCCTCATTGGAAGGCGCGTCGATTACTTCCATTAAAATTGATGGAGCGATGCACGAATTCGCCACAGTGGAAGGCGTCGTGGAAGATGTCACAGACATCGTACTTAATTTAAAGAAGGTTTTGTTCAAGGCGCACAGCCGCGAACCGCAGACCTTGATCCTTTCTGTTAACAAAGATGGGGATGTGACGGCCGGCGATATCGAACTCAACCAAAATGTTGAACTCGTCAATCCCAAGCAGCATATTTGCACGCTCGACAAGAAGAAAAAGTTCGAGATGGAATTGGAAGTGAAAGTGGGCCGTGGATTCTTGCCGGGCGATGAAAACAAGAAGGCGGACCAAGCCATCGGCGTCATCGCAATTGATTCTTTGTTTTCTCCCGTTACCCGCGTCAAATACTTGGTTGAAAGCGCTCGTGTTGGTCAACGCACCGATTATGATCGTTTGATCATCGAGATTTGGACTGACGGTCGGATTTCCCCAGACGACGCATTGACACAGGCTTCCGCAATTCTCCAGCACCACCTCGATGTGTTTGTCGGTTACGATAAAAACGCCGTTGAATTTGAAGAGGTTGCCGACAAGCAGGATGATGAGAAGTCGCGCATGCGCAAATTGCTCAATATGAGTGTCAACGAGATTGAATTGAGCGTCCGTGCGGCGAATTGCCTCAACAATGCCAATATCACCACGGTTGGTCAGCTTGCGATGAAGACGGAGGCTGAAATGCTCAAATATCGCAATTTTGGTAAAAAGTCCCTTAACGAGATCAAAGATAAACTCACTTCACTCAACCTCTCGCTCGGTATGAATATCGATCCGGCGTTGTTGGAAGCACCGAAAGAAGAAGCCAAAACGGCTTAATTAAGTTTTATGCGCCATCTTAAACGAACAGCAAAATTAGGCCGTACCGGCTCGCATCGTAACGCGATGTTGGCCAACATGGTGTGCAGTCTGATCATCCACAAACGAATCCAAACCACTTTGGCCAAAGCCAAAGCCGCCCGTTCTGTCGCGGAGAAAATGGTGACACTTGGCAAAAGCGGAACGCTGCATGATCGACGTCTCGCCGCCGCCCGTTTGAAACAGGAAGATGCAGTCAAAATCCTTTTCAACGAAATCGCGCCAACGCAAAAAGAGCGTCGCGGTGGTTATACTCGTATTATTAAATTGCACGAGCGCCAAGGTGATGCCGCGAATCTTGCGATCTTGGAATGGGTTGACGTTCCGGTGAACGAGCCAGCGCCTGTGAAAACCGAGGCTCCTGCAACGGAAGCGAAAGAACCCGCTGAACCGAAAAAGGAGAAAAAGGTTGCCGCAAAAAAGAAAAAGCCGGCTGCTGAAAAAGCAGAAGCAGCCAAGAGCTAGACCTTTCTAAGTTCAATTGCAAAGCCCGTTCGAAAGAACGGGCTTTTTTATTTTTCTGGAGAAATGTTCTCTGAATCCAAAAGAAAATCTTGGCTCATCGTCTAGACCTGTGTAGCTATCCTAGAATGCAATCCAAGTCCGTTACTGACGATGTAAACGTCCTCGCTGAGAATTTGCCCTGGTGGAAAACGCTCAACCGCTATCATTGGTTTGTTTTTGCGGTTGCATCCCTTGCCTGGATGTTTGATTGCCTTGACCAGCAGCTTTTCATCATCGCTCGGAATCCAGCAATCAGTGCTCTTTTACCAGAAGGAACCTCCCCGGAGATCATGAAAAAATGGGGCGGTTATGCGACCGCAATATTCGTGGCGGGGTGGGCCACGGGAGGTCTGATTTTCGGCGCAGTGGGCGACAAAATTGGCCGAGCCCGCACGCTTGCTTTGACGGTATTGCTTTACTCAATTTGCACCGGGCTCTCGGCATTTTCCCGCAACGTGGTAGACTTTGCCATTTATCGATTTGTCACCGGGTTGGGTGTTGGCGGCGTCTTTGGGTTGGCTGTGGCCTTGGTTGCAGACGGATTGCCGGACCGTGCGCGACCTCATGCCCTCGGTTTGCTTCAGGCGCTCTCCGCTGTCGGCAATGTCACCGCCGGATTGATCGCGGTGGGTGTTGGTTATCTTGAAACTACTTCGATGCAACCGGGCACCGCGTGGAAATATCTATTTTGGATTGGTGCTGCGCCCGCTTTTCTCTGTGTCTTTATTCAGATTCGCCTGAAGGAGCCAGAGAAATGGGTTAAGGCACGGGAAGAAGGTCGGCGCACCGGGGTTCGGTTCGGGTCCTACGCATCAATGTTTGGCGAAGCGCGCTGGCGGAAGAACGCGTTACTGGGAATGCTCCTCTGCCTGGCAGGAGTGGTAGGCCTATGGGGCGTCGGCTTTTTCAGCCCCGAACTGGTTGGTGATGTCATTGGTAAGATTTTAAAATCGCAAAATGTTCCCGCAGCACAGGTTCCTGGAAAACGACTTATGTGGACTGGGATCAACATGATCATGCAGAATATCGGAGCTTTCCTCGGAATGCTTACCTTTACGAAATTGGCGCATCACTACGGCAGAAAACCTATTTTCGCCATCGGTTATGTTTGCGCGTTCATCAGCACTGTGGCTGTTTTCAAATTCCTCAACCAACCTTGGCATATTTTCGTCTTGATCCCGATTATGGGTTTTTGCCAACTGGGGTTATTTGCTGGCTTCGCGATCTATTTGCCCGAGTTATTTCCAACTCGCCTGCGAAGTACTGGGACCAGTTTTTGTTACAATGTTGGTCGCTTCATTGCCGCCAGCGGGCCCTTCACTCTTGGCTTGTTGCAAGCTCATCTCGCTGCGGGCGCCATCACGGCTGACGCTAAATTGGAAGCCTTTCGCAACGCATGTTGCTGGGTCAGTCTGGTCTTTTTCGTGGGCCTGATTGCTCTTCCGTTCCTCCCGGAAACCAAAGGGCAACCACTGCCCGAGGACAGTGCCGACGCTCGCTAAGCATTATAGATGATTCGTTTTTCAGATCTGGCGGTGAAATCCGCTTAAGCGTGGCGCCCCGTGCTTTGCGATCGCACTCAGGGCGAATTATTCCGCCATGAAGACCAACTTCACAGTTGGCTTTAGGGCATTTGACGATATGTTCTCCGCGTTATGCAGCTTGCTGAAAAATCTGTCGCGCGCACCAGCCATGTTCAGGGGAAAGCATCATTGAAAGCCTTAGTTATCCTGTCGATTTGTCTGCTCGCCATCTTTTGCGTCCTGTTCAACAAAAGTTTTGATCCAAACCATGTTCTCTTCGCTAACGACTTACCGCTAGGAGCGCTTAAAGCCGAACAAAGTTCCTTGCCTGGAACCTTTTTTGGGAACTGGCAAGCGGGCAATTGGATTGGAGGGGAATCAGTCAGCGCTGCGCCCGATTTTAGTGCGTTGCTTGGTTCCGTGTTTCCGCCGGAAGTTTTTCTAAAGCTCTATGCTCCTATCACCATGCTTCTGCTTGGTCTTTCTGCATGGCTGTGCTTGCGAGAACTGGGGTTGGGCTCCGTCGTCTGTATTCTTGGTGGTCTTGCGGCAGGTCTAAACATGCATGCCTTTTCCATCGCCTGCTGGGGACTGGGTCCTTGGGTCATTTCTTGGGCGATGATGTTCTTAGCGATTGCAGCGTTGGTGAGCAAATCGATCACGCATGGTTGGATTCGCGGTGTTCTAGCTGGCGCCGCAGTTGGTTTGGGTTTGATGGAAGGTTTCGATGTGGGCGCGATTGACAGTTTATACATTGGAATTTTTGGACTGTTCGCTGGCTTGGTGAGTGAAAAAATATCCAGTCGCATCGTAATCAAATCTGTCTCGGTGGTTGCCATCGTCGCTGTCTTTTCGGCTTTTACTGCGGCTCATACCATTTCAACGCTCGTGGGAACACAGGTCAAAGGGATCGTCGGAATGGAACAGGACGAGAAATCCAAAGAAAAGCGCTGGATTGAAGTGACACAATGGAGTTTGCCCAAAACAGAATTGTTGCGCGTCCTTATTCCCGGCGTTTTCGGCTATCGCATGGTCGATGGTAAAAGCCAGCTTTATGAAAAATCATATTGGGGCGCGGTTGCGCAAACGCCGGGTTACGAACAGCATCATCAAGGCCTTTCACGCCATTCCGGTTCTGGGGAATATGCGGGCATCTTTATTTTGTTCGTTGCCATTTTGGCGATTGCCCAGTCTTTTCGAAAACAGAATGGCCCGTTCAGCGACAGAGAGAGGAAGATGATTTGGTTTTGGGCTGGAGCTGCCTTGATTTCTCTATTGCTGGCTTTGGGGCGGCACGCTCCATTTTACCGTCTGTTTTACGCAATTCCATATGCCTCCACCATACGGAATCCGATCAAATTCATGCATCCATTCCACATCGCCTTGCTGATTCTCTTTGGCTTCGGATTGGAATCACTGGTCCGGCGTTATCTGGATGCCGCCAAAACAGTTGGGACCAAAACCGGTTCCTTGATCATGGGCGCGTTTGAGAAAAAGTGGGCGGTATCAACTCTATTTGCTTTGGGCGCCGCGGTCCTGGGTTGGATGGTTTACGTCGGATCAGAAAAGAAGATTATCGCTCATCTTGTTCAATTTGATTTTCCGACGGAAATCGCTCCCGCTATTGCGAAATTCAGTATTGGTGAAGCGGGCTGGTTTGTTCTCTTCCTCGCCTCCTCAATTATTCTCCTGTTGACCATTTTACGGGGAAAGTTTCAAGGCAAACTGAAGCTCGCGTCTGTTCTGATGGGTGGCTTGATCGTTTTAGATCTGGCGCACGCGGATATTCACTGGATTGTTTATGACAATTACAAAGAAAAATACACGAGCAACCCTGTCATCGACTCCCTCCGCGAAAAGCCATATGAGCAACGAGTGATGGTTTTGCCGTTTCAGGTAAATGACGCGTTCACATTCTTTCAGCGAAACGTCTATTATACCGAGTGGCTTCAACATCATTTTCTTTATTACAATATCCAGACGCTTGATATTGCCCAGGAGCCTCGCGTGGCTGCCGACAATGCCGCTTACCGTGAAGCCTTTCAAAAAGGCGGTGCCGCCGGCTTGCTTCGAATGTGGCAACTGACAAATGTTCGATATTTTTTCGGATTGGCCAACGGGTTTGTTGATTCAATTAATCAGCAACTCGATGCGGAGCAGAAGCGTTTCAAGCTATTTATGACCTTTGGCATTGCTCGCGCCAATCAAGGGGAACAGTATCAGGTTCAGACCAATTCCACCGGACCCTTCGCGCTGATAGAGTTCACTGGTGCATTGCCGCGCGCGAAGCTCTACAGCAATTGGCAAGTCATCACCAACGACACGAGGGCGCTCGAAGAATTGGCCCGCCCTGAATTTGACCCGCTCAAAACCGTTGTTGTTTCTCAGCCGCTTTCCACAAGCAGGACCACTTCTACGAATTCCAGCCCCGGGTCCGTCCAGATCGCGAGCTATCATCCCAAGGAAATACAGCTGAATGCAAAAGTCGAATCGCCCGCTGTTTTGCTGTTCAACGAGAAGTTCGATGCCAAATGGAAGATTTTCGTTGATGGAACAGAGAAGCCCTTGTTGCGTTGTAACTATATCATGCGCGGTGTTCAACTTGATCCAGGTGACCACAATATTGAGTTCCGCTTTAAGCCGCCGCTCGACACGCTGTATATCAGTCTCGCCGCCCTTGGGGTTGCCTTGGGTCTTTGCGCATTTGTGGCATTCGGTGGTAAGCAGAAAAAACCCAACGGTTCGAACGAATAGGTTGGGCTCTGTTCAACTCGCAGGCTTTTCTGGGAAAGTTCGCTCGAATCACAGTCCCGTGGGATGGTCGAGAAACGTCCAGGGCAGACGGAACTTTTTCGAGAGATGCGTCGCCAGCGCTTTCACGCCGAAAGTTTCTGTCGCGTAATGGCCGCCATAGAAAACATTCAAGCCAAGTTCCTCGGCCAAGGCATAGGTCCAGTGTGGTCCTTCCCCGGTGATGAACGTATCCACACCTTCGCTTGCGGCTTTTTTTAAATCGCTTCCAGCACCGCCCGTTACAACGCCGATTCGCAGGCACATATTCAATCCTCCCGGCAGAAATGTTGCCGTCTTTCCTAGAGCGGCCTCGAGCCGTTTGGCCAGTTCTTTGGTGGAAATTGTCCCCTCGGCCTGCAGTCCAATGAATTGCTCCTTCGAGCGGAAAAATGGCCGGAGATTTTTGAGTTTAAGGGCGGCGCAAAGTTGCGCGTTATTGCCCAGCTTTGGGTGGGCGTCGAGTGGAAGATGCGAACTGTAAACCGCGAGATTGTTTTCCATGAGAAGCCGGATCAGCTCGTAGCGTTTACCTGTCCACGGATGGGTTGGGCTCCAAAACAGACCGTGATGGACAATGAGTAAATCCGCCTGCGCAGCGATCGCCATTTTGACCGTGGCCAAACTGGCGTCCACGGTGGCGGCAATCTTCGTCACGGTGCCGCGGTTTTCCACTTGCAGACCATTAACCGCGCCATCCCAGTCCGCAAATTCTTTGGTACGCAAAATCTGGTCGCAATGATGGACGATGGACGACAACGCTGTTTTTGCCATGAGTAAAATCTTAATCTTACTCTGAATTTTATTCCTAATGTTTTTTGGAACGTTGGAGTTTTTAAAAAATGCGTCGCGAGTTCAATTTTGCGCGCAGAGTTCATTTTGAAGTTGTGGCGACGTCGTAGAAATAAAATGCGATTTTCTAATCACTTTTGTTGAATTCTCGCGTGCCATTCGTATAGTGCGGCGATTGAAAATTCCAAATGAGTGATTCTTCTGCCAGGCCAGCCTGGGATATTGAGGCGGCGCGAAATCTTTATAATATCAACCGGTGGGGCGCAAAATATTTCGACATTAACGAAGCGGGTCGTGTTGTTGCCAAACCGTTGCAGGACGCAGGCGCCGCGGTGGACATCACCGATGTCATCGAAGAAGCGAAAGGGCGCGGGCTGAAATTTCCGTTGCTGATTCGCTTCCAGGACATTCTTCGACACCGCGTGGAATCGATCAACCTGGCTTTTCGAAACGCGATCACCGAATTCAATTACCAGGGGAAATACAGCGGCGTTTTTCCGATCAAGGTCAACCAGCTCCGCGAAGTCGTGGAAGAAATTCTCGACGCCGGCAAGCCGTTCAACTTTGGTCTCGAAGTCGGCAGCAAACCGGAATTGTTTGCCGGTCTCGCACTGCAAAGCCAGGCCGGCGGGATGATCATCTGCAACGGCTATAAAGATTCTGTGTTCATCAAGATGGCTTTGATGGGGACTAAGCTGGGCCGCAAGGTCATCATGGTTGTTGAGAAGCTCGAGGAATTGAAACAGATCATTGCGGTTTCAAAGCAGGTGGGCGTCGAACCCCTGATTGGAATTCGCGCGCGACTTTTGAGCAAAGGCGCCGGTAAATGGGCGGAGAGCGGGGGCGAAAATGCTAAGTTCGGTTTGAGCACGGCGGAGCTGCTTGCCGCGACCGATTTGCTGAAAGCGGAAAACCTTTCGCACTGCTTCAAGCTTCTTCATTTCCACATCGGCTCGCAGGTGCCGGACATTTTAACGATCAAAAAAGCGGTGCAGGAAGCTTCGCGTTTTTATGCAAAACTTTTCAAGATGGGTTTCGCGATTCAGTACGTTGATGTCGGTGGTGGGTTGGGCGTCGATTACGATGGAAGCCGCTCGGCATTCGACAGTTCGACCAATTACACGTTGCAGGAATATGCGAACGACATCGTTTATTACATCGCCGACGTGTGTAATGCGGAAAAGGTTCCCCATCCAGATATCGTGAGCGAGAGTGGTCGCGCGATTGTGGCGCATCACAGCGTGTTGATCGTCGAAGTCTTCGGAGCGATCGAGAAAATTCGCGAGAATAACAATCTCCAATTTGGCGAGAACGACCATGCGCTCGTCAAAGAGCTCTTAGATATTCGAAAAAATCTGGGCAAGCTCAACAAACTGGAGGCATTTCATGATGCCCAAGAGCGCAAAGAAGACGCGCATAACATGTTCACGCTCGGGCTAATGGAGCTTCCGGACAAAGCGAAAATCGAAACGCTTTATTGGGAAATCAGCAGTGCGGTGGTCCAGAGCTTTACGGGCCAGGCCTACATTCCTGAGGAAATTCGCAAGCTCGAAGATAGTCTTGGCGATCAATATCTTTGCAACTTCTCTGTCTTTCAATCCCTGCTGGATCATTGGGCGCTCGGACAACTTTTTCCGATCATGCCGGTTAATCGGCACAACGAAAAACCGACGCGCGAAGGAACGCTGGTTGACATCACGTGCGATTCCGACGGGCAGATCAATAAATTTATCGATCTTCGCGACGTGCGCGACACCTTGCCGCTCCACAAATTGCGCAACAACGGCAATGGGCAGGAGCCGTACTATCTGGGCTTTTTTCTGATGGGTGCTTATCAGGACATCATGGGCGATTTGCACAATCTTTTTGGTCGCGTGAATGAGGTTCACGTCTTCCTCGATCCCGACGAACCCTCTGGTTACTACGTCGAGGAAATTATCGAAGGAACTACCATTGTCCAGGCACTCGGGGCAGTGCAATACGACGAAAACGAATTGAAACGCCTGATGAAAGTTCAAATCGACGAAGCCATCAAATCCGACCGGCTGAAACCTTCCGAAGGCATGCGGTTGCTCGATGATTACGAGCGCGGCTTGAAGGAATACACCTATCTTTCCATCTAAAGAGATCGCGCAATCCGTGATCGCTATGTCATCTCAACCCACTGAGTCGGCGGCTAAAGCGGAATTGTTGCGCCGGCTTGGCCGCTTGGTTCGTGGATTATCGGCCTTATTCTGGGGACTCCCTTTGACGCTGCTCGTTTACATCCAGACGGCGCGCACCGATTTTTTTGACGCAATGGGAGCCTTTGCAATTCTGCCGCCAGTTTTCGCCAGCGGTTTGTTGGTCTATGGGTTGGTTCAAATTGGCCACTTCCAAAGCCAGGAACGCATTTGGCAGAGCATTGTGGAGCGGGCAAAAATTATTGGAATCGTGAACCTCGGCCTATCGCCGTTTCTTTTCTGGTGGCATCGGTTTCCGTTTGTCGAACTCTACAATCTTGCGCTCATTCTGCTTGGTGGATCCAGCCTCCTGTTCATCTTTATCTTGAACCGTGTTTTGCATCGGCTCGCAGCGATGTTGCCCGACGAAACCCTTCGTCTGGAAACGAAACTTTTTACCACATTCAATCGACGCATGCTGCTCGCGATTCCCAGTTTGCTGGTAGCCTACTATGCCCTTGGTTTTATTTCGCATACGCCCGATTTACTAAGCTTCATTTTGGGGCACGTGGAGGCGCAAGGGCTCTGGTTGGTGATGTTTTTGATTCTGATGCCGCTTGCCATGACGATGGCGCTGATCTGGAAAATCAAAGAAGTGGTGTTCGCCAGCATTTTGGAAACGGATCGCTGATCACGGTTGGCTTCAGTTTTTCAACTCCAAAACGCCCAGACGAAATTTTTTCTCCCGATGAAACTGATATTCTTTCTCCAGAAGAATTGGCTTTTCGCCCAAAGTAAATCCAGAGGTTTGGCTCAGAAATTCTTTGAATCGTGCTCCGGGAAATTCGCGGCTGGTGGCATCCCAGATGGCAACGCAATTTCGATTGGTCGCCGGGTATAATCTTGCCAGCTCCGGCACAATGACATTCCGATTCGGGAACAGTAAACGCAGATTGCCTCCCACCCATTTGGTTTCGGCGAGAATCAACGCATCAGCGGGAATGGTGTTCGCCAGATCTTTTGCAAGTTGGCGATACGGCGCATTCAGCAGTTGCGTATGATGCACCGTTTCGGCCAGAAAAATTCGCCCGCTGATGACGGCTAAAGTGGAAAGCGCAACGGTTATTCCCGTGACAAAAAAACGCTTGGCAATTCTCCCATCCACCAAAGGTCCTCCCAGATGGAAAACCAGCAACGGCAGAGAGATGAAAATGGGTTCGAACCAACGGCCTTTGAAACTCGTGACGTTGAAAAACAGAACGGCGACAACCAATCCGGTTAGGACGAAGCAGTATTTCAATAGAACGAGTGAAGTGAAATCGCGGGTAGCTGGTTCTTTCTTTGAAAATAGTTTTTTGCCAAAAATCAGCGCGATAATGGCCAATGTTGACACAACGTAGGAGACACAGGCGATCAACAGGTGAAGAAGCCCCCCAGCTGCGCTCAATAGATAACTTGTGCTTTGCTGCCGATGAAACTTGTAGGCGGTTGAAGAGAGCAGGTCGGGATTATTCGTTGCCCAGAGCAGATGCGGTAACAACATAAGAACGCAAGTGGCCAGCGACAAAAGGATGCGCTTGTTCAGAAGCAAAGGACGGAACGATTTGAGAGCGAGGGCGGAGCAAAGCAGTCCGACAGAAAAGGCGGCGTAGTTATATTTGGAAAGGATTCCCAACGCGGCGCAGGCTCCAAGCGCAAAATAGTGCACCGAGGAATTAATTCGCAGTCTTAGGAAAATAAGGAGAGTCATCGCGGCAAAAACGGTGCAGAGAATCGAATGGGTCAGGTCCCGCTGCGATTCCCAGACAATCTGTGGCACGAACAGCAATGAAACTGCGCCCAGAACTCCGCAGAGGTGATTTCGGGTGATCAACCGCACGTTGAAGTAGGTCAGCACATAAATGCTGAAGAGAAGAATGTTTTTAAGCAGCGCGAGCGCAAACACTGAAACGCCGAAAACCTGGAAGAAAACCATTTGGATCCAAGTGTAAAGCGGCGGCTGCGATCCGTAACCCCAGCTGAATTTTTGGGTGAGGATCAGTTGTTCCGATTCATCAAGGTCGATGGTTCCGGAAATCAGGGTTCGCACAATTGTGTGCAGTCCAAAGTAGGCAAGCAGGATGAGAAAAAACGTTCTCTGAGAAAGCGGTGCGTTCCCGGGAAGCGGGTCGCCCAAGGAACGTTCTGGTTCGACGGCCTTTTGCATCACGCTCAAAAACCAAGGTCAGTTCACCCGTTCAGCGATCTTGAAGCGGAACATTCGTTTCTTCATCCATCGGACGGCGAGCAGATCGTAAAACGAAGAGAAAAGCCGGTTCCACACTCCGTAATTTGTTTTCCCGGCGAAACGCGGGTTCGTGGAAATAGGAATCTCCGTCACGCTAAACCCTTCCATCTTAATCAGCGTTGGCATGAACCGATGCATCCCTTTGAAGAATTTTAAGTCCGTGATGCATTCGCGTTTGAAAGCGCGAAAGCAGCAACCGGAATCGGAGATCGTTTCGCCACTGAGAGCGTTTCGGACCCGGTTTGCGATGCGTGAGGAAATGACTCGGATTTTGTTATCGCCCTTGGCGCGGCTTTCAACGCGAGAACCGCAGACACAATCGAATTTTTCCAGTGCGGCCAAAAACTTCGGCAGGTCGCACGGATCGTTCTGCATATCGGCATCGAGAGTGGTAAGGTAGCGGCCCCGTGCGGCTTTCATGCCCGCCCATAACGCGGCTGATTGCCCGGCGTTTTTCTCGAAACGTTGCACCCGTATCCGAGGGTCGGCCGCGGCCAGTTCCTTCAGCAACTTCCACGAGTTATCGCGGCTGCAGTCGTCCGTGATGACGATTTCGTAGGCAATCTGCTGCGGGTCGAGCGATTGGCGAATGGCCGTGATCAGCGTGTCCAAGTTTCCTTCCTCGTTATAGCAGGGAAGGATAATGCTCAGGAGCGGATCAGAAATCATTGAGAAATGAGAATCGAAAACTGCGGTGAGGTCAATTCACCAAATGATACCAGTTGTCGCGCTGACGTGGTTGGTAGCCGAGTTCCGTGATGAGCCGTTGCATGTCGGCGACGCCCATCTGAAAAGTCGTGCCCGCCTGGCTGACGACATTTTCTTCGATCATGATGCTGCCCAAATCATTGGCCCCAAACTTCAGGGCGATCTGACCAATCTCCTGGCCTTGCGTGACCCACGAACTTTGGATGTTTGGAATATTATCGAGGTAAATTCTCGATAGCGCCTGCATCCGAAGGTATTCATGCGACCCAACGTTGGGAGCTTTCAATTTCGTATTCTCCGATTGAAAGGTCCAGGCGATGAACGCGGTAAATCCTGAGCCGCCGTAGCCCAAAGACTGGTCCTGCTGCGCGCGAACTCGTTCCAGATGCTCAATTCGTTCCTCCACCGTCTCCACGTGGCCAAACATCATCGTCGCGGTCGAGGCGAGTCCGAGTCGATGCGCCACGTCCATCACGCCGAGCCATTCATCGCTCATGGCCTTCAGCGGCGCGATTCGCTGTCGCACTCGGTCGACCAAAATTTCTCCACCGCCGCCGGGAATGGAACCAAGGCCCGCTTTGACAAATTCACGAATGATCTCCTCAACCGGCTTTTGGAAAACTTCCTGGAAATGCACGAATTCACTCGGGCTGAAGCCGTGAATATTGATTTGCGGATATTTCGTTTTGATGTGCGAGAGCAAATCCAAATACCACTGCATCGAGAGCTTTGGATGATGTCCGCCCTGCATCAAAATCTGCGTCCCGCCCAGGGCGATGGTCTCCTCGATTTTCTTGTCGATCTCCTCGTGGGTGATGACGTAGGAATCGTCGTCTTTTTCGACGCGGTAGAACGCGCAGAATTTGCAGTAAACGTTGCAGACGTTCGTATAATTGATGTTGCGATCGATTATGTAGGTAACGATTTCATTGCCGCGCCCGGCATGAGAATCTTTTTGGGCCAGCGCGCGCCGACGGTCGGAAAGAGCGCCAATCTCCTCTAGCGGCAACCGGTAAAGGCGCAGGGCCTCCGCCTGATCAATTCGCTTGCCCTCCCAGACCTTTTCCAGAAGTTGATCCAATGACGAGTCATATATCACGGGAGAAATTTAGCTGAGCAGGCCGTGCAGACAAGAGCAGTTTGGCAGGCTGCGGCTTCCCAAAAATCCGGTCAATCGGCGAATCTCGCCTTTGTAGGTGGGAAGTACGCCTATACCGGTTTCTATCCCGCAGCCCGTCGCAAAGCACAGTTAATTCCCGAATTGATGAGATGCTGTGCCGATTGGAGGTTGGTTTGGTTGGACGGGCCTCATCGTCGGCTGCAGATCCAATCCTGTTTTAGAAATTAGAGAGTTAAACCAAGTAATAAATGTTGTCGCAAACAAAACCACTCGTTTCTGCTATCGTTCCGGCCTACAACGCTGAGCTGTTCATCCGTGACACTCTTCATTCCATTCTCACGCAAACGTATTCAAACCTGGAAATCCTGGTCGTTGACGACGGATCACAAGATTGCACGGCAAGGATTGTCGAGGAACTGGCCGCGCAGGATTCGCGGGTAAAAGTTTTTCGCCAACTCAACAAAGGAGTGGCAGCAGCTCGCAATCTGGCCATCGGACAATCGCGGGGTGATTACATTGCGCCGATTGATGCCGACGACATTTGGTATCCAGAGAAAATTGGAAAACAAATCCAGCGTCTTGAAGCAATGCCGGCAAGCGGATGCGCTTACACCTGGTCCGTTTCCATCGATGAGAAGGGGCGACTTCTCGATGCCGGCGCGCCATGGGATCTGGAGGGCGAAGTCTTTCAGCCGCTCGTGCTGCGGAATTTTGTTGGAAACGCCAGCGTGCCGGTCTTCCGCCGCTCGGCCATTGAAGAGGTTGGCGGATATAATGAGGGATTGCGCGCGGCCAACGCGCAAGGCTGCGAGGATTGGGATCTTTGCCTGCGCGTCGCTGAAAAGTACGATTTCTGTGTCGTCCCGGAGTATCTCTTCGCCTATCGCTGCTACAACGAAAGCATGTCGTGCAACCACGAAGTGATGGGTCGCTCCTATGCCATTGTGATGGAGGAAATTCAGCGAAAGCACCCAAAAATTCCATCCCACCTCTATCGCTGGTCCAAAAGCATTTTTTATTTATACCTGACGAATAAAAGCAACATTGCGGGAGACTTGCGTAGTTCACTCAGGTGGTTGCTCAAGGCGATTCGCGAAGATGCTGCCGTCCTGACCTTGCCCTGGGTTGCCCGGTGTTTGGTTAATCGGATTGCTCGCCTCGCTGCCTTTCAAGCCACGCGCAACCCTCGCGTCTGGGCGCAGTTCCGCAACCCGTTTCCACCAACGCCCTCACACCTTTCATTTGATGAGATTCTGCAGCAAAGCGAAACGCGTCGCAGCCAAGAAAGGCTTTGGGACAAAATCCAGGTTCATCGCTGGGCGCTGACCACGAATCACCGTTCTGTCTGCTGTTAAAATGTTTAAGCGCATCAAGGTCATGGATGTCGAATTAACCGAACCGCTCCGGCCGATCAACGGATTGGCCGGTTACTCGCGCGTACAGATCCTGTTTCGCTGGAATGGAGTTCCCGTCGGCACCAGCCGAATTCCGGTGGAAGGAGATGGTTGCCGGATCTCTCGAATCGCCTCCGCGATATTGAATGAGTACGCGTTTGCCATCGCCCAACGGAGCTTGAGAACTGCGCTGAATAATGGCGCGCCGGTCAGGGACTGGACCCTAGCGGAGCTTTTAAAGATTCGTCCGCGCAATTCAACCGCAAAGCCACCAACCGTAACTGTTGCCGTTTGCACCCGGGACCGTCCTGAGAATCTCTCTCGTTGTCTGTCTGCGCTGCAAGCGCTCGATCTTCCGCCGCTCGAGATTCTCGTCATCGACAACGCCCCGCGCACTTCTCAAACCAAAACGTTGGTGGAACAAACATTTCCGCAGGTTCGTTATTTTCTGGAACCACGCCCCGGCCTCAATTGGGCACGCAACCGCGCCATCATTGAAGCGCGCGGTGAAATTCTGGCCTACACCGACGACGATGTGATCGTTGACCGGCTTTGGACAAAGAATCTCGCCACTATTTTCGCGGAGAACCCCGACGTAATGGCTGTGACTGGATTAGTCGTTCCTTACGAAATGGAAACCGAAGCGCAGTTTCTCTTTGAGGAATACGGAGGATTCGGGCGTGGCTTTGATCGCAAATGGTATCGGGCCAGCGAATCAGAACGGCGCAGGCTTGCTCGTCAACACGCCGGCGCGGGCAAGTTCGGAACGGGCGCCAACATGTCTTACCGCCGCTCCATTTTTTCAGACATTGGGATCTTTGATCCTGCCCTCGACGTCGGCACCAGGACGCAAGGAGGCGGTGATCTCGACATGTTTTTTCGTGTGCTCAAGCATGGGCACACATTGGTTTACGAACCTGCCGCTCTTGTGCGACACCGGCATCGCCGTGAGCTTGGCAAGTTGGAAACCCAAATCGTCAGCAACGGCATCGGCCTCTATTCCTGCTGGGTCCGACAGGCGGTCGCATATCCCGAAGAGCGAATGGGTTTGGCAGAGCTCGGGCTCTGGTGGTTTTGCTTTTGGAATGTGCGGCGAATGTTTCTTGCACTCTTCAAACCAGGACTCTTTCCGCGCAAATTTATTTGGGGTGAGCTGTGCGGATGTTTCGTTGGCCTATTCCGCTATCAAAAGGCGCGGCAGGAAGCGGAAGCGATTTTGGCGCAATTTGGTCCCCAGACCGCTTCCGAGACCTGCATCAATCCATCTCTGATCACGCAAAAGATCCGGGCTGGAATCGCGATTCGCACCTTGGACATCGGGGCCGGCCTCCTCCCGATCGATGATGTTGCCGAGTATTTTCAAACGAGAGTGTTCGTGACCTGCCATGGGAAAGCCCTTGGGGCGCTGACGATTGAAAATCGTTACTTGCCCATTTCGCTAGGCCGGCTTTCGGATGAGATTGCCGGCCAGCTCGGAACGGAAATTTTCTTTCCACAAAATTTTGGGTCTGCCGAGATGCTCCTGTTCCGCATTCTGGGCGAGCTTAGAGACTATTTGAGCACCGTTGGCCAAATCGATCCTGTCGCAAAACTGTCGGACGGTATTTCCGTTTCTATTGTGGTGGCTACCCGGGATCGACCGAAAGATTTGCGCCGTTGCTTGGCCGCGTTAACCAGTCAACGCACGAATCGACCCATCGAAATTCTGGTGGTCGATAACAATCCGGCTTCTGGTTTGACTGCTCCGGTGGTGGCTGAATTTCCTGTCGCACAGCTCATCGCTGAAACGCGACCTGGACCCTCGTACGCCCGGAATGCGGGTTTCGTCTCCAGCAGCGGCGAAGTTATCGTTACGACGGATGATGATGTCATAGCGCCGGAACATTGGCTCGAATCCTTGATTGCGCCGTTGGTTAGGAACGACGTGATGATGGTGACGGGAAATGTTTTTCCGATCGAACTGGAGACGGATTCGCAAAACCAATTTGAAAACTACGGCGGGCTAGGGCGCGGCTTTGAGACTCGCGAATTTGGACGCGAATGGTTTGATTCGTTCAAACGCAAAGCGGTTCCAACGTGGGAAATCGGTGCAACCGCCAATGCCGCCATTCGCTCCAGCGTTCTGAGCGATCCTTCGGTCGGGCTTTTCGATGAGTCTCTTGGACCGGGCATGCCGACGGGTTGCAGCGAAGACACCCATTTCTTTTACAAAATAATCAAAGCGGGACACACCATCGTTTACGAACCTTCCGCGTTCGTCTGGCATAAGCATCGTGTCGACGAGAACGCTTTGGCCGCGCAGATTTTTCGCTATAGCAAAGGCCACGTCGCCTACCATCTCGCAACGGTTTTGGATCACGGCGATGGGCGGGGCCTCGTGCGCATTCTCGCTGAGCTGCCGCTCTATCACTTGCGCCAGTTTGGGCAATTGCTCAGGGGACAACACAACAGGTCCTTCAAAACCGTCCTGCTGGAAATTGCGGGGAATTTTCTGGGGCCGTGGGCGCTTTGGGCGGCGCGTCGTCGCGTGAAAGTGTTGGGTGAAAGCTCGCCTTACATTGCACCCGAACTTCGCATTCTTCCAAAAACCGCAGATGAATCCGGCGTGATGACTCGCAGTGCCGATGCCGTGAGTGAATCGATCGAACCAAGGGAGGTTATTGCCAAATGAAAACACTAGCGTTCGCAACCGTATTGCCCGGGCGAACTGTTTACCTGCGCGACTTGCTGCGCGAGTTAGTCATCCGCGAGATGAAACTCCAATATAAGTCTTCCTTGCTCGGGGTCGCCTGGTCGCTTTTGAATCCGCTGCTCCAGCTTTTAATTTTCACATTTCTCTTTCGCGTCGTTATGCCCCTGGGCATCGAGAATTATCCCGCGTTCCTTTTTTGCGGGATGCTGGCCTGGACCTGGTTTCAAATCTCACTCGTGCAGGCGACCAACGCCATCACCGGTCATCGGGAATTAATCCGCCGCCCCGGTTTTCCTGCGCCGATGCTTCCGGTCATCACCGTGACAACCAATCTGATCAACCTGCTGCTCGCGCTGCCGTTGCTGCTGGTCTTCGTTCTAATCAGTGGCGGGGAGTTGAAGTGGACCGCGCTGCTGTTGCCTTTTCTGATGTTGTTGCAGTTTATCTTCACGCTCAGCCTGGCCTATTTCCTGGCGACCGTGAATGTCATTTTTCGAGATACCCAACACATCATTGGCGTGGTGCTGCAACTGATGTTTTTCGTCACCCCCGTTTTCTACAGTGGCAGCCGTTATCCAGAAAAATATCAACCCATTCTAAAACTCAATCCGATGCTTCACATCATCGGCGCTTACCGCGATCTGTTGCTCTACGGAAAAATTCCGAACCTCGCCACGCTCGGCGTCATCGCGGCCTTCGCCGTTCTCTTCCTGTTTCTCAGCTACAAAGTTTTCATATCCATGCGAGATCGTTTTGTGGAGGAACTATGAACGATGCCATTGTTGTCGAAAACCTGGGCAAACGCTTTCGCCGCCTGCACACCGATCGTCCCGGATCATTTAAGGAAGCGGTCCTGCGCGGCTTTAGAAACCTGCGTTTACAGGAAGAATTCTGGGCGCTGCGCGACGTCAGCTTCCGTGTTCCGCCCGGAAAAATGGTCGGCATCATTGGTCAGAATGGAGCGGGCAAATCGACCTTGCTCCGGTTGATCGGCGGGGTCGGGCAGCCGAATGAGGGTGAAATATCCGTGAACGGCCGGATTGGCGCGCTGCTTGATTTGACGACTGGTTTTCATCCTGACCTTACCGGGCGCGAAAATGTATTCGTGAGCGGCGTTATTTGCGGATTAACCCGGCGCGAAGTTTCCGAGCGCATGGACGAAATCATCGCGTTTGCCGAGTTGGAGAAATCGATCGACAACCCGATTCGCACCTACAGCACTGGGATGCAAATGCGCCTCGGGTTTTCCGTCGCGATTCATACGGACCCAGAAATCTTGCTGATCGATGAAGTGCTGGCCGTCGGTGACATGGCCTTTCAGCAGAAGTGTCTCGCGCGAATTCAAGAATTCAAAGCGCGCGGCTGCACCATTTTGCTCATTTCCCATGACCTTTCGCAGGCGAAACAATTTTGCGACGAAGTCATCTGGCTGCGCGCCGGCCAAATGGTCGCGCGGGGGACGCCCGAAGTCATCGTCGGCGAATACGTCGCTGAACTCGCTTCTGAAACGCGGCGACGAACTCCGGCGTCCATGCCCGAGGTTCACACGCCCGATGGCACCGAACTGCGGGTGAACGAAAACCGTTTTGGCTCGATGGAAATGGAAATTACCGCCGTTCGCTTGTTTGATGCCAATGGACTGCCCACCAGAGAAATTCTATCCGGCCAACCATTGTCGGTCGCGATCGAATTCAAAACCAGCCGTCCCATTCAGCATCCCATTTTCAGCGTCAGCATTAGTTGCGAGAGCGGGTTCATCTGCTTCGATGCCAACACCGCCGAGCAGAATTTGAAACTGCCCATCATCGATCAATGCGGACGAATTGTTTTGCACTTCGAACGACTTGACCTCGCGGGCGGAAAATATTTCGTCGATGCCGGTGTTTACGAAAAGGACTGGGCCTACGGATACGATTACCACTGGCACGCCTATCCTTTGGAAATCCGTGCGCCGAAAAGCCAAGGCGTGTTGCGCCCGCCCCAGCTCTGGGAATTGAGCGATTTAGCCAAAGACATGGAAACCGTGGACGGCTCGTTGCGCCCGAAACTTCTCGAACAACTCGGGGCGAAATTGTGATGAACCCCAGCTGCGCCTCGGAGTCATTGCACAACAAGAATTGCGGATACGCTCAGCTCTGGAACTGTGGTTTCGATCCATTTTTCATCAGCATCGGTGCGCGACGTGAATTGAAGTTGTGTCGGCGTGCCAGCCTCTGCGCTCAACATTCGGACCGAGTGAGATCCCGCCAAAGGGACGCGGATTTTTAATCGCACCTGTTTGGCTGGGGTGACTTTGTCTTCAAACGAGGAGAGGCGTTTTATGTCCAGGTTCAGCAGGTGAACCACTGTTTTATTCTTTTGATCACAAACCGTAGCTCGAACCGTAACCGGACCCTCCACCACGATTGACCGGTGATTCAACGCTTTTGAAAGTTCAGGAAACCAATCTCGTTTTTCAGGTGCTATAATCCGGCCTTGGCGCGCTTGGAATTTTTCGACGGACGCCATTTCGCGCGGGTTTAGATCAGAGAACGTTTCCAGCAGGAGAACGGATTTCACACTGGAAGGGGATTTAAGCCGCTGAACAAAAGCATCCTCGCACACGACTTCGAATTGAATGTTGGAGCGCGCCAGCGCAGCGGTCGCATTCAAGGCCCAGCAATCTCGCGCCTCCACCCATTTGCGAAAGGGAATAAACAAAAGCACATCGGCGCGCGGCTTGACTCCATTGAGCAGAGATTCGTTCTGCCGAAGGAAATCAGCTTGTGGACGAATCGCGGAACTCATTCGCGCTCGTTGATTTTCCGGCCACGTCGGCCAGGAAAGATACGAGGCGCGATGGGCTGCGGCCTCGGCCATGGCGAGACGCACAAGATTCGGCGGCGTGTGGTAATCGCCATCAGCAATGGCGACTGCAACCAGCGGTTTGTTGCGGGAAATCGCCTGGAGCATTTCATAAACGTGACCATATTCCACCACGCTGCCGTTGGGCAAAACGCGGGGTTGGCTGGTCATGTCTTCCACCACCACCAGATCTTCCGTCTTGCTCATCTCATAGATGTTGTAGGCGTAATCGCGGCTTTGGGAAAAAAATACGCCGGGTGAATTCAAGCTGTTATTGCAGGTGATCAGCGCTTTGCGGTTGATGGTTCGAGCATAGCGGCGAATCTCGCCGAGGAACTCGCGCGCAATCGTGCTCCGGAAGCGCAGGAAATCCTTCGGCCGTTCGAGTGCGATCTTCCGAAGAAAGGCAGCCGTGTTGGTCTTGGGCAACTCAAGTTTCGTTCCTTCATCATTCAGAAAGCGTGCGAAATTTTTCATGCAATGTTCACAGAAGCAGCCCTGTTGATGCACCGTCGGGTTGTCAAAAAAGATTCCGTCATAGCCGGATTCCAGTTGCTGGCGGACAATGAATTTTTCGTAAGTTCGCCAGTCGGGATTGTTCATGCAGGCGGGCCGATACTCTCCGCCGTACCAGGAGGGGAGCGATTTGCCATCACGATCTTTTTGCAACCATTCCGTCGGCGGCGCTGTAAATTGCGCGCGAAAAGTGGGGCTCCAGTTTCGATCGAATGTTTCGAGTTTTACGATTGAAGTGGCGCAGACATAGCCGAGGGCTAATTGGATTCCGCTTCTCCGGGCACGGGCTACGTATTCAGAATTGGTTTTGTGCTGCTCGGCAAGTTCAGCAGGGAAAGGCAGTCCAAGGTAGCCGATCCCGCCAAAGCCGGTTCCGTAAATGATTGTGCAACCGCTCGCGGCAGCCGTCTCCGCCTGGTCGGCAATGTTGCCGAGATGATCAAACGCGTGGCCGGCCACGCCAACCCGAAGTTCCCGCCGTTCTGCGGCTGCGGTTCCGGCCATGCCCAACAAGATGACGAGTGCAAGAGAGAGCGCTTCTTTTTTCATGACTGTGACAAATAATTCCAGTGCGAACCGGATTGCTGTGACACTTTTTCCCAGGCAGGTCAAACGTTTACCAGCCGGTTTTTTCTAAGTCTTTGAAAGTCTGGCGCTTATCTGATTTGGCTTGAGTGCCGTGTCTCTGGCACGTCTCAAGCTGAACTGGAAATGAACTTAGAACTGAAAGGATTATTATGACAATCACCAGATGGCAGAGACCAATTCTATCCACAATCGATCCGTTTGAGCAGCTCTTGAACTTTCGCGAAGAGATGAATCGTTTGTTCGAATCGCCGATGGAAGGTTCCAGCCAGGCGTTCAACACCTGGGCTCCTGCGATCGATCTTTTCGAGGACAAAGACAACTTCTTCGTCAGAGCAGAACTGCCGGGAATGAAGAAGGAAGATATCGACGTATCGTTGCACGAGGGGACTTTGCTGGTTTCGGGCGAGCGCAAGCTCCACGAAGCGGAAGGAGCGCGAGCCCATCGCTCCGAACGGTTTTCGGGGCAATTCCAGCGAAGCGTTGCTCTGCCAACGGCAGTGGCTTCGGACAAGGTCACGGCAAGCTACAGGGATGGAATTTTGACCATCACGTTGCCCAAGGCGGAGGAAGCCAAGCCAAAACAAATTGAGGTCAGTGTAAAATAAATTGAATCACAACAAATCAAACCGCGCCTGGTCGCGGGAGATTTCATGGAGGAAATTATGAATGCTGTTGCGCAGCAAGAAAAACAGATGGGAAACGTCAGTCGTATAAACTTCGTTTCACCGGAGGTGGACATTTACGAAAACAAGGATGGCTACATTCTCGAGGCCGAAATGCCCGGAGTGAACAAGGAGGGACTGGAAGTAACCCTAGAGGGAAACGAGATCACGATCATCGGCCACCGGCAGCCGGAGGCTTTGAAAGCCGAAACAATGTATCGGGAGAGCCGGATGGCGGATTATCGCCGGGTTTTCGAGATTGATCCTGCGATTGATTCGAAAAAAATTTCGGCGAAAATGGAGCAGGGCGTTCTCACCCTGGTCCTTCCTAAAACAGAACAGGTGAAGCCACGAAAAATTAGCGTTGCTGACTAACTTTTTTTACACCGAATCGCGAATCCACAAATCTCGTATTTGTGGATTTTTTTTACGCGAGGAGTTTCGGGACCAGTTCGCCTTCCACGTCAGTTAGCCGGAATTCGCGACCCTGGAATTTGGAGTGCGACCGAATTCTCCGCCCCAGATAACGAGCTTGTCTTCCAGCAACCTGCGCTGTTTCAACTCTTTGATCAGGGCTGCGCTGGGTTTGTCGGTCAGGGGCCGCTTGTCCTTTGACGCCACCGGTCACATCGCTCCAGGAAGTCAGGAGACTGATTGCGCGCCGTTACTTTTTCAAGGGATGCGGAGTGGGTTTGGGCTCCCTGGGCAACCGAGGCAGCTCTGGCTGAAGATCGGCTGGAAATCTTTGACGAAATCTATTTTCTGCGAGGCCGCGGGCGGCAATTTGGCAAGGTCAAGATCAGCGCCATTGGCACACAGCGTCAGCGCGCCGAAACGACCAGCGAGACCAGCCCTCGGCTTCGAGCGCAACTTGATTAAAGACAGAACATAGACGATTAAAAACCCGCGCACAGATTGAGCGGTAGGAGAAATTGATGGATTCACACAAAATATATTCGTGCTTTGCACCCGAATAAGGAATTTAACCGATGCGGATGTTGGCCGCCGCCGCGCAACTTCTGTCCGGTGAATCTAAAGGCGAGTTTTGACAATTCAATTGTGTTTTGCCCCGTTCCGGATTACACCAGCGCACATTGTCATGGAAACGAATTATAAGATTATCGGCGGCGACGGACGCGAGTATGGTCCGGTGACGCTCGACGAGCTGAAAACCTGGGTCCGCGACGGAAGAGTCGGGCGTCAAACTCAAGTCTGGCGCAGCGACATGGGGACTTGGATCGCCGCAATCCAATACCAGGAGTTGCAACCGGATATTGGCGAGGTCAAGGCAGCCGTCGGTTCAGATGAAATGGAAACGGTGGGATTCTGGCCGCGTTTGGGGGCCTATGTTCTGGACCAGGTTGCGCTGATCATGCTCTCGTATTTGATTTTTGGTATTCCGGTGCGAGTCAACGCGACTACTTTTGATCTCTCCCAACTTTTTGGGATGCGCTTCCTTTACGACACAATTCTCAGCACGGTCTATTACGTGGGGTTGAACGGTTATTTTGGCGCAACGCTCGGCAAGATGGTGATTGGCGCAAAGATCGTTAATCTCGACGGCTCAAAAATCGGATTCCTGAAGGCATTTCTGCGAATGCTCGCATCTTTCCTCAGTGGAATCATTTTCTGCATCGGCTACCTGATGGTCGCCTTCCGCGAAGACAAACGCGGCTTGCACGACTTGATTGTTGGCACGCGCGTGATTTACAAACGATGACATCGACTGCCAACCGACGAATGGCGTTGCTCGCGGCAATTATCTTTGCCTCGGACCAACTCACCAAGCTGGCCGTGCTGAAACTGCTCAACCACAGCGAGGAGCGGATCATTGTCCCCGGCTTTTTCAAGCTGGTCCATTGGGTCAACACCGGCGCGGCCTGGAGCTTGTTTCACGATCAAAACACCGTGCTTGCCATCGTTTCCTCCATCGCATTGGCCGGCTTGTTTTTTTGGCGCAACCATTTCGATACGAAAACGCTCCTTGGCCAGATTTCGCTTGGCCTGATCTTCGGTGGAATTCTTGGCAATTTATTCGACCGCATTCTTCCCACGCGCCATCACGTGATCGACTTCCTGCGCTTCTACATCGAACGCCGCGGTGATACCGAGATTGGTTTTCCGGCGTTCAACGTTGCCGACAGCGCGATCTGCGTCGGAGTCGGTTTGCTCTTTATTTTGTCGTGGCGAAATGAGAGCGCTTCGACCACCGAGGTTAGAACCTAGTTTTCAATTTTCCTCCACGGATTCAACCTTTACATGGAAGCCACAAATCAAACCGTTGCCGTCGAACACTCGCTTCCCACGCAACGGCTTGATGCCTTTTTGCGCACCCAGTTTCCCGAGGTCTCGCGTGGAACGATTCAACGCTTGATCGAGGAGGGAAATATTCTCGTCAACGGCGCGAAGGTGAAACCGACGCACCACCCGCACGCGGGTGAAACAATTTCCGTCCACTGGCCCGAAGCGAAACCTGCCGAAGCCAAGCCCGAGGAGATCCCGCTCGATATTCTTTTTGAAGACAAAGATTTGCTCGTGCTCAACAAACCGGCGGGGCTCGTGGTGCATCCGGCGGCGGGCAACGAGGAACACACCTTGGTCAACGCGCTCTTGCATCATTGCGCCGGAGCGCTGAGCGGGATCGGCGGCGTCGCGCGACCCGGCATCGTCCATCGGTTGGATAAAGATACCAGCGGCTGTCTGGTCGTGGCGAAAACCGATGCCGCGCATCAATCACTTGCGGAACAATTCGCCGGACGCAGCGTCGAAAAGATCTATCACGCGATTGTCATTGGTCACCTTCCCGCGAAAAGCGGGGAGATTCTCGGTGCGATTGCGCGGCATCCCACGCAGCGCAAACGCATGACCGTCACGGAAGGGAAGGGGCGCCAGGCGCGCACCGGCTTTCGTGTTCTGGAGACATTTGCACGCGCCTCGCTCGTGGAAGCTCTGTTGCACACGGGGCGGACGCACCAGATCCGCGTCCATTTCCAGCACCTCGGTTTTCCGATTGTCGGAGATTTGGTTTACGGCCCGCGTCAAAACCAGCGCTTCGAAAAGGAGACTGGAGTCGCTGCTCCGCGACAAATGTTGCACGCGCAATACCTGGCCTTCCTCCATCCGAGCACTGGCTTGAAGCAAAGTTTCACCGCGCCTTATCCTGCGGACTTCGCGAATGTTCTCAAGTGGCTGCATCACGAATGAAGCCAACGGGTTCGTCTCTTTATAGCGGAATTTGAGCTTTTTTGTTCTCTTGACTTATTCACCCAGATTGTCATTGTCGGGTTGTTCTTCTTGGCCAAGGGTTTTGTGTTATGAAAAAGGTAAACTTTCTCCTCTGTTTGGGTTTGATCCTGTTTTTCTCTTGGGCAGGCGGCGCGCGCGCGCTGGGGAACACTTTTTTTTCCTTGCAGAACACCGACTTTCCGCCGCTCCCGTTTCTGCCCTTTGACGTGCCGGTTTACGATCTGGGCGGCGGTTTTTTTGCTTACGACGATACTTCGGTAAACTACGTGCAGTTGCGCGAGGAAAGCGGCCCGCCCTCGCCCGAGGACGGCGGGGGTGCCTCTGATAATTCGAGCGGAGCCACGGCTTACAATTATTCCACAAACGATCTTTGGGTCGAACTGACCGGTGCCACGAACGGGATCGTGACGCTTCTGCTGCATGCGCCTGATGCAGCGCCGTATGATCTTTACCGCACGTTTCTTTTGCACGGAGATTCCGTCAAAGATTGCGATTGGCAGTGGATGGCGCGAGGCACGAACAGCCAGTCCGTTGCCATCACCAACGGCGCGTGCCGTCAGGCATTTTATGTTCTGGGAACGACGAATGACACGGACGCCGATGGCCTGACGGACGCCTATGAATTGCTCGTCACGAAGACTTCGCCCACCAACAGCCACAGCGTCAACGCGCTCTTCACCGATGCACAGATGGAGAATGTATTGGTGAACGATCGTCGCAATGACTGCGAAAACGAGCAGAACAGCCAGTTTGAAACCACCTGCGCCGTGCTCGGCACGAATGTCATTGTCGCGTGGGTGGATTCGAATCTAGGCGTCTATTCGCTGGGACAGTCAGACGTTCTGACCAACAGAACTCCGCGTTTCGTGGCGTATGCCGTTTCACAGGATAATGGAGCGACTTTTGAAGACATGGGTGTTCCACCGTTAAGTCGGGCTGGAAACCCTACCGACGATGATGGCGATGCGGGCGATCCGGTTCTCGCAATCGATTCATCAGTGGGAATCGTTTATCTGGCAGGCACCTCTCCGCGCAATCAAGGGTACAAAGGAATCCCGCTCTGGAAATCAACAAACAACGGCGTCAGTTTTGAAAGTCCTGTAATTGTTCGAGACGAAATTGAACAATCGGATAAGCCTTGGATCGCAGTGGACAATGCTTTTGGAACTGGACAACACGATCTTTATCTCGGATGCAAAGGGAATGTGGGAACAACAAACGCGCTTTGGCTCACTACGTCCACAAATTACGGCACAAATTGGTCTTCTCCGGTCGTCATTCGTCAATTTGGCGCTGACAATGTAGTCGGTATTCAATCGCTGATTCCAATGATGGGCACTAACCATGTCACTTATAGCTTTTGGGAGGAGCGCACCACCACCGGCGGTAATTCAACAAACTGGATTAAAATGCGCGAAGTGCGCGATCGTGGAACCACTCTGGGAAGCGTTGCGACGGTTTGCCAACTCGTTTCAACTGACTCGAACAACGGTAATCTGCGGCTGCGACGTAGCAACAATGCTGCGACAAATGACACGTTCAACGTGCTTCCATTTCCGGTACCCGCCGCAAATCCAGAGAAAACAAATCACTTATATGTGGCATATGCTGACCGCGGAACGAATGCAAGTGATATGGCAGATGTTTTCTTTGTTTGCTCCACGAATGGTGGGACAAATTGGACTGCACCACTTCGCATCAACTCAGATTCGACGACTAATGATCAGTGGATGCCCGTGCTGGCGGTTAAGCCAGGTGGAACCCAATTGTTCATGGCGTGGTATGATCGCAGAAATGACACGAATAATTTTTTAATGGATTTGTATGGGCGGTTCGGATCGATTTCCACAAACGGAACTGTTAGTTTTGACAGCGAGTTCAAAATTACGACGAAAAATTTTCCACCTGTCTTTTCCGGAGCTTTTTTACAAAATACAAACGTTGGTTTTTACGACCCTGTTTATCCTCCGGGCAACGTGAATTTGAATTGGTGGTATCCGGATTGGCCTTTGCTAAACGGTATAGGTGATCCACTTGTCACCGATGACGCATACAAGGGACACGTAGGTGAATATAATGGAGCTTGGGCGAGCGAGGGTTCGGTTTACGTTTCGTGGACGGATTACCGCCTCCAATCAGCCAGCACGCTTTATCCTCGAAAACAAAGTGACATTCGTTTTCTTCGTTTAAGTTGGCCATAAGATCATTTTTATGAAAACAAACTCAATTATTTTAGCTTTTGCTATCGGTTTTTTTGCTTCCGACGCCATCTCACAGTCTACGTTTCGATTGGAAAACTATAACTCATTTTCTGGTATCGACGCTCCGGTCCTTGATGCTGAAGGCAATCGTTTAGCAGGCGTTGGTTATGCGGTAGAACTGTGGGGTGGAGCTGCCAGTAATTCACTTTCTCCGACTCTCGATTTTAATACTGGTCAACGAGTCTTTCTGGCTTTCGGAACAGGCCTCTCTGCGGGTTATTTCACATCGATAAATCCGATGACCGTCTATGAAGTTCCCAGCGGTCAGTTAGCTTGGCTGCAAGTCCGCGCTTGGAACACCAGTTTTGGATCGACTTATGAACAAGTTTCCGCTTTGGGCATTGGTGGTTATGGAGAATCGTTGCTTCTGCATATCTCCGGAGGTAATCCGAATGGGGCGCCTCCTACGTCTCCGAACCCATTAATCGGCCTTGAATCCTTCAGCTTGCGACCGGTTCCCGAACCGGCGGTTTGGCAATTGAGTTTGGTTGGCCTCGGCGCGTTGCTCTGGTTCCGCCGGAAAGGAGCCGGATGAAATTAAGCGTTTTCGTTATAAGCTGCGTTATCAGTATTTGGACTTTCAATTCGATGGCGCAATCAACATTTTTGCTCCAGAATTTTAGCTTCTCTAACAATCCAAACGCGCCTGTATTGGATGCAGAGAGTAATCTTTTGTCTGGAGCAGTTTATGCGGCAGAATTATGGGGAGGGGCCAACAATAACTCACTTGTTCCTACGCTCGACTTCTTTTCAGGGCAACGAGTATTTGCCACTCTAGGCACAGGCCTCTCTGCCGGATATTTTACGTCGACCAGGTCAATGGCTGTCAATCAGGTTGGCAGCGGTCAGTTTGCGTGGGTGCAAGTGCGTGCATGGGACACGCGGCTGGGAGCAACCTGGGAAGAAGTCGCGGCACTTGGGGCAGGCGGATATGGAGAATCACTGCTCCTTTACATTCGGGGAGGCGATCCTGACGGAGTGCCACCGACTTTGCCGAGCCCATTAATTGGCCTTCAATCCTTCAGCTTGCGGCCAATTCCAGAGCCGAGCGTCTGGCGATTGAGTTTACTCGGCGTCGCTGCTTTGCTTTTGCTTTGGTGGAAAAGCGGATGAACAATGAACACAGCACTGCTTGAGCGCAAGCTGCTAAACCTTGCTTTCTTCGCTGATCGGTTTGCCTGCCTGCTCTTTGAGCTGGGTGTTCAGCTTTTTTGACGACCACGCCATCCATGCCCACGGCCAGATGAGGAGGCCGAGAAAACCGAGCAGTGGAATCAACAGGGTGAGCCAGGGCAAGACCATGATTCGAAACAAGGTCTTGGTCACGGCTCGCGGAGTTTGCGCTTCGGCCAGGCCGAACCACAGTCCGGTGTAGCAGAGCGCGTTCATATCGAGTTGGAAGAGAAGGAACCAAAACACCCCGTAAACCATGAATGGAACGATTTCTTCTCCGGACGATTTTGGAAAAAAGAAGGCGCTCCCTAACGAACCGCAAATGGCTGGGCCGAAAGCGAGGACTGCGCCAGGAGCGGCGAAATAAGCGCGCAACGCATCCATTTGTCCTCGCACCCAGGCTTCCGGCGCGACGGGCGTGCAGAGAAGGAGTTCCAACGCGCCCGTGCGTCGAGCGAGGTTCAACGGCTGGACGGCAAGAGCGGCAACCCAGAACTTAATCAGAAACCCAAGAATGAGTTGCACGATGAACGCGCTGATAATCCCGGGAGTTCCGAAGAACGCGCCTAGAACAAATGAAAGTCCAGAGGCTGCGGCCAGAAGGAGCCAAAGAATTCTTCGGGCCGGCAGACTTTTTTCAGCGAGCCAGGTTGGCGGAAACGTCTCGGCGGATTGACCGCCCCAAGCTTCACTTAACCCCGTGGTGGGTTTCAGTAGTTTTGCGAAAAGAGGGGATGGACTCGATTCTCGGTTCCATGTTCGCGACAGAATGAAACCCGAGAGCCAGAGCAGAACGGCGCAAAGCAGAATGGAATAGAAAGTGGCTTTGTGGAAGCTGGATGCGAGCAACCCGGCTAGAGGATCCATCGCGTGGTTGAACATTCCGAAAGGGCCCGCAATCCAATGTGGCCAAGATGAACTGCTCCAAAAGAGAACCGTCGGAATCAACATCACGAGAAGGACAAAGATGGCCGAGCCGATCAAGGCAACAAATGCGCTTTTGCTGAAGGAAGAAATCAAAATTCCGCTGACCAGCGAAAAAGCGAGGGTCACCGCCAGGGTGAGCATCACGCGTCCGCATTCGGCCATCGTCACGCCCCCAAGCCAGAGCGGCAGAGCGACGATGGGAAGAGCAGAGAGCAGGGCGGTGAAAGACTTGATTGCGCCCGCGCCGAGTTTGCCAAGCACAATGTCCCAGGCGCGGAGATCGGTCAGGAATAACAGATGGAGCGTTCCCTCGCGTCGTTCCTGGGCCAGCGTATCCGCCGTCTCGCGCATTCCTTCCAAAAGGCTGTAGAGGAACATCGCCCACGCCATCAGACGAAATAATTCGCGGCCGGATTGTGCGGAGATGGCTGGGTTGAACAAAATGAAGACCATCATGGCTGCCGCCGCAATTCCTCCCACCATCACGCGTTGCCGGTAGGTGGAGCGCCGTCGCGCGGCAATTTGCAGTTCCCGTTGAATGACCGGCAGCCAGTGCACGTGGCGAAGCTAGGGGCAGTTTACAAAGCGGGGAAGTATTAAAACCGAATCATTCCGAAAACGCCGGGACTCCCTCCGCGCCTTGACGGGCGCCAATTCCGCTGCGACTTTCCCCACGCTTTGGGGCAAGATCGGCCAATAGCGGCCGGTGATTTATTCGCCGCCGTTTCGTCAACTCCCGCCGCGCACGACCTGCTGCGGCGTCTGGAGTCAGACGGCGCATTGTCTTGTTCCGACGTCAGTCCATCCGCGCAGCCCTTTTTCGCCGCGCTGCTCGCGCACATTTTTCCCGAACGCCCCATCGTGGTCGTGACGGAAGGATTGAAGACGCAGGAGAGCTTTCAGCAGGATATCGAGACGTGGCTTGGTGCGGGTCCAAGGGCGAACGCCGGGGGGCGAACGCCGGAAAAAGACGCGCCGGCTCCGGGCGCTCAACCTTCGACGCCCGGCCCTCGACCGCTTTTCTTTCCCGCCTGGGAAATGTTGCCGCACGAATCGAAGCTGCCGCACGCCGATGTGATCAGTGACCGGCTTGAAACCCTGGTCGCGCTTTCGGGAAATTTAAAAGCGCAAAACTCAAAACTCGTCCTCACGAGCGCCACGGCGCTGCTGCAAAAAACATTTCCGCCGGCAGAAATTCAAAAACGCACTCGTTTGTTGAAACGCGGCGACCAGACGGAACCGCTTGATCTGATTGAATGGCTGGAAGAGCAGGGCTACGAACCGGAGGCGCAGGTCACGCAACGCGGCGAGATTTCGTTGCGCGGCGGCATCGTTGACTTGTGGCCGATCACGAGTCCGTGGCCGGTGCGACTGGAATTTTTTGGCGACGAATTGGAATCGCTGCGCTACTTCGATCAGTTCAGCCAGATTTCCAAGGAGGAGATTTCCGAGGTGTTGATTCCGCCCGGTGGTGAATTGGGAATATTGAAACGCGGAACGCAGAGCGGTGAACGCGGAACCGAATCCCTTGCCACGCTGCTCGATTATTTGCCGCGCGAAACCATTTTCCTGATCTGCGAGCCGGAGTTGATCGAGCAACAGGCGGCTCGCTACGAAGAACAGGTTCCCGAGGGCGATCCGTTCTTTGTTTCCTGGGAAAACTTTTTGGCCGCGGTCGCGGGCAAGGAGATGGTTTCCATTTCGCTGGAGCAAGGAAGCGAAGTTGAGGTTCTCGAAAACTTTCCTTACGCCGAGCCAGCCGATGCAAAAGCCCAGTTGAAATTCCAAGGGCTCGAAGTCTTTCGGCCGATCGGAAATCGTCCGCCCGAACCGCAGATTGCGCAGGCGCAGCGCAAAGAGTTTTTCGAGCAGATTCACCGATGGTCGCGGCAAGGCTATGCGGTTCACGTCTTCTGCAACAACGACGGCGAACGCCAGCGCTTCGATGAGATTTGGTGGGAATATGGCTTCGGCAACGTCAACGCGTTGCACCTTCACCTCGGCACTTTGGCGCGTGGATTTATTTTTGAGGCCGCGAAATTGGTCGTCGTCACCGATGCAGAAATCTTTGGCCGTTACAAAGTGCAACGTCCGCGCCGGTTGAAATCGCCGCACGCGCAAACCACCCGCTCGCTGCTCGACATTGATTTCGCGGATCTTGAGGAGGGCGATTACGTCGTGCATTTGCAATATGGAATCGGTCGTTACCTCGGTTTGAAGATGGTTCCTTCCGCGCTGGGGACGAAAGGAAAGGACGGTGCGGTGCGAGCGGACGCCGGGCAGGAATGTCTCGCGATCGAATACGCGCCCGGCAATCCCAGTGAGCCTTCGCCAAAACTCTATGTGCCGGTGACCGAGTCGCATCTGGTCAGCAAATATGTGGGCGCGGGCAAAGCGCGGCCGGTGTTGAACACTTTGGGCGGAACGCGCTGGGGCAAAACCAAGGAGCAGGCCGAACGGGCGGTGCGCGATGTCGCCAGTGATTTTCTCGCGATTCAAGCGGCGCGCGAATCGCAACCGGGTCACAGCTTTCCGCCCGATAATGCGTGGCAACGCGAGTTCGAAGGATCGTTCATTTACGAAGAAACGCCCGACCAGATGAAGGCGATTCTCGCGGCAAAGGCCGACATGGAGACGGCGCGCCCGATGGACCGGTTGATTTGCGGCGACGTTGGTTTCGGCAAGACGGAAATTGCAATTCGCTCCGCTTTCAAAGCGGTGATGGGCGGAAAACAAGTGGCGATTCTCGTGCCGACCACGGTCCTTGCGCAGCAGCACTTTAATAACTTCCGCGATCGGATGGCCGATTATCCGGTGCGCGTGGAAGTGCTTTCGCGTTTTCGCACGCGCCGCGATCAGGCAAAGATTATTCGCGATCTCGCCGAGGGCGCGGTGGATATCGTGATCGGCACGCATCGCCTCGTGCAATCGGACATTGAGTTCAAGGATCTCGGTTTGGTCGTGATCGACGAGGAGCAACGTTTCGGCGTGTTGCACAAGGAAAAATTCAAAATGCTGCGACGGCTCGTCGATGTGTTGACGCTCAGCGCGACGCCGATTCCGCGGACGCTTTATCTCGCGCTCACCGGCGCGCGCGACATGAGCACGATCGAAACGCCGCCGCAGGATCGTTTGCCGGTGGAGACGATTGTTACGCAATATGACGAGCGCACCATTCGCGACGCGGTGCAGCGCGAGATGAATCGCGGCGGGCAGGTTTTCTATTTGCACAATCGCGTGATGGATATCGAGTCGGTCGCGCATCGCCTGCGCACGCTCGTGCCGAATGCGCGGATTCTCGTCGGTCACGGCCAGATGCACGCGGATGACCTGGAAGAGGTGATGACGAAGTTTATCAATGGAGAAGCGGACGTGTTGCTTTCGACGACGATCATAGAAAGCGGTCTCGATATTCCGAACGCGAACACGATTATCATCGATCGCGCGGACCGCTTCGGCTTGAGCGATTTGTATCAACTGCGTGGCCGCGTTGGCCGCTACAAGCATCAGGCCTACGCGTATCTTTTGTTGCCGCGCCACGCCGGATTGCTCACTGATGCGCGCAAACGAATCAGCGCAATCAAACAATATTCGACGCTCGGGAGCGGATTCAAAATTGCCATGCGCGACCTGGAAATTCGCGGAGCGGGAAATCTATTGGGCGCGCAACAGAGCGGGCACATCACAGCCGTCGGCTTTGAACTCTATTGCCAATTGCTCAAGCAAAGCGTCAGCGCGCTCAAGGGCGAGAAAGTGAAGAAGCGCATTGAAGTTCAGGTGCGAATAGATTTTCTCGCAATGAGTCCGGGCGAAGAGGGAGGCAGAAAACAGGAGCCGGAGGCCCGAAAGAAGAGGCCCGAATTTGAAATCAACATTCCGCGCGAGGTCAGCACGTTCGTCGAACGCCCGAGCGAACCCAAGACAGAAAGCGCAAAGCTGAAAGTTTCTACAGCCTACATTCCGCTGAACTACATTGCGGAGGCGCAGCAGCGCATCGAGATTTATCGCAAGCTTGCGCAGGTTGAGGAGAAGACGGCGCTCGACGCGATGAAGAAGGAATTGCGCGACCGCTTCGGGCCGTTGCCCGCCTCGGTTGAATTGCTGTTGCAGGTCGGCGAACTGAAAGTGCTCGCGGCGGAAAAACAGGTGACAACAATCGAAGTTCAAGGCGACAAGCTGATGCTCACGCGCAACAACGATTTTGTGATGATCGGCGGAAAATTTCCGCGCCTTTCGAAGAAGGATGCGCCCGCGCGTTTGAAGGAAATTAAAAAACTTCTGCTCGCACTCTAGCTCAATGGCAGCAACCGCCGCTGGCTAGATCGGGGCTGACGTAAGGAATGCCGAGCGATAATCCGCGCAGGATCAGCAACACGCCGAGCAGGACGAAGCAGATTGGGATGAGCTTCTGGAATTTCAACCGCAGCGCGAAGTGAAGTTTTTTTCCAAGCAGGCCGATCGAGAGCAGCATAGGGACGGTGCCGAGACCGAAGAGGAACATGTATTGAATTCCGGAAACGAATTCGCCCGTGGCTGCCGCGCCCGCGCACGCGACGTAAACCAAGCCGCAGGGAAGCAATCCATTCAACATGCCGAGCAGGAGGAGGGAGTTGAAGGTGCGGCGTTGCAGAAGTTTTCCGAGGGCGTTCTTCAAAACGGTGACGGCGAGAGAGATGCGCGTGTTCAGCGCAAACTTGGTCGTGGCGAAGAATGCGAGGAGGATGGCGATGCCGGCAATTAGCGAAAGCCATCGCTGCAATCCGGCGAGCGCGAAGGCTTTTCCGACCACGCCGAAAAGCGCGCCGAGCAAACTGTAGGTCACCACGCGACCGGCGTTGTAGGCGATTCGACCCAGCGTGAAACTGGTTTGCGAGTTTCCGGTGGCCGGCAAAGCCAGCGCGAGCGGGCCGCACATCCCCGCGCAATGCAGGCTGCCCACCAGGCCGAGAATAAATGCCGTCCAAAGTTCCATCGTCAGATAATCACGAGTGCTTGATCGAAGAAATAATCGCGTCCGTCCACCGTCCATTGCACGCGCACTTTCCATCGGCCGGGGCGGAGCTTCGCGGCGTCCAGGTGCTGGATTCCTTGGGCGTCGAGCGCGAGTTGAAATTTTTTATCGAGACGGGAATCCGATGGGCGATACAAATCGATTTCGCCAATGCTCGGTTTTCCATTCTCGACGGGTAGAGCGATTCGAACCGCGCGAGTGGCGGGATCGAAGGTGACTGCAACCTGCGCGCGAAGCGGCTGGGTGCGATTCATACTGTCGAGTCGCTGCTGAAACTTTATTTCCTGCTCGTAGTAATCGCTGCGGACCAGATCCTGTCGTTGTCCAGTGGACCAAATGATGTAGCCGATGATGAACGAAATGAAGAGAACGAAGTAGGCGACGATGGCGATCGGCCAGGGATTGCGCGAATTCGGTTTCGGAGTGGCGGGTGTATTCATAAAATTAAGTTACTCGCGTGGCCCGACGAAAACGGTGTTCACGCTGTCCAGCAGTTTGCCTTTTGAATAGATGCCCACCTTCAGTTTGGTGGTGGCTCCGGTTAATTTGTCCGGAGCCAGTTCGACGATGACGGAAGACTGGGCAAGCTTCTCTTTTGGAACCGTTAACTCGGCGCTCCCCATGACCGTGAGTTTGCCGGCGATGTTATCCAGCTTCAATTCCACGGGTATGTCGTGCGACGTTTTGTTGACGAGTTTAAGGGTGTAAATGTTCTGCACCTTGCCATCCGCAGTTTTCTGAAAGAGAGCCCCCGGCGCGCGAAGCAAGGTGGTCTGCACATCGGAACGGGTGAAGAGCAGGAACAGGAACAATGAAATCAACGCGACCAGAACCACGCTGTAACCTTTCATGCGCGGAGTGAAATGCTGCTTCTCGCCCCGTTCAATATTGTTGAGTGAGGCGAAGCGGATCAGGCCGCGTGGCCTGCCCACTTTATCCATGATGTTATCGCACGCATCGATGCACGCGGTGCAATTGACACATTCCATTTGCGTGCCGTCGCGGATGTCAATGCCGGTGGGACAGACGGCGACACATTGGCGGCAGGCGACGCAATCGCCGAATCCGGCCGCCTGGCGTTGTGCAGCCGTTTGTTCGCGATGAAGCGGCGCGCGCTTTTCGCCGCGCTTATAGTCATAGGCCACGACCAATGTGTTTTCGTCGAGAATGGCGGACTGGACCCGGCCGTAGGGACAAATGAAGGTGCACGCCTGTTCGCGGAAGCGGGCGAAAATCGCGTAGAACAGGAGCGTGAATAAAATCATGAAGATCAGGCCCACGGTATGTTTTCGCGGATCGTCGCCGATGATGTGAAAAAGCTGATCGCTGCCAATGATGTAGCTCAGCAGCGTGTTGCCGATGACGAACGAGAGGGTAAGAAAGATCGCGTGTTTGAAGGTTTTTTTCCTGATCTTGGCGGCAGTCCAGGGCGAGGCTGCCAGGGCCTTTTGTTCGGCATGGTCGCCTTCGATGGCGTATTCGATTTTACGAAAGACCATTTCCATCAACAAAGTTTGCGGGCAGGTCCATCCGCACCAGAGCCGGCCAAAAGCCGTCGTGAAGATGATAATCCCGACGACGAACACAAGCATTGCGACCGTGAAGAGGAGTGTGTCCTGCGGCCAGAAAATCTGGCCGAGAATGGAAAATCGCCGCGACACGATATCGATCATCAACAGCGGGTTTCCGTTAATGCGGATGAACGGTCCGGCGAACATGATCGCGAGTAGCAGCCAACTCACGTAGGTGCGGCGGTCATACCACCGGCCTGCGGGTTTCTTTGGATAAATCCAGCGGCGATTGCCTTGCTTGTCGGCTGTTGCGAGATGGTCGCGAAAATCCTCCCAGTTGACCTGCTGGGCGGGCCCGTGCGGGTCGGCGTTGCTCGAGGGCTGGGAGGTGTTGTTCATACGGTTCTTCAAACCACGGGCGGCTTGGCACCGCCCGTGTTAGATCAATCTGGCATCACTCGAAGGGACTCGGTCCCGTAGGTGCCTGCTGCAGGTTCTCCGGCAGTTTCGGATTCGGCGGTTTCGTGCCGCGCAAAGTGTAGATGTAGCTGGCGACCGCCTGGATGTCGCTCGGCTTGAGGATGCCTTTCCAGGTGAGCATGCCTTTCTCCGGAACCCCGTTGATAATGGTTTTCAAGTTGTCCACATAGTTTGAGCCGTGGATCCAATAATCATCCGTGAGGTTTGGTCCAACCAGTCCGCCGCCGTCGGGTCGATGGCAGGGCGAGCAGTAGGTTGTGTAGACCTGGGCGCCTTGATTCAGCACGGTGGAGTCCTTCGATGGAGTGAGGGAACCGAGCGTCGCTTCGAACTTCGTCAACGCGGCCACCTTGATCGCCTCGCCCTGTTTCCACTCCGTCTCGTATTCCGCGGCCTGCAGCTTTCCGATGTGGAACACATGGTAGTAGCCCATGTAAATGAACGCGAAGATGATCGAGAGGTAGAACAACCAGACCCACCACCGCGGGAGATTGTTATCGAGTTCTTTGATGCCATCGGCTTCGTGATCCATCAGCAACGGATCGTTTGGTTCGTCGGAATTATTATTCATGGATTTTGTCTCCGGATTCAACTGAGGTTGGTGGTTCATCGCTGAGGGGCAGCGAGCTCATCGTTTTCAGAAACGGCTTCTTCAACAGGAACGCCCAGAGGAGCGCGCTGATAAAGACGAGGAAGAACAGGCAGATCGAGATCACGCCGTAGACGGCGACGCCGCCGATATCGGTTAGCACATTTTTGATCATAAACGTATTAGTTTCGGGCTTGTTCAGTGGATTTTTTTTGCGCTGTTTTCTTGGGCGCTTCAACCGGGGCCGCCGCCGGAGCGTTGGTTGGCCCGGTGGCTTTGATATCGACGCCGAGCCGTTGCAGGTAGGCGATCAGCGCGATGATTTCCTTGTCGGCTTCAGCTTTCACGGAACCGGTGGCCAGGTTCTGCACGACCTTGGCGGACTGCGCCTGAAGTTCCTTCTCGGCAATCTGTTCGTAACCAGCAGGGTAGGGGACCCCAACCTTGCGCAAGGCGCCGATCCGCGCCGGCAAGGAACTCGTATCAAGCTTCTGCGTCAGCAACCACGAATAGCGCGGCATGATCGACTCGGGCGAGGTGGTGCGTGGATCGTCCATGTGATTGTAGTGCCAGGCATCCGGGTATTTATTGCCGATGCGATGGAGGTCCGGTCCGGTGCGTTTTGAACCCCACAGAAACGGATGGTCGTAAACAAATTCGCCCGCCTTGGAGTAATCGCCGTAGCGCTCCGTCTCGGAGCGGAACGGGCGAATCATTTGCGAGTGGCAACCCACGCAACCTTCCCGGATGTAAAGGTCGCGTCCCAGCACTTCAAGCGGGGTGTAAGGTTTCACACTCGAGATGGTGGGAACGTTTTCTTTGATCAGATACATCGGCACGATTTCGATCAGGCCACCAATGAGCACGGCGACCAGGGCAAGGCCGGTGAGCAGGAGTGGTTTGGCTTCCAGGGTGCGATGGCCCCAAGGATTTTTTTCCTCGGCATGCGGCTTTTGAGCGCGGAGGGGCGCGGCTTGCGCTTCGGTGTCGGGCTGGAACACGCCGCTCCGGGCGGTTTTCCAGAGGTTAAACGCCATCAGGAAAGCGCCAAAGATATAGAGCGACCCACCGACGGCGCGCAGGCGATACATTGGAATCAGGTTGAGCACGGTTTCCAGAAAGTTCGGGTATTGCAGGAACCCATCGGCGGTGAATTGTTTCCACATCAAGCCTTGGGTGATGCCGCTCCAATACATCGGGATGACGTAGAAGACCATGCCGAGCAGTGCGATCCAGAAGTGGTAGTTCGCCAGCTTGGTTGACCAGAGCTTGGTGTTGTAGAGCCGTGGGAAGAGCCAATAGAGCATCGAGAAAGTGAGAAACCCGTTCCAGCCGAGCGCGCCGGTGTGAACGTGGGCGATGGTCCAATCCGTGTAATGCGAAAGCGAGTTGACGCTCTTGATCGCGAGCATCGGGCCTTCGAGGGTGGCCATGCCGTAAGCGGTTATAGCGACGACCATAAACTTGAGCATGGGATCCTGGCGAACCTTGTCCCACGCACCTCGCAAGGTGAGCAGCCCGTTCAACATGCCGCCCCACGATGGAGCGACGAGCATCACGGAGAACACCATGCCCAGAGACTGGGCCCAATCGGGCAGCGCGGTGTAGAGCAGGTGATGCGGCCCGGCCCAGATGTAGATGAAAATCAACGCCCAGAAGTGAATGATCGATAGGCGATAGGAGAACACCGGACGGTTCGCCGCCTTGGGCAGGAAGTAATACATCAAACCGAGGTAAGGCGTGGTAAGGAAGAAGGCGACGGCGTTATGGCCATACCACCATTGCACGAGCGCATCCTGAACTCCGGCATACATTGAGTAGCTCTTGAATAGGGTTGCCGGAACTTCTATTGAGTTGACGATGTGCAACACCGCAACCGTTAGCGCGGTCGCAATGTAAAACCAGATCGCGACGTAGAGATGTTTCTCACGGCGTTTCAGGATCGTGCCGATCAGGTTCACCGTGAACACCACCCAGATGAGCGCGATGGCGATATCGATCGGCCATTCGAGTTCCGCGTATTCTTTGCTGGTGGTTAGACCGAGCGGCAAAGTGATGGCCGCGGCGACGATGATTGCGTTCCAGCCCCAGAAATTAATCCAGCTCAACTTGTCGTTGAACATCCGCGCTTTGCACAATCGCTGGAGCGAATAATAAATTCCCATGAACATGCCGTTGCCGATGAAGGCGAAAATCACGGCGTTCGTGTGCAGTGGCCTCAATCGTCCGAAGGAGACGAACTGGAGGTTGAGGTTTGCTTCCGGCCAGAATAGTTGCACGGCCGCCAGTAATCCGGCGCTCATTCCGACGATGCCCCAGATGACGGTGGCAATCGCAAACGCGCGGACGATTCGGTTGTCGTATCGGAATGTTTCTACGATGGGTCGGGAGCCAGTCGGTGTTTTTGCGGTTGGTTCTACATTCATGTTATTTCGTGTTATGGGGTGAAATGTTTTTGCGCTCGGCGCTCGGCGTGGCGTCTTCAGTCAGCATCCGCATGGAAGGGGTGCAGGTGTCTTCATATTGGCCGCTGCGAACGGCCCAGACAAAGCAGCCCAAAAAGCAGGCGGCGATGACGATGCTCAGCGGGATTAAAATGAAAATGATGCTCACGCGGCCTCCTGTAACTTTGGGGTTAGCGCGCTCAACGAGCTGGCTGAGCTTTGCCTGCCATGATCGTTTCCAGGCCGGTTGACCAGCCGCGAGAAGGTGCGTTGGCCCATCCAGGTTGTGACTCCGCAGGCGAAGGCGACGACGGTTGCCGAGCTAAGCGGCATCAAGATCGCGCAGACGACCGGCGAAAGAAGCCCGCGCGCCGCGATGCTGATTCCCACGAGGTTGTAAATCGTGGAGATCAAAAAGCTGAGGCGAACGACCGTGACCGCGCGTTTCGAGAAGCGGAGAATCTCATGCAACTGCGGCACCAGCGACGCGTCCATGATGATATCGCTGGCGGGGGAGAATGCGCCGATTTTTTCCACGACCGCCATGCCGACGTTGCTCTGTTGCAGCGCGCCGGAATCGTTCAAGCCATCGCCCACCATCATCACGGTTTTGCCGCTGCGTTGGCGCGCGTGGATGAATTCCAATTTGTTCAGCGGCGACTGATTGAATTGCGTGCGCTCGCCGAACATGGCGGCGAATGTGTCGCGCTGTTTCTCATTATCACCGCTGAGCAGGGTGAGTTCGTAATCGGCCGAAAGGGCGCGAACCAGCGGCTCCACATTTGTCCGCAAGGCGCTCGCCACAACAAATGTTCCGCGATAACGCTGATCGATGGCGACATGCACCAGGCTGCCTTGCTGTTCCTGGGAATAATCGCCAGCGACCGAAACCTGCACGCCGCGCAAGCCAAGCCAGGCTGCCGATCCCAATAGAATTTCGTGTCCGGCGACAATTCCCTCGATGCCGCGACCGGCGCCTTCCGCAAAGGAACGGACTGACGCGACGGATCCTTCGGCGAGAAATTCGGCCACGCGCATGGACAATGGATGCGTCGATTGCCTGGCGATGGAGCCGATCGAGGTTTCTTCGGTTGCAGAAAGCGGTTCGCCGTCGAAGCGAATTGACTGCGCGCCGACCGCAGTCAACGTGCCGGTCTTGTCGAAGACCACGGAGTCCACCCGCGCGAGATCCTCGATGACGTTCGAGCTCTTGAGGAAAATATTGCGTCGCGCCAGAACGCGTTGGGCGGTTCCGAGCGTGAAGGGCGCGGCCAGCGCCAGGGCGCAGGGACATGCCACGATCAAAACGGATGTGAATGCTTTCAGAGAAATGGCGGGGTTTTTTACCCACCAGAAGAGAGCCGCGCCGACCGCGACGGCGATGATGATCTTGGTGAAACGCTGGCTGTAATTGTTCGTTAGTGTGTTGAGCGAATCTCCTTTGCCTTTGCGAAACGCCTCCTGATTCCAGAGCGAGGTGAGATAACTCTGTGAAAGGGCTTTGACGGTTTCCAGTTCGATCGTTCCGCCGACCTGCCGCCCGCCGGCATAAAGGTAATCGCCGCGCGATTTGGAGGCTGGCTCCGACTCGCCCGTGACGAAACTGTAATCGATCACGGCATCGCCCGCGACGAGGCGTGAATCGGCTGGAATCAATTCGCCGTTGCGAATGAGCAATCGATCGCCGACGGCCAGCTGGGCGAGTGCGACGCGTTCCTCGGATTCATCGCTGGAATTGCGCCGGGTAATCGAGAGCGGGAAGAAAGATTTGTAGTCGCGATCGAAGGCGAGTTGATCGTAGGTCTTTTGTTGGAAGAGTTTTCCGCAGAGCAGGAAGAACAGCAGTCCGCAGAGGGAATCGAAATAGCCTTCGCCGTGACCGGATAGAACTTCATAAACGCTTTGCGCAAACAAGGCGACAATCCCCGCGGCAATCGGCACATCGATGTTCAGCATTTTGCCGCGCAGGCTTGTCCAGGCGGAGCGCCAATAATCGGATGCGCTGTAGAAGAACACCGGCAAAGCCAGGAGCAAACTCAGATAACCAAAGAGTTTTTTGAAAGCGGGGCCAGTGAAGCTGTCCAGCCCGAGATAGGATGAAATGCTGAACAGCATGATGTTCCCGAAGGCGAAGCCAGCGAAACCGATTTGCAGCCACAGGCGGCGCGACACCGGATTCTTCTTTTGGGAATCGAGATTGGAGAGTTTTAGATCCGGCTCGTAGCCGAGGGAGGTCAGCAGTTCGACGACGCGGCTGAGCTTCACCTTGGAATTCTCAAAGGTCAGCGCGATCTCTTTGCGCAGGAAATTGACCTGCGATTGGCCAATGCCGGGTTGCAGCCGGAAGAGGTTTTCGAGCAGCCAGACGCAAGCGATGCAATGGATGGACGGAACTCGAAACGTGACGCGCGTGGTTCGTTCGTCCGTGAAATCCACGAGGAGCTGGCGCACGACCGGCTCGTCGAGATAGCCGAATGTGTCCGTTTGATTGGCCGGCTTGATCCGGACGCCGGCGGAATCGCTGAGCGCGTAGAAATTCTCCAGGCCATTTTCGGACAATAACTCAAAAACGGTGAGACAACCATTGCAGCAAAACGCCTTCTCCTCTTTGGTGTAAAGAGAATCGCGGCACTGCGTGCCGCAGTGGAAGCAGGTTGTATCCTGCTCTGGCCGCGGCTGAGGCGACGCAGCTAATTCTGCGACCTCCGCTTCATGGAATGAATCGACGAACATCAGTTCGCGCTCAATGTGCGGAGGGCAATTGGGTGCGGCTCAACATTTTTTGTTTATATTTATTCGAGAATTGCTAAACCCCATTCCGGTGCCAGCGCCTCGGGCGGTGGCCGAATTGGGTTGGCCGACCCTCCCGCGGCGGGACAGTTTCCCTTCGACCCCAAATTTAGATTAAATTTTATTTCATCAGCCAGCGTCAGTAATCACCTATGACAATTACCAGAACTTTTCAACCTGTTCGCAGGAATGCTGCGTTCACTTTGATTGAGTTGCTGGTCGTCATTGCGATCATCGCCATTCTCGCGGGACTTTTGTTGCCTGCCCTCGCCAAAGCCAAGGAGAAGGCGATTACCATGAAATGCATCAACAACCTCAAGCAGCTTGGCCTGGCGATGCAAATGTATGGCGATGACCACGATGATTCCCTGCCGCGCGCGACGGCCAGCGTGCCTTGGGGCAGCACCAATCCCGTCCCGTGGATGCAGCCGTTGCTGAGCTATTACCAGACGACGAATATCCTGCGTTGCCCCTCGCTGTGCCTGGCGTATCAGAAATCGCCCTTCAACTATTTCATCAGCGCGCGCGCCGCTTACGTGAATGCCGGCAATCAGTTCGCCAATACGAGCCTGCGGCGCATCCGCTATCCCGCTCAATTTATTTTGTCCGGCGACGCGAATTTTCCCTTTGAGCCGGATGACGCGGATCCGGACAACTATTCGCAAGAGGTGCTCTTCGGCTTGCCCTCTCCGGCGCATAACCGCCGCGTCAATGTGCTCTTTGGCGACTTGCACGTGAAGACCGCCAGCCGTTTTTCCGCCAGCGAAATGACTTTCTCCTACCGCAGTCCGGGAATCGCTTTCAACGATCTCGCGGGCTACTGAGGCAAGGCCGCTTGCCATTCAATTTTGCTCAACACGAGCGCCGCCCGCGAAACTGATTGCGACTCGACGCTGAATCTTTTTCAATCTGTGGCAATGAACTTTGCTTTGTCCCTTGTCCTCGCCACGATGGTTTTGGTCGCAACCGCGCAGGGCAACGAGGCGGCGCAGGAAGAGCGCTCCGCCAGGATTTCCGTCGCCGCCGAATCATTGCGCGCGAGCCTGATCGAGCAGCGTCGCGATTTTCACAAGCACCCGGAGTTGGCCAACCGCGAGGAACGCACTTCGCGAATCATTGCCGAGCGATTGAAAGCGTTGGGCATGGACGAGATTCGCACCAACGTGGCCCACCACGGCATCGTCGCTTTGCTCAAAGGGGGCAAGACGGGTGGAGTGGTCGCCGTGCGCGCGGATTTTGACGCGCTTCCCATTAACGAAACGATGGACGTGCCTTACAAATCGCTGAATCCCGGGGTCAAACACGCCTGCGGCCACGACGTACATGCCAGTGTACAACTGGGCGTCGCCGAAGTTCTCAGCAAAATGCGCGAGCAGATTCCCGGCACGATCAAGTTCATTTTCCAACCCGCCGAAGAAGGTCCGCCGGTCGGCGAGGAGGGCGGCGCAACCATGATGATCAAGGAAGGCGCGCTGGAAAATCCCAAGCCGATCGCGATTTTTGGTTTGCACACCACCACGGAAATTGACGCTGGAAAAGTCGGCTTCCGCGCCGGTCCCGCCCAGGCTTCATCCGAGATGTTTGACCTCACGATCAAAGGAAAAATGGCGCACGCCGCCATGCCGCAGAAAGGAGTCGATACGATTCTGGTCGCGGCGGAATGCGTCACGGCGTTGCAATCGATCAAGAGCCGGCGCCTTGATTCTTTCGAGCCGGTTATCATCACCATTGGAACCATTCACGGCGGCAACCGGCGCAACATCATCACGCCAGAAGTGAAGATGGAAGGGACCGTGCGCACATTGAGCGAGGAAGTTCGGTCCCGGATCAAGGAGCTGATGAAACAAACCCTCGATGGCGTGACCGCCGCTTACGGAGCCACCTATGATCTGCAAATGATCGAGGGAACCGTCGTGGTGATGAACGATCCGAAGCTGGTCGAGACAACGTTGCCTTCCATGCGCCGGGCGCTTGGGGAAACCAATGTCATCAACATTCCGCAACGCATGGGCGCGGAGGATTTTTCGTATTACCAAAAAGTTATCCCTGGATTCTTCTACCGTTTGGGCTCTGGAAACATTGCGAAAAAAATTGTCGCCGAAGCGCACACGCCGGAGTTTGACGTTGATGAAGAATGCCTCGTGGCCGGCGTGAAAGTAATGGCCGCCGTGCTGGTGGATTTCCTTGAGCGGAACGCGCCACGCAACTGAGCTGGCAGAGCCCTTCCGCGACCTCGCAGCCCTTCCGCCGCCGGGGCGAACCGTTTATTTGCTGTGGCGGATCGCTTCTTTCTTTTCTTCCAGCTCGGCCTGGAGCGATTTGCGATCGCTCACGAGTTGCTTTTCGATTTTTTCAAACTCCTCGTAGTCGCCTTTTTCACTGGCCTTGGCTAATTCGCCTTTCACGAAGATTTCGCGCTCGGCGATCTTCGCCGAATATTTTGCATCGAGTTCGGCGAGCTGTTTCTTTTGTTTGTCGGTTACTTTTGCAGTCGGAGCGTTTTTATTCAAACGTTCCATGGCGAGTTCGTAGGCGGATTTCATAGCTTCAATTTCAAATTCAACTCAAGGCTTCGCCTGTTTTGCCTGAATGCTGCCGTCGCCCATGGTCAGCAATTCCTGGCCATCCGAAAAGCGGGCGCGCAGCAGGACGGCTTTCGGATCGTTTGGGTTGGCGGTCAGGGCAACGGTCACCTCGGATCCGGCAAACCCGGCGATGTCGGACGCTTGCAAGAACCCCCGGGCGATCAACTCTTTTAAATTAACCGTCTCTGGAATCGCCAAACCCTGCTTCTTTAGATCGCGGGTGTAGTTCTGGGCCGCGGTAAAGATTTTTGCCGCATCCACCGTATTGCTCTGGGGAAATTTAACGTAAATGAGCAGGGCGGTCGCGAATGCCACGATTAACACCGCGACGACAATTAGTTTTTGTTTCATTTCGAACAGGTGATCAACGGTCGGCAGGTTTTGTTAATGCTTCGTTCCAGCGTCCGAAGCTTTTTTCTTCCACGGCATGTCAGGAAATTTGTCCGGCACTTTCATCGGCGGCAGTTTTGGTTTGGCCATTTCCAACTCGGGATCGCTCGAGCCGGGCGTCGGCGGAGCCATGTTTTCTTTCCACGAAGCGATCCGCGCCTGCAAGCCGTGATGTTCCGCCGTGGTCTTGTCGCCGATCTTCATGTAGGCCCGGCTCAGGTTGGTATGCACGAGTTGCTCGTTGGGCTTGAGCTGTTGCGCCTTGTGGCCCTCGGCAATCGCCGCCTGGTAATCCCCTTTGGCGAAATAGGCCTGGCCCAGCGCGAGTTGCGCGTCGAAATAATTCGGATCCTCCGCGAGAATCTCTTTCAATTTCGCGACGGCTGCGTCGGCATCGCCCATCGTGAAATCCATAATCGCATCGTCGCAACGTTCCTGAAGTGTGGCCATAAATCAGTGGAACATTAGCGGAGCGATTAACGTTCTGCAATGGTGACCACGACTTGTCGCATCGCTGCCGAATGAACGCGAACGATGTGCCGTAGCACGAGACCGGCAAACGCTGGTTCGGATTCGCTGGCTGCGAACTCTCTCATCCACTCCAGTCGCAGCGCCGCAGGGGTGACATCGTTTGGAAAGGCCGCTCCTACGGCGCTAAAATTCAAACTTCGTATTCCAGATTAGTGGCCTTCGGAAGGAAAGGCGAACAGAAGTGGAACACTGCGTCCAGTCCCAAGGTCGATCCTCAATTCCTCGCCTTCCGCCGCAGGATGATTCGAACAGCGACGCACCGGATAAACAGGATAAGCAGATTCCCATCCTGAACATCCTGCCTATCGCTGTTAATTTTTCCCTTATTTTTTGAGCCGCCTATCCATAGCCGTTTTGCTGCTAAAAACCGGGATTCAGGTTGCGATCTATTGACGCACTACTATCCTTTCGGCTCTGTGACCGAAAACAAAACCCACCGATATCAAGCATTTGATTCTCTCAGATCGATCGCCGCATTGGTGGTTTTGCTGGCTCACGCACAAACGTTGCTGGCTCTCAATATCCCGAATTTGCCTTGGCCTTTGTCTGGATTATTGGACAGCAGGGCAGCGGTTGCTTTCTTCTTCGTTCTTAGTGGCTTTGTCCTTCATTTGTCTTTGTCTAAAACAGAACTTTCGTTTGCGTCGTATGTTGGATTTCAGGTGCGGCGGATATTACGGATCTACCCGCTCTATTATTTATCATTGCTTGCCGTCCTCGCGGCAATCTACCTGCAGGATAAAAACGCGTTCCCTCTCTTCCATGACCGGATCAAAGATGTGTTGGCGGCAGACCATCGCAATGTTTATCAATGGTTGCAGCAACTTCTGCTTATCGGTCCCGGGTTCGATATGTATTTTCTAAATCCGCCCGCTTGGACGTTGGTAGTGGAAATGCGCGTGGCAATTTTCTTTCCGGTTATCTCATGGATCGTTTCGCGACTCAGCATCAGGAAGGGAGCAATTTTCGTCTGTGCGAGCGTGCTCGCCGCTTTCATTGGTGGAAAGCTCATGCATTCGGAGTTTATCGAGTTGATTCCGCTGTTTTTAATGGGTGCTTTCTTTGCTCAACATCGAAACGTGATTTTGAACGCGAAAATTTCACCAGCGAAGATGTGGAGCCTGATCTTGCTATCTTTTATTTTTTACACTTCTCGATTCAGTATGCGCGACTTCGTGAGCGTCTGTTGGTATGTATTGGGTTTTGGCAGCTTCTCTCAAACTACCCTGCGGGATTTATTAAGTATCGGCTGGTATGCGTGCGGTTTGGGCAGCCTGGGAATCATGCTGCTCGTCGTCCGGAACAGGATGGCGGCAAAATTCCTTTTACGTCCCGCCTTAGTTTTTCTCGGGGCACTGTCTTATGGAATATACGTCTTGCACTTTCCCGTCTTCTTGTGGCTCTCGGCCTATAGGGCAAAATTTAATTTATCAGGGTCGGCCATCATTTTTTTCCTGCTGGGGCTGTTGCTGACAATTGCAATTTCGTTTTTGACCTATCGCTTTGTTGAGGCGCCTTTTATTGAACTGGGGAGGAAATTGTCGGGGAAACTGGGGAGAAAGGCCAAAGCCACCTACGATCATGACCTGACCCTGGTGGCTAAGGAGTGAGTCATGCTTCAAACGCAAGGGCATGCGCTTCGCTTCCCCTTTGTGCCGGCGCCAGCGTAAAACCTGGAAATTTTTCTATCGCCTCTGTCGGCTTGCCTATAATTTAGCGGGCTATGGCGTTGCCGATAAAACTACTTTCCACTGACTTCGACGGGACATTGTTTGCGGAGTTTGAGAATCCGCCCGTGCCGGTGAGGTTGCAGGAGATCATCGGGAACCTCCAGGCGCAGGGGACGAAATGGGTCATCAATACCGGCCGGGATTTGTCGAGTTTGATGGAGGCAATCGGCCGGGCGCATCTCTCGGTGAAGCCGGATCATCTTGTGCTGGTGGAGCGCGAGATCTATTCCCATGAAGAGTCGCAATACGTCGAGCTGGCGGATTGGAATCGCGATTGCCACCACGCCCATGCGGAGCTTTTTTTGCGGGTTCGGGAGGATGTGCCCCGCTTGATGGCGTGGGTGAATGAACGTTTTCGCGCCACGGTTTATGAGGATGCTTATTCGCCCTTTTGCCTGATCGCCGAGAAGAACGAACACGCGGATGTCATTCACGATTATCTGAATGAATACAGCGAGACCGTTCCCGGGCTCACCGTGGTGCGGAATGATGTTTACGCGCGGTTCAGCCACATCAATTACAACAAAGGCACGGCGTTGCATGAACTGGCGCGCCGGCTCAAGATTTCGGCGGAACACACGCTGGCGGCGGGTGATCATCTCAATGATTTGCCGATGCTCATGACGCGATATGCGCATTATCTCGTGGCGCCGCGCAACGCGGTCGATCGGGTGAAAGCAACGGTTCGCGAGCAGAACGGTTACGTGAGCCACCTCTCGCACGGGCACGGAATCGCGGATGGGATCGAGTTCCATTTGAACGGTTTCACAAAAATCTGAATCGGTCGGCGCTCGATTTGCGTCTATAGCTCCGATTGAATCGGATTAGCGAGTGAACCGCGCCGGAGCGGAGTTGAGTTTGCGGTCGTCTATCAAATTCTATGGCAAAGAAAAAATCGTGGTCGAAATTGTTTTTACTCTTAGGTCTCGCCGTTGCCCTGGGCGGCGGCGGATTTTATTTTTGGAAGAAGGCCAATAAGGTTGTCACCGAATACAAACTTGCCCCGGTGACCCGCGGCGATGTGATCCAGACCGTCACCGCCAACGGACAATTGAACCCGGTCATGAATGTGCAGGTCGGGAGTCAGATTTCCGGAATCATTCAAAAACTTTACGCGGACTTCAATTCGCGTGTGACCAATGGCCAGATTATTGCGCAGCTGGATCCATCCACGTTCGAGGCCAACGTGCAGCAGGCGCAGGGTGAACTGGCCAGCGCCAAGGCAACCCTGGAACTCAATCAATTGAACTCCGATCGGGCATCGGCTCTTTATCGCGACCACCTTTTAGCCAAGGCCGATTACGACAAAGCGGTGGCGGATTTGCATCAAGCGGAAGCAACGGTGAAAATTCGCGAAGCCTCTTTGACGCGGGCCAAGGTTGATCTGGCGCGAACCACCATTTTCTCCCCGATCGACGGCGTCGTTATTTCGCGCGAAGTGGATGTTGGCCAAACGGTGGCGGCGAGCATGAATGCGCCGGTGCTCTTCAAAATCGCCAACGACCTGGCGAAGATGCAGATCGACGCGATGATTGCCGAGGCCGACGTTGGCGGCATCGAAATCGGGCAGGACGTGATGTTCACCGTCGATGCATTCCCGATGCGCACCTTTCGCGGCAAGGTCATCCAGGTGCGCAACGCCCCGGTGACCACCCAAAACGTGGTGACCTACGACACGGTGGTGGAAGTGAACAACGAAGATTTGAAACTGAAGCCGGGCATGACGGCGACCGCTTCGGTGGTGATCGCGCGCAAGCCGGACATTTTGAAGGTTCCGAATTCTGCCTTGCGTTTTCGCCCGCCGGAATTGACCACCTCGAAGCCCGCGACCAATGCGCCAGCGGCTACTCCGGTGGCGGCCGTTCCAGCCACCAATGGCGTTGCTCGCAACGGCGGTGGCGGACGCGAGGGCAGGTCTCGTTCGGGCGGGGGAGGCCCCGGCGGAACTCGCGGCGGTGCTTCCGGAAAAATGGAGCGCGCCGGACCAAAAACCGTTTACGTGGCGGAGAAGAAAATGGTGAACGGCGAATCTGTGATCGAGCCGAAGGCCATTCAAATTCGCACGGGCATCGGCGATGGGGCTTCCACGGAAGTGCTGGAAGGGCTCAATGAAGGCGATGAAGTCATCGTGGGCGTTATTCTGCCGGAGAGCGATGCTTCAAAGCCGGCGGTCAACCCGTTTGGCAGCGGGATGAGAAGATTCTAGGCATGAACGCAATTATCGAGATCGACGGCGTTCATAAAACCTACCAGACGGGCGACGTTCAGGTGCATGCGGTCCGCGGTATTTCGCTGCGAATCGAGAGAGGCGAGTTTGTCGCCATCATGGGCGCGAGCGGTTCCGGGAAATCAACCTTGATGAATATCCTGGGCTGCCTGGATCGCCCCACGAGCGGACGTTATTTGCTCGACGATATTGATGTTTCGGATTTGGACCGCGATGAACTGGCGGAGATTCGCAACGAGAAAATCGGGTTTGTTTTCCAAGGCTTTAATTTGCTTTCGCGCACCTCCGCGTTGGAAAACATCGAGTTGCCGACGCTCTACAGCAGCAAGACCATTTCCGCGGAGGAACAGCGACGGCGTGCGTTGGAAGCTTTGGAATTGGTCGGGTTGAAAGACCGGGCTGATCATCAGCCTAATCAACTTTCCGGCGGACAACAACAGCGCGTGGCCATCGCTCGCGCCCTGGTCAATGAGCCGCGATTGCTCCTGGCTGATGAACCAACCGGCAATCTCGATACGCAGACCAGCATCGAAGTGATGGGGATTTTTCAGAAATTGAATGCGCAGGGAATCACCATCGTGATGGTCACGCACGAACTCGACATCGCCAGCTACACCAAGCGCAACGTGATCATGCGCGATGGGCAGATTGTCACGGACAAGCTGGTGGCCGACCGCCTCAATGCCGAGAAAGAATTGAGCGAATTGCGAGAGGCGCAGAAGGCGATAAAGTTGTCATGATGAGATTTCTGGCCACCATTCGAATCGCACTTCGGGCCTTGCGCCGAAATAAGTTGCGCACGTTTTTAACCATGTTGGGAATGATTATTGGGGTGACCGCGGTGATCGCGATGGTGAGTATCGGCAATGGCGCGAAGTCGCAAGTCGAAGGACAAATCGCGAGTCTCGGCCAAAATGTTTTGTCGGTTTTTCCGGGCAGCTTGAGTTCCGGCGGAGCGCGTGGTGGGTGGGGTTCCGCCAGCACCTTGACGCCGGATGAAGCCGAACTTATCGCGCGGGAAGTGCCGGGCGTGGTCGGTGTCAGCGGTGAAGTGCGAGATCGCCAGCAGGTGATGGCCAACGGCCTGAATTGGAACACCATGATCCAGGGCGAATCGCCGGATTACCTGAGCATCCGGGCCTGGGGACTCTCGGAAGGAGCCATGTTTTCCGAAACTGATGTGCGCAGCGCGGCCAAAGTTGCCGTGATTGGGAAAACCGTGGCAGACCAACTGTTCGCGGGCAACGATCCGGTGGGGGAGACGATTCGCATTCGCAATATTCCCTTTAAAATTGTCGGAGTTCTTACTTCAAAGGGCGTTAGTTTCTTTGGATCGGACCAGGACGATACGGTGATTATTCCAAACACCAGCGCGATGCGCCGAGTGACAGGTCGGCAATATTTGAGCGCCATTTTGATTCAGGCATCAGCCCCGAAAGAAATGGCGCGAATCCAGACCGAGATCGCGACTTTGCTCCAGCAACGACGCAGTGGACGTGAACCCGATTTCACGGTGCGCAGTCAATTGGAACTCGCTGAAGCGGCCACGGCCACCTCGCGCACAATGACGGCTTTGCTCGGCGGAATTGCCTGTGTGTCGCTATTGGTCGGCGGGATCGGCATCATGAATATCATGCTGGTCAGCGTGACGGAACGCACTCGGGAGATCGGTATCCGCATGGCTGTCGGCGCGAAGGGCAAGGACATCCTCCTGCAATTTTTAATCGAGGCTGTGACGCTGAGCGTGATCGGCGGCGTGATCGGAATTGTATTGGGCGTGGGAATTTCCAAATTGCTCGCGACGAAAATGAATTGGCCTGCGCTCACCTCGGTCACGTCGATCCTCGTCGCGTTCGTATTCAGTGCGGCGGTCGGAATTTTCTTTGGATTCTATCCGGCGCGAAAAGCCTCAAGCCTCGATCCAATTGAAGCCTTGCGCTACGAGTAACCCGCGAACTTGGCGGCGAATTCCTTCACGATAAGATTTAATGTTCGCTGCCCTGAAAATCAGAATTTCTAATTCTTTCATCTGTCCTTCCTCTGGGGGTTTATTCTTGCGTTGTAAGTACTTAGTTTAGAGTGGCTTGCGTCAATGGGAAAGATTTGACACGAATTCCGCCAGTAATTATCTTAAGCGGCTGCAATGAACGATGTGTTGCAGAGAAATTCGGAAACTTCCGATTGAAACGCGATACATCAGAACAAATTATTTAGATCGAAATGAGTGAATCAACTGTGACCGCCCCAACTTCCGGAGGCGCTCCGAAAATTTCAAAAATATCCGAAGCCATCATCCGCATCGCGGGAAATTCGCAAGACGGCATCCAAGCCATCGGCGGTTTTCTGGCACGCCTCGCTGGACGCAGTGAGCAGGAAGTCATGACCTTCATGACCATCCCTTCGACCATCTCGGGCGGCCCGTCCATTTTCCAAGTACGCATCGGTTCCGGCGAGGTGCTTAGCTCTGGTGACGAGGCCGATGTGCTTCTCGCCTTTTACCAGCATTCTTACGAAGGCCACATCGATTCGCTGAAAAAAGGCGGGATCGTCCTTTACGATTCCGGCCATGTCGAACCGAATCCAGAATGGACCAAGGATTATCATCACGTTGGCGTGGCGATCTCCGGGCTCACGGTTGAGGCGATTGGTGGAACCGCGAAGGATAAGGGCAAAAATATTTATTCGCTCGGGCTCATCGCGAAAATGTTCGATTTGAACGTCGCAAAACTTGAGAAGCTTGTTGCGGAACGTTTCACCGGCAAAGACGAAAGTATTTTGAAGAACGCGTTGGCGGCCTTCCACGCTGGATACAGTTACTCGATGGGTAACCTCATCGAAACATTCCAGTTCATGGATGCGCAAAAGAAAAAAGGCCATCAAGTGGTCATGAATGGAAATGAAGCGCTCTCCTACGGTCTGATCGCGGCTGGCGTGCGTTTCGGCGCGGGCTATCCAATCACCCCGTGGTCCGACGTGATGGAGTTGCTCCGCCGGGAACTGCCAAAATACGGCGGAAGTTTTATCCAAACCGAAGATGAAATCGCCGCTGTGTCGATGGCGCTCGGTGGAAGTTACGCTGGCCGAGTGGCGGTAACTGGATCCAGCGGTCCTGGAATTTCGCTCAAGACCGAAGCCATCGGCTGGGGTGTCATGGCGGAAATGCCGCTGGTGATTTGTGATATTCAACGCGGTGGACCCTCCACGGGCATGCCGACGAACGTGGAGCAATCCGACTTGAACATCGCGGTGAACGGCGGACACGGTGACTCGCCGCGTGTGGTGATCGCGCCAACGAACGTCGAAGATTGTTTCTACATGGCGATCGAGGCCGTCAACATTGCCCGCAAGTACAGTGTTCCCGTGGTTATCTTGAGCGATCAGGCTATCTCGACCCGCATCGAAGCCTTTGAAGAGCCCGACTTGGAAAAAATTTGCCAGGATATCACACCGGATTTAAGCCCGGTTGCGGATCATAAACCTTACAGTTTGTCTGCCGCAGACGGAATCACTCAACACGTCGCGCCCGGAACCCGTATTCAAAGTGGAAAATATCCAATCGCCACTGGCTTGGAACACGACGAACTCGGCCATCCAACCGGATCCCCGAAATTGCACATGCAGATGGTCGCTAAGCGACGCAAAAAACTTCAGGCGCTTGGAGAAAGCCTACCGGTTCCAACGGTATACGGTCCCGCGGAAGGCAACGTCCTTTTGGTGGGCTGGGGTTCCACGCAAGGTCCCATTCGCGAAGCCGTCGATCGCGCGCGCGCTGCTGGCGACAGTGTTTCGTCCGTTCACATCAAGCACATCAATCCATTGCCGCCGGGATTGGAAAATATTTTCGCTGGATTCAATCACGTGTTCGTCGTTGAGATGAACGACGAAGGTTTGTACGGCTACGGCCAGCTCGGCGCATTGCTTCGCGCCCGGTATTGTGATCCAAAAATTCGCGGAATTACAAAAACAGACGGGCTGACATTCCGCGTGCGTGAAATTCTTGAGCGTGCAAAATCGACGGTGGCAGCTGGGGTTCGGAAACTTTAATTCTTAAAAAGATAAAACTGAAAAATTTTATGAGTAATTCATTAACAGAAATTCCTGCCCGCGGCGGCAATCTCGCCGTCGCAACCCTGCCCGAATCCGAACGCAAAGGTCTGACCAAAAAGGAAATCGCGGCGGACCATCCGACATGGTGCCCGGGTTGCGGCGATTTCTCGGTCCTGGCTCTCTATTTCAAGCTGATTGAAAAGCGCAAAATGGTGCATGAAAAAATTACGACGGTTGCCGGCATCGGTTGCTCGAGCCGCTTTCCGTATTTTGTTCAAGCGCATGGCGTCCATTACATTCACGGCCGCGCATTGCCCTTCGCCAGCGGCATTTCGCTTTCGCGTCCGGACCTGCACGTATTCGTTTTCGGTGGCGACGGCGACGCTTTTTCCATCGGTGGAAATCACGTCAACCACACCGCGCGCAAAAACATCAAGATGACCTACGTCATCATGGACAACTTTGTTTACGGCCTGACCAAGAAACAAACCTCCCCGACTTCGCCGATCGGTTTCAAAAGCAAAACCGATATCTGGGGAGCAGTTGATCAACCGATCAACCCGATGAAGCAATTGATTTCCGCTGGGGCGACATTCGTGGCTCGCACGACGGCGACCAATCCGAATCACCTGTTACAAATGATGGAAGCGGCGATGGATCATGATGGATTCAGCGTGATTGAATGTTTGAGCGAATGCGTGGAGTTTTACGAAGGCGCTTTCGACGCAGCCAATCCGCGCAAAGGCGGGGTGTTCAACCAGGTTCCAGCCGACCACGATGTGACCGACGAAGTTGCGGCCTACAAACTGGCGAGCGATCCGTTCCCTGGTCACTTCGGTATTTTTTACAAAGTCAATCGCGCCACCAAGAACGCGAATGAGGCGAAAATCAACGCGACCTTGCAGGAAAAAGTCAAAGGGTTGAAGGATTGGCAAATCCTGCAGAAAAGTTTTGAGCGGCTCAAATAGTCCGCTGCGGCCCGTTCTTTGAACTACCGCAACAATGTTCGCTTCGTGCGGCGTTGATCATCCTAAAATGAGAAACCGGAATGACCTTCCGGTTTCTTTTTTTTGCTTCAAATTTTTGCCCGATCGATTCGTTGTGCTCGGTCCACCAGCACTCGCTCAGACATTCCCTCTCGGATGAAATAGCTATCAACCTGATTGTTCGAATCCCATTGCTGCACATAGTTTCAGCGTCTTCAAAATCGTTCATGGTTGAACCAAATGCGAGCGCTCGTTGGGAAAAAATGGAGGGTGTCTGGATGGCCTTGTGCTGTTTTGGCGGGGTTGTCGCATTGGATTGCGCCCGATTCATACGCTGCCAACGCCAATCTCAAAATCAACGCTACGCAGCCGGGAGTTTCAGGGCCGGTTTGCGTGAGAGCCATCATCCGCAAGTCGGACGGTTCCTACGTTTCGGGGGAATGGGACAGCTCCTCTTTTCCGGGAGAAATGCGCGGGAAAGCGATTGCGCCGAGCACGATTGTCGAAATTCCTACAGGCGAAACGACGATTACCGTGGGCAAGGGACCCGATTATTTTCCGCAGACGATTACAAAGACACTTGATGTTCCGGGGCAGACCTACACCGTCAACGTGGTGCTGCAGCCGGTCTTTGACTTGTATCGCAAGGGTTGGAGGGGAGGCGATGGCCATGTGCACTACAACCACGGCGAAAAACAGATCAGCCGCACGCCGGAGCAAGCTTTCGCATTGTTGGCGGCGGGTGGGATGAATTTCGCGTCATTTGCCGAAGAACATTACGGCGCGACGACTTTGACGCGGCAGCAGATGTTCGATGCCTGGAAGCCGTATGATAATTCTGAATGCAAACTGTGGCTCGGCGCTGAAGAGCCGAAGAACGGCTGGGGTCATCACATTGCCATTTTGAATGATCCTTGGGCGGTGCGCAGCGCGATGCCCTACCACTGGGGAATCAAAACCGTGCATGATCAGGGCGGCGTTTCGTATCCGGTTCATTCGCAACGACTTTTTCCCGGACGATTTTTTGATGATCCAAATACTGGCCGGCGGCAATGGTTTGTCTATCCCGATAACAACTATTTGAAATCATTTCCACTGGATGCGTTGCTCGGGAACATCGACGGATGGAGCGGCGTTTCCGATCAAGGTCATGCTGTCGGTCTGCTGGATCCTTATTTTAAATTGCTCTCGCTCGGTTACAGAATTCCCTTGCTGGCTGACTCCGATGTGACGATGGATCGCGTGTATAACGGGATTAAATCTCCGGGCTGTTGGATGAGTTATTATCAGTTGGAAGGAAGTTCATTGACCCGCGCTTCAATCGCGACCGCGATGCGCAAAGGTCGTGTGATGAGCACCACCGGACCGCTGGTGCTTTTTACGATCGATGGTGCGGAACCCGGCGACACTCTGGCGCCGAATGGTTCGGCGCGAACGGTCCGCATTCAGGCCAGTCACACCTTCAATCCTTGGACGTTGGCGGAGACAACTTTTGACGGCAGCGACGTTTGCAAAGTTAGCCAGATCGACTTGTTTCGTAACGGAGAAATTGTGCAGACGTGGAATCCAAATGCGCCCACGGCGGATCTAACCTACACGATCAACGAGTCCTCTCAGAACAGCTACTACATGGTGCGCGTGCTCGGAAACCAGAACCAATGGATGGCGGGTTATTCCAGTCCGATTTATTTCGACCCAACGCCGCGCTCCCGCCAGCCGGACGTTTACAAATCGTTGATCAACGGACGAGTTTACGACTCGGTCACCGGCAACAACCTGAGTGCGTCAGTGTCGTGCGTGCGCTACGGTAAAACCGAGTGGACAATTCAAACCGATGCCAAAGGATTATTCCGCGCCTACGTTCCGCTTGATGCGGAATTGGTGGCAAAAGATTCCTCCGGACGAGAATTTCGGCAGGACATCATGAGGCACGAACCCGCCTACGCATTTTGCCACAACCTCAGCGAAACATTTCAGGGCAACATGGGAGCATCCGTTGATGGGTTCAAATCCATCGTGCAGGAGATGACCTGGGAGTTTCCCATGGGTTTCCAACCGGCTGGTTCGTATGTGAAAACGAGCTTGAGCGGCGACGCCACCATGAGCGGGTTTTCAGTGGACTCCGCGCCACCGCCGACGTCCGGAAAACAGAACACCGAAATTGTCATGATCATCGTCGATAAAACCCGGGTGCAGGTCGGCGGCAGAATCAGTTTTGCGGTGCTATTTCGAAATCCTCAGGAGCAGGCGCCCATCGAAGAACTAGCCGTGGATTGGAGAGGCTGGGATCCCGCTTACCCAAGAATGTACACTCGCTACGAGAAGACGTTTCAGTTTAACAACCAGCCCGCGGCACTTCTCGATCTCGGCAATGGATTTTATCTGCGACAAGGGGCAGTCGTCGTTCCGTCCTGGGCGGCGAATCGAACGGAAACGACGGCGGCGATAAAGCTTCACGCGCAAGTGCGTGGAAGTGTCGACAGTGAGGAAGCCTGTCTGCTGCTGCCGCTGGGCGCGACCAAAAGTGAATTGCTGGTTAGCGCCACTTGGGATGGCTTTCCCGCGTCGTGGGGCGAAATCGGCTTAGGCCCGTGCAATTTTCATCGCGAACTCTCCGCGATGGTTCGCTACGCGGATTACCGTGGGATTTCCCTAAGGCTGAAACTAAACGGCAGCCCGATGACGATTCAACCGTTTGCCGATACCGCGCACAACGCGGATGCCGACGATGCTGTCTTTACCGACAACTTTTATTACGACGGCCAATGCGAACCGCCCTACCGCAATATTCCATTTCGCGACAACGTCCGTGGCCAGCCCGGAGCCACTGATTTTAGCGCGGTGAGAATTCAAAATCCTTCAGACAGCGGAGCAGGTGGAGGCGATTCAAGCACTGCGTCACTCACGGTTGAAATAAATGGAAATGGAACGGTATCGCCCAATTTAAATGGAAAGAATTTAACCGTCGGCCGCAGCTACAAATTCACCGCCAAGCCCGGTACGGGTCAAATCTTCTCCGGCTGGACGGGAGACCTTTCTTCGCCTGATTCAACAATGAAATTGACTCTGCAAGGCAACACGCAGTTGCAGGCGAATTTCGCGACGAATCCATTTGCGCCAGCGCGCGGCAACTATGCGGGACTTTTTCGGGAAGCGTCTGCAGTGCGTCCGGCCAGGGCTGGGTTTTTCACAGTGAGCCTGACGAAGAGTGGTTCCTTCAGCGGCCGTTTCACGGTGGCTGGTAAAAAAATTAGCGCGCGGGGAAAATTTGACGCAGCCGGCAACGCGCCGCTGGCGTTGCGAATCGGGAAAACCAATCTGTCAGGTACCTTAAAATTGGATTTGACGGCCAGACCAGGGCAAATCAGCGGCCAGGTGAGCGAGGGGAGTTGGCTGGCGGAGATGCTGGCTCTGCAAGCGGACGTTTCAAAAACCAATTCGCCTGGACGCTACACCTTGGCCTTTCCAGGCTCAGACACCGACGATATTCCTTCCGGCGACGGCTTTGGAACTGTGGTGATGGATTCTTCCAAAAAAGTTCGGTTCATCGGCAGGCTTGCGGATGGAACCGCTGTCAGCCAAGCCGTTGCTATTTCATCGAGTGGAGAGTGGCCACTGTTTGCATCGTTGAATCGCGGCGGAGGCTTGTTGATGGGTTGGCTGAATTTGCAAAACGGGTCGGGTGTAGACGCGAATTGGATTCGCCCGAGCCTTGCTGCTGAGAGGTTTTACCCCGCAGGGTTCACGAATGTGATCTCCGTTTCGGCGGCACCTTATGATCGCAGCGCCAAGCCGGTTCTAAATTTGCCGAACGGAATATTGGATTTTGCAGTCGGGAACATCGAGTCGTTCGACGTTTCGATTCAATTGAGCGCAGAAAACAAATTCGTTTTCGACGACGCAAATGCCAATCGAGTATCTCTGAAACTGAATGCTGCGACTGGAGTTTTCAATGGGCAATTCGTACATCCCCAAACAAGGCGGATCACAAAGATTCGAGGCGCACTGTTACAAAACCAAACGTCTGGCGCAGGGTATTTTCTTGAAACGAACCGGAGTAAATCAGTTCGTCTGCGAGCGGGCCAATAATAAGGCATGTGGTTGCGATGGGAGAACTTGAACCGTTTCCAGATTCGGCTTGCGATTCCCGTTCGGGATTTGCTAAGGATAAGCGCACTCTATGGCAGCAATTGGCCGATTTCAAAAAGGCGACGATATTTTTTACGCCAAGGTGGTCGACGGCGAACTCTTCAAATTGAATGGTGATGTTTTTGGTTCGCCCTCTTTTGATAAGAAACCCACTCCGTTCAAAGGTCTCAAAACGTTGACGCCTGTTGCCCCGTCCAAAGTTATCGCCATCGGTTTGAACTACGCCGATCACGCGCGCGAATCGGGAAAAGCACTGCCCAAGGAACCGCTCTTCTGGTTGAAGGCGACGACCTCCTTGATTCCCGATGGCTCGAAGATTGAAATCCCGTTTTCAAATCATCGCACCGATTACGAAGCCGAATTGGCCGTCGTCATCGGTCGGCGCATCCGCAATGTTACTCCTGCCGCAGCGGCTCGATATATTTTCGGTTACACGTCGGCGCAGGACATCAGCGATCGGACGATTCAAAACTCAGAAAGCCAATGGTCGCGTTGCAAATCTTTCGACACGTTCACTCCGCTCGGGCCTTACATCGAAACGAAAATCGACCCGCATGATTTAACCATTCAGTTGTTTCAAAACGGCCAATTGCGGCAAAATTCGAATACGAGCCAATTGATTTTTAATTGTTTCCAGATTGTTAGTTTCGTTTCGACCAACATGACCTTGTTGCCGGGCGATGTAATTTTGACGGGAACTCCGAGCGGCGTCGGGCCAATCGAATCCGGGGATCGTCTTGAAGTTCGCATTCAAGGCCTGACGACCCTGGTAAATACGGTGAAGTAATCTCTTAAGCCACAGAAGCGCAGAGACCAGAGAAAACACTCTGGAAATCTTTACGCCTGTGGCAAATTTATTTTTATGCGCTGGACACAAGCTCTTATTCCTACACTGAAAGAATCACCGTCTGATGCGGAGATTGTTTCGCACAAATTACTTTTGCGCGCCGGGTTGGTGCGCAAGTTGAGCGGCGGACTTTACACCTTTCTGCCACTTGGCCTGCGCGTCTTGCGCAAGATCGAACAAATCGTGCGCGAAGAAATGGACCGCGCCGGCGCGCTGGAAGTGCTGATGCCGGCGCTGCAACCGCCGGAGATCTGGCAGCAAAGCGGACGCTACGAAACCGCCAGCGAGGTGTTTTACAAAGTCCGTGATCGCGCAAAAAAGGAATGGATTCTCGGGCCCACCCACGAAGAGGTCATCACGACGATGGTCGCCGGTGAACTGAGTTCTTATCGCCAGCTTCCGAAAAGTTTTTACCAGATCCAAACGAAATTTCGTGACGAAATTCGCCCGCGCTTCGGTTTGATGCGCGCCAAGGAATTCATCATGAAGGATGCCTACAGCTTCGACAGCAGCGATGAAGCCGCGCAGGTGAGTTATCAGAAAATGTATGATGCCTACACGCGCATTTTTGAACGGTGCGGATTGAAGGCGTTTCCGGTCGAGGCGGATACCGGCGTGATGGGTGGAAAATTTTCGCACGAATTCATGGTTCCAGCGGAAACGGGTGAAAACGAAGTGGTCTATTGTGACGCTTGCAGCTACGCGGCAAACATCGAGAAAGCCACGAGCAAAATTGCGGGAACCCCAGCCGGCGATTCGGCCGCCGCGATCGAAAAATTTGCCACGCCTGGCGTCAAAACCATCGAGGATTTAACCAAGGCGCCTTACGAAGTGGCGGCGCAGCAGCAAATCAAAACGCTGGTTTACATGGTCGAAGACAAACCGGTGCTGGTGCTCGTGCGCGGCGATCATCAATTGAACGAGGCAAAATTGGTCGGGACGTTGGGAACCGCGACATTCCGGGCAGCGACAGTGGATGAAATTTTTGCGGCATTGGGGGCGTATCCCGGAAGTCTGGGCGCCGTGAGCGTGAAAGATTTGCCGGTTTATGCCGACGAGATCCTGCGTGGCGCAAGTTCCATGACGACTGGCGCGAACGAAAAGGGATTTCATCTGCGCAACGTCTCAATCGAGCGCGATATTCAAGTGAAGCAATGGGCGGATTTGCGTTCGGTCCAAGTGGGCGAAGCGTGTCCGAAATGCGGCGAACCGCTCAAGGTGCGCCGCGCGATTGAAGTTGGTCATGTTTTCAAATTAGGAACAAAATACACCGAAGCGCTGAATGCGGTTTATTCGGACGAAGCCGGGAAGCAGCAGCCGGCCGTGATGGGTTGTTATGGCATCGGTGTGACCAGGACGCTGCAAGCAGTCATCGAGCAGTGCAATGATAAGGACGGGATTATTTGGCCGCTGAGCGTTGCGCCGTATCGGGTTTGCATCACGCCGCTGGGCATCGTTCCAGGAAGTGCCGTGATGGCGCTGGCGGAAAAGATTTACGCAGAACTTTCGGCGCAAGGGGTTGACGTTCTTCTCGATGACCGCGACGACCGTCCAGGAGTGAAATTCAAGGACGCCGATTTAGTCGGCTTCCCGATTCGCATCGCCATTGGTGAGAAATCCTTGGCCAAAGGCGAAGTGGAATTGAAGCTGCGCGGCGGTGTGTTGAAAGCGATCAAGCAGGAGGAAGCCGTCTCCGAGATACTGGCTGCCCTTAAACCGCAACCCTGACTTCATCCAGACAATCGCGGACTGCTCGGGCCAGTTTTTTTGGCTGATACGGTTTTTGCAAGAAATTCAGTCCGTCGTAGAGTGTGAAATCTTTGCCAACGATCTCTTCGTTGTAGCCGCTGGTGAAAATAACTTTAATGTCGGGCTCATTAAACTGAATGATTTCAGCCAACTCGCGGCCAGTCATTCCGTCTGGCATCACCATGTCAGTGAGCAAGAGATGGATTTTCTCCCGTCTTTCCTTGTAAGCCTTAAGCGCGGTTATGCCTGAGTCTGCTTCGAGAACCGAATATCCAAGCTGTTTGAGGATTTGCTTTACCAGGCTGCGCACGGCTGATTCATCATCCACGACCAGAATGGTTTCGCACCCCCCAAGCACAGTATTGCTTTGCACGGGGTTTTCCATTTTTACCGTTTTTCCTTTGCTGCTTGGAAAATAGATTTGGAACGTGGTCCCGGTTCCAACTTCGCTGTCCACCGTAATCCAGCCGCGGTGTTGTTTGACGATGCCGTAAACCGTGGCCAGCCCCAGGCCGGTGCCTTGACCAACGGCTTTGCGGGTAAAAAATGGTTCAAAGATGCGTGGCAAATCTTCGGCGCAAATGCCGCTGCCGGTATCGCTCACCGTCAACCGGACCATTTCGCCCAAGGAGGCTTCCGGGTGTTTGTGGGCATAATCTCTCCCGATCAATCGCGTGGAAACGTTGATGATCAAGTGTCCGCCTTTGGGCATGGCGTCGCGCGAATTCACCGCCAGATTCAGAAGCAACTGTTCGATCATTTTTTCGTCCGCGGAAATAACCGGCGCAGTGGGCGAGAAAGTAACTTGAAGGCAAATATCCTCGGTGAGGACCCGGCTGAGCATTTTGCTGATGGTCTTGACCGATTCATTGAGATCGAGCGGCTGGGGTTGGAGGATTTGCCTCCGACTAAACGTTAGCAATTGGCGCGTCAAGTTTGTGGCGCGCTCGGCGGCTAGTGCAATTTGTTGTGCGGAGTCGCGTGTGCCATCGTCAATGATTTCGGACAAGGAAAGCAACGAGCTGTGGCCCTGAATAACCGTCAAAATATTGTTGAAGTCATGGGCGATTCCGCCCGCGAGTTGCCCGACCGACTCCATTTTTTGCGACTGGATCAACTGCGTTTTTAAACCCAACCGTTCCGCACGTCGTAATTCTCTTTGGAAGATGGAACTCAACCGGCGCAAACTGCACTTGGCTACGTAATCGTCCGCGCCTGCCTCGATCAGTTTTGCTGCACTGTCTTCGTCCGCCGTTTCAGAAAGGACGATGAAAGGGATCTCCAAACCGGTTTCCTTGAAACGGGCAAGCGCGTCGGAACATTCCTTTAGCCCAGAGGAATCATTGCAAAGAATGATGTCCCAATCTGTTTTCTTGAAAACCGCAGCATTGCTTTCCCTGCATGAAAACAATTCAACCGTCGGTTCAAAGCCGTTGCGGCGAAGTTCACCGGAAACGGGCGCCGCTTCGCTTTCGGAACCGTCGAGAAAAAGCACACTGATCGATATTACGTTCAAGTTCATGGCACTATGATCAGCAGGATGAATTGACACAAGTGGCTGCGGCCTCGTGGCATTGCCTAAAACTTGGAATGATCTGTCGTAAAACAAGCGTGCGATATCTTTCTAATAAATTTTTCTTCACTTTTTTCCCTTTCAGCCGTGATTCCCGCCCCCTGCCATTGCAGGTAAATTTGTTTTAGCAGATGTCGCGCCATGAGTAGCTTCCAGAACTTGAGCGCAGAAGTTCTTGTCCCGCACCGCCGTTCTGTGGCTAATTTGCCGGCCGATGTTTGAATTATTGAAAACCGATTCCAGTTCCAAAGCGCGGCTTGGGCGGTTGACCACGGCTCATGGCGTCATCGAAACTCCTGTTTTCATGCCGGTCGGAACACAAGGCAGCGTCAAGGCGCTCGACCCCCGTGAATTGCTCGAAATGGGCACCAAGGTTATTCTCGGCAACACGTATCACCTCAACATCCGTCCTGGACTCGAAATCATTCAAGCAGCCGGCGGCTTGCATAATTTCATCAACTGGTCGCTACCGATCCTGACCGACAGCGGCGGATTCCAGGTTTTCAGTCTGGCTAAAATCCGGAAATTAAAACCGCACGGGGTTGAATTCCGTTCGCACCTGGATGGATCGCCTCTCTTTCTCGGTCCCAAGGAAGCGATGGGCATTCAGCGCATCCTCGGTTCCGACATTGCCATGGCGTTTGATGAATGCCCTCCGCACGGCTGCACTTCCAAAGAGCTTCACGCCGCCGTCGAGCGAACCGTGCGTTGGGCGAAGGAATGTCGCGAACAACCGCGCGCTGAGGGCCAGATGTTTTTTGGGATCGTGCAAGGTGCCAACAATCCCGCTTTGCGCGAAGAATGCGCCAAACAGATTACCGCTTTGGACTTCGACGGCTACGCGATCGGCGGCGTCAGTGTGGGCGAGCCGGAACATGAAATGATGCAGGCCGTGGAAATGACCGAACCATTTCTGCCCGCCACCAAAGCGCGTTATGCCATGGGCTTGGGCACGCCCGCTCAATTGGTGGAACTTGTTGCCCGCGGCGTGGATATGTTTGATTGTGTCCTGCCTACCCGCGTGGCTCGAAACGGGACCGCCTTTACTCGAAAGGGGACATTCAATGTCAAAGGCGGCGCGGTGAAAGCGGACTTCCGCCCGATCGAAGAAGGGTGCCAATGTTTCGCCTGCCAAAGATTCACGCGTGCTTATATCCGACACCTCCTGAACGTGAACGAAATCCTCGGATTGCGCATGGTCAGCGTTCACAACTCGCATATGTATCTGGAGGTGATGGCTGATATTCGCAAGCACATTGCCGCCGGCACTTTCGGGGAGTTTCGCCGCGAGTTTATTGCCAATTACATACCGTCTCAAAAGATTCTTTCCGCACGGGTGAAGCATTCGTTGAAGGTCGATGATCGTGGTTAAAATCGTTTTCTGCGCCAGTTGAGTCGATGGACGCTGGCGGAAAATGGCCCAACGTTAGGCTTGCCAAACGGACTTCCGTCCATAGATTTAACGGCTCGATAAACAGAAATGAATATGACTTCACAATTGGCGATTTTGGCGATGGGTGCACCAGCGGCTCCGGGACAACCGGCGGCTCCGTTTTACATGCAGATGATTCCGTTCGTTCTGATGATCGTGGTCTTTTACTTCATCCTCATCCGTCCGCAGCAGAAAAAAGCCAAGCAGCATCAGGAACTGCTCAAGCAAATTAAGGCGGGCGACCGGGTCCTGACCTCCAGCGGAATTATCGGCACCGTAATTTCCGTCAAAGAAAAAAGCATTTCCCTCCGTTCCGCTGATACGAAACTTGAAATCTTGAAATCTGCCATTGCTGAAGTCACCGACCGCGGCGGCGAATCGACCGAATCTTAATCAATTCATGAAGCGTAATTATTTTTGGAAATGGGCCCTGGTTGTATTCCTCGTTGCCTGGTCACTCTGGGAGTTGAATCCGCCAACCGGGCGCAACTTGATCGAGCAATTCAAGGATGAATCAATAAAATCTGACGCTACGTTCAGCAATATCGTGGCTCGCGCTGAAGCGTTGAGCAAAACCAACTCGACCCGTGCCTACGGCAATCTCAGGGAAGCCATCGGCACCAATGACATCCGTCCTTACTTTCCGTTCATCGATACAAAGGCGGAGCTCAATCCTAATGTCGCCATTCTGAATCGGCTGCAAAAGGCGGCCGCTGGTAAGATTAAACTTGGCCTGGATTTGCAGGGCGGTACCTCTTTCCTCGTCGGCATGGAGACGAATAAGCTTGAGAAATCCGAAGATCGCGAACGTGTTTTGTCTCAAGCCGTGGAAGTGCTTCGCAAGCGCATTGATAAATTCGGCGTCGCCGAACCTTTGATCCAGCCCGCCGGAGGCGATCGTATTTCGATTCAACTCCCCGGTTTGTCTGAAGACGTCAAAGAGGAATACAAACGCAAAATTGAGACCGCTGCCTTTCTCGAGTTTCGGCTCGTCCATGAGAAAAGTTCAGATTTGATCGCGCAGGGTCTCACCGAACCCGGCTATGAGATTCTCAAAGAAAAACGGCGCAATCAGGATGGTTCCTACGGATTGGTTGCCTATCTGGTTCAAAAGAAATCGGCCAAAGGCCTGACCGGAAGAAATATCAAACGTGCCATGGTGATCCGCGATCAGATCTCAAATCAGCCGCAGATTGATTTCGAACTGGACACCCGCGGCGCAGAGCTATTCGGACAGTTGACCACCGAAAATGTCGGTCGCCAATTAGCCATTGTGTTGGACGGCGAACTTTATTCCGCTCCGGTCATCAATGGTCCGATTATGGGCGGACGAGGACAAATTTCCGGCTCATTTGATCTTAAAGAAGCGCGCGAACTCGCTGACGTCTTGGAGAATCCTTTGGAAGCACCGGTGAAAATCATCGAGGAACGCGGCGTCGATCCTTCTCTCGGAAACGATTCTATTCAAAGCGGAGTGAAGGCTGCGGTTTACGGAACGATCGCCGTCGCTGCATTCATGCTGATTTATTACATGTGGGCTGGTTTGGTTGCAAATGCCGCGCTCGTCCTAAACATCATCATTCTTCTTGGCGTGATGTGTTCAGTTGGAACAACTCTCACACTTCCCGGCATCGCTGGTATTGTTCTAACGATCGGTATGGCGGTGGATGCGAACGTGCTGATTTTCGAACGTATTCGTGAAGAGCTCGCCGCTGGAAAATCAATGCGCGGCGCTCTCGCGGCGGGTTACGACAAAGCATTCGGAACTATTTTCGATTCCAACCTGACCACCCTTATCTCTTCCGTGATTCTAATTTTCATGGGCACCGGCCCAATCAAAGGATTCGGCGTTACGCTCACCATTGGCGTGATCGTCAGCATGTTTACGGCGCTGGTCGTAACCCGTTTGATTTTTGATTGGCTGCTTGAGAAGAACCTTTTGAAGGCGCTTCCAATGCTCCATCTCGTGCCGGCAGACAGGAATATAGATTTCCTGCGCTGGGCGAAACCGGCCTTCGTTGCTTCATGGCTGCTGATCATCATCGGCATCGGCTATGGAATTCATCGCGGCGACGGCGTTCTCGGGGTTGATTTCAAAGGTGGCGATGTCCTGACAATGGAATTTGCGCAAAAAATTTCGAGCGAACAGTTGCGCGACACCGTTGGTAAAATCGGTGTTGGCGACGCAACCATCCAATACCAAAAAGATCCTTCCACGGGCAAAGAAACGTTGCGCATTGCAACCGGCTTCGACACCGGTAAAAAGGTTGAGGATTCACTCAAGGGAAAATATCCGGACGCTAGATTCAAGAGTCTCTCCCTGGACAAAGTCGGCCCAACTGTTGGCAAAGAGATTCAAACCTCAGCAGTTTACGCGGTGATGCTGGCGCTGTTTGGCATTCTTGTTTACGTCGCCTTTCGTTATGAGTTTTCCTTCGCGGTTGGTGCTGTGATCGCGATTGCTCACGACGTTCTCATGACCCTGGGTTGGTTCTTTCTCACCGGTCGCGAGCTCAACGCACCGATGGTTGCTGCGGTTTTGACCATCATCGGTTTCTCCATCAACGATACAATCGTGATCTTTGACCGAATCCGTGAAGACCTAAAGTTGGGTGTGCGCGGTTCGTTGAAGGATGTGATGAATCAGGCGCTGAATCAAACTTTGAGCCGCACGATAATTACCTCTGGAACCGTGTTTATCGCCACATTGTCGCTCTATCTCTTTGGCGGCGGTATCATCAATGGATTCGCCTTTACATTTCTGGTCGGCATTTTGACCGGAACCTACTCTAGTATCTATATCGCAAGCGCTATTGTCCTCTGGTGGCACAAAGGTGAGCGCCCGAAGATTGGTTCTCAAGTTACGGTTGAGACTACGCCTGCGAATGTGCGAAGTTAGTTTTCGCGTTCGTTTTCTTAACTCGCGTGGCCCCCAGGCTTCTTAGGGAGTCTGGGTTGGTGCAAAAGCTGGCGTCAGGATTTCAGGAAATAGAATGCTCGCGCTGACCGAAATTACTTCTTGGCATTGGGCAGGATTCGTCCTCCTTGTTCTCCTTTTCCTAGTGGTGGATCTCGGTGTCTTCCATCGCAAAGCCCACGTTATCCAGTTCAAGGAAGCGCTCATTTGGACGTTTGTCTGGAGTAGTTTCGCGATGCTTTTTGCGGGTGGGTTGTCAATGTGGCGCACCAAAGAGGAATCCTTGGAATTCATCACTGGCTACATCATCGAGCTTTCGCTTTCGATGGATAATGTTTTCGTCATTGCCCTGATCTTCGCTTATTTCCGTGTTCCGTTGGCCTATCAACATCGCGTGTTGTTTTGGGGAATTCTCGGTGCATTGCTCATGCGCGGCGTGATGATCGGAATCGGCGCCGCCTTGATCCAGCGGTTTCATTGGATGCTCTACGTCTTCGGCGGATTTCTGGTTATCACCGGAATTAAAATGGTCTTGGCGTCTGAAGATGGCGTTCATCCGGAGAAAAATCCGGTTATTCGCCTCGCGCGAAAACTTTTTCCCATCAGTTCACACTTTGAAGATCAGAAGTTTTTCACGCGCTTCGACGGAAAATTCGCCATGACACCTCTCGCCCTCGTCCTGCTGATGGTTGAAACGACGGATCTTGTTTTCGCCGTGGACTCCATTCCCGCCATTTTTGCTGTGACGGAAAGGCCTTTCATCGTTTTTACCTCAAACGTGTTTGCCATCCTCGGTTTGCGCTCGCTCTATTTTGTTTTGGCCAATGCCATCGGTTACTTCAGGTTTTTAAAAATCGGGCTTTCCGTCGTCCTTGTTTTCATCGGCGGGAAAATGTTGCTGGAGCCGTGGTGGCATATACCGACAAGCAACTCGCTCAAAGTCGTCGCGTCGATTATTGGGCTTTCAATGATTATCTCCATTGTCGTCGCCCGAAAAGGGTCGTCCAAACACCAGACCTGATCTGATGAAATTTCGCTGGTCATTGGCGCCGTCCCAACCTGCGCTCGCCCAACACCTCGCGGATGCCGCCCAGATTTCCACGTTGCTGGCCCAGTGCCTTCTCAACCGCGGATTGAGCGAACCTGAAACAATTGCCCAATTCCTCGAGCCACGCCTCAAAATGTTGGCGGACCCATTTCTCCTGCCCAACATGCGCGCGGCTGTGGACCGGTTGCTCTTGGCCCGCGCGCAAAATGAATTGGTCGTCATCTTCGGCGACTACGATGTCGACGGAGTGACTTCCGCCACGTTATTGATTCAAACCCTCCGGGCGCTCGGTTTGCGAGTCGAAGCGTATCTACCACATCGCCTCGACGAAGGTTACGGGCTAACTCAGGAAGGCATCGAGAATTGTCTCGCCAAATATCCGTTAAAACTTCTCCTCGCCGTTGATTGCGGTTCAACCGCGTTCGCCACCATCACCTGGCTAAAGGACCGGCAAATGGATGTTATTGTCCTCGACCATCACCAGGTTTCGATGCCGCTCCCGCCTGCTGTCGCTCTCGTTAATCCGCAACTCGGTTCAGATTCCGACCAGTCATTCCGCGAATTGTGTTCCGCGGGACTCGCTTTCAAGCTGGCTCATGCGCTGGTTAAAACGGGCCGCGATCAGGGCTGGACGGAAGCGCAGGAATTGGATTTGCGGCCGATGCTCGATCTGGTTGCGCTGGGCACTATCGCTGATCTTGTTCCACTCACAGGCGAGAATCGCATCCTCACCAAAATCGGTTTGGAATACTTAAATCAATCCAAGCGCCCTGGAATTGTGGCATTGCGAAACGTCTCGCAGACGACAAGCACAATTGGCTGTTACGAAGTTGGCTTTCAACTCGCACCTCGTCTCAACGCGGCGGGTCGCCTCGAGAACGCCGAGGAAGCGTTGCGTCTTTTGCTCAGCACCGATCCCGCCCAAGCCGAATCAATTGCTGAATCGCTCGACAGCCGCAATCGCGAACGCCAGGAAATCGAGCGCGGCATTTCCACCGAAGTCATCGGGGCGGTGCGCGCTCGTTTTGATTCAGAAAACGACTATGTCATTGTCGAAGGCCAGCTCCTCTGGCACATCGGCGTGGTTGGAATCGTTGCCTCGCGCGTCCTGCACGAGTTCTATCGGCCCACGTTTATCATTGGCGGCGACGGCCAATCTTGGCGCGGTTCAGGGCGAAGCGTGGAGGGATTCGATCTCGCCGCGGCTTTGCGCGAGTGCGACGACTTGCTCGCCAAACATGGCGGTCATGCGATGGCTGCGGGTTTGACCATTGATCCAAAGAATCTGGATGCTTTTCGAGCGCGGCTCAACGGACTGGCCCGGCGCACTTTGAAGCGCGAGCAGCTTCAGCCCGTTTTGCGCCTCGATGCCGAGGTGGATTTATTCGAGGTTTCGCCCGAACGCATTCGGGAATTGGAAAAGCTCAATCCGATTGGTCAAAAAAATCCGCCGATCAATCTATTTGCCCGACGATTGACCCATCAGCGAACGCCGCAGCGGATGGGAAAGCAAAATCAGCACGCAAAATTCTGGGTAGGCTCCGGTGGAAAAACAGTCGAAGCCGTCTGGTGGAATTGCGGAGACGCCCCGCTTCCGAAAGTCAGTTTCGACCTCGCTTTTACTCCTCAGATGAATGACTTCATGGGCAAGACATCCGTCCAATTAAAAGTTCTCGACTGGCGACCCGCGACTTAAGCGGCTCCGCTTGTTTTACGGCCTGGGCGCCAACGCTTCGGTCAAAAGTTTACCAGCGCCCGATCAATTCGCGCCAAAGCCTTTTCCTTTCCGAGCACTTCAAGCAAATGATACAGGCTTGGGCCGGATGGATTCCCTGTGCAGGCGAGGCGAACGGGATGAACCAGGACGCCGACTTTCACGCCGAGTTCGGTAGCGGTGGCTTTCAAGGCGGCTTCAATCGCGCCAGCCGTGAACGGGTCGGCAGCGGCGAAAGCGTCGCGAAGTTTTTGCAGGCGCGGCTTGTTTTCAGGAACGAAGCTTTTCTTCGCCAACTCGGGATCGTAAGCGATGTCGTCGCGGAAATAAAATCCAGCGTAGGCTGGAAGTTCGGAAAAGATTTTTATTTTCCCGCGGCAGGTTTCGAGCGCGGCTTTGACGTAGTCGGCAGGCAAGGATTTGGTATCCAATCCGGACTTGGCCAGCGCGTGAAGACCAAGCTCGTAGAATTTATCGTTTGAAAGTTCGCGGCAATATTCGCCTTGCAACCAAAGGAGTTTCTCGAAGTCAAAGCGCGCGTTGTGCCGGAGAATTTGCGGGAGATCGAACCGCTCAACCACGTCGGCGATGGAGAGTTTCTCGGTATTATCCTTGGGCGACCAGCCGAGCAGGCAAAGGTAATTGTTCAGGGCCTCGGCCAGAAAACCGTCCTCTTGATAGCTGGCGAGCGACGCACCTTTGTCGCGCTTGCTCATTTTGGTGCCGTCGATATTCAAGATGAGCGGGATATGCGCGTACTTCGGCGGTTCGACCCCAAAGGCACGAAAGAGCGCAATGTGTTTCGCCGTATTCGATAGATGATCTTCGCCACGAATGACGTGCGTGATTTTCATTTCCAGATCGTCCACGACATTGACGAAGTGGAATACCGGCTGCCCGTCGGAGCGGACGATGACGAAATCAGGATCCAATTCCTCCCGATCCGTCAACTTGCGTTCGACGTCGCCTACCACGAGATCCGGAATCAAAATCGGTTCGCGTTGCATGCGAAATTTCACCGCGCCTTCGTGCTCGTAGGCGAAACCTTTATCCTTCAATTCCTGCACGCGACGTTTGTAATTCTCGCCGCGTTCTGATTGAAAATAAGGTCCGTAGTCCCCTTTGCTGGGATGACTTCCCTCGCCGCTGGTCGGACCTTCATCCCAATCCAATCCGAGCCAGCGCAGGCCATGAAGGATGACTTCAACGGCTTCTTGCGTGTTGCGCGCGGCGTCGGTGTCCTCGATGCGGAGGACAAACGTGCCGCCGGTGTGGCGAGCATAAAGCCAATTAAAAAGCGCGGTGCGCGCCCCGCCAATGTGAAGGTAGCCGGTGGGTGACGGTGCAAATCGGACGCGAGGTTTCATTTGTTTTCTTACTCTTAAAAAATTCCGGTGCTGAATTACGTTCAGCAAAAGTTAAGTTTGGGTCAAGACTCTGGCAAGTGGCAATGGCTTTTTCGTCCATTGAGGATATTCCACCTGTTCGGAAGCGAAAATCTGTTTTGCGGTCGGTGGTCTTTTGCTGGGGATGCGCTAGCGAGAATTTACCGCCGCCGCTGCTGGCAAACCCAATTAAAACCGCCAGCCTACCGAGAGCGAGACTGCGCTACTGCTAAAAGCATATTTGCCATCGGCCGTTTGGCCGGCGATTTGTCCCGGAGTTGATGATGGCGTGCTGCCGGTCACTGTGTGGGTCGGGCCGTAGCCGAGTTGGTAGGCGGCATCAAAGCTGAAGTGTTTTCCTTTGAAACCAGTTCCGACGCTGAAGAAATGCCGATCAAGGTCTGCCGCCAATGGGGTGTAGTTTTCATCCGGGACGGAGTTCTCGCTGAACGCATAACCGGCGCTGACGTTCCACCCGTTGTCAAAATACCTGGTTGCGCCCAACTCATAAATCCAGCTCGATTGCCAGTTCAGCGCAACGGGAATCTCAGCGCGCAAAGGAAATGGCGGACTGGCCTGTTGAATCGTGGTTGTGCCAAAGCTGCTCCAGTCGGTATAGCTGGCGTCAAACTCCAGGTTCCACTTGGGTGTGGGTCGGTAGGAGACGCCGCTGATGACACTCAAAGGAAAGGTGAATTCAGCCTGTGCCGAACGATGTGAGCTGGAGATAAAGGGTTGCTGCTCGAACTCGGTCTGACCATCCAGCATCACTTTGGCTTTGCTCCGTAAGGATACACCAAAAGCAAGTTGCTCAAGCGGTTGATAACGCGCTCCAAGGTTGTAGCCGACGCTCCATCCGTCGCCGCCGAAGCGAAAGTAGTTAACCAGCGGCTTTTCAAACGCACGGAGCCCTTGCTCCATACTCAAGTCCACTGAGTTCAACATCAAACCGGCGCCAAATGAAAGCGTGGGCGTTACTTGATAAGCGGCGACTGGATTGATAGTCAGATAGGTTAGCGAACCTTCCAATGCCACTGAGCGAAAACCAGTATCTTGCGGCCAGCTGGTCTTCCCGCCAAAGGGCGCGTAAATTCCCAGCCCGAAGCTCAGCGGAAAATCAGCCGGGGTGTAGGTATAAAAGGATCGCGGGATCGCCGCAATGTTCTCCGAATTCCTGTAGGTATGGCCTTGGTTTGGTGCTCCCTCTGGAGGCTTAAAGCTTGAATCAAAATCTATGGCATAGATACCGACCCGCAGGTTGTGTCCTTCCAGCTGTGTTATCCCAGCCGGATTATAAAAGATGGCTGAAGGGTTGTCAGCGGTCGCCGTGACTGCCTCTCCACGGGCAGTGGCGAAGGCATCCTGGTCTGGAATCGCGAAACCATTGGCTGCCGCCTTCAATGCCGGAATCCCCGCCATCATTATGGCCAGCAGCTTTGCAATACGCGGGATCAGTCTCATTGAATGCATTTTATGTGAATCGACGTGGGACAACGCTACTCACGGGCGAAGGTTCGGGGCAAGGAAATCCACCGCATTGGTCGAAACACGGGACGGAATCGCGCTCTTTGAAAAGAGGATAGCTTCGAACATTTTTCAGGCTTGGAATTCCTGATTGAGGCGCATCTTTACTATTTGTCCACCTTAGGCTAGAAATGCGGCGTGAAAAGTCTGCTGCGATACATGCTGGCCATTTTGTGTTTCGCCATTGGCGTCATTCGGGCAGAAGCTGCCTTCACATCGCTCTATGTCTATGGCGACAGCCTCTCCTGCACGACAACCAACCCGGGGGCGGGATCACTTTACTACGGCAATCGTTATTCCAACGGACGTGTCTGGGTTGAGGTGCTCGCGCAACAACAGGGTTTGACTCTTTTTTCCAGCAATAATATTTCCTACTTCGGAAATACCAGCACCAGCTTGCTGGCTCAGGCCAACGCTTTCATCGCGCCGCCGGATGTGAATAGCGCACTCGTAGTTGTCTGGGTCAACAATGCTGACTTGTATTATCCGTCGCTGGATCCGAGTCCAACTTTGACGAAATTCACTGCGGCAATCAATCAGGCGCAAACAAACCATTTCAAAGCCATCACCAACTTCTACGCCAAGGGGGTTCGTTCATTGATCATGCCCAACGTGGTTGACATCTCCACCATCCCGCAATTTAACACCTATACTGCCCAGACGAACCTCTTTCATCAGGCGTCCGTAAATTACAACATTGCCTTTAATGCCACGATCGAGCGGGCTAGAACGAATTGCCCCGGTCTCTTGATTTATGTGCCAGACTTTTACAGCCTGCTCGCGAATATATTGGCCTACGCCTCGACTTTCGGATTGACCAATACACTGGGTAACGGGCGAAGTATTTCCGCCATTGATTCGGTGAACTATGGGTTACCTCAGGCCAGCATCAATGGCTATGGCACAAACTACATTTTCTGGGATCCTACCGACCCCACCGCGAAGGTCCACAACTGGATGGCCAGCCTCGCTCAGCAACTAATCGCGCCGGTAAAAATTGGCCAGGTGACTGCGATAAGTGGCAGCAATCTCTTGCAGGTTCTGAATGTTCCCGTTGGCCAGAATGGGTTAGTTCTCGGTCGTGGAGATCTGAGTCTGGGGAATTGGACGACTAGCACCAGCTTCAGCAGCACCAATACGTCGCAAAGCATAGTGGTCCCCGCTTCCGGTTCACAACAATTCTACCAGTTGAGTTTTCCCGTCGTCTGGACTTGGCCGTGATTCGCTGGTTGCCAATGAAGGACTGGGCTGCGACCTGATGGGGCGAAGCATCCCTCTTTTGTGATGGCCAGTGAGCCTCTTCCGTTCTGTCTGGATCCAAAAATGCGAGTTGGATACTGGGCCGGTGTTTCATAACATGACCTCATGTTCAACACTCGATCCATTGTCTGGGTTCCTTTGATTTTATTTTGTTGCCTCTCGCGCTCGTCGTTCGCCGCGCCAGATCGCAAGCCGAACATCATTTTCTTTATTGCCGACGATTTGGGCTATGGTGATGTCGGTTGTTTTGGTCAGAAACTGATTCGCACCCCGAACATCGATCGCCTGGCGAGTGAAGGGATGAGGTTCACGCAACATTACTCGGGCAATCCGGTTTGCGCGCCTTCACGCTGCGTGTTGATGACGGGAAAACATTCCGGCCATTCGTTTATTCGGGACAATCGCGAAGTCAAACCGGAAGGTCAGTTTCCCATCCCGGAGAATACCCTCACGCTGGCTAAATTATTGAAACAAAATGGTTACACGACGGCCGCATTTGGGAAATGGGGGCTCGGCGGCCCCGATAGTTCCGGGGCGCCGTTGAGGCAAGGTTTCGATCGATTTTACGGCTATAATTGCCAGCGCCTGGCGCACAATCTCTACCCGAATTTTTTGTGGGATAATGATCATAAGGTGCCGCTGCAAAATACGGCAGCAGAGTTGGAACAGAATTTGCCCAAGGACGCAGACCCGAAGGATCCTGCGAGCTACGCTGGTTTCACGGGCAAGGACTACGCGCCTGATCTTTACGCGCAACAGGCGCTCCGGTTTATTCGTGAGAACAAAGGTCGTCCGTTCTTTCTCTTTTTCCCAACCGTGGTGCCGCATCTGGCCTTGCAGGTCCCGGAAGATTCGCTGAAGGAATACGAAGGTAAATTCCCGGAAACACCTTACACCGGCGGAAGGGGTTATGTGCCGCAGCGGACCCCGCGCGCGGCCTACGCGGCGATGGTTACCCGGATGGACCGTGACCTTGGAAGGATGTTGGCGTTGATCAAGGAACTCGACCTGGACGAGAACACGATTCTGGTTTTCACCTCAGACAACGGGCCCGCACCTCAGGATGTGGGTGGAGTCGATCCGCGCTTTTTTGATTCCAATGGGCCTCTGCGCGATGGCAAGGGAACAGTTTACGAAGGTGGAATTCGCGTCCCGCTGATCGTTCGTTGGAAAGGAAAGATCAAGGCAGGAACAACTTCCAAACAGGTCACTGGATTCGAAGATTGGATGCCTACATTATTGGAGTTGGCGCACGGTAAGGAGAATGTTGGAGACATCGATGGAATCAGCTTTGCGCCCGTGCTCCTTGGGCGGAAAGTGCCGGAACGACCATTCCTTTATCGGGAATTTCCGGCAAGCGGCGGCCAGCAATCCATCCGCGTGGGCAACTGGAAGGCCGTTCGCAAGAACTTAAAACCCAAAGATAAATCAGCCCCCAATCTGCGCCTGGAACTTTACGACCTTGGAAACGACGTCGGCGAAACCAAAGACGTTTCATCGCAACACCCGGAAGTCGTGGCAAAACTAGAGAAGCTGATGGCTGAGCAGCACATCCCCTCAAAGCAATTTCCATTTGTCGCACTGGACAAAATACGGGCAAACTGAGGAGACGAATCCTACTTCTGTAATAGTTTTCTCTCGGACTCAGCTTTTTTCTGGCGTGGAGACTTCTCCAATTTCAGCATCTCTTGGGCATAGCGACGGCCGAGTTCCCGCTCAGCTGCGGAGCTGAAATGCAATTGGTCGCCTTTGTGCCCCAGACCCTTCGATAATGCGCAACCCGCGTGCGGAACGGTTTGGGGGATTTTCGCCAGGGTTTCGTTGAGTTCGCGCGCGAATGGAAGCGGGTCGCCCTCGCGTCCGTAGTTGAATTCGCCGATCTGGCCTACCACAAACGGAAGATTCGGCATGTTCAGGTCGGCGCGAATGTCCGCGATCATTTTTGTCAGACGGATACCGTACGAATCGGCATTGGTTTTTGAGCCGGCGTCGCCTTCGCCTTGATGCCAAAGAATTCCCGCGATGCTGCCAGCCGGTGCGGCGGCCCGGGCCCGCGCGACAACGTTGGAATACAAATCTGTTCCCCGCGTCCAGCGACGCAACTGGGTTCCACCCACGGCGCAAGGCACGAGACCGATGGTAAGGTTGGGGTTTGCATCGGCAATTGCTTTGCCAAATGCGAGGCCGGGGCCGACGCCCGGTGTTTTCCCTTTTTCGCCCAAGGTCAATGGCTCGACCGCGAGTTCCCATTGGTTGCTGCGATTAAAGACAAAAACGCGTGGGTGGGTCGCGCGGTCTTCGTTCTCAGGAATTCCACGGCCAGCCATGTTTGATTGCCCGAGCAATAGATAAATCTTCACCTGATTTTTATCGGGTAATGTTGCGCTTCCAGCCCCGCCGCTTGGCGCAGCCGCCAATGAAAATGGATGTGCAAGCATGGTGAGTGCTAGGACGATGATGAACTGCTTCATCGCAGAAATCCTCCGATGCATTGCCAATTGTTTTTGGCCGGTTTGTCGTTGATGAACGGGAGCCTGGTCCAACGAGATGCGAGGCGCAGATAAACCTTCTGAATTATGGGGGCAATGCATGTTCGGAATGGGAGCAGCTGGGAGGCTGGTTTAGGTTGTTAATTGTGTAAGTGCCACCTGAAGGGCAGGTGGGCAGCGTGGCATCTTTAAAATACGCCGCAATTTGCTGAGGCACGACCAATGCGTCGGCTGGCTGTTTGTTTTCCAGAGCCCATTGCTGCTTGGCCCCGTCGATTTGTCGGAGGTTGTTGATGCAGACATTCCTGGATTGGTCGGCCGGCATTTTGGCCGCCTGCGCTGCAATTTGTTGATTTTGTTGCTGCAACTGGACTTGCTGCACTTGTTGCTGATCGAGTGCTTGCTGCTGGGTTTGCTGAAGCTGTTTTAATTGCGCGGCGAGCTGAAGCTTTTCGCGTCGAAGTTGGCCAACTTCGTTGCGCAGCCGGATGAGTTCTTCTCGTTCCTTCGTGTTCAAGATTTGCTCAGAGCTCTGCGTGGCCTTTCGCGCCTCTTCCGCGGCGGTTCGCAAAACGGGCAACTCCAAATTCTCGAAACGAAGGCGCAGCAAATCGGCTTCCTTGTCTTTTCCATTCACGAATAAAAATCCCACCGCGGCGAAAGCGACCAGGGCGAGAACCCATGGTAAAGTATTCTTAGTATTCATGATGCTGCTCAATCAATGACGCGACGGGAGCGCGCTTCGTAAAAGTGGAGGGAATGGCTCTGTAGCGGAAGCTTTTTGTCGGGTGTGTTTAGAACTTCCAACGACCGCGTGGCGCGGTTGAATTCAAGAAAATGTCTCCAGCGGGTCAGGTCGGCTCGCCGGCTTTGGTCCAACGCCAGAACGGTTTGCCATTTCCTGGCCGAAGCGACTTTATGATCATCATCTCGCCGATGTTTTCTCGCGTGAGCAGTCCGATGAATTTCCCAAGCTCATCGACTACCGGCAATGCCGGGTGCCCGCTTTGTTGCATTTTCGCAAATGCCTGGTCGAGTTTATCTTCGGGGTGAAGGGAAGGTAAATCCCGTTGCATTAATTCGCTCGCCAGCATTCCACCACTGCCTTTGCGCAGGGCGCGAACAATGTCGTCACGCGTCAAAAGTCCCATGGCGCGTCCAGATTCATCCGCCACTGGAAATTCATGTTGTGAGGTTCGCAACATGGTTTCGGCAGCTTGATCGACCGTGGCGGTTAACGGCAGAATTTGGAATAGGGTCATCATCGCATCCGATACCGGCAGTCCGGCGCTGATGTTTTTGATTTCAGCGATAGCCGCCTCCTGACTGGCTCCCAGATAAACAAATAGGGCGATGAACAGGAGCAGGGGGTTATAAAATAATCCGAAAAGTCCGAAGACAAAGGCCAGTCCTTGGCCGATGTTCGCCGCAATTTGTGTGGCGCGAGCATAGTTCATCTTCATGGCTAACAGGGCACGCAAAACTCGGCCGCCATCCATCGGAAATGCGGGAATCAGGTTGAACAAGACCAGAAAAATATTCACTGAAGCCAGTTTGGCTAGCATCGAAACACGCGGCGTATTTAGGTCCTGGAGATCGGAAATGTCGGCGCGGAGATTGAGCGCAAAAATTAAACCGCCGGCAATCACGACATTTACCAGCGGTCCCGCGACGGCGATGGCTAACTCCTGTTTTGGTTCCTCGGGAATGCGTTCGAGTCGCGCCACGCCACCAATTGGCAGCAAGGTGATATCAGGCGTGCGAATTCCATAACGAGAGGCAGTCAAGGCGTGCCCCAGTTCGTGCAGCAACACACAAATGAAAAGTAAGACGATGAAAAAGACACCCTCGATCGCCGCGCCGAATCCCCCGTAGGCGAAATAGGTGAACCCGATCCAGATTAAGAAAATCAGGAACGTCAGGTGAATCTTCAGGTCGATGCCGGCGACGCGGGCAATTTTGAGAGACCATTTCATGACCTGCATCTTTGGACGGCAGGGCTTTTTTTAACCTGCCGTCCTTGACCATCCGTCTAGGAAACTTTGACTTCAATATGTTTCGGCTTGGCCTTTTCGCTCTTCGGCAAGCGAAGGGTCAAAACACCTTGCTTCATTTCGGCATTGATTTTGGCCGTATCCACATCCGGCCCAATTTCGAAAACCCGTCGGTAATCCGCGAGGGCCGATTCACAATAGCAGAGTTCGCTTTCAGGCAACTCGGATTTGCGCCGCCCGATGATTGTTAACTCGTTTCCCTCGGTCGTGACTTCAATGCCGTCCTTGTCGACTCCCGGCATATCTAATTCGACGAGGTATTCATTTTCAGTGCCGACAATGTTGGCTGTCGGCCTGACAAACCCGCGCTCCCTCTGTTGTTCAACGGGTTGGCCGCTCAGATTTTGCGTTTTGATGGCGTTCATAAATTATTTCTCCCATCGGCTCGGTTATGAAGCCTTCACTGGAATCTGTTTCGCTTTGAATTCTTCGGACTTGGGACAGGTGACGGTCAACACCCCATCCTTGTAACTCGCCTCGATCTTGCTTGGATCTGCTGCGGTGGAAAGGGGGATGCTGCGCTGGAAGCGGCCAAAGTAGCGCTCAGCCCGATACATCTCGCCTTCTTTTCGCTCCTCTTCGTGTTTGCGCTCCCCGGAAATCGTCAGGGTGTTTCCAACCAGGGAAACGTCGATCTCTTCTTTTTTCATCCCCGGCAATTCCGCTTTGACCGTCAGCTTATCCTTATCTTCGTAAACATCCACGCTCGGCTCCCAGCCCTCAAAAAGCGTTGTGGTTGGCAAGGTCATCGCGAACGGATCTTCGAAGAACCGGTTGATCTCACTGCGAATCCGGCTCAATTCGGTGAAGGGAGACAACAGTCCCCCGCGCGTAAATGGAACCAATGCTCCTTCTTCTTTTTTTTGTCGTCGTAGTTTCATATTTACCTTTCTGTTTGCTTGTTTTGACGTCCGGCAGCCCGCGTTGCCACAACACCCGAGGCCCGACTCAGATTACCATCTGATTTCTCGTCAGCGCAGGATGTGTCCGCCACCAACTAAAGACTCAACGACCACCGCCATTTCAACAATCAGGAGATTGATTACTTTCTGGTCAGGCGATGCGCCTACCAGCCTTGCAATGTCCGATAAGCATGGCGCTGCAATTCGTCGGCCTGGCCGGCGGATGCTCATTTCAGCGGCCCCGCGGACGGCATAAATTTGTTGCGATGACTTGGCTGGCGGCGTTTGTTGGAATTTCCAGATGGAAAAGAAACCTCGTTGCGGTCATCTTGTGCCGCGGAATGCCTGGCCTGGTTTTAAAATTAAGAACGTAAGGCGTTGAGGTGTTAGCTTTTTAAGCCATGACGACGGCAAATAAAATTACGATCGCGCGGATTCTGTTGGTCCCGGTTTTTGTCGTGCAACTGCTTTACTACATGCGCAGCGGTGACGATTGGAACCGCGTTTTTGCGATGATCTCGTTTGCATTAGCGGCGATTTCGGACGGTTTGGATGGTTACATTGCGCGGCGCTACAACCAGAAGAGCGAGTTGGGGAAGGTTCTTGATCCGCTCGCCGATAAACTCCTCTTGGTTTCCGCGATCATCCTGCTCAGTCTGGATTCAAAGGGTTACCTGACGCGAATTCCGCTGTGGCTGACGGTTCTGATCATCAGCCGCGATGTGCTGGTGCCGACTGGAATATTCATCGTGCATCACATGTGCGGAAAGGTGGCGCTGCGACCTCGGATTGCCGGAAAAGTTGCCACCGTTTTCCAGATGGGTGTTGTGCTATGGATCTTGCTCCAGTGGTCGGAGCAGGTGCTTGGCTATTGGATTTTCAGTGCGGCATTCTTCACGACGCTCTCTTTTGTGATTTACATTATCGATGGCATCCGGCAACTCAGCGCCAGTCCAGTCAGCGCAGCGACAAAAAACCAGTAAGTGCTATTTCACCTTTTAAATTTCATTATGCCAAAAGAACCAGAACTCACCCTTAAAGAAGGAGACAAGGCTCCCACGTTTACCACCGCAACCAGTGGTGGCGGAAAAATTTCCCTGGCCGATTTTAAAGGGCAAAACGTCATTCTCTATTTTTACCCAAAAGACGACACGCCCGGTTGCACCAAGGAAGCCTGCTCCTTTCGCGATCACTTCGAGGAATTCCGACAGCGCGGCGCCGTTGTTTTGGGCGTGAGCACCGACTCCGTCAAGTCGCACGACAGATTTGTCGAGAAATTCAAACTTCCATTCGCGCTGCTGGCCGATGACGACAAAAAGATCGTGCAGAACTACGGGGTCTGGGGTGAAAAAACTTTCATGGGCCGAAAATACCTGGGAACCCATCGCGTGACCTTCCTTATCGGGCCTGACGGCAAAATTAAAAAGATCTGGCCGAAGGTAAAACCCGACGAACACGTCGCCGAAGTATTGGCGGCTCTGTAAACCTCGTTTGACAGAGCGGCTGCCAAGCCCTATAAACGCAGCTCGTTAAAACCGGAAACTCAATCGCAACTATTAATTACTATGGCTATTAAAATTGGATCCCAAGCTCCTGATTTCACGCTCAAATCGAAAAACGCGACGGGCCTTGTCGATGTAAAACTCAGCAATAACTTCGGCAAGAAAAACACGGTCCTGCTGTTTTTTCCGGCGGCATTCACCGGCGTTTGCACTCAAGAATTGTGCGACATCAGCGGCGGAATCAATGCTTATGCGGATTTGAACGCGGATGTCATCGCCATCAGCATTGACACGCCGTTTGCCTTGGAAGCCTGGGCGCAGAAGGAAAAAATCAGCCTCACGCTGGCCAGCGATTTGAACAAGGAAGTCATCAAGAAATATGACGTTGTTTTCCCGATGCTCGCTGGAGTAGGGGACACGGCAGCGCGCGCGGCCTTCGTCATCGACAAAGCCGGCGTGGTGCAATACGCAGAACAAACTCCGACGCCCAAAGATTTGCCGGATTTCAACGCGGTCAAAGAAACGTTGGCGAACTTGCAATAGTAGAAAAAATTCGCGGGTTCCATCCTGCCGATTACAAGGAGCATCCGTGGCGGATGCTCCTTTTTTTGCTTTCGCAGAAAGCAAGAGCATCGCGGTGCGGCCATTGATGCTGACGCGGCTATATTCTGCTTGCCGATAATCGCGCCAGGCTTCATTCAAGAGCGATGCGCAAGAACGTTTTTTCCGTTTTAATTCTGCTCACCCTTGTCGCCGGAACCCATCGCGGTTTTGCCAAAGAAGAAAAGCCGGCACGCATCGCGAAGGTTGAAGATATTGTCATCTACAAGGACGATAGATTTCATGCCGCATTTCCATCCATTGTTCGCCGTCCCGACGGCGAGTTGTTGGTTGCATTTCGCCGCGCTCCGGAGCGCCGTTTTTTCGGTGAAAAAAACACCACCCACACTGACCCGAATAGTTATTTGGTTTCGGTCCGCTCCAAAGACGGTGGCCGCACCTGGAGCCAGGAACCCGAGCTGATTTTCGCGCATCCATTTGGCGGATCCCAAGACCCATGCATGTTGCAACTGCGGGATAACTCCATTCTGTGCTCCAGCTACGGATGGGCCTTGCTCCAGGCGAACGTCGCTGCAAAATTGACCAACACGCTTCGTCACGATGCTTTCTGTTTTCTGGGCGGCTACATGGTTCGCTCCAAAGATGGCGGACATTCGTGGGAAGGCCCGATTATTCCTCCGCCGACCCCGGGCATCGCAAGCCTGGATGTTTTCGGCAAGCCTACTCCTTCCTATAACCGCGGAGCCATGTGTGAAGGCCGGGAAGGAAAACTTTATTGGGTCGTTGCCGCCAACACGGAAATCGCGCCGCGAAAATCGGAAACGCACCTCATGATTTCATCGGATAAGGGCACAACATGGAATTATTCCTGTCCCGTCGCAAAAGATAACGCGGTGTTGTTCAATGAAACGTCACTTTACCAGACACCCAAAGGCGATCTCGTGGCATTCATGCGCACGGCAAATTTTGATGATCACACGGTGATCGCGCGGTCAATCGATGGTGGAAAAAGTTTCCTGCCGTGGATCGATGCGGGATTCCAGGGTCACCCGCACTACGCGCTCCGGTTGCCGGATAATCGTGTTTTGCTGGTCTATGGCTATCGTCACGAGCCGTTTGGAATCCGGGCGCGGGTCTTGGATCCCGAGTGCGCGAACGCTAAAACGGCGGAGGAGATTATTCTGCGGACGGACGGAGGCGGCTCCGACATCGGTTATCCTTGGGCAACCATGATTTCAAAAGATCGGATCCTGGTTGTTTACTATTTCAATACCGGAAACGGCACTCGCCACATCGCAGGCACGATTCTGTCGCTTCATAAATCAAAATAGGATGAACCTACGTTTTTCGATTATCGGGTTAATAGTCCTCGCCGGTTCCGCTCTGTGCATCGGACAATCCGAAAGACCTCATTTACAACGAACCACGTCTGAGACGACGGTTTCGACCTACGAAAATATCGGCCAACTGTGGCTGACGCATCTTCCTGACGCTCCGTTTCCACACCCGAGTCGAACCGAAGGCCATCGCTACAAAACCAATTTTTTCTCGGCGGCGGACCATTACCAAGATGAGACGGTGGCGATTTTTATTCCAAAGAATTTCCAGCCAGCGACGAAAGTTGATTTTGTCGTCCATTTTCACGGTTGGTACAACAACGTGACCAATGTTTTGCGGCATTACGAATTGCCCGAGCAAATGGTGGCGAGTGAGAAGAACGCAATCCTGATTGTGCCGCAAGGGCCAAGGAACGCGCCCGATTCGTTCGGAGGAAAACTGGAAGACCCGGACGGGTTCAAGAGATTTATGACCGAGGTAATGAAAACGCTCCAAAAACAAGAGCGGTTCAAAAAATGCGCGATCGGAAGAATAATTCTATCCGGTCATAGCGGAGGATATCAGGTGATCTCATCGATCTTATCGGTCGGCGGGATGACGTCTTCAATTCAGGAAGTCTGGCTCTTCGATGCACTTTATGGAAAAACGGACAGGTTCCAAACCTGGTTTAAGAATTCGAATGGTCGCCTGATCAACATCTACACGGCGAAAGGAGGGACGAAGCAGGAGACAGAAAATCTGATCAGTAACTTGAAACAAGAGAAAGCGCCCTTTTTCTCGGCGGAGGAAATGGCGATTACGGCAGAGGAACTTCGAAAACACCGGCTGAACTTTATCTTTACTGAACTGTCGCACGACGAAGTGCTCAACAAGCACAAGACGTTTTTGCAATTTCTCCAGGCGAGTTCATTGGATTCATTAAGATAAGGCTCGAGCCATCGTGCTTCGAATTACTTCATCTCGACAGAAAATAATGTGATAGTTTGTGCGCGTGAGCGATGCGCCAACTTCAATCAAGGGACGAGGGGCGGCGAGTAATCCGGCGAACCGATTTGAGGTGATTCATCTCGAACGGGACGCGGACTGGAATCCCGAGGAGGACTCTGCGCCCAAGACGGTTTTCCTGCGCGATTTGTCCCAGACTGCGATCAATTACAACAACAGTCCGGATGTCGGATTCGAAGCGAGCATTAATCCATATCGTGGCTGTGAACATGGTTGCATTTATTGTTTCGCACGTCCGACGCACGAGTATCTGGGCTTTTCCGCAGGGCTGGATTTCGAAACCAAAATCATGGTGAAAGAGAATTTGCCGGAGTTGTTGCGGAAGGAGCTCTCCTCCCGCAAATGGAAACCGCAAACGATCGTCATGAGCGGAGTCACAGATTGTTATCAGCCGATTGAACGCAAGCTTCTGTTAACCCGACGCTGTTTGGAGGTGCTGGTTGAATTTCGAAATCCGGTTGCCATCATCACAAAAAATTTCCTGGTTACTCGTGATCTGGACTTGTACCGCGAATTGGCGAGATTTAACGCCATACGGGTGAACATTTCTGTGACGACTCTCGACGAGAAGCTCGGTCCAAAGCTGGAACCGCGCGCCTCGTTGCCAAAACATCGGCTGGCGGCAATCAGTGAACTCCGAGATGCCGGCGTGTTCGTCAACGTTATGGTTGCGCCGGTCATTCCTGGATTAACCGATCACGAAATACCTTCGATTATCAAAGCCGCGCGGGAGGCGGGAGCGCAATCGGCAGGATATGTTCCAGTGCGACTTCCCTACGCCGTGAGCCCGCTTTTTGAAGAATGGCTTGGGTTGCACTTCCCTGATCGCAAAGAAAAGGTGTTGAATCGCATTCGAGCGATGCGCGGAGGAAAACTGAACGATCCAAATTTTGGCTCTCGCATGAGAGGGGACGGAGTTTTTGCCGAGCAAATGCATCAGATGTTTTCGGTCGCCTGCCGGAAAGCTGGCTTTGATCGCGCCGGGACCTTACCGATTTCGTCGGCGGCTTTCCGCATTCCACCCGGCCCGCAGCTGACTCTCTTTTGAAAGCAACTCGTTTCCAATTCGAGATTGCTTTTGGCATGGCGACGGGCAAGTTGACCAAAATAACTTGTTAAAAGTTACCGCAGAATGAACGAACAAACTGGAGAGTCACAGCAGGGTCCGAGCGAACCTCGCCCTAATCGGCGCCGCTCAGGGTCAAGGCGTCGTGGGGGTCAGCGTCGCCCGAGGGGAAATCGCGAGCCAATGGCCGGCACGCCCCAACCCGGCGCGCCTGTTCCGGATTCGGGTGAGCAGCCCGTTCCTTCGCCCGCGACGGAAACGCCCGCGCTTGCTCCGCACCGTCCGCCGCCTCAATTTCAACAGCGCATCCATCAACCGCATCAGCCCGCGCCGCATCACCCCAGGATTCCTGGTTCGCCGATTGTTCAAGCGATTGAGCAAGTCGAGGATGTTATCCGCGCCTTGAAAGAATCGTTGCGCGAACTGGAAGAAGTTTTAGAAATTCTCGACGATGCCCAGCGCCAGCAGATTGGTGATGAAAAAGAAATCGAAATGCTGAGACGGTCTTTGTCGGTATTGCAACGGGCACGGGATTCCGCAAGACGGGAACAGCCACGCGACCGTGAACAATCGCGTGACCCATCTCGTGGTCCTCAACCGGAAGAACAGCGCCCGTCCGCGGAACCAGTCGAAGAGTGATGCAGTCGCCGGTCGAATCGGTCCGAATCGACAAATGGCTTTGGGCGGTGCGCCTTTTCAAATCACGCAGCTTGGCCACCGACGCCTGCGCCACAGGCAAAGTTCAACTCAACGGTCAACCGGCAAAAGCTTCCCGCACCGTAAAATCCGGCGACATCATTCAGGTCCTCGTCGGAGAAATCCGGCGAACGGTCAAAGCAATTGCTCCGCTGGAAAAGCGGGTAAGTGCAAAACTAGTTTCACAATTCCTCGAGGACCTCACTCCGCCTGCTGAATATTTAAGGGCAAAGGAAAAGTTTTTTCAGCCGTTCGCCTTTCGCCCGAAGGGAAGTGGCCGCCCCACGAAAAAGGAGCGCAGAAGCATCGAAGGTTTACTCCGCCATCTGCCGCAATGAGAGCGGTTGTTCAACGCGTTTCGCAGGCGAGCGTGACGATTAATGGATCGGTGAAAAGCTCAATCCAGTGTGGATTGCTGGTTTTGATCGCGATTGAAGAAACCGACAGAGGGGATGATATTGAGTGGCTCAGCGGGAAATTAGTTCGCCTGCGAATTTTCGAAGACGAAAGTGGCGTGATGAATCATTCCGTACAGGATGTTGCAGGCGAAATCCTGCTGGTCAGCCAATTCACTTTGCTTGCGAGCACGAAGAAGGGAAATCGCCCTTCATACATTCGATCGGCCCGTCCTGAAATTGCGATTCCGATTTACGAGGAATTTATTACCCGGCTCACATTAGATTTGGGTCGAGCGATTCAGACCGGGGAATTCGGCGCGGACATGAAAATCGCCCTGATCAACGACGGTCCGGTGACAATTATCATCGATTCAAAACTGCGGGAATAATCAGCCTCCATTGCGTCGGTGGCGGATGAGTTCCAAAAATTCCATGCGCGTCCGGGCATCCTCACGAAAACGCCCCAACATCGTTGAAGTGATGGCATAAGAATTCTGTTTTTCCACGCCTCGCATCATCATGCAAAGATGTTGTGCCTCGATGACCACGCCGACGCCATCGGCATTGATCAAGTCACGGATGGTTCCCGCGATTTCCTGGGTCATCCGTTCCTGCACTTGCAGCCGACGCGCGTAAACGTCAACCAACCGTGGCAACTTGGAGAGCCCGATTACTTTTCCCTTAGGCAGATAAGCGATGTGACATTTCCCAAAAAAAGGCAGCATGTGGTGCTCGCACAAGCTGTAAAAATCGATGTCCTTGACGATTACCATTTCGTCGGAATCCACTTCAAAAAGAGCGTCGTTCAATATGGTTTTGGGATTCGCTTCGTAACCTTGGGTTAAGAATTTGAGCGATTCCGCGACGCGCATCGGAGTCCGCTTCAATCCGTCTCGGTTGGTATCTTCACCGAGCATTTGGATCTGTTTTTCGACCAATTTTGCCATCTCCTCAATCTGATTCATCGGGGGAAAAGATGGCTTAACCCTTTGGCTCCGTCCAGCCTTTCGGCTTTTGCCTGAATCAAATACATCAGAAAACTATTTGCATTCCCAATTCAACCTGTCATGTTGCCGCCAGATGTAATGGTTATTTCAGGCATGGTAAGTCTTCAGTTGAAAATTTCTTCATTGATGATTTGAAACCCGATAGTCGGGAACGGTCCCAGAAATCCAGTCAGTCTAAAACAGAAAGTCATCATGAGTAAATTATTCGTAGGAAATCTTTCCTTCAACACCACGCAAAATGATCTGCAAGATCTTTTCGCCGCACACGGCACCGTCACCGAAGTCAATTTGATGATGGATCGCGAAACCGGTCGCCCTCGTGGCTTTGGTTTCGTCACCATGGCGTCCAAACAAGAAGCCGACGCAGCAGTCGAAGCACTCAACGGCAAAAGCGTTGATGGTCGCGACCTCACAGTCAACGAAGCACGTCCTCGCGAAGATCGTCCTGCTCGCTCCGGCGGCGGCGGCGGCGGTGGTCGCTCCGGCGGCGGTTATGGCGGCGGTGGCGGCGATCGCCGTGAACGCAGCAACCGTTACTAATCTAAATTTTTAACGCAGGCGTGAAATCGAAAGATTTCACGCCTTTTTTGTTTGCGGGTTTCAGCTAGGTTTTCAACGTGAACGCCTTCGAACCCTCAGAACACGAAGAACCCGTAAACCTTCCGATCGACGGCGTTTTGGATTTGCACACGTTCAAGCCGAAGGAGCTTGGCGACTTGATCCCGACTTATCTGGAGGCGTGCCAGGAACGCGGCATTCTACAGATCAGGATCATTCATGGTAAGGGAATCGGCAATTTGCGGCGCAGCGTGCATGCCATTCTCGCAAGACACTCCGAAGTGATTTCATTCACACTCGCCAATCCCATGCTTGGAGGCTGGGGCGCGACGGTCGTCTCGCTAAAACCAAAAAACCCTCAACGTGATTGAACCAGGACGCGAAAGGCTCGGCCAAAATGTTCTGGATGCGTCAACGTCTGAAATTGTCGGCGCTGTACAGAGTCCCATTGAGCGAACTCGCCGCTCATTTTTAATCCACGTCCGACAATTTCAGTTAAGAACCGAGACTGCGGCAAAAGTGCATCGGTTTGTAAGCCCACATTTTCTCCAGCCGTTTTCAGCGCGCCAAAGTTCACATGCGCCGTGATATCCTGCTCGCCGGGGTTTGAAAGCAATTCGGTGTTCGCATGGTGACGGGAAATGGCGCGCAGTGTTCCACCGCTCCTTTCGGGTACAAAAAATTCTTCCGCGAGCAATCCATAGTCAATCGCGATCATTTTGCCTCGATGCAACAACCTCGCAGCTTCAGTCCACCATTCAATCGCTAACGGGCAAACTTCGGTCGTAAATTCATCTGGCAAGACTTCTAGCAATGCTGGGTCGACTTTCGGGAAAGGCACAGCCGACCGCTGATTTTCTAGAGCCCGTTTCCAGACAAATTTATCTCCGTCCCAGCCAACTGCCCATTCGAACCACGATTTCGTCTTCGCGTCCCAACCGAAGCGATATACCGGCATGGCATCAAAAAGCTCGTTGGAAAAAAAGATTCGATTCATCGGATTAATTCCGGCAGCGGAAAGGGCGGACAAATCATTGATCCACTTTACATTTGGAAAGCGCTTCAGCGTCTTCGTTTGCCAGACTTGCCGCAAGACCGACGGTTCAATAATGCAGTACTCCAAGCGTTGGAATAGTTCAGGGCGATTTGCACTAAGGAAGCTCAAAACATCGCCTGCCAGTTTGCCGTCGTGCGCGCCGGATTCCACGATTTGGAACAGAGGAGTCTTGTCGGAAGATAGTTGGGAAGCCGCAGTTGTGTGGAGAGCTGCTTCAAACCATTCTGCAAATTGAAAGGCCAATAGTTCGCCAAACAAACTGCCGACGCTGACACTGGTGATGAAGTCTCCTGAGCGGCCGATCTGCTGCTGGGTTTCGTAGTAGCCCTCGCCAGGCGCATAAAGCGCCAATTCCATGAAACGGGCGAACGGGATGGAACCGCGCAACTCTATTTCATTCCTGATTTTGGTGGCGAGGGGGTTCATTGGGCGGCGGGTCAATTCAAGTTGGTAACAAAGCTGCTAACCTTTTCGTAGAAACGTATGGCAAAAATTGACGCATTTTTTAATTTGATGTTCGAGCAAAAGGCTTCGGACTTACATCTTTCAACCGGAAACCCGCCGATTTTGCGGATTAACGGGGAGATGCAACGCGTAGACTACCCTCCGCTGGAGGGCGACGCGCTCAAAAGCATGCTCTACGAAATCACGCCGGAGTATAAGATTAAAGTTTTTGAAGAAACTGGCGATGTCGATTTTGGGTACGAAATTCCAAATGTGTCCCGTTTTCGTGCGAATTTTTTCAACCAGAAGTACGGAATGGCGGCAGTTTTCCGACAAATTCCATCGAAAGTGCTTTCGTTCGAAGATTTCGAAAAGTTTGATGCGCCGCTTCCGGCCGTATTGAAAAAGTTCTGCATGTTGCATAAAGGTCTAGTCGTGGTGACCGGCCCAACCGGTTCCGGCAAATCAACGACCCTCGCGGCGATGGTCGATTACTGCAACAAGAACCGGAAGGACCACATCATCACCGTGGAAGATCCGATTGAATTCGTTCACGAGAGCAAAAGCTGCCTCGTAAACCATCGTGAGGTTGGCATTCATACGAAATCGTTCGCAGCCGCGCTCAAGGGTGCGTTGCGCGAAGATCCGGATATTATTCTGGTCGGCGAATTACGTGATTTGGAGACTATTGAACTGGCGCTGACGGCGGCGAGCACCGGGCATCTGGTTTTCGGAACGTTGCACACTCCATCTGCCTCGAAAACGGTTGATCGTATTATTGACGTTTTTCCCGGCGAACAGCAGAACAAGATTCGCGCGACGTTATCGGAAGCGTTGAAGGGTGTTGTCGCCCAAAACTTATTCAAACGCATCGACAAAAAAGGTCGCGTGGCCGCTTTGGAGATTCTCGTTTTCACAACCGCCGTCGCCAACCTCGTGCGCGAAGGAAAAACCCATCAAATTCCCGGTATGATTCAGGTCGGCAAGCGGTGGGGGAATACGCCACTCGATGACTCCATTATGGATCATTTGAAGATGAAGCGGATTTCGCCGGAAGAAGCCTACGACAAGGGAATCGACAAAAAGAAATTCCGCCCGTTTCTTGCTAATCCGCCGGAAGACGAAGAATTGTAAATCAACCCAGAAATCCCATGCGCCGCACTGAACTCGATCTAATCCTGGCCGCGATGTTGCAATCGACGCCAATGCTAAACTCCTCCACGGTTCTCGATACGAAGAAGGACGTTTCTGATTTGAATTTTACCGTGGATAAACCTCTTCAGGTCGAACATTCCGGCGAATTGATTCAAGTGGTTTGCGATCCGCCGATACAGAAGCTCACCCCCTACCAGACCGAAATGGTTGCCCTCAACCTCATTGGCGGCAGCGTTCGTTTAACAGAGGACTTGTTGCGATCGGGTTCCTGCGATTGTTCGTATTCGTTGAGCGACCTGGCTCGGTTTCGGGTAAACATTTTTTCACAGCGCGGAAACTATTCCGTCGTGATGCGAAAATTGAACACCGAAATTCCGACACTCAAAGAGCTAAGGATGCCGAATATTTTCGCGAGCGTGGCAAAAGAGAAGACCGGGCTGGTTTTGGTTACGGGTGCAACCGGCTCGGGCAAATCAACCACGCTCGCTGCTTTGCTCAATGAGATCAACGAATCGAAATCAATCCATATCATTACATTGGAAGATCCCGTTGAATTCGTGCATCCGCAAAAAAAAGCGACGTTCAACCAGCGCGAAATGGGAACTGATTTCAACAGTTTTTCCAGTGGTTTGCGCGCCGCGTTGCGACAGGCGCCCAAGGTAATTCTGGTCGGAGAAATGCGGGACCGCGACACGGTCGAAATCGGTCTAAGCGCGGCCGAAACCGGTCATCTTGTTGTCAGCACATTGCACACGATCGACGCCGGCCAGACAATTAATCGTATTCTCGGTATGTTCGAGCCGGAGGAGCAGGAGCAGATCCGGGTGCGGCTGGCGGACACGCTACGTTGGGTCGTGAGCCAGCGCCTGGCCCCAAAAGTCGGAGGAGGCCGGCAGGCGTTGTTGGAAATAATGGGGGCAAATTTGCGCACGAAAGAAAGTATCGCCCAAGGCGAATGCGAAGGGCGCAGCTTCTATGAAATCATCGAGTCCAGTTACCCGTTCGGCTGGCGCACTTTCGATCAAGCCTGCCTGGAGGCGTATGAACAGGGTGTGATCACTGAAGAAACGGCCCTGCTGTATTGCAGCAAGCGCGGCACGGTAACGCGCGGAATTGACAATATCAAAAAAGCGAGGGGCGAATCGACCACCACCATGACTGATTTGCGGATGAAAGTTGTGGAAAGCGCTAAGGCCGCCTCGTCTCCACCTGTTTTAAAAATCAAATAATTTATGTCTGACCAATTCGATTTCATTAGCGACACGGACAAACCGGCGCTCCTTGCGATCACGAACCCGGAGTGGTTTTCGATCGCGCATCTCGCCTTGCTCGAAGTGGGTTACAAGGTGCATCAGATCATCACCCATTCGGATTTTCCAGGCCGGTTCAGTCAGGTTTCGTATCAACTGGTCATTGTCGAAGAAGAATTTGGAGGCAATCCAGTCCACGAGAATCTGACACTCCAACTTCTGCAACGAATGCCAATGAATCAACGGCGCCATTCAATCATTCTGTTGCTGGGCAAATCATTTCAAACACTGAACACCGCTCAGGCATTTCAGAATAGTGTTCATGCAGTGATTAATTATTCTGAGATAAGCTGGATCGCTCAGATTGCTCAAAAAATGGTCGCTGAAAATGATTTGTTCCTGAATAACTTTCGGGAAATTCAACTGCGCGTCGCGCAGGCCCAGAAATAACGGGCTGTTTCGGGGAGCGGCCTGTGGCAGTTTGGAATCCATGTCACGACTCGATCAGATACTTGTTGAACGCGGGCTTTGCGAAAGTAGGGAGAAGGCCAAGCGCGCCATCCTCGCAGGGCAGGTTCGCGTGAACGAGCAGCTCGCGCACAAAGCGAGCGATTCCATTCGCGCCAGCGATCAGGTCACCCTCGTTGCGCCGGAAAAGTTCGTCAGCCGCGGCGGACAAAAACTTGAACATGCACTCAATTTTTTCCAGATCGACGTTGCCGGGCAAACCGCGATTGACCTTGGTGCATCTACCGGCGGGTTCACTGATTGCTTGCTGCAGCACGGTGTTGCAAAAGTTTTCGCGGTGGATGTTGGGCATGGCCAGCTTGCGTGGAAATTACGCCGGGACCCGAGGGTAATTGTGATGGAAAAAACCAATGCCAGAAACATCGCGCCCGCCCAATTTCCACAGCCATTTTCGGGAGCGGACATTGTGGTGATTGATTGCTCGTTTATTTCGCTGCGGATGATTCTTCCCGCTGCGATTGCATTGCTGGCGAGTTCCGCTAAAGTCGTCGCGCTCGTGAAACCACAATTTGAAGCGGGAAAAACCGAGGTGGACAAAGGTGCTGGCGTGATCACCGACCCAGCCATTCATGAACGTGTCCTCCACGAGATTAAAAAATTTGTGTCGGAAAATACCAGGTTGCTTTGGCGCGGACAGACCGAATCCCCCTTGCTCGGGCCGGCTGGAAATAAAGAATTTTTAATCTTGCTTGAAAAAACTGCTTAAAAAAATCAGTCGCGTTGGATTGATTACCAACCCGGAAAAACCCGCCAGTCGCGGCATGGCGGAAAAAGCTGCATCGCTTCTTCTGCGGACGGGTCACAAAGTTTCCTGCGATGCGGCGACTGCCGAGATGGCTGATTTACCCGGAACCCGTTTTCCCGATGCTGCCAGCCTCGCGCGGGAGGTGGACTTGTTGCTCGTCTTTGGAGGAGATGGTTCCATGCTCCGCGTCGTCCGCGAAATAGACGGCGCTCTCACCCCGATTCTGGGTGTAAATGTGGGGCGCCTTGGATTCCTCACGGCGGTTCCATCCAAGGAATTGCCCAAGGCTCTGGAAAAAATATGGCGGGACGACTACCAAATTGAATCTCGTCCACTTCTCACCGCACGTGGTGAAAGCAACGGCAAGAAAATCGAATTGCGCGCCCTTAATGATATCGTGATCAGCCGCGGCGTTGCTCCCCGCATGATCGAATTGGAGGTAACCGTCAACGGTCATGTTCTGACGTGCTATCGCTGTGACGGTTTGATTATAAGTTCGCCCACTGGTTCCACCGCTTATTCGCTTTCGGCAGGGGGCGCGATCGTTAGTCCAGATGCGCAGGTTTTTGCCATCACCCCGATTTGCCCGCACACGCTCTCGAATCGATCGGTCATTGTGAGCTCCAGCGCGGTCATCCAGGTGAAAGTTATCAGCGAGAAAGTCGAAACCAGCGCGACTGCCGACGGGCAAGTTCAAGTGGATTTGCTCGCGGGCGATGTGATCACGATTCGCCGCAGTCGCCGCGCCGCGCACCTGCTTCACCCCGGTGGCAGTTCCTTTTTCGATACATTGCGCCAGAAATTGCACTGGAGTGGTTCAAACGTTTAAAGCGGTTACAAGAAATTTAAATTTATGGTTCGCCTAAAAGACATTGCCGAAAAAGCCGGACTTTCCGTGATGACCATTTCCAAGGCGTTGCGTGATGCGCCGGACATTTCCGCAAGCACCAAGGTGCGCGTAAAACTGCTGGCAGAGCAAATGGGCTACGTGCCGGATTCCATCGCGCAGGGTCTGCGCAACCGAACTTCGAAACTTTTCGGCTTGGTGATTCCTTCAATGACCAACCCTCTTTTCGCGCGGATGGTTGGCGCGATCGAAGAGCGGACCCGAGAGTTTGGTTACGATCTAATTCTCGCGCATACCTTAAACATGACTGAACGGGAGGAATCCAGCGTTCGCAGCCTTTTGTCTCGCCGGGTTGATGGACTCTTTATTTCACCAGTTTATCGCCTTGCTCCGAGTGCGTCCATTTACGGCGAACTGAAGCGCCGAGGCACGCCGACGGTTATTCTCGGCCAATGCGGTCCGTTTTGCAGTCAGTTTACCAATGTCGAAAGCGATGACGTTGCCGGCAGTCACGCCGCAACGACCCACCTGATCAACCTTGGTCATAAGCGGATCGCATTTTTCAGCGGACCACTCGGCTCGCCTTGGGCTCATGAACGATTGCAAGGATACCGCCGCGCATTGCGCGATGCGGATATCGAGCTGGATGACCGTCTGGTTTTCAACGCGGGCACGACGATCGACGAAGGCGAAAACGCCGCGTTGCAGATGATTAATGAATCGCTCGATGTCACTGCGGTGCAAGGGGTGAACGACCTGGTCGCAATCGGCGCCGCGAATGTTTTTCTCAACCAAGGCATTCGTATTCCCCAAGACCTTTCGGTGGTTGGCTTCGGAAATATTTTAGCCAGCGAATATTTTCGCGTGCCGCTGACAACCCTTCGCCAGCCGAAGCATCGCATGGGCGCTGCTGCGATGGATTCCATGCTGGAACTTTTGAAAGGGGAGCGCCCGGAATCGAAGCGCCTTCCCGCTGACCTTGTTATTCGCGCCAGCTCTGGGTGTGTCCCGCTTTCTACGCGTCCCTCGAACGTCCAGAGTCAAAAAGCCAAGCCTCAAATAACATTATGAAAAAAATAATCATCTCAGTTATCGCGGTCGTTTTGATTGGTATGGCCGCAATAATTGCCGTGTTCGTCATCAGGCAACGGACCGACGCTAAAATCGCCAAGTTCACGCAAGATGCGGACAACCTCGTGCTTGGACTCCAGCAGTATCGAGAGTTCATGGGCCATTTTCCGACGGGAAGCTTGATTGAGATTTCGAAAGCGTTATCCGGTCGATCCACGCAAGGAGACAAGGCCGTCCTCATCGTCGTCGGCGGAAAAACCGAGATGAATACAAAGGGCGAAATCGTGGATCCTTGGGGAACACCGATTCAGATTTTTTTCTCGCAGAACGGAATTCTGATTCGCTCAGCCGGTCCGAACAAAATTTTCGAAGACACCAAAGTTCTCAAGCCAGACGATCTATACCGTTCCAGTTAGCCACGCGGAAAACCGAGTGCGCCAGAACTATTCTATGAGTTCCGCCGCCAGGCGGCCACGAACATTCCGTTTCCGCCGGTAGACTGAGGCCAGAACCATAGTCGTGTCGCGAGATCAGCAGGATTGAACGGATTTTTCATTTCCAGCCTTGTGAAGTCCTTCCGCTCGTTCTCAAAAAAATCGGCCACACCGAGACTCTCCTCGCGGGACAACGTGCAAACCGAATAAACTAATTTTCCGCCAGGTTTTATGGAATCGGCAACGTGCGTGAGCAGCCGGCGTTGAATCTCCGCCAATTCTCGAACGTCATTCGCACCAGCCGTCCAACGTGCCTGTGGATTTCGATGCCACGTCCCAATTCCGCTGCATGGCGCATCCACCAGCACGCCGTCGAACTTTGTTTTTGTCGGGAGCCTTTTGCTTCCATCCCACAGCACAGCGCGATAGTTAAAAACTTTGGCGCGCGCGGTTCGTTGCTTGAGTTTTTTCAAACGCCATTCCGCGCGATCACTGGCCCAGATTAAACCTTTGTTCTGCATTAACTCCGAGAGGTGAAGCAGCTTGCCACCCTCGCCGGCGCACGCGTCCCACCAAGTTTCGCCGGGCTTAGGATCACAAACCACACTCACGGCTTGAGAGCTGATGTCCTGCAACTCAAATTCGCCGTGGTGAAATTCCGGCGTGCGAAACAAATCTTCCGAGCCGCGATATTCGATTGCGTCGCTCAGCAACGTTGTGGATTCGAGCCAGGAGAATCCAAGCGCTTGAGCGATGCGATCCGCCTGACCTCGTTTGGCGCGCAGCCAAAGGCGCGGTTCGCTTTGCAGCGCGCGCAGCCACTCCGGTGAAACCTCAACGCTCTCGCTTACCCAGGCGGGAACGGCTTTGGCCCGCAACTCGTCATCGGAAAATCGTTGCGGATCGCGCGCGAATTTTTCGGCGAGTTGCTGGGCGACAAATATATTTCCAGCCGCTGGCTTCTGCGGATCAAGCCAGCCAAACCAACGAAAGTAAGTGAAAACAGCTCGGCTGATTTCCCTGCTTTCGTCCCGGCGCAGACTGGATTGCCGCTTGAGTTCCGCACGAAGAACGGAATCGGCTGGATGCTCGCGATCGGACTTGGCAATGATTTCTGCCGCGATTTTAAGAAGGCGTGGTTCCATGTCGCGGTAGAGAATTTTTGTGTTGCTGAGTCAGGATCAAGAGTTCGCCACCAGTTGCCGCAGCACGAAGGGCAAAATTCCGCCGTGTTGGTAGTAATCGATTTCGATTGGAGTATCGATGCGGCAGGTGACGGGAATTTCTTCCGCTTTTCCATTCGCTCGCGTGATGCGCAACGTCAGATTTTGTTGCGGACGAATTTCACCATTCAGGCCGACCACGTCGTAACTTTCTGTTCCATCCAGTTTCAACGATTGCGCGGAAACATCGTCTTTGAATTGCAGCGGCAGGACTCCCATGCCAACGAGGTTCGAGCGGTGAATGCGTTCAAAGCTTTGCGCGACGACAACTTTTACGCCGAGCAGTTTTGTTCCTTTTGCCGCCCAATCACGCGAGCTTCCCGTGCCATATTCGTGACCAGCCAGAATGATCAGAGGCGTATTGGCCTTCTCATATTTGATGGCCGCGTCGAAGATGCTCATCTCTTCTCCGGTGGGTTGAAATTTTGTCACGCCACCTTCGGTTCCCGGCGCCATGAGGTTTTTGATCCGCACATTGGCAAACGTGCCGCGCGTCATCACGCGATCGTTTCCGCGACGCGAACCATAGCTGTTGAAGTCAACAAAACCGACCCCTTCATCGGTCAAATACTTTCCGGCGGGTGACGACTTTTTGATGCTGCCGGCTGGAGAAATATGATCCGTCGTGACGCTGTCGCCGAAAATTCCGAGCGCACGTGCTCCGGTGATTTCACGAATTTCACCGGCTTTCAAATCGAAGTCTTTGAAAAACGGCGGCTCCTGAATATAGGTGCTGTTCGCATCCCACTCGTAAACATTGCCAACGCTCGAAGGGATCTCGTTCCACTTCGGATTTTGCTCGGCGAAGTTGCTGTAAAGTTTTCGGAAAACATCCGGCTTCAGCGCGGTCTGCATCTGGGTGCGCACCTCGTCGAGAGTGGGCCAAATATCTTTCAGGAAAACGTCATTCCCGCCTGTGCCCTTGCCGATGGCATCCGTGGCGAGATTAATGTCGACGCGACCGGCGAGAGCGAAGGCGACCACCAGCGGGGGAGACATCAGGAAATTGGCTTTGATACTTTGGTGAACCCGCGCTTCGAAATTCCGGTTGCCCGAAAGAACGGACGCCGCCACCAAATCATTTTTGACCACTGTGTCTTCAATCTGAGTAGCGAGCGGGCCAGAGTTGCCAATACACGTGGTGCAGCCATAACCAACGAGGTTGAAACCGAGTGCATCCAAATATTTTTGCAGGCCCGCCTTTTCAAGGTAATCGCTGACGACGCGCGAACCAGGGGCGAGCGACGCTTTGACGGACGAGATCGGCTTGAGCCCTTTCTCAACCGCTTTCTTGGCAACCAAGCCGGCTGCGAGCATGACGCTCGGATTGCTGGTGTTGGTGCAACTGGTAATGGCGGCGATCAAAACGCTGCCGTGGCGGATCTCGCCGTCGGGAGAAATTTCCGGCGCCTGAACGACGTCGGGCGTTGGACGATTGTTCGCCATTTCCAACTCGGTGGTTGGGTTGGTGTTTTTCTCGAGTGACACGCGATGGGAAACCGGTTCCTGACTCCCGCCGCCCGCCAAAACGCCTGCGGCGAACTTGACTGGAAAGCTTTTTGACAATTCTTCCGCAGGTTTGTTGAAACCGCTTTCTGCCACCGGCTTTGAAAATGCCTTAACAAATTCATCCTTCAGGTGGTTCAATTCGATTCGATCTTGCGGACGCTTCGGACCGGCCACGCTCGGCACGACGTTGGAAATATCGAGGTCGAGGCTGACGGAGTAATTGATTTCGCCTTTGTTCGGAGTGCCGAACAAGTTCTGTGCGCGATAATAGTTTTCGTAGAGCTTGCAATGCTCTTCGCTGCGACCGGTGGCGCGAAGGTAATGGACCGTTTCCTGGTCAATCGGGAAGAAGCCCATCGTGGCGCCGTATTCCGGAGCCATGTTGGCGATCGTTGCGCGATCGACCGCCGGTAGAGCCGCAGCGCCGGGACCGTAGAATTCCACGAATTTTCCAACGACTTTGGCTTTGCGGAGAACCTGGGTGATGGTGAGCGCGAGGTCAGTTGCAGTAACGCCTTCCTGCAGCGATCCGGTCAGATACACGCCGACCACGTCAGGCGTGAGGAAATAAACGGGTTGTCCGAGCATGCCTGCTTCGGCTTCAATTCCGCCGACGCCCCAGCCGACAATCCCCAGACCGTTAATCATCGTGGTGTGGGAGTCTGTGCCGACGAGCGTGTCGGGATAGTAAACGCCCTCTTTGGCGAGAACGCCTTTCGCGAGATATTCCAAATTAACCTGGTGGACGATGCCGATGCCGGGCGGGACGACCTTGAAGGTGTCAAAGGCCTGCATGCCCCATTTCAAGAGCTGATAGCGCTCGCGGTTCCGTTGAAATTCAATCTCAAGATTGCGTTCCATTGAGTCGGCGGTTCCGGCGAAATCGACTTGCACCGAGTGATCTACCACGAGGTCCACCGGCACGAGAGGCTCGATCATCTTGGGCTCCTTTTTCATGCGGGCGACGGCAGAACGCATTGCGGCCAAATCCACGAGCAACGGAACTCCCGTAAAATCCTGCAAAACGATTCGGGCCACGACGAAAGGAATTTCCTCGGTGCGCCGAGCCGTCGGATCCCAATTGGCGAGAGCGCGGACGCTTTGTTCGCTGACTTTTTTGCCGTCGCAATTGCGGAGAATGGATTCGAGCACGAGCCGAATGGAAACCGGCAACTTGGAAATCGCGCCAACTCCGGCAGTTTCGAGCGCCGGGAGGGAGTAGAAGGAACCTTGCTGGCCGTTGCCGAGATCGAATTTTTGGAATGAATTAAACAAATTGTGCATTTTCATAAAAGCGTCGTCGTTCTCGCCGGGAATTCCAGCGGGGAGTGAAAATGAAGTTTGCAGGGAAACGTGTCAAGCAAGCGCGAAGAAATGTCCTGAGTCGCCAATATCGAATTGCTTTGGGCTGCAGTCGCCGAACGGCTTTCGCATGGCACGGCGATGGTGCCGCCTACACGCTTCGTAAAGCGGAATAATTCGACAAGCTGGGCGGCTGGTCAGAAATAGCGAAGGCGCCGCCTAACTGTTTGCGGGCCGTTTCAGCAGAAACACGGTTGGCGGCGTGAATGCGCGCCAAGGTGTGGCCGGCTTGAATTTTTTCGCCCGGCTTCGCGATTTGATCGATGCCGACGTCCGGGTCAATGACGCTTTCCTTGCTCAGCCTGCCCCCGCCCAGATCGCGGACGACTTCACCAATTATTCGCGCGTCGCATTTTGAAATAAAGCCAGACCGATCAGCTTTCAGGGAAACGAGGTTTGATGCGTGCTCGTCGCTCGCTAACTTAAGCTTAAAAGCGGCGAGATCAGCGCCTTGGGAGAGAAGCATTTCATCCCACTTGTGTCGCGGCGCACCGGAGAGCAAAGATTTCCTGGCAACGTCACGAGCCGCGTTCAAGTCCCCGCTGAGTTCGGTTTGGACGAGCAGGCACGCGGCGAACTCAACGACCAGTTGCGTCAAATCCTCAGGCGCCTTGTTTTCGAGGCATTGAATCGATTCTTTCACTTCGAGCCAATTTCCCGCAGCGCGCCCGAGCGGCGTGTTCATATCGGTCAAAACAGCCTGTGTATTCACTCCACATTCCTGGCCAATCGAAACCATTGACTGGGCCAACTCACGGGCCGCTTCTGGTGTTTGCATGAACGCGGCGCAGCCGTATTTCACGTCGAGCACGAGGGCGTTCAGGCTCTCGGCGAGTTTCTTGGAGAGAATCGATGCGGTGATGAGCGGGATGGAGGGGACGGTTCCCGTCACATCGCGCAACGCATAAATTTTCTTATCGGCAGGAACCATTTTCTCGGTCTGCCCGCAAATCACGCAGCCAACCGATTGCACTTGGCTAATGATTTCTTCAAATGAGAGAGCAGTGCGAAAACCGGGAATTGATTCCAATTTGTCCAGCGTGCCGCCAGTGATGCCGAGTCCGCGACCGGAAATCATCGGGACGCGAAATCCGAGACAAGCGAGCAGGGGAGCGAGCGGTAATGAAACCTTATCGCCGACGCCGCCGGTGGAATGTTTATCCACCAGGGGACGTGAATCGTTTGGAAACTTCAAGATGTCGCCCGAGTCGCGCATCGCGAAAGTTAGCGCGCGAGTTTCTTCCGCGTTTAATCCGCGAAAGTAAATGGCCATGAGCATCGCGGCCATTTGGTAATCGGGGATTTTTCCGGCAACGTATTCGGAAATAACCGCTTGGATTTGCGCCGTTCTTAGGGCTTCTCCATTGCGTTTGCTTTCGATGAGGGGAAGGAAATTCAAACTCAGCCTTTTTCGCTCACGTTGAGGCAACAGAAGTGGAATTTGCTGCTGCGGCCGCTGCCGCATCGCATTGACGTTTAGCCTCCGCAATAATGTTGATCAAATTTCCGGGAGAAATTGTTTCGGTGGCAATGGTGCATAAGCCATATCCAAATCCTTTCAAGCCGTTGGACCAACGGCTGGAACCGTCAAGGGGATCAAGGCAGAAGATTTCTCCGTGCGTGGTGGCGTAAAGATTATCTCCGTCCAAAACGACGTTTACAAAATCAATTCCTTCGAGGTGAGTCGCCCAGATTTGCGCGCCGGACGAGGAATCCAGCGCGATGACGGATCCTTTGATTCCAAGATAAATGACTTTCGAACTCGCCATAAAGCGATGGAATTAATCGACAAATTTCTTGGCGATGATGGACGCATTGTGTCCGCCAAAGCCAAACGAATTGTTGATGATCGCGCTCACTCGCATCTCGCGAGCGGTGTGCGGAACATAATCCAAATCGCACTGAGGATCGGGATTATCCAGATTGATGGTCGGCGGGACGATGCCGGTCTCGATGGCTTTGGCGCAGAACGCCATTTCCACCGCGCCCGCCGCACCCAGCATGTGGCCGGTCGCGCCTTTGGTGGAACTGACGGCCAGTTTTTTCGCGTGGTCGCCGAAAACGGATTTGATCGCCTGCGTTTCGCAAATGTCTCCTTGCGGCGTGGAAGTGCCGTGGGCGTTGATGTAGGAAATGTCCGAAGGATTTAGTCCGGAATGCCGCAATGCCATCTTCATGCAGCGCGCCGCGCCTTCGCCTTCGGGTGAAGGCGCCGTCATGTGGTTGGCGTCTGCGGTGTTTCCATAGCCGACGATTTCGCAATAAATTTTCGCACCGCGCGCCTTCGCATGTTCAAGCTCTTCCAAGACGAGGACGCCGGAACCTTCTCCCATCACAAAACCATCGCGACCAACATCGAAGGGGCGCGAGGATTTTTCTGGCTCATCGTTACGCGTGCTCATGGCGCGCATGGCGCAAAACCCGCCAATCCCGAGCGGGACAATCGTCGCTTCGGTGCCGCCGGCGAACATGACTTTTGCATCGCCCATTTTCAAGGTGCGCCAGGCTTCGCCCAAGGCGTGCGTCGAGGTGGCGCAAGCGGAGCAGGTGGCGACGTTCGGGCCGCGCAGTTTGTAATACATCGAGAAAAGTCCGGAAGCCATGTTCAGGATCAACATCGGGATCATGAACGGCGAGAGCCGCCCGGGACCTTTGGCTAGAAATACTTTGTGCTGCTCTTCCGTCGTATAAAGGCCGCCAATGCCGGATCCAATGAACACGCCGATCTCGTCGCGGTTGGATTTTTCCAGATCAAGCCCGGAGTCCAGCAGGGCCTGGTGCCCGGCGTAAATTCCAAACTGGGCGTAGCGATCCGTGCGTCGAATTTCCTTGGGCGAGGGGAACGCGGCGATGGGGTCGAAGTTCTTAACTTCCGCGGCGATCCGGCAGTCAAACGCTGCGGCGTCAAAATGCGTGATCTTGTCGATGCCGCATTTGCCGGCCAAAAGGTTTTCCCAGGAGGTTTGGAGGCTGTTTCCAATTGGGGAAACCATGCCGAGGCCCGTCACAACGACTCGTTTTTCTGTCCAGTTGCTCGCCATAATTAAAAAGGGGCAGCTTGGTTGAAGCCAGGCTGCCCCGAAGTTGAAGGTAAATTATTTCTTTTGAGTGTCTTCGACGTATTTGATGACGTCGCCAACGCTCTGAAGTTTTTCCGCCTGTTCGTCAGGAATCTCGTTTCCAAACTCTTCTTCCAGCGCCATGACTAGTTCAACCGTATCGAGCGAGTCAGCGCCCAAATCTTCGATGAATTTTGCGTCGGGTGTGACCTGGTCAGCGTTGACGCCTAACTGTTCGACGATGATGTCTTTGACTCTTTCTTCAATTGTTTTTTCGGCCATTGGTTTTTTTCTCCGTTAATTTGATTGTGTCTATGCCCCACGTAGCTGGAGGCGTCAAGTCTCGAAATTCGCTAGCAAATCCTGGTTAAATCTTGCGATTCCAAAGTTGCAATTTCAAGCAGTGGTATGTCTATCGGCTGCGGCGAAGCACGTCCAGATGTATTTACATGACCATCCCGCCATCGACGGCCAGCACCTGCCCGGTGATGTAACGCGCCGCCGGGCTGGCCAGAAACAATGCGGCGTTTGCGATGTCATCCCCCTGCCCGAACGAGTTCAGCGGAATCTTTTTCAAAAGCTCGGTTCTCATCTCTTCGTTCAGGATGGCGGTCATGTCGGTCTCGATGAAGCCGGGCGCCAACGCGTTCGCCGTGATGCCGCGCGAAGCCAGCTCCCGCGCCACGGACTTCGTGAAGCCGATCAACCCCGCTTTGCTGGCCGCGTAGTTGCATTGCCCTGCGTTGCCGATCAAACCGATGACCGAGGCTACGTTGATGATTCGTCCGGAGCGTTGTTTGATGAAACTGCGTGCGAACGCTTTGGTAAAGGAGAATGCCCCTTTTAAATTCGTGTCGAGCACCGTGTCCCAATCCGCTTCCGCCATGCGCATCAGCAATCCGTCGCGGGTCACGCCGGCGTTGTTCACCAGCACATCGATCTTGCCGGCGTCGGCCAGGATTTTTTCTCCCGTGGCGGCTACAGCGGCTGCGTCCGACACATCCACCGCGTAGGCCCAGGCTTTGCGGCCGAGCGCGCGAATTTCATTGGCCACTTTCTCGGAATTCTCCGCCGTGCGGGAAACGCAAGCGACGTCCGCTCCTTCTGCGGCGAATTTTAAAGCAATGGCTCGGCCGATTCCTCGGCCCGCTCCGGTGACGACTGCGATTTGATTAGCAAGTTGGCTCATGTCGCATTCTGTTTATCCATGAATGGAAACGAATGCACACGAATTTTTACAGAGGAAGATTGATTCTTAGCGCCCAATAATATCCGAACTGCGGGCGCCTGTTCCCTTGCCGTGATACTCCTGCATTGCTTCGGGAAGCCATTTCTTCAAATCAGCGATCCGCACTGCGTCCACCGGATGCGTGCGCAAAAACCACGGTCCGCCCGCGTTTCCCGATTGCGCGGAGAATCGTTCCCAGAAACTGATCGCCGCGTTTGGGTCGTATCCGGCCCGCGCCATATAAGTTAAACCGATGCGGTCGGCTTCGGATTCCTGCTTTCGACTGTGTGGCAGAACGTAGCCCAGTTGCGATCCCAGCCCGTAAACCAAACTGACTGCTTGTTGCGTGATGGGCGCGGCGCTCGAGGTCAGCGCTCCGGCGATTTGCCCTCCGGCCTGCAACGCCATCGCCTGCGTCATCCGTTCTCCCCCGTGACGCGCGACTGCATGTGCGACTTCGTGTCCGATGACGGTAGCCAATCCGGCTTCATCCTTCGTGATCGGGAGAATTCCGGTGTAAACGCCGACCTTTCCGCCGGGCAGGCAAAACGCATTGGCCTCCTTGCTTTCAAAGACGACGAACTCCCATTGCGCATTCGGCATGTCGGGGCTGGCGACGGCGGCGATTTTTTTACCGACCTTTTGCAACAAGGCATTGACGGCGGGATCCTTGCTGACCGGCACTTCTTTTTTCAATTCGTTGAAGCTGGTCAGCCCGAGCTGCAACTCCTGGTCCTGGGAAATAAAATTGAATTGCGACCGCCCCGTCACGGGCACAGTCGAGCAGCCGGCGAGCATTGCCGCGGCGAAAACCAATGGAGCCAGACGAAGATAAACTAGTTTCATAACCACTCTTTTAGACTTGAAGCCCGAATAACAAAATAAAATAACCACACTCCCGATAGGTTTCAATCGGACGCGGCTGATTTTTTGACTCCAAGATGGCCCATCGAAGGAGGGCGGTGCCGCAATTCAATCTCCTCATCGTTATGAAAGGGAAATTACTGTGAATCAAAATCTCGCTGCGATTGGGCATTGAAAAGAGCGGGATGGCCTGTTTACTTTCCACGCAGCGAGATGATTGAACTGATTCAATTTCCCTGGAGCCCGTTTTGCATCGTGCAGCGCCGAATTCTCGAATACGGCCGAATACCCCATAAGATCACCAACATCCCCAGCGCCGAACGATCGCTCGTCTGGCGTCTGACCCGCGAACGCTATTACCATGTGCCGGTGGTGCGTGACGGCAAGAACCTCATTTTTGAAACGGGTGAAAACTCCCAGGTTATTGCCAAATACTTGAACGAGAAATTTCAGCTCGCCCTTTTTCCAGAAGAGTTTCGCGGATTGCAAAATATACTTTGGCAACACATCGAGAATGAGATTGAGGTCCCGTGCTTCAAGCTTAATGATATTTCCTGGAAAGAGATGGTCGCCAAAGCCGATCAACTTCCTTTCCTGCGACACAAGGAACGAAAGTTCGGACGCGGCTGCATCGATCAATGGCGTGCCGATCAGAAAAAATTGCTCCAGGAATTGGCCGACAAACTGGACCCGTTTGAGCAAATGCTTTCGCACAAACCTTTTCTGCTCGATCAACAGGCGCGCTTCGTTGATTTCGATTTGTTCGGAATGCTTTCCAATTTTCTCTACTCCGGCCATTACAAACTGCCCGCCGCTCATTCCTGCTTGAATGATTGGTTCGGGCGCATGTCTAACATTAAATTGCCAGGTTCAAAACTTACTCGTGAAAAACTACGTCCTTGATACCAACGTCATCCTGCACGACCCCAATTCGCTGCTTAACTTCAAAACCAATTGTGTTCTCATTCCCATCGAGGTGATCGAGGAAATCGATCGCTTCAAGCGGGAATCGTCTGAGCTCGGTCAGAATGCGCGAACCTTTTCCCGCACGCTCGATACGCTGCGCAAGGAAGGCCATTTGAACCAAGGGGTGAAGCTTCCGAACGGCGGAAAATTGCGCGTGATTTTTCGGGAAGCCAATGGGAACGGCCACGCCGTTTTCGGAAATTCAACGGTGGACAACCGCATCGTCACCCTGGCGTTGGAAGTGCAGAAAAGCAGTCCGCAGACGAAAACGATCCTCGTTTCCAAGGACATTAATCTCCGCATCAAAGCGGATGCGCTTGGACTGGAGGCCGAAGACTACGAAACCGACCGTGTTTATCTGACCGATCTTTACACCGGGATGATCGAGTAAACGATCACCGCCGAAAAGATGGCGAAGTTTCGCACCGACGGTGAATTGGTGTTGCCCACGAACGCTAAATATTTTCCCAACGAATTTTGCACGCTGACCGAAGATGCGAATCCAAAGCGCACGGCGCTGGCCAAAGTCGATCCCTCCGGCACGAAGCTGATCCCGATTCTGGATTGCCGGGAAGGTGTCTGGGGAATCAAGCCGCGCAACAAAGAACAACATTTCGCCTTCGATGCCTTGCTCGATGACAAGGTGAAGCTGGTGACGCTGATGGGCAAAGCCGGAACTGGAAAGACGTTGATGGCGATGGCGGCCGGTTTGAAACGCACGGTGCTCGACCGCGAATTCCGCCGGCTCGTGGTGGCGCGTCCCACGATTTCGATGGGCAAAGAACTCGGGTTCCTGCCCGGAACGCTCGAAGAAAAACTAAGTCCGTGGATGCAGCCGATTCATGACGCGCTGGAAATGCTCAGCGATTTGAATATGGGCCACGAACACCGGCGCAGTGCCGACTTGATGCGCACCGGCAGTATTGTGGTCGAAGCGCTCAGTTACATTCGCGGACGCAGCATCGCCAATCAGTTCATGGTCATCGACGAAGCCCAAAATCTCACGCCGCTCGAAGTTAAAACGATTATCACGCGCGTGGGTCACGGCACGAAAATCATCTTCACCGGCGATCCGTATCAAATTGATAATCCCTACGTCGATTCGTCATCGAACGGATTCAATTACATCATCAGCAAATTCCGCTCGCACCCGATCGCCGCGCACATCGAGCTCCAAAAAGGGGAGCGCTCCGATCTGGCGGAGTTGGCGGCGAATATTTTGTGAATTGACCGTACAGGAGAAATTAGTTCCCAGAATACACATTCATGGGGCGGTGCGATTTTCATCCTGTGAGGTTTCATAACTTCTCAGGTAGTTTGCTCGCGATACCCATTCCACATGGCCATCGCAGAAAGCTACATTGCTGCCGCGATCACCATGATTATCTTCGGCGTCTGGATAGTTGTTATGGCCCGCCGCACCTGAATCTGCATCGACGAGCAACCAGATGCTTGACGGCCCAAATGCATTGCCAGCCAAGCCAAACGCAGGCGACTGATGCAAGTAGTTTTGAACGGAGCGCGCGGTTTTCTTAATGCCTCGAGCCTGGACGAGTTTTCCATCGACCATCACGGGTGTAACGTTGGTCCCTGTCGCGTTCATGAAACCAAATAACTCGTAACTTGTGCCTGCGCTTTTTTTATTCAGCGCGAAATCACGTAAGTCTGCTAATTGCAACAGCCCGTCGAAAACTTTATAGTAAACTTCCTCAGGACGGACACGATTGGAAGTTGAAGGGCAGACAAATACACCTAATACAGCCACATGTGCCGGATAGAGATAATTCAGGTTGTTATCGCCATCATTTTCAGCGGCAGAAAGCCCCGAAGCTCCGGATTGTTCTGCGTAATCGAGAGACCCAAGACCGAGTTGGCGAAGATTACTAAGGCATCCGGTGCGCCGCGCTTTCTCCTTGGCCGCTCCTAATACGGGTAATAACAATGCTGCGAGAATGCCAATGACAGCGATGACCACCAGCAATTCGATCAAAGTGAAGCCCGCGATCTGGGTTAATGTGTCCTTGCTGGAAATTTGTCGTTTCATTTTTGAACGCTCCAAAGGTTGACCGGTAGTGCTGATGATGGGTTCTCGGGTGATGCACGGTGATGCGCTTCGGGCCAAATGCGATTCTGGTTCAACAGATTATCGTGCAGCCAAAGCCGCCCTACTTGCTGGCGCAGGCGACTACGGAGGTCAGGCGGGCTTTCCCAAAAACGGTTCAGGTGCTCGTCGGGGTCGCGGGCGAGATCAAAGATGAACTCCCGTCCAGTTGCGTTTTGGAAAACGTATTTCCACGATCCCTCACGAGCCACGAGATAACACCCATCGTACGGCTGAACCAAAACGGCATTGCGCGGATTTATTGAACGTTGAAAGATCGATCGACCCGTGAAGTGATTTGGTGCGCTGACGCCACATAGATCCAGCAAGGTGGGAGCAAGGTCAACCTGCGAGAACGGTTCGTTTTCCAGCCGTCTTCGTTCAAGTTTCCCTGGCCAGAGAACCAGGCATGGAATCCGGAATGACTCCTCGAAAAATCCCGATTGCAGGCTGCTGGTGCCGTGCTCACTCATCGGAATGCTGTGGTCACCCGTGATTACCACAATGGCGTTCGTTGCGTACACGGAATTGGACAAATTATAAAGGAACCGGCCTATCCCTCGGTCCACATGACGCATTACGTTTGCATACCATTCTTCTTTCGATGCTGGATTTGGAAATGCTTCGCATAAGGCGCGGGGAAGTTGATCATAGGGGCTATGGCTGGAAATAGTGGCGAGCAAAACGAACACGGGCTTTAACGCATCTGGATGGGCGCGTGTCTTCCTTTGTGAATTACGATCAGACATCCACGTGAAAAAACGGTCAAAGAACGCGTCGTCCTGGACTCCACCCCCCCCCAGCCCCAGAATTGCACAGGATCCATCGTTTTCGTAAGTTCCCGGTCCATCGCTTGGACAACTTCGAAGCCACAGCGGCGCATGAATTGACCAGTCCGGGCGAAGTCGAGGCTCTGTTGTGCCTGAAAAAAAATGGTTTCATAACCCTGCTCATTTAAAATCGCTGGCAGCGCGTGGATCCGTACATTCTCGTAATGATTCGCAAGGTTGCCCGACAGCGTTGGGGGCAGGGAGGTCAGCACGGCTTCCTGACCTTTGATAGTATAAGTGGCGTTACCGTAAAACGGCTCGACCCACACTCCCTTTTGGATTGCATCTCGAAAGCACGGCATCAATGGACTCCCGTCCGCCGCGCGCCCGGCAACGAAACGAGCATTGAACGACTCGATCATTAATACGAATATATGTGGTCGACCGGCTTGCATTGCAGTATTGCCTTTATCGCTTCCACCCAACTGAATATAAGGAAATTCAGGTAAATTGTTGATGGGAAGAGTCAGGCCGTGCTGGCGGAGCTTAAAGGATTCTCCCAATGCGCTTCTGCCGAGCAGGGTCAAGGGTTCCGAGGTCATGGGTCCCCAAATCAAAAGTCCCAACCAGACGAGGCAACCGATGAAAGCGAACAACATCGAGCGCTTGCTCAAGCTCAATTTCTGGCTAAAAGCTGCCGTCCTCCACTCGATCGCCCAGAGACCTGCATAACTTCCGGCCAACGTAAAATAATCCGCGATATTCAATTGATCGCTTACAATGACCCATGATTCCAAAAATTTAAGTTCACGCAAATGGTCAGCCAGCAATGCGAATGTCAGGGCCGAATTCGTTTTGCAGTTGTAGAAGCACAGTGATGTGTAAGCGAACAGTGCGAGGACCGTCATCGAACCTTTTGCTCGATGGTAGCTTGCAAGGAGCGCACGCAGCCAACCTGCCAGTAGTGTTAAACTGACAGCCCCAATAACAACGGACGCCACCTTCATGAAGTGGGTGTATCCGGCATCCTCCACCACAAACCGATTTACTCTGCTGAAACCCTGAGCCGCCACATAGGTTGCATATAAAACTATGAGGATAATGCCTGGTGCGAATCTGAGAACCAGCTCTTTTGAAGTTTGGCGATTCATGACCTGTGAATTAACCCGACCTGGGCGAGGTAAGTTGTGCCCTAGGTACGAGGTCACCTAGGAACATAAGCGAACTCAACGCCATTAGAATGCCGTTAAGTAATAGTGCATTAAGCTTCAACCAGCCAAAAATTGTTCCAAGGCAAGGGCGCTGATTGTCGTTACGAGAAAATACTGGAAAACCACGATAGAGTAGAAACTTAAAACCCACCCAAGAAACTAACCAATGAGAGGATCGAGAATTTTTGGAGCGGATCAATGCTGTTGCGATGAACACATCTATCGCACCTGCGATAATAAGAATAAACCGCGTTTGAATTCCAAAGAGTGGATCGTAACTCTGCAAAATGCGATCATGACCAAACACGCTGACGAGTTTAAGTAACCCGGTTATTCCCAGGATGGCAGAACAAGCGACCAAGAAACAGCGGATGGTTTGTTCCAGCTTCACCTTAAGATTTTTTGGATGTAGTCTGGAAGCGCCGCCGAAGAACCAGCATTAGTGTTCCGCCTGCCACAAAAACAAGTAGAAAATAGAGGTAACGCATCTTATTACTGGCTGGTTTTGCCGATGAGCTATCGGGAACTTTTACCAACATGTCACCATTGCGTTGAAAGAGACCTTTTTCTGTCGTGACCAATTCAAATCGGAACGGCTTGGCACTAGAAAAAAGAACTGGGAGAAACTGATCTTCCGGCAAAAGACCTTCCGAGAATGCGGCTTCCTCGATATGTATAAAGACATGAGCAATCCGGCGATCGCCCAAGATCAAGAAGGACCTGATCTCCGTAGGTAAGCAAGGCATCTCAGCATGAGGCGCGAAGTCATACTGAACTTCATTGGTCTGATATGGGCCGGTGGGCCCGCTAAGAATGTAAACCAATTTCGTTGGTAAGCCTATTTCTGAAAATTCCAATAGCTCGCCGTTAATCTCCCACCCACTTTGCCTCAGGCTTCCACGAAAATGGTTTGGACTTGTCGCTTTAAGGCTGGCTGGGTCCAAATTCCTCAAACCCCAACAAAATACTTCATTCGCAAACTCCTGAGCTAGATCCCCAAAAAACCAAACCATGGAATTTGTTGCGTGGTTCTTTTCCGTTTCATTAGAAAGGAAGAGGTCGTTCACCTGAACTGCCCAGCGGGTTTCTCCCCAATGACCTGCCGCCAGCATCCGGCTGTTAACATAATTGGTTGCGTCGCCATAGTCGTGCAATACACGAAAGAATAAGGATCCGGTTTGTCTTCGTAACTGGTGCTTTTTAACATCCCGCGGCTTATTACCTGTATCATTAAAAACCTTCCGTTCGCATAAAACGGAAGCGGTTCGAATTTCACGAATGGTTTGCGTCCAATCGGCAGTTTGCTTTTCGCTAGCTCGGGCAACTCGGCTGATCTCGAATAATATCAGCAAGATGACTGTAAGCTTAATAGCGGATTTCAATGTGGCCACTTTATAAGCACCCCAATGTGATGACTGTGACCACTTTTATTATTTTCATAACTCCTTATTTGCTTTTTTGAACCCTCTTGTTTGACCAATCCCTCCAGTCCCAAATGGAGAACAGAGAACGCAGATGGTTCTAGCGAGAGAGATTTGACCCGTCAACTAAAATTCCTAAAACCCTGGAAAAGTAGGGAAAACTGGCTCGACTACGATTGTTGATGACTGCGTTTGCTAAAGGAAATTCGTAACTTTTGCTAAATGGAAAAGATTCTTCAAAGGGAATTCAGGACTTCCCGGAGCGGTCGTTAGTTTCGCATTTCCATGGAGTCTTTGAAAAACGAATTCCCGTCCGGAGAAATATTCAATGCGTCTAGAATTGACTTACTGAAGAATTCATACAATCGTTTGAAACGTTCGTATGACTGAACCCATTGATACTAAATCGCGAATTTTGGATATTGCCGAGGAGTTGTTCGGCGAGCGCGGGCTTGACCGCGTTTCCATTCGCGACATCACCGATGGAGCGAAGGTCAATCTGGCGGCGATCAATTATCATTTCGGGAGCAAAGATGATCTGGTTGCCGCGGTTTTCGAACGGCGAGTGGTTCCAGTGAACGAGGCCCGGCTGGCCGCGCTGGATGCCGCGGAAAAGTCCGCGGGCAACAAGAGCCCGAAGCTGGAGGCGATTTTAGCCGCCTTTATTCGTCCCGCCCTCCAATGCTCGCTCAAATCGCCGAAGGGAGGAACGGCTTTTTCCAAACTCTTTGGCCGCTGCCTTTCGGAACCGAGCCCGCAGGTGGAAGCACTCCTAAAGAAACAGTTTGAGCCGTTGATGGAGCGGATGGATGCGGCGCTGATGAAGGCGCTGCCGAATCTGTCTCGCACCGATATTTTTTGGCGGATGAAATTTACGTTTGGCGCGCTGCACCACTGGCTTTTGACGAGGGAAAAATTTGTTCCAGCCTGGGTTGAAGCGACCGACTTGGAAGAGCAAACGCAAAAACTGATCACCTACGCCGCTGCGGGATTCCGCGCCGCCTGACCGTTTCCAGAATCTTATGAAATCGATCGTTAATTCAAAGTCCCTGTTTTGTTTTTTCACCGTCGCTCTGGCGGCGCTGCTGAGTGCTTGTGGAAAAAAAGAAATGAAACCTCAAGCGCGCCCGCCCGCCGAAGTCTCCGTGGTGACGGTGGCTTTGGAACGGGTCGATCGCACGACGGAGCTTCCAGGCCGGATCAACCCGATGCGTGAAGCGCAGGTGCGCGCGCGCGCCACGGGGATCTTGTTGAAACGCCTTTTCGAGGAAGGATCCAACGTCAAGGAAGGGCAGGTGTTGTTCGAGATTGATCCCGCTCCCTTGCAGGCCAGCCTGAGCAGTGCGAAGGCCTTGATGGCTCGGGCTGAGGCTACGTTGAAGGAGTCTAAAACGCGGGCCGATCGCTACAGTGAATTGATCAAAATCAATGCGATCAGCCGGCAGCTTTACGATGAAGCGGTCGCTTCCCTCGGGCAAAACGAGGCCGAGTTGCTGGGAGGAAGGGCGGCGGTGCAAACCGCGGAATTAAACCTCGGCTATGCGAAAGTCACCTCGCCGATTTCGGGGCGAATTGGCAAAGCCCTCGTCACGGAAGGCGCGTTGGTCAGCGCAACGGAGGCGACGCAACTCGCCGTCATTCGCCAGCTTGACCCGGTCTATTTTGATTTCACCCAGTCCAGCACGGATTTGTTGCGGCTCAAACGCGCGATGGAAAACGGTTCGCTCGAGAACATTGCTCCCGGAGAAGCGAGGGTTACCCTGGTTTTGGAGGACGGAACGGTTTATCGCCACGCGGGCAAGCTCCTATTCTCCGACGTCTCCGTCGATCCCACCACCGGCACGGTGACACTTCGCGCGGAAGTTCCAAATCCGGAAAATCTTTTAATGGCCGGCATGTTTGCCCGCGGTCAACTGGTCGAGGGCGTCAACGTCAAGGCCATCACGATTCCCCAGCGGACGGTGATGCGCGGGGCAGCGGGAGCTGCAAGCGTGCTCGTGGTGGACAGCGAAAATAAAGTTGAGCTGCGCAACATCGAGGTCGATCGCACGGTGGGTACCAAAGTTGTCGTCGCCAAAGGATTGAAGGCCGGTGAGCGCGTCATCGCGGAAGGCTCGCAGAAAGCGCCGCCCGGCTCCGTGGTCAACCCGGTTCCATTTGTCCAGCCGCCCGCCGCTAATTCTCAGGCAAAGCTCTAGCCGTAAGACAAAAGATCATGGCCCAATTTTTTATCAACCGCCCTGTGTTCGCATGGGTGGTTTCCATTCTCATCATGGTGCTCGGCGGGTTGGCCATCACCAAGTTGCCCATCGCCCAGTATCCCAACGTCGCGCCGCCATCCATTTCGGTGACGGCGAATTACGCGGGCGCTTCCGCTGAGGCGATGCAGGAGACGGTTACCTCGGTCATCGAGCAGCAGCTCAACGGGATTGATAACCTGCTCTACATGTCGTCCGTCAGCGATGCCTCGGGCCTGGCGACCGTCACGCTCTATTTTCTGCCGGGAACCAATCCCGACACCGCGCAGGTGCAGGTGCAAAACAAGGTTCAGCTTGCCACGCCGAGCTTGCCGCAAACCGTGCAGCAACAAGGCGTCGTCGTTGCGAAAGCCACCCGCAACTTCATGATGTTCTTCACGCTTTCGACGACCGACGACAGCCTCGATGAAGTCGCGCTGGGCAACTACATTGCGTCGAGCGTGCTCGATCCGATTCGCCGCGTGACCGGCGTGGGTGAAGCAATCATGTTTGGCTCCCAATATGCCATGCGCGTCTGGATCAACCCTGATCGTTTGAACAGCTTTGGGCTGACGGCTGCGGACGTCACCACCGCTCTTCAAAACCAGAATGCGCAAGTGCCCGTCGGCCAGATCGGGGCGAATCCCGCCGTCGAGGGGCAGCAGCTCAACGTCATCATGCAGGGGCGGACCACGCTGCGCACGGTGCCGGAATTTGAAGAAATTTTATTGCGCACTAACCCGGACGGCTCGCGGGTTTTGCTCAAGGATGTGGCGCGCGTTGCCCTGGGCGCAGAAAATTATGGGACCAAAGCGCGAGTGAACGGGCATCTCTCTTCCGCAGTCGCCATCAAGCTTTCGCCATCGGCCAACGCCCTCAACACGGCCGCGGCGGTGCGCGAAAAAGTCGCCGACCTCTCGCGCTTTTTTCCGCATGGCGTTCGTGTTGATTATCCGCTGGACACGTCAACGTTCGTTCGCATCTCCATCGAGGAAGTATTGAAAACTTTGGGCGAGGCGATCGTGCTCGTCTTCCTGGTCATGTATTTGTTCCTGCAAAATATCCGCGCCACGCTCATTCCCACGATCGTGGTTCCGGTCGCGCTGCTCGGCACGTTCGGAACCATGCTCGCCTTCGGTTTTTCCATCAATGTGCTGACGATGTTCGGAATGGTTTTATCCATCGGCATTCTGGTGGATGACGCGATTGTCGTCGTCGAAAATGTGGAGCGCATCATGGCCGAGGAAGGTCTTTCGCCCCTGCACGCCACGCGCAAAGCAATGGGCCAGATCACCGGCGCGCTGATCGGAATCACGCTCGTGCTCACCGCCGTGTTTATTCCCATGGCATTCTTCAGCGGCTCGGTTGGAACGATCTACCGCCAATTCTCTTTGGCACTGGTTTCGTCGATGTTGTTTTCCGTTTTCCTCGCGATGTCGCTGACCCCGGCGCTGTGCGCGACGTTGTTGAAGCCGATCCCCAAGGGGCACAAGCACGAGAAGCGCGGATTCTTCGGCTGGTTCAACCGCGGGTTTGCCAGGAGCACGACGTATTATCAGTCGTCGATTGGCCGAATCCTGAAACACAACCCGGCGTCCATCGCGGTGGTTTTGATCATCATTTTCCTCGTCGGCTTTCTTTATGTCCGCATGCCGTCGTCGTTTTTGCCGGCGGAAGACCAGGGCTATTTCATCACCAACATTCAGTTGCCAGTGGGCGCGACGCAGGAGCGAACCGACGCCGTGCTCAAGCAGGTTGAGGAATATTTTTTAAAGCAGCCGGAGATCGAGAGCTTCATCACCGTCGCTGGTTTTAGTTTCAACGGGCGCGGTCAGAACTCGGCGCTCTCCTTCGGGCGGCTCAAAGATTGGAACGAGCGCAAAGGCGCTGAGCACACGGTGCAGGCGGTGATCGGTCGCGCGTTCGGGAGGTTTTCGTCGATCAAAGACGCCATCATTTACCCGCTGAATCCGCCGGCGATTGCGGAACTGGGCAACTCGACGGGATTCGATTTTCAGCTGCAGGATCTCGGCGGTCTCGGGCACGAAAAATTGTTGGCCGCGCGCGATCAATTGCTGGAAATGGCTTCGAAGAACCCGGCCATGGTCGGTGTGCGCGTGCAGGGTCTGGAAGATGCGGGGCAATTGAAAATCGACGTGGACGAAGGCAAAGCCAGCGCGCTCGGGGTTGGGCTGGGCGACATTAACACCACGTTGCAAACCAGCTTCGGCTCGACCTACGTGAACAACTTTATCAACGCCAACCGCGTGCAGCGCGTCATCGTGCAGCTCGATGCGCCCTACCGCATGTCGCCGGACGACGTGAAGAATGTTTACGTGCGCAACCGCACCGGAACGATGGTGCCGCTCTCCGCCGTGGCTAGCGTGCGGTGGATTTACGGGTCGCCGCAGGTGCAGAATTACAACGGCTTTCCCGCCTATGAACTGGTTGGCGCCGCGGCTCCCGGGCGAAGCACCGGCGAAGCCATGGACGCCATGGAAACCATGGCCAGACAATTGCCCGCTGGCATTGGCTACGAATGGACCGGCCAATCTTACGAGGAACGCTTGTCCGGTTCCCAGGCGCCCGCGCTCTACGCGCTGTCGTTGCTCGTCGTGTTTCTCTGTCTCGCCGCTCTTTATGAGAGCTGGTCGATTCCGCTGTCGGTCATTCTCGTTGTGCCGCTCGGCGTCCTGGGCGCGCTGCTCGCCGCCACGCTGCGCGGTCTGCCGAATGATGTTTATTTCAAAGTCGGTCTGCTGACCACCGTCGGGCTCGCGACCAAGAACGCGATTCTGATCATCGAATACGCGAAGGATCTTCAGGCGGAAGGCAAAGGGTTGATTGAAGCGACCCTCGAAGCCGTGCATTTGCGGTTGCGGCCAATTCTCATGACCTCGTTCGCGTTCATCCTGGGTGTGATGCCGCTGGTCATCAGCACCGGCGCCGGTTCCGCGAGCCGCAACGCCATCGGCACCGGAGTGGCGGGCGGCATGTTCGCCGCGACAGCGATTGGCATATTTTTAATCCCGGTCTTTTACGTCGTGGTCCGGCGCATTTTCAAAGGGGAAATAAAACACGCTCCAAATCCAGAAGCGGGAACTGCCGCTTCCGGCGGCAGCAAGGAGCAAACTGTATGAAGAATTCTATTTTCGTTCTGAGCGCAGCCACATTTCTCGCCGGTTGCACCTTGGCTCCCAAATACGAACAGCCTGCCGCGCCGGTCAGCGAAACGTGGCCGACCCGAACGACCCCGGCCAGCGCCACCAACACCGCCGCCGCTCTCGATTGGCAGAATTTCTTCAATGATCCGCGTTTGCAAAAACTGATCGCCCTCGCGCTGGAAAACAATCGCGACCTGCGCGTGGCGGCGTTGCGGGTTGAAGAAACGCGCGCGCAATTTCGCATTCGGCGCTCCGCGCTTTACCCGGGTTTCGAAGGGATCGCGGGTGGATCGCGCCAGAAGTATTCCGGGGCGGTAACGGCGTTTAGCGGCGGCAGCATCCTGACGACTTACAACGTCGATATCGCCGCGTCCTACGAGGTCGATCTTTTCGGTCGCGTGCGCAGTTTGAAGAAGGAAGCCTTGGAACGCTATTTCGCCACCGACGAGGCGCGCAAAAGTGTGCAAATCGCCCTCGTGTCCGAAGTTGCCACGGAATATTTGACGCAGCTGCGGTTGCTGGAAGCCAAAGCCATTGCCAACCAGACGCTGGCCGCCGTCCAGGAATCTTATAATTTGATCAAGCACCGGTTCGACGCCGGCGCGGTCTCGGAATTGGAACTGCGCACAGCCGAGGGACAGATCCAAACGGTGCGGGTGAACTCGGCGAATTTCCTGCAGCTTCTCGCGGAATCAGAAAACGCGCTCGTCGTGCTGATGGGCCAACCGCTGCCCAAGGATATTCCGGCGGGCATTCCGTTTCGGGAGCAGCAGCTTCTGGCCGATTTGCCCGTGGGGATTCCTTCTGAAGTGTTGCAGCGCCGTCCGGACATCCTTGCCGCCGAACACACCTTGCAGGCGGCTAATGCGAATATCGGCGCGGCGCGCTCGGCATTTTTCCCTCGCATACTGCTCACCGGCTCCGCTGGGACGGCCAGCGCCAAGTTGAGCGATCTATTTACCGGCCCCTCCCAGACCTGGAGCTTTTCGCCGCAGATCACGGTTCCCATTTTTGAATTCGGCGCAACCCAGGCGAAACTGGATGCCGCCAGAATCGCCACGCGCATCGAGGTCGCCAATTACGAGAAGGCGATTCAAAACGCGTTTCGCGAAGTCGCCGACTCGCTCGCCGCCCGCTCGATCATCGACGAGAAAGTCGAAGCGCAAAAAATATTGCTCAACGCTCAACAGAAACGTTTTGACCTGACCTATGCGCGCTACCGGCAGGGTGTGGACAGCTACGTGGACGTGCTCCTGGCGCAACAGGATCTCTACGCGGCGCAGCAAAACCTGGTGCAATATCAGGCCGCGCGCCTGCTCAACGCCGTGATGCTTTACCGCTCGCTCGGCGGCGGGTGGAAGTCGTAGTCCGCCGCGGAGCCGGGCCGCGCCTGCGCCGCGCGATTTCCGGTGAGGAAATCCAATCGTCTGCTTTACAGCATCAAGCCAGATGTCTAATCTCCCCTCCATGCCGACGGAATTTGATGCATCCGATTTTGTGGACAGCGATTTTCAACCATCGCGAAAGACCGGTTACGCCAGCACCATGACTTCTTCATCCAGCGCTGATTACGATCGCCCGCCCACTCGTGAAGAAGTGGATACGCGCGTCAACGAAACCCACAGCAAACTCGCCGAACTCAAGCGCGCCCAGGAAGAGCTGGAGCGCGAGCGCGCCGGGCTCGAGGAGTTGCGCCGTCGCCAGGTGGAGTTTCAAACCGGCCGCGAAGAAATCTTGCAGAGCCTCACCCGCGGGCTCGGCTTGCTCGAGGAGGCGGAATTCAGCGCGCGCCGCGATGCCGAGCAAATGAGCAAGGCCGTTTACGATTTGAAGGAAGCGCTCCAGAAAGTGCAGAACATCAGCCAGGAAACCTGGAGCAAGGACGGCTTGAACGTGGAACTCACCCGCGCGCTGACCACCATCGAAAATGCGCGGATGGAATGGAACTCGGCCCGCCTGAAATTCGCGGTGCTTTCCGCCGCGCCCGTCACCGGAAAAGAGAAGCCGTCCACCGACGCCGCCCAGCCGATGTTCGCCACGCAAAGTTTTGCGCAGCTGTTTAAACTCGGGCTCGCTTTAACCTGGCCGCTGGTCCTGCTTGGCCTCGGTATTTTTCTGATGCTCGTTCTGCGGCGTTAGACTTCATCGCATGGGACTGTTCAAGAAAAAAGCGGATCCCATTTCGCAACGGGCCAAAGCTTTAAATGCGGAAATCGCCGCGCTCGAAGCCAAGATCAAAAAGCTCAACTCCCAGCCCGCGCCCGCGAGCGCAAACGAAGCGCGAATCCGTTCCACCGCTTTTCCCGGTCTCGCGGTCGCCCCTCCGCCTGCTCCTCCCGCCACGCGCGAGCCGATCTTCGAAAAGGTGGATCAAAAACGGCTTCAATCCACCGAACCAGCCACGCCCCCGCAGCAATACAACCAGCTTGGCGTGCGCAAATACGATCTCGCCGGTTTTCTCGGGCGCCTGAAAAACAACTTCCGCTCGCGCCCGGCGGCCAATCCCAAGCTCGTCAATTATCTGGCGGCCGGGAGCATCCAGGGGCTGCGCCCGCTCCGCTACGAAAAGCGCGTGGCGCGAAACCGCTTCGTCGTCCTGACGATTGTTCTGCTGCTCGCGGCCTGGGGAGTGATCGCGATGTTCATCCGGCACCATTGAACCAGGCGCATGAAACCAACCCATCGTTTGCCCATCGCCAGCCTGCCGATCCAAACGGCGGAAGGATTTTTCCTGGCGCACTATTCGGAATCCGGCTTGATGCAGCTCGATTTTCCTTCAAGCAAGAAGCCGTCGCCCGCGTGGGTTGAACTTCCTGGGATACGCGCCAAAATATCGCGGTGGCACAAACTCACCACGCGATCGTTGAAGGAAGTGTTGTCCGGCAAACCCATTTCAACTCCGCCGCCGTATGATTTGAGTCACGCGACTGAATTTCAAAGACAGATCTGGTCGGCGCTGGAGCAAATTCCGATTGGCGAAACCAAAACCTATGGAGAGATGGCGGATGAAATTGGAAATCCAAAAGCGATGCGCGCCGTGGGCCGCGGTTGCGCGACGAATCCGATTCCCATTTTGATTCCGTGTCATCGTCTGGTTGCCGCGAGCGGAAAAATCGGCGGTTTTTCCGGCGGGTTGAAATGGAAAGAAGCGTTGCTCAGGCGCGAAGGAGTTCTCTTTATTTAAAAAACTCAATGGAAGATTGCTCGCTGCTTTGAGTTTTCGTGATCCGCTCCGGCAGAATGTCTCTGCTGCGCTGCTTGATCAGAGCGACGCAGCAACGCCGCCCAACCCACAATGGTGGTAGGGCAAAGCTGCTGCTTTGCCCAAATGTAATCCAAACACGCACGATTGAACCAACGCAAAGGCGCAAAGGCTGACGCAGAGGCGGATTTTCTTTGCGTCCTTTGCGTTAAATCAGGAGCAGAACAATTTGGTTGCGGCAGTAAAATTATTAACCCTGTCAAGTATTAAAGCGTCTTTAGGGTGGGCTTGTATATTTTACAAACGCATGGACAGCCAATGTCCAAGGGGATGGTTTAGGCTGGTCCGCATGAAAATTTCTAAGATTCAGGCGGGAGAGCCGGTTTTGCAGCAATTGGCACAGGCGTATGGCAATGAAGCCAGGGCGCGTG
>CANJXF010000001.1 GCA_947478865.1 Verrucomicrobiales bacterium | reverse complement strand
ATACGCCAACGAATTCGCGTTCCGCTGGAACACGCGCCATGACTCCGATGGAATTCGCCTGGCGAAATTCGTCGGATGCATCCAAGGCAAGCGTCTCATCTATCGCCACCTGTCCCAAACTTTATGCGTTTGCTAAGTATACAAGCCCATGGAAATGCAGGTCATCTCGAAAGAAACCCAGCGTGTGCTCGCCAAGACCATTGGAACGAACCGGCTCGAAGTCGTCTCCTCAACCCTTGCCTCGGACGGGAATGGAGAACTTCATGCCAGCGGCGCGTTGGTCGGCCCCGTCAAGGGAACGATCAAAATCGGCGTGCCGAAGTTCGTCCCGTAGTTCAATCCATTGTGACGGCTAAATCTATTTCTGCTGTCGGACTGGTTGGATTGGCGTTCATTTCCCTGATCCTCCTCAGTTCACGCAAAGACAGCCAAACCACGGCACTGATACCCAATGAAAATGTTCCGCAAAATCTTTCAAGCGCTCCGGTTTCGATTTCCAAAACAAACGAGCCTGTTTCGATATCGAAACGAAATCCTGATCCAAACCACTCCACTGCTTCAGCTCCAGCACTTAAACCCGCATCTGTTGAAGAGGGAGTTGCACAACTGGAAGGCCTTGGAGCGCACAACGATCCTGAGGCATTTCAGGCCATCGTCACGGAGTTGAGCAACTCGAACCCGGAGATTCGCAAAGCAGCGCGCGATGCGATCATGCAATTCGGCAGCCGCGAGGCGATTCCCATCTTAAAAGACCTCGCCGAGAAAACCGACGAGGCGCGGGAAAAAGTCGCGTTGCTCGATACGATTGAGTTTTTAGCTCTCCCTTCTCTGAGTGAATTGCGGCAACAGCAACGCACTAATTCCGCCCAAGCGCGTTCGGCAATCTCCAAATAGCCCCGAAAATATTTCCGCGGCGCTTTCACTTGCGGAAGGTTTGTTCAGCGCTTTAAATTTCCCGCATGGCGCACGCCGATTTTGTTCATCTCCATTTGCACACCGAGTTTTCCCTGCTCGATGGCGCCTGCCGTTTGGACAAGCTCGTGCAGAAGGCGCACGACCTAAGATTTCCCGCGATGAGCATCACCGATCACGGCGTGCTTTACGGGGCCATTGATTTTTACAAGGCGGCAATGGAAAAAGGGATCAAGCCGATTATCGGCTGCGAAGTTTATGTCGCGCCGGGAAGCCGCCTTGAAAAAAAAGCGAGCGGTGGCGGAAGTCGCGATATTTACAATCATCTGGTCCTGCTCGCCAAGGATGAAGTCGGCTACAAAAACCTCGTCAAACTCACTACGGCGGCGCACCTCGAAGGCTATTATTATAAGCCGCGCATCGATAAAGAGCTTTTGGCCGCCCACAAAGAAGGTTTGATTGCGCTCTCGGGTTGCCTGGCCAGCGAAATCCCCGAACTCATCAGCAAAGACCAATTGCCCAAGGCGCGCGAAGCCGTCGATTGGTTTAAGCAAACGCTTGGCGCGGAGAATTTTTATTTTGAGCTGCAAAATCATGGCATCGCTGAACAGGCGAAGGTGAATCGCCAGTTGATTCCGTGGGCCAAAGAGTTCGGCCTGAAACTCGTTTGCACCAACGACGTTCATTACATCAACAAGGGCGATTCGCACGCGCATGACTGCCTGATTTGCATCGGCACGCAAACGCATCTGAGCGACACGAAGCGGATGAAATATCAGCCGGAGCAATTCTTCCTGCGCTCGGCTGAAGAGATGAAAGCGTTGTTCAACGAAACTCCCGAAGCGGTGAAGAACACGCTGGAAGTTGCTGAAAAATGCAATTTGGAAATCAAGTTTGGGCAATTGCATTATCCTGTTTTCCATCCGCCGGAACATTTCACGCGCGAAGGGCTGCTGCGCAAACTTTTGGCTGACGGATTGCATCGGCGCTACACCATTCACGCGCAAGCGAAGGGAAATGAATTCGAAATTGAATCCATCGACGACGCTTCCCGCCTTCCGAAATTTACGCTGATCAATCGAAAGGATGTTCCAAACGACATTAAAAATCCTGAGGTTGCCGAGGCGCTCAGGGAAGTCATTGGTCGTTTGCAGAAAGAGCTGGTCGTCATCGAGAAAACCGGGTTCATCGACTACTTCTTGATCGTCGCTGATTTCGTCCAATACGGCCGCAGCAAAGGTGTTTCCTGCGTGGCGCGCGGTTCCGCTGCCGGTTCGATCGTCACCTATCTTCTGGAAATCGCCAACGTCGATCCAATTCGTTACGGACTTCTTTTCGAACGTTTCCTCAATCCCGAACGCGTCAATCCTCCCGACATAGACATTGATTTCGCCGACGACCGCCGCGCGGAAATCATTGAATACGTCCGCGCAAAATACGGGCGCGATTCCGTCGCGCAGATCATCACCTTCGGCACGATGGGCGCGAAATCGGTGGTGCGCGATGTCGGTCGCGTGATGGGTTTGAGCTACGGAGAAGGCGATCGCCTGGCGAAGATGATTCCTGCCGAATTGAAAATGGATCTGGCCAAAGCGCTGAAACAAAACCCAGAACTCAAAGCGGCTTACGACACGGAAGAGCAAACCCGCGAACTGATCGATACCGCCTTCGTTCTTGAAGACATCACGCGAAATTCATCCGTTCATGCCGCCGGCGTGGTGATCGGCGATCAACCGCTGGTGAATCTCGTCCCGCTCAAGCAGGACGAAGATGGAACCATCGTCACGCAATACGCGATGAATCCGGTCGGAGACCTTGGTTTGCTGAAGATGGATTTTCTCGGGCTGAAAACACTGACGGTCATTCGCAACACCTGCGAGTTGGTCAAGGAGACAAAAGGCATTGATGTTCCGATCGACAACCTGCCGCTCGACGATGAAAAAACTTACGACCTGCTCAACAAGGCGAACACGATTGGGATTTTTCAATTGGAATCGGGCGGGATGCGCGACCTTTGCAAAAAATTTAAGATCAGCTCCGTCGAACACATCACGGCGCTCGTGGCACTTTATCGTCCCGGCCCGATGGACCTGATTCCCGATTTCATCAAACGTCGCCACGGCGAAGTGAAAATCGAGTATCCGCACCCGTTGCTCGAGCCGATTTCCAAAGAGACTTACGGCGTGCTGATTTATCAAGAGCAAGTCATGCAAGCGACGCAGGTTCTGGCCGGCTACACGCTGGGCGGCGCGGATTTGCTGCGACGAGCGATGGGCAAGAAGAAGGTCGAAGAAATGCAGAAGCAGCGCGAAACCTTTGTCAAAGGGTGCGCTGCGGTGAACAAGATTCCCGCGCCAAAAGCGAACGAGATTTTCGATTTGCTGGAGAAATTTGCCGGTTACGGATTCAACAAATCCCACGCCGCGGCTTACGCCATCGTCGCGTATCAAACGGCTTATCTGAAGGCGAATTATCCCGTCGAGTTTCTCAGCGCGAACATGACGAATGACATGAGCAACACTGATAAGCTCAGTGTGCTCATCGAGGAGGCGCGCGCGTTTGGCGTCGAAGTTCTCGCGCCTGATGTGAACGAAAGCCAGGTGGCTTTCGCGCCGGCGCGCGAGGGAACGGTGATCCGGTTCGGCCTCGCTGCGATCAAGGGCGTGGGCGAAGGCGCCGTGGAAAGCATTCTTGCGGGACGCGCGAATGGAAAATTCAATTCGCTGGAAGAGCTGTGCGAACGCGTCGATGGCCGCGCTGTGACTCGAAAAGTTCTGGAGGCACTGATCAAATCCGGCGCCTGTGATTGTTTTGGTCAAACACGCGCAACGATGTTTGCGCGAATTGATCGAGTGATGACCCGCGCTGCGGGAATCATCCAGGACCGGCAACGCGGACAAAACACGTTGTTCGGCATGTTGGAAGAGAAAGCGGAAAAGAAAGTTGAATCCGAAAAGCAACTCCCGGAATGGCCGCAACACGAGCTGCTCGCGCATGAAAAAGAGTTGCTGGGATTTTACGTCACGGGCCATCCCCTGACGCCTTACGCCCCGCTGCTTCAAAAATATGCGTTGCACACCACAGGCAAGCTGGCTGAATTGCCCAATCGCAGCGTCACGCGTATCGGCGGATTGATCGGCGCGGTTCAACAAGGCGTTTCCAAAAAGAGCGGCAAACCTTACGCCATGGTTACGCTGGAAGATCTGGAGGGTTCGGTTCAAATCCTCTGCATGAATGAAAATTACGATAAATTCCGTGATTTGCTCGTGACGAACAAAGCGATTCTGGTCGTTGGAGAAGTAAATACTGGCGAAGATAAGCCGAAAATATTTCCTCAGGAAATGATGTCGCTCGAGGACGCACCGAGAAAATACACGAAGCAGGTCCACTTCCGATTGAACGCGGCGCATTTGACGCCGGAAGGTTTGGAATCGATTCGCGATGTGGCCAGCGCAAATTTGGGAAAGTGCCCGCTGTTTCTTTGCCTGAAACGTGCTGGCGGAGAATTGGTTTTTATCGAGACGCACGAAAAATTTTCCGTCGCTCCCTCGCGGCAGCTGCAGCAGAGCGTGGATGAACAATTCGGCGAAGAAACCTATTACGCAAAAGTTGACAACTCGCTGCCGGAACGGACGCCGCGCCGGTGGGAGACGAAATCGCCGGAAGATAATAATAGAGAATAGCGGAGCCAAAGGCCTTTCGATTTACCAATGGGTATGCGCCAAAAAATGACATCGAAAATCGCCGCCGACCCGAAACTTTCCTCTTGAAATTCCTCAGCCATTTTACGCGGATCACTTCAGGCGGAAAAAGGTTCATTCCGCAAATTGATGGGCTTCGCTTTATTGCGATCATGGCGGTGATTGCCTATCACGTCAGGGGAATTTCTCTCTTTCATTTCGGCGCGAATGACACAGCCGAAGCAGCAACCGATCTGATCAGCAGGATTCTTGATGCAGGCCATTTGGGAGTGCCTCTTTTCTTTGCGATCAGTGGATTCATTTTGTCACTCCCATTCGCCAACGAGCGTTTCAACCAGATCAAACCGGTCGGGTTAAAGGAATATTACAAAAGGCGGGTGACAAGAATTGAACCGCCCTACGTGATCCACTTGGCTTTTCTGTTCCTGCTGTGCGCCTTCATCTATCGGCGGATGCCCATGCACCAGCAGCTATATCAGGGCGAAGGATGGCTTGAGTATGTCGGCCAACATCTCCTCGCCAGCTCGACGTACATGAACGGTTTCATCTTTGGGACGCATCCATATCCAAATGCAGTTCTCTGGTCGTTGGAAGTCGAAGTGCAGTTTTATATTCTCGCGCCGTTTCTGGCGCGGGCATTCATGTCGCCGACTAAATGGAAGTGCAGGATCATTCTGATCACCTCCATTTTCCTGCTGTCGCTAGCGCAATTGTTTGTTGAAAAGGATAATTATATTTTTGGCTTTTCGCTGCTCGGAAATCTTCAGTTTTTCCTTGCGGGATTCTTATTGGCTGATTTGCACTTAACCAATCAGCTCGCAACTGAGACGCGACAGTACAAATGGGATTTTTTATTTCTCATCGCATGCGCAACGGTCGTTATTCTTCATCAAGAACCGGTTTTGCCACTGATCCTGCCCTGGCTCATTTTCGCTTGCTGCACGGCAGCATTCCGTGGAGTGGTTTGTTCCAATGTGTTAACGAACCCCTGGGTCACCACGATCGGCGGCATGTGCTACACAATTTATCTGTATCACTCGCCGATCATTTCAGCGGTCATTCGCCTGACCGCGAGGCTTAGAACGGAAATGCTGGGGCTTGATTTGCTTGTTCAGCTTCTAATAATCACGCCGGTCATCCTGGCGGTTTCTTCCATTCTTTTTGTCCTATTCGAGAGGCCCTTCATGCGAAGGAACTGGCCCACCGAACTTCGAAAATTATTTTCGAGAAAACCTGTCGCGCTGGTTGAATCTACGGCCATCCGCCCGGATGAATTGAAAAAATGAGAGGTTGAGCTTCGATATCAGGTCGGTTGAATTGAAAAAAAACTCGCGCTCAGAAAAGGATCAAGCGCGCGCCCCTCATTTCCGCTAGAGTCCGGCAACAAGCCTAACCGCGCTCACGCTCTGGCGAATACGGATTCCAAACGCCAGACGGGCGGGATACGGCCAATGTCTTTCGCTTTCCAGCATCGCCAAGCGTATAAATCTGGTAATTGAACGGTTTTTGAAGGTAGCTGCCCGACCACAGCTTGCGCAGTCGATGGTGTAATATAATTGGACCTTTTAACGTTTTCATCCAACGCGGGGCAGCATTATAAAGCTCTCTCTTTTCTCGAAATGCATTCGGCTTTGAATTCATGTTTTCTCCGGTATCGGTGAAAACCGACGTGAACTGGTTCAGCAATGCCATGGGAACTTTTTGCTCAATGCAGCGAATCACCCAATCGGCGTCCCCAAGGTCGCGGAGATTTGAGTTAAAAAATAGCCCGCGCGATTCGATCACTGATCGCCGGAAGAAAGTGGCGCAGGTCAAAATCGAGAGATTACCCGAAACCCTGGAGTGCCCACTTATAGGCAGCAACGATTTGCGGTGAGAAAGAAATTCACCTTGCGGATCGGTGATAATGACATCGCCAAAAACTATTTCTACTTCGGGATTTCGCTGAAAAAGTTCGCCCACAGCGGCCAGCGCTCCTGGCAAATACTGTTCATCGCAATTCAAGTAAGAGAGGATTTCCCCTTGCGTTCTTTTCAATCCTCGATTGACGGCGTCATACATTCCCTTGTCTTTTTCGACGAAGGCTTTCACGCGTTTGTCTGCAGGCAACCATTCAAGGGTGCCATCATCAGATCCGGCATCCTGCACGACATGTTCAAGATCAACCGATTGATCGGCGACAGAAGAGATGCAGAGTTTAAGCCACTTGGAACTTCGAAAGCTTGGCGTGACAACGGAGAACCGCATACGTTTTTTTAAATAGTTGCCGGCTCGGATTCAGTAACGGTGGCCGGCTGATTTCTCTTATTAAGGACGCCTCCGTTTAAGCTGACACTCAAACCGATGATTCCGGTGAAGAAAACCAGATCGGAGTACAATGAGCCGAAAAAGAAGAGGAAATGGACGATCCGCGCCACAAAAATGGCCAAGAGAAATCGGTTGAGGTTTACCAGCGCCGGATCGCTGAATCTGTAATTGCGAGCCAGAGCTTTCGTGGCAGCGACCAAAAACCAAGCAAATCCGATCACCCCCCAGATCCCGAGCGGCATAATCACCGAGAGCGGACCATTGTGATAATCGCCCGCCATCCATGCCATCTCCATGCTGTCGCCTTGGCCCCGAGAAACCTGATCGCCCAGAATTTCTATCTCGTGTGAATTGAGGGCGTAACCCTTTCCCAGGAAAAGGTAATCGGGCACCTGAGGTAAAACGAGCTTCCAGATGGTTAAACGCCACTCCGTAGAACTCGTCGCGCTGCTTCGCGCAATTGGATCGACTTCCACCGGGAGGAAGCTAATCGCCCGCTGCATCGCCATCGGGAGCTTGTCTGCCATCGGAAGAATGGCCGCTGCGAGGAGGATTCCAGCCAAAATAAATGCGGGGAACATTCGGGTCTGAAAGAGTCCCTCATAATAAAACTGGACCAGAAAGATCAAAGCGAAGGTAACAATGACCAACCGATAACCCCCAAAGAGACTTAGCACGATAGCGAATAAGAACAGAATCAAACGCCACGGCTTATTCACTTCAAATCCCCCTTTGGACTGGAAGGGAAGAAATTTAAGGGGGGAAGAAATATCGAATATCCCGCTGATGCCGTATCGCGCCAATAGCGCGCAAAAGATGGCCGTGCTCGCAAAAGTCAATCCGCTAAACCGCAGCACCGTGCCTTGCTGAACCAAGCCCATTACTTCCAAACCGCTTTGTTCCGGCGGGAAGATTGCAAAAATGACGTAAAAAGCAGGGTTCACCAACGGGAGGAGATTTCCAATGGCCGATGTCATACCCCCGAGAAAGAACGCAGAGACGTATGTATAAGCCTGTTTCTTGGCAATGGGATTCCAAGTCAGGGCAAAGTAGGCCAGAATTGCTACAAGAAGATAGATGTAGCGCTTTCCGCCACTGGAATCCCCACCGAACGATCCAAGTTTGATTCCGCCCCGCAATTCTGCCGTGAGCAAGACCACTGCTCCCAGGAACAGAAGAGGGCGCACGATTGATGGCACCGACAAATACTCTTTCCTTTTGTCCAATGTGTAAGACACCAAAGAAAGTAAAAGGCTGATCGCCGCCGTGATAAGCCAGAGCGGGGGGCGACCCGGGAGCAAAAAGACCACCGCACTCATATTCCAACTCGCGATCAAAATAAGGGTGTGCCACCGCAGCAGGAAAGGCGTTGCGAAGATTGCCGCGATCGAGCCGAAGACAAAGAGGGTCGTCCACCCCAGCGGCGCAGCCGATAAATAGCCCAAGAGAATGGCCAATGGCACGCAAATGCAAAAAACAACGATCGTTCGAATGCTGAGAAAACGATTAAACATGGTTCTGATGCGCCACAGTGCCCAAGGGTTCCGTGATTCTGGATCGGAGGTTTATTTTTGAGAGGGGACCAGATCTAGATTCGGCAGACATCGCAGGACTTGGTTTTTTCATCCCCCCATTCAAGCTGATGCTTAATCCAATCAAGCCGGTAAAAAAGAACAGATCTGAATTGAGTTGGCCCACAACTAGGAAAAAGAAAACCACTTTAGCCAGATAGTAAACCAATAAAAATGTATTGAAATGCCGCAGGCTTGGGTCACCCCATCGATAGTTACAGTAAAGCATGCGCCCTCCCGCCCACAAGAACCAGATGAACGAGAGGAAACCAAAAATTCCGAATGGAATCAAAGCCGAAAGCGGACCGTTATGGTAATTCCCTGAGAGAATCGCCACGTCAATCGTGCTCCCGTTGCCACTGGCAGCCAACTGCTCCGCCATATAAAGATGCCCCGGATCAATCGTGTAACCCTTCCCTTTCAGAAGGTATTGAGGAATCTGTGGCAATAAGATCTTCCACATGTCCAAGCGCCATTGCGTGGAAGCCCCGGCATCCGAACGGGCGATCGGATCGACATTAACCGGAAGAAAACTTACGGCACGCTGGATTGATAAAGGCATTTTGTGCAGAACAGGGAGCACTGCAACTGCGCCAATAACCGATGCCATCAGCAATCTGGGAAAAACCTGAGTTCGATGAAGCCGTTCCAAAAAAAACACAAAAACGAAGATGAGACTGAATATGATCACGACAGACCGATAGCCACCCAGGAGACTTGCCAGCACCGCCAGCGCCAGCAGAATAAGTTTCCATGGTCGGCGGATGTCCAAAATCTGGCGCAACGACCCCTGAGCCATCAGAGCGGTAAATAAGGCAATACATGCGAACGTCAGTCCCGTTACCCGCAAAATCGCCGAGGTCGAAAACCCTTCCGAAACGACCGCTTGATCCGCTGCGAGTTCTGCGGGGAAAAAATTGTATAAAAAATAGAATCCCGGCCCGGCCACATAGGCTAAATTGCTTACCACAGCCGTCAATCCTGAGAGAAAGAACAAAACAACATAGACCCTGGCGTGCTGCTGGGGAATACGGTGGCTGGCCAAAGCAAAATAGCCAATGACAGCCACCAAAATATGGAAATAGCCCTTGCCGCCAAATGTTTGTGAACCGAAGGATTTCAGCCCCATTCCGCCCGTTGAAAAACCGGTCAAAAACACGACGCCGAGCAGAGCCAGCAATGGCCATGTCACCAGCGAAACCTGGTAGGAGCGGGCTGTCCTGAACATAGCCCGCCGCAGGATGGCGATGAACAGGGTCACGCACGACATTAGCATCCAGAGATACGGCCGGCTCGGCAGAAAAAATAAGACAAGAGCAGCGTTCCAACTGACAATCAGAATCTCAAAATGCCAGCGCAACAGAATTGGAATACAAAGACCGAGAAGAACGAAACCCATGATCCCGAACGAGACAAAATCATCAGGTGTCGCCAGCAGATATCCGACAATTATAGCCAGCGGAACGCAGACATATAAAACTGGCCACAGTATCTTTCTCGTCATTCAGGCGGTTAAGGTAGGATAAAATCTTCAGAATGCACAAATTTTTTTCCGGGAGAACAGGTTCCAATTCGATGCCTGTTTATTGAAACTTGTCAAAGGGTGAAAATCTAAGCCAGCATTCCCGATGATTTCCCGTCGGAATCTATGAAAGTTTTACTCAATTGCCATCTTCCATTCATGTTCGCCCATGGTGGAATGCAAACTCAGATTGAACAAACCAAAAGCGCGCTCGAAATGGCGGGGGTCACGGTGGAGTATTTGCGCTGGTGGGATGCATCGCAAACCGGGGATTTGCTGCACCATTTTGGCAGAATTCCGGTAGCGCATCTCCAAATGGCCCAGAACAAAGGATTGAAGGTCATCATTGCCGAGCTGCTGACCGGGCAAGGATCCAGGCCCGCCTGGAAACAAGCATTGCACAAACTCGCCGTGCGCACGGTTTCAACGATTATTCCCCGTTACATTTCTTCGTCCTTCAATTGGGATTCGTATCGGCTCGCTGATGGATGCGTCGCCCTCACCGAATGGGAAGCGCATTTGATGAATCAAGTCTTTGGAGCTCCTCGAGAAAAAATTTTCGTCGTTGCGAATGGGGTCGAGCAGCCATTTTTCCAAAGTCATGGCGTCAAACGGGGTCCATGGCTGGTTTGCAGTGCAACCATTACCGAGCGCAAAGGAATCCTGGAATTGGCCCAAGCAGCGGTTCTTGCGAAAACCCCGCTGTGGATTATTGGAAAGCCGTATTCGGAATCTGACGCCTACGCCCAACGTTTCATCTCGTTGGCCCGTGAGAACCCCCAGATTTTGAAATATGAAGGCCCAATCTATGACCGCTCGGTGCTGGCCCGGATTTATCAGGAGGCAAGAGGCTTCGTTTTACTGAGCACCATGGAAAGCCTGAGTCTTTCTGCTCTTGAGGCAGCCGCAAGTGGTTGCCCCCTGCTGCTCAGCGACCTGCCTTGGGCCCATAGCGCATTTGGGGAGAATGTCTCTTATTGTCCGGTTAAGGCGCCCGGAACCACGGCTCGTTTTCTAAGAGAATTCTACGACCGCTGTCCTCTGCTGAAAGCGCCACCGCGCCCAAAAACGTGGATTGAGATCGGCGAGCAGTTGAAAGCGGTTTATGAAACGGTGCTCAAAACCTCGCGATAAATCTCTAAATGGCGCCGGGCGATGACCTCGGGGTGATAACGCCTCCGCATGATTTCAGCCCCACCGGATGGTTTGGGAAACCCGCTTTTGATCCAGGCTGAAACTGCCTCCGTCAGATCCGGCCAACCTTCCATCGCAAGAAGCTCGACCCCCGGAATATCCGCCGCAATGTCCTGGATTCCTCCAACGTTGGCCCCAAAAAACTTTAAATTCCTGGCCAAGGCTTCTGGTACCACCAAACCAAATGCCTCTTCACTGGGAAAATGGATCATGCCGGACGCGCCATCGAACAAGTCGATAAGTTCCGGCGTCGTTTTCGGGCCTAGAAAACGTGCGTATCCCCTTTGCTCAGCAATTTTAATTCGATCCAAAAAAGTTTGCGTATATTGCCCCCCGTTCGCGTGCCCGATAAAATGCAATTCAAAGTTCAATCCTCGCTCGTGAAGATGTCTTGCCAGGTCGAGTAGCTCAACTTGCCTTTTTCGCTCAGAAATCAATCCCACATTGAGAATAATGCATTTCCCGACCGGCTCGATCTGGATTGGCGCTTCAAAAAATTCCTCCCGGACGGGGTTGGAGACCCGCCAGACTCGCTTTGCGCGTGGTTGAACCAAGCGTTCCGTGTAAGCAGAATTGCAAAAAACTCCAGCAGTGCGTTTCAAGGCAAAGTTTTCCAATCGCGCCGCGAGCCAGCCAAAGCTCCCAATTCGTGCATGGAACAACCGTGCCAACTCGGCCATGTTGCCGTGGATGGTCGCAACGTTAGGAAAACCGGAAAAAACTGCGCCAAGGACGCAATCGCGTTCGGTTCCTTGCCCGTGGACAATGTCTGGCTGGACAGATTTCAACTTTTTCTGAACCGCGCGAATGCATCCCTGATATCCTGTCTTCATCCAGCCTAGATTCGGGACATGCAGTCCATGATACCAAACATTGAGGGCAAGCTTCTCGGGCGACTCAACTGGCTTCCTCAAGCATGAGATGACATGGACTTCAATGTCCGGAAGCTTCGCGAACCCTTGCAGAAGTGCTTCCGGAGCCATTCCGAAATAGGGTGCCGGATTATGATAGTCCCGATAATGCTCGCGGCTGTCCGTCGTGAGAATGGCGACCTTGGTCATGATCCGATTTTTTGAAAAACCCGGTTGTGCCCCACTTGCAATATTTCACGAAATTTGGAGCGATCAATTTCCTGGGCCATCCGCGAAGGCCCAGGATGCCCTTCGGTCGAGAAAATCGGCGGCTGATACTCGGTCGTCAGGCCCGAATCATCCAGCACGATAATTCCACCATCGGCCAGTGCCTGAGCACAGTTCTGCCAATCCTGCAGAACGATTTCGTAATCGTGATTTCCGTCGATGTAGATGCAATCCCAACGCTGCGACGAAATCATGTCCGCGGCACGTTCATCCGTAGAATAGGCCTTGAGCAATTCTGGCGCAGGCAGGTCGAACTGCTGAAAATTTATAAGCGTGTCCTGGAAATAATCGACGTCTCGGCGATAACGGCTGACTGAATCGCCTGCGGATTCGAAAGGTGAAATCCCGGTCACGGCTGGCTTTAAACTGTTCTGTTGCTGGAGCATAGCAGCCAGGCTGAGGGTTTGCCCTCGGTAGACTCCAATTTCTAAAAAATTAAGCGGCCGAAATTCGCGGAAAAGGAGAAACCACATAACGTGAAACGCGTCTTCGCCGAATCCCCTTCGGGATTGCGAAAAGTAGGCGCGATGCTCCTTCAAGCTGATGGGCAATTGGAGGTGAAAAAAACCAAAACATCTTAAATAGAATTCAGTTGGATGACTTAAGCTGTCTCGCCAATCAGAACGCTGGATTTCCAGAGCGGCGGAATCCATTTGTTTCAAAATTGCTCTCTTGACGCGCTTCTGCCGCTGAACGTTGAACCAACCTTTTAAGAATGAAATTGCGGACATAACCGGTTTATTTTTTTAGCTGGTGGCGATATTTCTCAATCAATCGATCTCCATAATCTTGCCACGTGTTTTTGACGGCACCCTTTTGGTAGGCCGCCTCGCCCATTTTCTGATTTAGTCCTGAATCCTGGGCTAACTTGATCATTGCTTCAGCAATATGCGTTGGATTCCTGGGCCGGACAATGAATCCTTCCACACCATCGTCGACGAGCGTTGTCGCGCCGCTTTCATAGCTGGCAATGATCGGCAAACCGGCCGCCATCGCTTCCGACAAAACCCGTGCAAAACCTTCTTCCAAGGAAGGCAGAACAAATCCGGAACAGGTCGCCAACAATTTGGCTAATTCCGAATGATTCAAATTTGGATAATGGGTGAAGGTTCCTTCCCACTTTGATTTCTCCAACCGAAAATCAGTCTTGTAGTCGCCCACGCAGATCAGTTCAGCCTCAGGAACAGCCTTTTTCACCTGTTCGAACGCGCGGAATAAATATTGATGCCCTTTGCGCAAACAGATGGTTCCGACGGAAATGAATCGAGGCTTTTGGGGGGGCGCTTTTCTGGGTTGAAAAATTGAAGTGTCCGAGCCAAATGGATTAACAAAACATTTTTCAGCAGAAATTCCATTCAACACCATCGTGTCACGGACGAAATTGGACGGACACAGAATCAAATCCGCGCGTTCCAGCTCCCGATTGATACGAGCAAAAAACCATTGGGGAATGGGGACTTTTTCGCCGGGACACCACAAGTCGCATTCGCGTTGCCAGTAACCGTGATAACTGACGGGATGGCTGTTGGGGCAATCGGCTACTTTCAGCGTCCCGCTTCCTGCCCGATCAAAAAGCTCAGTGCCAAAACCGACCATGGCATGGATCACGTTGCATTTGGGAAGCTCTTGGCGGCATAGCCAGCTTTTCCAGATTGGGAATAGCGCGTAGAAAGCGCGTTCCGAAACAATTTGCGGGGTGAAATGGTAAAACGGCTTCATGGCCAGATGAAACGGCCAGGAGCGCTTGAACTTTTCCGCAGGAAGACCTGACGAGTTTTTATTGGAAACCCAGAGTCCAGCCAAGGCGTTTTGCTTGTGAAAGGCCAAGGCGGTATGCGGCAGCCACCACGAGCCGGCGGTAGCCACGAGAACCTGAATGGGATTTGACGAGGGTCTCATGCCAGGGAAGCGGCGGACAGCCATTCTCGCAGCCTCTCGGTGGTGCCGCCCATCGTATATTTTTCAACGCTTCCCTGTCTGGAACCAGATTGTGCAAGAGTTGAATAGGTCTTCAGAACCCGGGTAACGGTTTGAGCCAGGGAGGCAGGCGTTTCGGCATCGTAATACTGGCAGGCATCGCCGCAAATTTCTGGCACTTTGCTCGCCCGGCTGCTAACCACCAAAAGGCCAGCGGACAGATAGCTGAAAATTTTTGAGGGAAAGGTGACGCCGGAGATTGGGTCAGAATCTCTTTGGCAATTAAGGCCTATATGACACTTGGTTAGCAATTCCGCGTAAGCTGCGTTCGAAAGAGAACCATGAAAAGTAATTTTTTCCGGCCAGCGGCCAGCGGCTTCGATTATTTGCTTCTCCAATTCCCCTCTCCCGGAAATATGAAGGTGCCAGCCTGAATCGGGTAATAAAGGCAACGTTTCGAGCAACAGGTCGACTCCCCGGGTTCGGTCCAACGAGCCGGAATAGAGAAAATTGATTGGGTCGGAGGGCGAAAAGGGTTTTGGTTGACCCAGGCCAGAAACAAACCCTGGGACCAAGACGGTTTTGACTGATTTTGGCAGGCGAGAACCCAGCGATGGATGCGTGAGCAAAGCAGCCGCAATGAGCCGCTTTCCCAAAAACTCCGCAGCCCCGCTGAGCCAGCGCGCAAAGCCCTTGTCGATTAAATGCTTGCCGTCTTCGTACTCGAGAACAAATCGCACGCGGCGGAAGAACCTCAAAAAAATCGCCGCAAGGACGTAGATAAATTCGTAATTATCGAAAAGAACCAGATCGCCCGTGCGGACATGCTTCAAAACATGCCGAACATAGAAAAACCAGGAAAGCGGAACGCGAAGCTTAGGAACATCCCAGTTTTCGGAAACCAACTGTGGATAATTGGCGAAGGTGGTTTCCGTCGCGGCGAGCCATTTTCCTTTTCGCCTGGATTTCGCCCTGGGTGGAGAAGAAAGAATCAACACAGGTCTTCCGGTCGCCTTTTCCAGGCACTGGAAAAGGTCGCGTCTTTTCGGGGCGCTCAAGCAGCGATCAACATCTTCTCCACGAACTTCATGATAGTTCTGATCGAAGACATTGCTCAGACAAACCAATTTAGCGGGCCGACTATTGCGCATGGACGAATTTCAAACCAATCACGGCTGCTGGCAGCAAAACCGTCACTCAAATTAGGGGCTGTTCTGAGAATTTCAATGCGAGTTTCAAGAAAACTATAGAGACAGAACTGCGCAAAAATAACTCGACTTTCGAAGGCTTTGCACAAAATTAGTCGTGATCGCCTGAGCAAAACGCAATAATGAATCGACTCTACGCAGAAATTATTTTTGGCGGTTTCAGTGTGATCGAAACATCATCAACTTACTTTCTGGTTAGAATCGTCTTCTTAGGATTCATTCGCCATGAAAACTGGTCCGCTTAGATGAGTATGCTGGATTCCGTAAAACAATGGTCCACAAAATCCCTGAACAGGAATGGGAGGGTCTATCGTTTTTTGCGCGCGTTGAAGCATCCCCGCGAGGCCATCAAATCAGCTCGGCGGAAATTTTCTAAAAGCTCCATTTTCTTCGAAGAAGGGGAGCTTTTCATGTGCTCACTTTTTCCAGAGCCATTATTGACCGAAGTAATCTCCATCTTCCGCCCCAAAACCATTTTGGATGTCGGCTGTGGAACGGGAAGATCGCTCGACTATTTCTTGAGTCGAGGAATCCAGGCTCAAGGCGTGGAAGGTTCCGAGCTGGCCATCTCGCGAGCGAAAAACCGTTCCGCGATTCTGCAGTGGGATTTAAATACCGAGCTCAATCTTCATAAACAATTCGATGTTGTCTGGTGTTTCGAGGTCGCCGAACACATTCATCCGGACTACGTGCATGATTTTATGAAAACATTGACGAATCATTCCGCGACAATCGTCGTGTCCGCAGCGCATCCCGGGCAGGGAGGTGAAGGCCATTTCAATGAACAGCCGCGGTCCTATTGGGTAGATTTGTTCCGAATGTATGGCTATCATGAAAATAATGAGGCCAATTCCAAGTTGCAGGCAGCTTGCGACTGGAATCCAGGGAATCTATTTGTTTTTCAAGCTGATCAGGCGGCCCAGTTCTGAAACAAAAAAACCAAGTTTGGCCGACTAAACAGCGAGCTGATGTTTCCAAGTCTCCGATCAATTTTCCCAATGAATTTCAACCATATAAGCCGGAACAAAGATGGAATTGGCCATGTCCAAAGGAAAACGCTAGACAAGGCAGCCATCCCATCCGCCGGCTCTTAATTTATGCGCCAACTTCTCAAGAGCATTATCAACCAGACGATTCAGCCTCTCGGGTATCAGTTTCAAAAAATCGACAAACTGCGCGACCCTTTTTTGGTCCAGGCTCATTTAGTAAAAACCGAACGACCGGTGATTTTCGATATTGGCGCGAACGTTGGAGACGTTTCCGCCATTTACAAAAACCTTTTTCCTTCGTGCACGATTCATGCCTTCGAACCTTTCCCAGAAACATTCGATAAGTTGAAGCAGCGGTTTGGAGGAGATTCCTCCTTGAAGCTGAATCAGGTCGCAGTCAGTGAACAAGAGGGGGTCGTCGCGCTCAACGCCAACGTTTTCAGCGCAACGAACTCGATTCTCAGCACAGATCCGGCCGGCGCCCAGTATTGGGGCCAAGGTCTTCTTGAGACGGTTTCGACTCTTGAGGTAAAGACGACGACAATTGACGCCTACTGCGCCGGCCACGGGGTGAAAAACATAGATATTCTGAAACTCGATATCCAGGGTGCCGAGCTTCAGGCATTACGTGGTGCAAAATCCATGCTTGAGACAGGCCGAGTCGGATTGATCTATTTGGAAGTTATCCTTGCCCCTTCCTATGTCGGCCAACCCCATTTCGAAGATTACCTCCGATTTTTTCGAGAAGCCGGCTACGTCATGCTCGATCTGTTCCATCCGACTCGAAAAGATCTCAGACTCCTTCAATCGGATGTCATCTTTGTTCCCGCCCGGAAATAATCGCCGGGCACCCGCAGATCGTCAGGTCTTGCTCTTCAGCAACCCGCAGACAAGGTTCAACTCTTGGCGAACATCGGCTAACGATATGTTTAGAGCGCGAGCAATGATCAGAAGCGCAGCGAAGCAGATCATCACCAGCAGGCACCCATTTTGCAATGAGTCGAGCGGAAGGTAAGATTTTAAGCCGAAACCAAGCGCCACCGCCGCTAAGGCGAGCAACCAGGTTCTAAATGAAAGCTTCCACCACGACATTTTGAGTTCGCCGAAGGAGAAGCGGCCTAAACCCAAAACAAGGCAGGACTGGGCAAAAACTGTTGCCACGGCAATGCCAAGAATGGAACCGCGTTTCATGGCGACGTAAGACAAGACAAAATTGAGAATGACAGCAGAGATGACAGAGATGCCGCCGATGCGAATGCCCCGGTCGCTGCATCTGGCCGCTAAGTCAAATCCAACATAACCGGCAGCGCTCACGCTCAGTTGAGCCGCAAACGCCACCTGCCAAAAAACAGGAACCTGAAACTCCGACCCCAGCCAAAAGCGTATGAAAACATCATTCACGGCCAGATAAACCAAGGCGGCGGCGCACCCCATAAACGTTTGGAATTTATTTAAACGTTCGATTTCTCGAACAGATCGTTCTCGCTCCGCGGTTTCAGGCGAAGCCATCCATTGGGTGATCTTCGGCATGGCGACAAAGCTAGCAGTCATGATTACGAACAGCGCCAGTTCGCAGAGTTTGTAGTTATAAACGTAAGAGGGAATCTGTTCTGAACCAAATCCCGCATTGATCAGGAGTCGATCTGTCGTCGCGTAAATCCCCGCGGAGATATAATAAAAATAAAGCCAGAAGCTTTTACCCATCAAAGCGCGAAGATTTTTAAAATCGAAGGTTATCGGAAACGCATGCGCCAGTGCTGGATGGGAAAAGCGAACATAAGCCCAACCTAGTAGGATCCCAAAAAAACTGGCCAGGATGTAGGGAAGATACTGCGCCCAAAGCGGAAAACCTCCTCGGGCCAAAAGCCAATGTCCCAGAAAGGTCAGTTGAACCAGAAGAAAGGTTGGAACGACGGACAACGTCAGATTGCCGCACCCGTAATTAAGATTGGAAATGTAACTGTTGAAAATCAGTAGTCCTGCGGAGACTGCTCCCGCCGCAAACAGAATTCTGAGTGACCCGGAGCCAGGAACGGGTGTGAATTTCAATAATTCCGGAAGCCATGGCGAGAGCAGCAGGAGTGTAAAGATCGCCAAGAGTCCAAGAACCAAAAAGAGGGCTCGCGCCGATGCCAAAAAGGAGCGGAGCTGAGATTCATCGCCTCGGCCTAAAAGCCGGCTGGTTTGGATATTCACCACCCCTCCCACACCTAAATCCCCCAATCCACCCAGCGATGCCACGGATTGAAAACTTAAAAATAATCCATTCAGATTTCGTCCCATGCTGTTCAGGAGCAGGGGTGTCCAAAGCAACGAGAACAGCGAAAGAAGAATACGGCAGAAAATCTGCAAAATAAACCCAAGCCTTGTCGAACTTCGCTGATTGCGCACCCAAGTCGATGCCCTATTTCGAAAGGAAACTTTTACCGACGCTGGAGCAACGTTCAACATGGGGCTCGCTTTAGTTAAACATTATCTCTCCGGGTCGGAAAATATCGCACTGACAATCGCATTTCCTCCCCGATCCCGCTTAATCTTGAAGGTGACATCTCCAAGAGCAGACCAGATCAAATATTTTCCGTTCGAATAATCCATTAGCTTTTGAACGCTCAGAATATTGCCCAGATTGTCCAAAACCTGAACCTCGGTTGACCGTTCCTGTTTATCCCAATCCAGAAAATAAAGCGCGATTTGGTGTTTATAGCCGTCGGCCAAGGCCAAATCGAGAACGACCTCCGTTCCATGATACCACGTGGAAGCAATCCGCTTTGGGGAGTCGCCCCAGAGCAAGGACCGTTCTTCGGAAGCTGGAATTTCCCAAGTGATGCTTTTGCCCTGAATCACGGTCAGTTGCACGATTGAAGCCAGATTCGTGCTGTCATTGGCGATGGCATGTCCTTCCGCGCCGTATTTTTCTTTCCAATTTCCCTTCGTCACCTCGTCGAAGCCCAGAAACCGCGCGCTAGCCTTTGGTAATTTAAATTCAGAAACCTCAGGCTCGGTAAAAAATCCCGCCCCCGTCTCGTCGGTAACTTTGGCAATCAAGGAATGCGAACCGCCCAAAGCGTTGGTCCAAACCATTTTGTGGGGCGCTGCGTTGGCTTCCCCGATTTTATTTGCCTCGGCAAAAAATTCGACGCTTTTGGGAACGCTTCCAAAGCTGTTGACGATTGCGCTCAATGAGATGTTTGCGGGCAAAACGATACTGGTTTTCTGAACCGGATTAACCAGTTTGGCGCTCATGATTTTCACATCGCTAAACCGCGCGTCGCCCCCCGATACAGCGAGGCTGGCATAGATTTGCTCCGGCATTTCGATCGAATCCGCGCTGATTTGCGTCCAATTTGTGCCGTCGGCGGAATAGTAACCGCTGAACGCGTTTCCTTCGCGAATCACGCGTAACCACTCCCCAGCAACATTGGTTTTGATCGTGCTCGCGGGAATTCCCTTAACTTCCAGGAGTCGCCCAAAAACGGCGTTGCTATCCGCCAGAAACATCCCCGCATAACGCGAGGCATTCAGCGAGGTTAAATTTGTGCTTTGGCTCAATACAATGCCCGCTTTGAGGGGGAATCGTGCGTCCCGATGAATTCGAGCGCTGATTTGTCCATTGCCAGCAAACGTCTGAAAAGCGGAAAACATCCCTTCACTTTTCGCCGGGCTGGTTAAAAAAAAGAGGTTGTTGGAAACCGTTATTCCGCCCGCAGCGCCATTGATCGAGGCCGTTTGGAATTGCGCCGCACCGACTTGAGCAAGGCCGAGCAGAGCGCTGGAACACACCGCCCATCCTGCAACATGCCGTGCCAGATTTTTCAAAGATTTCAGAAATGAATTTTTACGCATGTTCCAGACGTTGACTATTTTTGCCTTTTGCGCGGCGGAATTCCAATTTAATTTCCGGCCATGCCATCATTTGACATTGTTTCGGAGGTAAGCTCGATGGAAATCGAGAACGCAGTCAACCAGGCCAAAAAAGAATTGGCCACGCGATTTGATTTTAAGGGGAGCAAGGCGGAGATCGTTCTCGATAAAAATGAAATCAAGTTGTCGGCAGATGACGAATTCAAAATGCGGGCGCTGCATGAAATTGTGATTGGCAAACTTTCCAAGCGCCAGATCAGCATGAAGAATATCGACAAAGGTGAGCCGGAAATTTCGCCGCTCGGCCACACCCGCCAGGTCATCAAAATCAAGCAAGGCCTGGAAACTCCGGTGGCCAAAGAGGTCACCACGTTCATCCGCGACACCAAGTTGAAAGTGACGACGCAGATTCAGGATCAACAGGTGCGCGTGACGGGAAAAAGCCGCGATGATTTGCAGTCGGTCATCGGCGCCGTTCAAGCGAAGGAATTCCCGGTGTCGCTCAGCTTTAAGAATTTTCGCGACTAACCCGTAAAATCCGCGAGCGGAAAGCGTTCGCGTTTTTAACAAGTCTCGCGGTTTGATACGGTTTTCACCCAGTCCTGATTCTCCAGGTACCACCGCACCGTTTCGCGAATTCCATTTTCAAAATGGTGCGCGGGAGTCCAGCCGAGTTCATTTTTGATTTTCGCGGCGTCCATGGCGTAGCGCCGGTCGTGGCCGGGACGGTCTTTCACAAATGTAATCAGCCGGCGTGAATCACTGCCGACGCTTGGGGCGAGTTCGTCGATCAGGTCGCAAATTAATTCAGCCACGCGGATATTTTTCCATTCGTTTTGCCCGCCGATGTTGTAAGTCTCGCCAACACGGCCGCGCGTGAGAACTTGCCAAAGGGCTTCGGCATGGTCGCGCACGAAGAGCCAGTCGCGCACATTCGCTCCATCGCCGTAAATCGGAATTGGCCGGCGCGCGATGGCGTTTTGAATGATGACCGGGATAAATTTCTCCGGGAACTGGAATGGCCCGTAGTTGTTCGAGCAATTCGTCGTCACCACGGGCAATCCATAGGTGTGATGGTAGGCGCGCGTCAAAAAATCACTGGCGGCTTTGCTTGCAGAATAAGGGGAATTGGGCGCGTAAGCCGTGGCCTCTGTGAAGAGACCGGTTGCACCAAGGCTGCCGTAAACTTCGTCGGTGGAAACGTGATGAAAACGGCAGGCAAATGCCGGGTTTTGAGTGTTGGTTTTTGAGTTCAGCCAGAAATCGCGCGCCGCTTCGAGCAAGTTGAATGTGCCGATGATATTGGTTTGAATGAAATCGTCGGGCGCGGAAATGGAACGGTCCACGTGTGATTCAGCGGCCAGGTGCAAAACGTGGGTGATGGAATGTTTTTGAAAAACCGAAACGACGGCGGGCTTGTCGCGCAAATCCACTTTTTCAAAAACATACTTGGGATGGCGCGAGACGGACTCCAAATTTTCGAGGTGGCCCGCGTAGGTCAGGCAATCCAGGTTGACGAGGCGCTCGACTTCGGGTCGGTCAATCACATGTGCGATTAAATTTGATCCGATGAACCCCGCGCCGCCAGTGACCAGTAATCGCATAATTCAGGAGGAGGTTTTCCAGTTGCGCAACGAATCTTCCAGCGCGTCTTGCACCGGCCGCATTTTTACTCCGGCAGCGAGAAGCTTGGAAACATCTAACACGCAGTTTGACCGCGGCGCGTGCGCGGCGCTGCGGTAAAACTCTTCGTCACCCGCCCAGAATTCGAATTTGCGGCCGGGAGACAGAAATTTTTCAATCAGCCTCACGACCTCGCGGCTGGAAACATGACCGGGGTTAGTCACGTTGTAGATTCCGGCCGGCGCACGGCGCTCCCATAGATCAAGGCAGGCTTCCGCAAAATCGCGACGGTGCGAAAGTGAATTCACATTGTCGTACACTTTGGGATAGCGCTGAAGTTTACTGAGAAAATTTCGCGGGCCATCCCATTGGTCGAAAGGAATTCGCAGTCGCCAGATGAATCCATCCCCTGCGGAAAGAAGCGCTTCTTCGGCGAGCGCCTTTGTGCCGCTGTAAAAACTGCACGGCGGCTGGCGAAAAGAAAAATTCGGCGCATCTTCCTCGGTAAACCCTCGAACCGCCTCCGGATTTTTTTCGCGGAGCAATTGGATTTCCGGAGCCATCAAGTTCTTCTCCACCCGGGCGGCGCCGTGCCCTAGAATTTTGGCACCCTGGAAAATGCAACCGGACGAAACATGGCCCCACGGAATTCCCGCAGCAGAACAGGCGTTGGCCACGGTGACGGGGAAAATGGAGTTGCCGAGCAACGTCTCGGCGCGCGCCGATTCACAGGCGTCCACATTCGGTTTGCCGGTGAAACCAGCGGCATTGATTACGAAAGTCGCCTTCGTTTTCCGCAAGTGTTCGAGCAGTTTTGAGAAACAGGTGTAATCGATTTCTTTGCGGGAGAGGGGCGCGAATTTTGCGCCGCGATTTTCCAGCGCCTGTTGAAATGCCTGGCCGATGTATCCGCTGCTGCCGAGGAGAATAATCATCGCGTGAAATTATTCTCGGAAAACGGCCGGCGGGCTTCGCGCAGCGTCCGGGCGAGGTAATCGCGATACTCGCAATTGGGCATGTTGGCGGTCAGGGCTTCGAGTTCTTGAACCGTCAGGAATCCGCTGCGAAACGCGGCTTCCTCCGGGCAACCAATTTTTATTCCCTGCCGTTTCTCGATCGTTTGCACGTAGGCCGACGCTTCGTGCAAGCTGCTGCTCGTTCCGGCATCGAGCCAGGCGAAGCCACGGCCCAGCTGTTGCACGTGCAATTGTCCGCGCTGCAAAAATTGGAGGTTTACGTCGGTAATTTCCAATTCGCCGCGCGCGGAAGGCTGCAGGTTTTTTGCGATGGCCAGCACCGCGTTGTCATAGAGATAAAGGCCGGGCACCGCGTAATTGCTCTTGGGCGACTTCGGTTTCTCCTCGATGGAGATGGCGCGACCAGCAGAATCAAATTCCACCACGCCGTAACGTTCCGGATCGTTGACATGATAACCAAAAATCGTCGCGCCACTCTTAAACTCGCCAAAGGCATGGCGAAACCCATCGCCTCCGTAAAAAATATTGTCGCCGAGAATCAGCGCCACGGAATCATGGCCGATGAATGATTCGGCAATCAGAAAGGACTGCGCAATCCCCCCCGGCTTGGGCTGCTCCCGGTATTCAATTGAAATGCCCCATTTTCTTCCATCACCCAACAACTGGCAAAACCGCGGCAAATCCTGCGGCGAGGAAATCAGGCAGAATTGGCGAATCCCATTTTCGATGAGCGTGGTCAACGGATAATAAACCATTGGCTTGTCGTAGACGGGCTGAAGTTGTTTGCCGGCGACCAGCGTCAGCGGAAACAGACGGGAGCCAGTTCCTCCGGCCAAAATGATGCCTTTCATCGGAAAAAGTGTAGAGGGTCATCCAGAGCGTGAAAAGCTGGATTGCATCGCTGATTTTCCGTGAACACGTCTTTACAACGCGACTCTGATCTCTAAACATTTTCCCATGAATTTTGAAAATCCAATTGCACTCGTGGTTCTTGGAATGATCGCCCTGGTATTGGGCGCCATCGTCTTCTCCTTCCTTTCACCAGAGGCGAGACGCGAACGAATTCGACGAAAAAACAACGCGCGAATCGTCAGCAAAGCAGGCCGGCCAGCGGTGAGATTCAGTGTTAAGACAAAAGGAAAAAAGTAGCCAGTCGTTTTTGATCCGGATTGATTCCACGCATCGAGATCCGGGGCGACGGCTCATCGTGAAACGCCGAAACTGCTTGCTGATGCCGTTGGCCAAAGGATAATTGCCTTTGAAAATGCGTTCGAGCGAATGCTTCGCGGAACCAGAGCAGATCCGGTGGAATTGATTACATGGGTGGTTGAAATTTTGCCTCCGTAGCTCAAATGGATAGAGCAGCGGTTTCCTAAACCGTTGATCCCGGTTCAATTCCGGGCGGGGGTACCAAGTTCATTGGTTGTTGTCATGGCCTCAAAACTCACCAGACGCCGATGATTTCTTGACGGTCTGGGAACAAAAACCTATTTTGCACCCCGGTCGGTGGCCATAGCTCAATGGTAGAGTCCAAGCTTGTGGAGCTTGTTGTTGCGGGTTCGAATCCCGTTGGCCACCCCACTTCCTTTGTTTCCCCCGTGTGACGGGGCCGTTAATCTAGCCCGCTCAACTTTGGATTAGCTCCTCTCCGTTAAGAAATTGTGATCACACCACGCCAGATCCTGAATCATTCTCGCCAGCAGCTTAAGCTTCCAAAAAAATCGATTACCCTATGCGCGTGATCATGATTGGAGGGAATATGGGTAGACCAAATGCAAACAACAAAGTCGAACTTCGGGTTGCTCAATGCGTGTGATGAACAGAATTGGCGTGATGCCACGAATGGAGGATTTCCTGAAGAATAGCTTCAACACCCTCGCCGTGTTTCACCTGCGCGAAAATCACCGGACCTCCTCCGCGCATTAGGTTTGCATCCCTTTTCATCACGTCGAGATCGGCGCCCACTGCTGCGGCCAGGTCCGTTTTATTAATCACCAGCAAGTCGGATTGCGTGATGCCGGGGCCCCCTTTGCGCGGAACTTTGTCGCCGCCGGAAACGTCGATGACATAAACCGTAAAATCTGCCAACTCGCGGCTGAAGTGCGCCGCCAGATTGTCGCCGCCGGATTCGAGCAGCAACAGCTCCGTGCCGAATTGGCGCTGAAGTTCTTCGAGCGCCAGCAGATTGGCGGAAATGTCTTCGCGAATCGCGGCGTGCGGACACCCTCCCGTTTCCACGGCCCGAATGCGCTCCGCTTCCAATGCCTGATTGCGGATCAGAAATTCTCCGTCCTCTTTCGTGAAAATATCATTGGTTACGGCGCCGATGTTCATCTTGCCGCGCAAGCGCTGGCAGAGCGCGAGCATCAGCGCCGTTTTACCGCTGCCGACCGGTCCACCGACGCCGACGGTGAAAGCGCGCTGTTTGAAATCGCGCGCCAATGGTTTTTCGCGCTCACCGAAATGCCCCGGGTGATCCAGGTGTTCATGCGTGTGGCCGTGTGGCCCGTGGTGATGATGATGGTCTGCACTCATAAAGTTGATTTGATTTCGTTCTGTCGAAAAAAATTAGCTCTGAAAAAGGCGCGAATACAATCGGTCCTGCGCGCCTTGCCAGATTTCCAGTAGCGGGGACGTTTGCGCAATGTCGTCCACGGAAAAATGCTGGCAGCGGGTGAGAATCGATTCTGCCACCGGAGAAAAGTGATGTTGAATCGACTGCGCCTCCATCGGTCCGACGATTCCGAGTCGGACGGCGCTGGCGATTAAGCCGCGCAGGTGCAGGAAAATAAAGAGCCGAGACGCCGCCACGCGATCCACGTCCAGCGAGCAAACCACCACACCAAACACCGGACTGAGGTGGCAATACGGCAAGTGCTCTGACGTGGATTGGCGAAGCGCGGTAAATGCTGGGAGACGAAAAATGCGTTCAGCGGAAGCCAGCAGCGCTTGTCCCTGCAGACGGCTGGCGCGGTTAGCCACGTGGTTAGTTGTAAAACTTTCGCAAAGGCAATCGAGCTCGCGCAATTTTTCGACATCATCAAAAGCTCCGAGCATGAACGGGAGAGCGCCGTGCCCGAACTGATCGAGGCTCGCCTCAACAAACGTTTTGAGTTCAGTGGCGCCACGCAATTCGCCGTGTTGCCATGCCGCTTCGAGCCCGCCGGAATGAGCAAAGCCACCGGTGGGAAAAGCGGAATCGGCCAACTGCCACAACAACCAATCGCCATTCGTAGATTCTGCAATGCCGCGATCCGAGGGCACGGTCGGCGGAGTAAATTCGCTGCGGGCAGGCATCATCAGAAAAGCGAGTAGCGTTGGGCCAACGGCAGACTTTTCGCCGGCTCGCAAACCAGCAACTCGCCATCGGCGGTCACGGCATAAGTTTCGGGATCGACGGTGATTCTCGGGGTGGCGTCGTTCCACTTCATATCTTTCTTGCCGATATTGCGACACCCTTTCACCGCTTCGATGCGTTTGGTTATACCGTAGCTCGCCGTCGCGTTGCGCTCCTTGCAAAGCGCACTGACAAAACTAATTGAAATCGGGCCGGGCGCGCGACCCATCGCGCCGAACATCGGTCGCATGAAGACCGGTTGCGGCGTGGGGATGGACGCATTCGGATCGCCCATTTGTGACCAGGCGATCACGCCGCCCTTGATGACGAGCTCCGGTTTCGCCCCGAAGAAGGCCGGCTTCCACAAAACCAAATCGGCGAGTTTTCCCGCTTCGACAGAGCCGATGAGATGCGACATCCCATGGGAGATCGCAGGATTGATTGTGTATTTAGCGATGTAGCGTTTGATGCGCAGATTGTCGTTTGACGCTTTGTCGCCGGGAAGTGGTCCGCGTTGTTGCCGCATTTTGTCTGCGGTTTGCCAGGTGCGCGTGATGACTTCGCCAATGCGACCCATCGCCTGCGAATCCGAGCTCATCATGCTGATTGCGCCGAGATCGTGAAGAATATCTTCCGCCGCGATGGTTTCGCCGCGAATACGGCTTTCAGCAAACGCGACGTCCTCCGGCAAACTCGGATCGAGATGATGGCAGACCATCAGCATGTCGAGGTGTTCGTCAATCGTGTTGACGGTGTAAGGCCGCGTGGGATTGGTCGAACTGGGCAACACGTTTGGCTCGCCGCAAATGCGAATAATGTCCGGCGCGTGACCGCCGCCCGCACCTTCGGAATGATAGGTGTGAATGGTCCGCCCCTCGAATGCTGCGATGGTTGCGCCGACGAATCCGGATTCATTGAGCGTGTCCGTATGGATCGTGACCTGCACGTCATGTTCGTCCGCGACTTGCAGGCAGCAAGCAATCGCCGCCGGCGTCGTGCCCCAATCTTCGTGCAGTTTCAGGCCGATCGCGCCGCCGAGAATTTGTTCCGCGAGACCTTCGGGCATCGCGGTGTTTCCTTTGCCAGTGAAGCCAAAGTTCAGCGGCAAACCATCTGTCGACTGCAACATCATGCGAATGTGATTCGCGCCAGGTGTGCAGGTCGTGGCGCAGGTTCCGGTCGCCGGTCCGGTGCCGCCGCCCACCATCGTCGTGAGGCCGGCGGCGATGGCTTCATACGCCTGCTGCGGACAGATGAAATGAATGTGGGTATCGATGCCGCCCGCAGTGAGAATCATTCCTTCGCCCGCGATCACTTCCGTCGTGACGCCGACAATCATCCCCGAAGTGACGCCCGCCATGACGTCGGGATTGCCCGCTTTGCCGATGGCGTGGATCAATCCATTTTTGATGCCGATGTCGGCTTTGAAAATTCCGGTGTAATCCACGACCAGCGCATTCGTGATCACGCAATCCAACGCATCGGCTTGACCCACGCCGGCTGCTTGCCCCATGCCTTCGCGCAAAACTTTTCCGCCGCCGAATTTGCATTCATCGCCGTAAATCGTGAAATCTTTTTCCACTTCGAGATGCAACGAGGTGTCGCCCAATCGGACGCGATCGCCCGTTGTCGGCCCAAACATTTCGGCGTAGTGCGAGCGTTTCATTTTGTGCGCCATGATTATTCCTCCTGGTGGGCGAACCCGCCTTGTTTGACTCTGGCCATCACGGCTACCGCATTTTCGGAAGTGACCGCTCCGTTCGCCAAATTGTTGCCGCCGCGAATCACGCGATTCCCCGCAATGTCAACGACACGCACGGCCTTGGTTTCTCCCGGTTCAAAACGCACGGCGGTTCCGGCAGGAATATCAAGGCGCTTGCCATAAGCTTTCAATCGATCGAACCGGAGTTCCGCATTGGTTTCGATGAAATGATAATGGCTCCCGACCTGAATCGGTCGATCGCCAAGGTTCGTCACCGAGAGCGAAATGCTTTCGCGCCCGGCATTCAATTCCAACTCGCCCGGCTGCGCGGTGCAGAGGCCCGGTTCAAAATCGTCATCGGCGGATTCCCCTTTGAAAATGGAAACATCGGGCACCGGGAGAAAACTTCCATGCAACGCGAGCGATAAGTTTCCGTTCTCTGCCGCAATGGGATGATGCACGGTCACCAGCTTCGTGCCGTCGGGAAAAGTGCCTTCCACCTGAACTTCGGTGATCATCGACGGCACGCCGGACATCACTTGATTGCGACCGAGAAATTGGCGACCCAGGTTCATCAACTCGGCGACGCGACGCCCATCCCGGATGAATTCCAAAAGTTGAGTCGCGATCAGTGCGACGCTCTCGGGATGATTCAAGCGCACTCCGCGCGCGAGCCGTTTCTGGGCGAGGAAGCCCGCGTTGTGCAGCAGCAGTTTGTCAATTTCACGTGGAGAAAGATGCATAGTCGCTTTGCTTCGTCAGGCGCTACCATTTTCGCGCCCACGGGTCATCTTGTAGCAGGTCAGAAACAAATCCAAGGCGTTGATGAATGGCGCGACCGACTTCCTCCACGCTTTCACCGGCGATTCGAAGCAGCGCTCCGTCGCGAACCGGGCTGGCGCTCATCACGAGCGAGCCGCGGCGCGTCACGGGAAGTTTCGCGATTTCGGCCAAAATAGTTTGGGCGGCGTGGGCCAAAGATTTTCCAACAACCAGAACCAGCGCTAAACAATTGAAGCGGCCGAGGCGATGCGCGCTTTGTCGCTTGCCTTGAGCGCCATCGAGGAAAAGCGAATCCAGCAGCAACCGTTCGCCGCCCACAAAAACATCGTTGCGGCTGCGGAAAGAATCGAAGGCCCAGCGCTCGCCGCATTCTGTGCGACCGGACGAAAGCCAATCGACAAGCACCAGTCCGCTGCCGGGGGCGAGATGAAATTCATGGCGCTGCGCGTAACCCGAACCGGCAAAGGCTTGAACCGGATCCGGTGCGAGCACTAGCAGAGAATCGTGGTCGAGATTGGCTTTCAGCTGGTGGCCGCAGGGAAGTCCGGCGGGATTGCGGTAAACTTTCGTCGAAGCTTGCGTGCTCAGAAAGCAACGCGTGCGCGGGCCGAGTTGGACGGTGAGATTCGTTTGATCTCCGGCCACAAGTCCGCCGCCAAAGCTGCTCAGGTAGGCCCAGACGCTCGGACCACGCGGATGCGGCACCAGGATTTTCAAAGGACTCGAGGCCCACACTGAAGTAGCCGCGCTTTGGCCGGAAACCATTTCAATCCCGATGTGGCCGGCGCCTCGCTGGAGGTGCGTGCTGGGATCATTGACCGCGAATAGATTCACCGGGTCAATTCGTTCGCAGGCAAGGCGATCAAAGTGGAACATCGAGCCGTTTCGGCTGGCATGAAAAAGTGGCGAAGCATGGAAAGAGGGTTTCGCCGGCGCGTTCATACGGTCAAGTATTTCTTCACGATCCCTTCATCCAGATTGGCAATCGGCCCCTCGGCAACAATGGCGCCGCGGTCCATGACATAAAAGCGATCTGCGACTTCGAGACAAAAATCCAGGTATTGCTCGACCAAGAGAATGCTGATGCCGTCGGTCTTTCGAATCTTCAAAAGGGTTTCGCCAATCTGGTCGATGATATTGGGCTGAATGCCTTCGGTCGGCTCGTCGAGAATTAACACCTTCGGATTGGTCAACAAGGCGCGCGCGATGGCGAGCTGCTGCTGTTGTCCACCGCTGAGAACGCCGCCTTTGCGTTTGAGCATTTCCTTGAGCACGGGAAAAAGTTGCAGCACGCGATCAACTTGCTCGTTCGGTTTGCGGCCATGGACGACGAGGCTGATGAGAAGATTTTCCCAGACGGTCAGGTTCGGAAAAATATCGCGACCTTGCGGAACGTAACCGATGCCGCTGCGCGCGCGTTCGTCCGGGCGCAGTCCATTGAGAGATTTACCGACGAGCGCGATATCGCCGCTCACCGGCTTGACCAGACCGACGATGCATTTGAGCGTCGTGGTTTTACCCACGCCGTTGCGGCCCATGCCCGCCTTCACCTCGGCTTTGTCTTCGAGCCGAATTATTTTAAGAATCTCCTGGATGCGTTCGCGCTGCGCCGAAGTCACACGAGAGAACAACGCCTCCCAAACACTGCGGGTTCCAGGGAGCGAGAGCAGCAAATTTTCGAAGACGGTGTGGTCAATATAAACGGAGGGCGTTTGGAATTTTCGCCCGATCCCGAGGCGGTTGATTTGATACTCGTTGAGCCGAGTCAAGTCGGTGTCCTTGCCGAATTCGATTTTACCTTTGTCGGGACGCGTGCGGCCCGTGATGAGATCGAGCATCGTGCTTTTGCCCGCGCCGTTGGGTCCAATGATGGTGCGGAGTTCGCCCGCATCCATGTACAAATTGAGGTTGGAAATCGCCTTAAACCCGTCAAAGGTTTTACTGACGTCTTCCAGCATGAGAATGAATTCCTTCTGCGTGTGCATTTACGAGGCGGGTGGGTTGCGGCGTTGACGCCAGGCGCGGTATTGCCCCGGAATGCCGATGAGGCCCTTTGGAAAAAACAGGGTCATGACGATGAACAAGCCACCGAGAATGTAGAGCCAGTATTCAGGAGCCGAATGCGTGGCGACACTCTTGAGCCAATTCACCACCACGGCGCCGATGATTGGGCCAACCAAGGTGCCGCGCCCGCCGACCGCGACCCAGACGACGGCTTCCAGCGACTTGTCCGTGGCCATCTCGCTGGGGTTGATGATTCCAGCTTGCGGAACAAACAGCGCTCCGCCCAATCCTGCGATCACCGCGGAAACGACGAAGATGAACAGTTTGAAATTCTCTGTGGCATAACCGGAAAAGAGCACGCGATTTTCGCTGTCGCGGATGGCGCGCTGGATTTTTCCAAAGCGCGTGGTGGTCAACCAGTGGCAGACCCAAAACGTGGCAAGTAAAAGCAGGCCGGTGGCGATGAGCAATCCACGGCGCGTGGCAGCGGAATTAAGATCGAAACCTAAAATATCCTTGAAGTCGGTCAGCCCGTTGTTGCCGCCGAAGGTGAAGTCATTGCGAAAAAACATCAGGCAAGCCGCATAGGTCAGCGCCTGGGTTAAAATGGAGAAATAGACACCTTTGATTCGCGACCGAAAAGCCAGCACGCCAAAGATCAACGCGACGAGGGCGGGAACTACAATTACCGCCGCGGCCGCGAATGGAAAATTCCGGAAAGGGATCCAGTGCGGCGGCAACCCGCCGGTTTCGGGAAAGCGCTTGGCGAATTCCAAAAAGACCATGAAGTCGGGCAGCTCGGTATGATATTGGCCGCGCGTCCCGATTTTCAGCATGAGATACATTCCCATTGCGTAGCCGCCGAGTGAAAAGAACAAGCATTGGCCCAGGCTGAGCAATCCGGTGTAGCCCCAAAGCAGATCCACGCTCAAGGCGAGGATGGCGTAGCAAAGATATTTTCCGTAGAGACTGAGCGTGAACGTGCTGATGTAAAGCGGATGAGTCGCGGGCAGCAAATTGAGAAGCGGCATCACCACGAGCACGAAAAAAAATCCGATCGTAAGCCCGACCAACTGCGCTTTGGGAAGAGTGCGTTTCATCCTTCGAGCCCACGACCGCGCGTGGCGAAAATTCCGGCAGGACGCCATTGCAGAAAAAGAATAATCGCGGTCAGCACCGTGATTTTACCCATGACTGCGCCTAAATGCGGTTGCAACACCTGATCAGTGACTCCAATGCCGAGGGCGGCGGAAACAGTGCCTTGCAGATTACCCACGCCGCCCAGCACGACCACCATGAAGCAGTCGACGATGTGACTTTGTCCGAGGCTTGGTCCAATATTTCCAATTTGCGAAAGACAGGCGCCGGCCATTCCCGCGAGACCGGAACCGAAGGCGAAGGTCGCCATGTTCACGCGATCGGCGCGCACCCCCATGCACGCGGCCATCTGGCGATTTTGCATGAGCGCGCGGACTTGAAGACCCAATGAAGTTTTGGTCAGGAGCAGCCAGGTGAAGAGAACAATTCCAACCGCAAACACCACGACGAAGATCCGGTTGTAGGCCAGCACGACATCTTGATAGTTCACGTTGCCGCTGAGCCAGGCGGGCGAATCCACCTGCACATTGGCTGCGCCGAAGATGACGCGCATGGTTTGTTGCAGAACCAGACTGACGCCCCATGTAGCCAGCAAAGATTCGAGCGGCCGTTTGTAGAGGAAGCGAATGACGCTCCTTTCCAACAGCATTCCAATCAGACCCGCAGTGAGAAATGAAAACGGCAGGGCTGCCACAAAATACCAGTTGAACGCCGCGGCGCCCGGACCGAATGCCTTGAGAAAAATATTCTGCATCACGTAGGCGCTGTAGGCGCCGATCATGATCATTTCGCCATGCGCCATATTGATGATGCCCATGAGGCCGAAGGTGATTGCCAAGCCGATGGCGGCAATCAATAAAACCGAACCGAGACTCAAGCCGCGAAACAATGTGCCCAGGAAATTGCTGAAGGCGATGTGCTGCTGAATGTGTCGTCGGGCGATTGCAGCCTCCGCAGAAAGCTCCGGGATTTTTTCCTTTGATGCAGTCTCCAATTTCATCACCGCATCGAGGCCCATGACCGAGCGAAGGTCGTCGAGTGTTTTCAGCGCTGTCAGTTGGATCGACTTCTCGCTCGAAACCAAATCGGTAATGGCGATTGCCTCCTGCAATGCTTTACGCACTTCCGGGTTTTTCTCGCTCTCGAGATGCGCTCGAAAGCCATTGAGGTAAACCGGATTCTGTTCCAGACCGAGTTTAGCGGCCGAGTCGCGCCGCACATTCGGATTAGGATTGGATAACGCCAAAATATCGAGGCTTGTTTTGATCGCTTTGCGCAAACCTGACGTCGTGTCAGCCGCGGTCAGTTCGGATGGGGCAAATAGAACAACCTGACCGGATGCATCCCTGACTGGTTCACCATTGGAGATTTGAATGCCGCGCACTTTGCCATCGGCGTCCGTCACTGTATCGGCGAAAAAAGGAGTCTTCTTATCGTCCGAAAATTCGTAAATGTAAACACCGCCTTGCCGCCAGGTTGTCAGAGTTTGGGCGACGATGGAATTCGTCGAAGTGGAAAGTTGATCGATCAAAGCGACTTGAGCTTTGGCATTCTCGTTCGTGATGGCAGAGACGAGTTGGATTCGAACCTCATCGGCGCGGGTCGCCAGGGTCGTCAACAGGGCCACGGTCAACGAGGGCAAAAACCTTGCCCTTAACCATGGTTGTGAGCGTTTTAGAATTTCTGATAAGCAGCGAGTCATTACACCTTGTTTACATTGGGCATCTGCGAAAAAGGGGACGAAGGAATGCACGCCTCCGTCCCCCAAAGTGCCTAAGAGAGGCCTGGGAGAAACCTGTGAAGATTATTTCAGGAACTTGTCGCTGAACGGTTCACCCGCAACTTTGCCAAGCGACTTCACGATTTTGAATTGGCCGTTAGCCTGGGTTTCGCCGATGAAGACCTCGTTGATCAAATGATGATTCTCTTGCATCGTCACTTCGCCTTCAGGCGCTGCGAATTTCTGACCGATCATGGCTTCGCGAACCTTATCCACGTCGAAGGAACCGGCTTTTTCCACCGCCTGTTTCCAAAGATAAACACCAATGCGGGAGAGGTTCATCGGACTGCAGGTGACACGGTTCTTGGTTTCGACACCTGGAGGCGCGGTCTTCAGCCACTTATTGAAGTCGGCCACGAATTTCTTGTTCTCAGGCGTTTTCAAGGACATGAAGTAAGTCCAGCAGCCGAGGTGTCCAATCAGGTCCTTGGTAGGCAAGCTGCGGAATTCGTCTTCGGACAAACTGAAGGAAACCACCGGGCAGTTTTCTGAGGTCAAACCGGCGTTGGCGAATTCCTTGAAGAACGGAACGTTGGTATCCCCGTTCAACGTGCTGATGACGCACGCTTTTCCACCGGCCGAGAATTTTTTGATCGCCGAGACGATCGTCTGGTAATCGGTGTGGCCGAACGGAGTGTAGATTTCAACGATGTCTTCATCAGGAATACCTTTCATCTTCAGGTATTTCTTCAGGATCTTGTTCGTCGTGCGCGGATAGACGTAGTCAGAGCCGATCAGGTAGAACTTCTTTTTTCCATCCGCCAACATGTAGTCAACTGCAGGAATGGCCTGCTGGTTGACCGCTTCGGCAGTATAAAAGATGTTCTTCGAGAGTTCCTCGCCCTCGTATTGAACGGGATAGAACAACATGCTGTTGTATTTCTCGAACACGGGAAGGACCGACTTGCGGCTGACCGATGTCCAGCAACCGAAGACCACGGAAACCTTGTCTTTGACGACAAGTTGCTCCGCTTTTTCCGCGAACAACGGCCAATTGGAGGCTGGGTCAACGATGACGGGTTCGATCTTTTTCCCGAGCACACCCCCCTTGGCGTTAATCTCGTCGAAGGTGAAGAGGAGAACGTCTTTGAGGGAGGTTTCGCTGATTGCCATGGTTCCACTGAGCGAATGGAGGACACCGACTTTGACTGTATCGGCTGCGGGACAGACCAATGCCGCTGATAGGAAGGCCGCGCCTGCAGCCAGATTAAGGATTGTTTTCTTCATAATGCAGAATTTTTAGGATTAAGTTTTTGGTAAGCGTTTACGGTTGGTTAGAAGAGGTAGGATGCGCCTGCGCCGAAGATTACACGGTTCTGTTTGCCTGGAACAAATCCGCCAGACCAAGACGTGTGATCGAACCGGATTTCAGGTTGGATCTTGATGTTTGGAAGCGGCGTGTAGTTTAGGGTGAGCGCAATGCTGGTAAGGTCCTGACCGGTGCCGGCTGAATTCAAAAATCCCAAGGCGCCTCCGGAAGCGTCGACTCCTTTGCTGTCGCTCAAGAATTCCGCGCGTAGTGCCAGATCAACCTTCTTGGTGAACGCGTAATCAGTCCAGAGCCCCATCGAGTAAACGTCCGAATGGCCTTTGGGTGTGGCGTTTTCGCCGTTGTAGAAGTTGAAGAAATCCAACTCCGTGCCGAAGGTGAGTTGCGAGGTTGCTTTCCATCCGCCGAGAAGCGAAGCACCGACGACCGATTCCACGAAAGAGTCTTCACGACCGCCAAAACCGATGAGGTTCACCCAGGTGGATTCGCACGGCTTGAGTTCGATGGAACCCAGCAATGTCTTGGCGGTGTTGTTGTCCACCGGACCTGCGTACAAACCGTTTTGCACACGGAATTTCATGCCTAGCCAATCGGTGAAGGTGTAACCCAATTGCGCGCCGGCGGCGGGACCGTTCCCAGTGAAGAACCACTGGTAGCCTTGAGAAAAGTTGGCGTTCACTGCGCCACCGTCTCCGGACTCATAGTTGAGGAGCGAAATCAATTCGCCCGCCTTGAAATTCAAACCGGTGCCAATCGGAATGTTCATTTCTACGTAGGCTTCGCGAAGTGCTTCGAACCCGGTGGTTGATGAATCGGAGTTCACAATCGGCGCGTCTTGCCCGAAAATGAGCGACGTCCGGAACCCAGCATCGAACTTGTCTCCGCTGCGTTCCACAGCGGGACTGGCGATCGTTAACTTAAACTTGTTCAGGGTGAAACTGTCATTCTCCCGATTCCAAAGATAACCAGGGGATGTGTGGTCATCCGGTGAGCTGGAATCGTGGAAATACGAAGCCGTCACGAAGCCGCTAATGGCAATCTTGCTCATGGCGGTCACCGGCATGGCTCCGCTGGGCATCCATCCTTCCTTTTTCGCAGCAGACTCGATGGCATCGAGTCGCTTTTTGAGTTCCATGTTCTCCTGGTTTAGCTTTTGCACGGAAGAGGCGTCGGCCTGGGCGTAGAGTGCGGCTGCGCTACTTACGAACACGCCCATACATACCCCCACCGTTTTAAGCTGATTTCCAAGTCTAGGTTTTTTTTTCATTTCTATGCAGTTGTTGGTTGTCTTAGTTGCGTTGTCATAGGCCAATACACCCATTGTTTGGAGTGTTGGCTTGTCAGTTGCTAATTGTTCATTCACCACGGCCCACGCCCTGGTTTGTCCGAGACAATTTCTGCCTTAGCAACTGAGATACCGGCAGGGACCCTAAATCTCGGAAACGTTTTTACCGTGGGCGTGAATCAAATTCACATATGGAAGAACCACTCGATAGCAGGCAGCTAAAAGCATTTGCCATCCTGTCCAAAACTGGCAGCTACACGGAAACCGCCAAACAGCTTTTCGTAACTCATTCCGCCATCAGCCATGCGATGCGTGCGTTGGAGAGCGATGTGGGGTGTCGCCTTTTGGCCAACGTGAACAAAAAGGTCATGCTCACCGACGCGGGCGAGGCGCTGCTTAAACATGCTGAGCAAGTTCTCAAAGAAATGAGCCGGGCGCGCACCACCTTGGCCGCGCTCAACAAATGGGGTTCGCGACGACTGCGCATCATAGCCGAAGCTCCGTCAGCCTCGCATTTCCTGACGCGCGTCCTGGTCGAGTTCCACCAGAAATTTCCCAAGGTATTGGTCAATCTCGAATTGTCTAACTGCTGTGATGCGAATGCATTCCTGGCCGCGAACCGCACTGACCTGATTTTCTCAGAAAAGCCTCTCTGGGACGGGCGCTTTGAATTCTTCGGGTTGTTCAATGATATATTTCAAATCATCGTAAGCCCGAAACATCGATGGGCCATCCAAGGCGCGGTCGCGGTATCAGAACTTCCTACTGCGCCATTCGTCCTCCATCGCAATCTCGGCGAGGCGCAAAAGATGGTGGCGGAATACTTACTCAACAAAAACGTCGTGTTAAACACCGCAGCCGAAATGGACAGCCTGGAGGCTATCAGGGATTTTGTTCGTGAGACTGAAGCGCTGGCCATACTTCCTACCTGGGCTGTGAAACGGGAGTTACAGGAAGGTTCGCTGGTTGCCTTGCCGCTGGGTCGCAAGCCCCTCGCGCAAACCTGGGGCTTTACCCATTGGCGGAATCGTCCGCTCAATCACAGCGAAGCCAGTCTTTTGGAGCTTTGCCGGAAGGCCCTCGGGCCTATAGGCGAAAACATCAGAGGCGTTGGGAAAGAGAAAGAATATTTGCTCCGTTAAGCGGAATTAACCGAAGTGAAATGGGTGATTTTAAACCTTTAAGCCGCCAATAACCGTCAAAATATAATCCACGTAACGCATAATCGAATGGGCTTCTGCGGTTTCTCTCGCGAGAACGGCCATTTTTTCAAGCGTCTTGCGGTCGAGTAATTGCCGAATGGCGTCTGCCAGTTCATCAATGTTGCCCGGATCTTGAACAACCATTCCGTTTCTTCCGGGAATAATGATCTCCGAAGCGCCGACGAATTTTGATGCGACCACTGGAATTCCGCACGCCATTGCCTCGAGTACGACGTTGCCAAACGGCTCATAAATTGCCGGGTGAACCAAAATGTCCGCTCCTGGAAAAATCTTCTCTACGTGCTGAATCGGCCCTTTGAACGTGACGCGTGACGCGACGCCAAGTTTTTCAGCGAGGCTCTGATATGGGCGAGTGCTGCCTTTGCCGACGACGTGCAGTTCAACATTTGCGGGAAGCTTTGCGAGTGCCTGAATGCAAAATTGAAGCCCTTTCCTTTCAAAACCGGAGCCGACAAACAAGAGAACGAAATTGCCAGTTTCTGGGCGGGGTGCGTTTAGTTGGAAGCGCTGGATATCGACACCGTTGTGAATGACATGAATTCGGTCGCCGGGGAAATTGTAGTGCCGAATAACTTCCTCCTTAACGCGATGCGACAGAGCGATGACGGCACGGGTGTTTTGCGGCGAATAGGTCTGCTGCTCCAGCCACAACAAAATGTAATGCAGCGGATTTAACCGCAACCTGATCCGTCGCAGGGGAGTGGCATACTGCATTCGGCGCAAAAAGAACGCGCGATGGCAGCCATCCGCGGAGCGATAAATATCCTGTTCCAGGGTGCGATCTAAACTGATGACCAGATCGAATTTTTCCTGGTGAATTGCTTTCCTGGCGTTGACGGCAAAAGAGAGAGCGCGCAGAAAAGAAAACGCGCGCAACATCGGGACGGGATGCCAAATCACTTTGGCATTGGCAGCGATGCTGTCCCAATGGTTGGCCAGCACATGGATTTCATGACCGCGCGCTGCGAGGTGTTCGATCAGCAAATTCATGTAACGCTCCGCCCCCCCGAAGGCCGCAAAGCGCTGGCGAATAAAAGCAATTTTCATTGGCTGCGGAGAAGCTTTTGCGCCAATTGGGTGAGGCTGGCCGGCTTCGAACTTTTGCGCGGCTTCGATTTCACGTTGCCAAGAACTTCCAATACTTTTTTGTGAAAATTCTGGTTGTAGGCTCTCGATTCGCCCAGTGCCTCCGGAAAGGCTTTTGCAGCGGCTGCGCCTTCCTTCCACTCGGCACGGAGCGGAACCGGATATTTGAAATGGAAAAATTTTGAACCGAACGGAATGGCGATAACCTTTCGACCGAGGAGCGTTCCCCAATACATGCCATGATAGGAGCTGGTCACAATCGTTTCGCCGGAACCCAGAAATTCGATCACTGCCTGAATATTCAGCTCGCTGTTCGTCATTCTCGGTTCCAGACCGGCGAGGGGAGTAAGCTTTTCGTGGCCGTAATAAACGAACTCGTGCTCAATTTTATAGGCGCGATCCAATTGGGGTAACATGCAACTGGCGCATGGAACGTAGTTGTCATCGCTTGCCAAACCCCAATCACGAATTCCGTAGAGATCCAAATCTTGCAAGAGCGCACTGTAATTTCCGTGTGGCCCGAGCACGCCTCGCTGGGTGTGCCCAAGGCCCCAACCGATTTTGAGGCTGGATGCGAAGGATGGGGCACGTTCGGCCACGTTCTGCGCCAAAGCGCCGCCGCCGAAAATAACGGCGTCGGCGTCTTGGTGCTTGGCAAAGTCGCGAATATTCCCTTTGATCACCGTTCCCGGAAAGTCAAAGTAGTGCAGCGGCGAGCAATATCGGTCGCCGACGTTTGGTGCCTCGATCAAATTTAAACCGACTATTTTCATTCTTAGAACGTGCCAACGAAATCGACGAGTCTGATTAGACTGGGCTGCTGCAGAATTTACAATCCGAGCTTTATCGGTTGCGCGCTTTTGTCATAATCATTTCATGCCGGATACAATCGTAGACCAACGGATAAATCTCCCAGACTTCACGCACGAATGAGCCGAAGCGTGAGAACCTGTTCTCCAGATATGGCGATGAACGCGAAATCCAATTCGTCGCATTTCCGGGGCGAAAAGGAAACCTTCCGCTGGGAAATTATACCAGGATTTAAACCGCTGCTGGCAACCATTCTCGCTGATCCTGGTGAAATTGTTAAAAGATCGCACCTGAGTTCCGTTACTCGCCACAGCCTTGGCGGAAAAACGTATTATCGTAAAATCTATTTTCACAATGCGACTCTGGCGGGATCGCTCAAATATTTTTTTAAAAGTCCTGCCAGCCGAATCGAATGGCAATTGGCACCGCAACTTCAGGAATCGGGCATCCGGGTTGTGCCGCATCTGGCTCACGGTGAACTCTGGAATTGGCGCGGACTGCAGGAGAGCATCTTGATCACCGAGGGGCCGGTTGGATTTGAGCCGCTAAAATTGGCGGCTCCTTCTCCCGTCGTTCAAACTGCGCTCGGGAGATTCCTGGGACACCTCCACGAGAATGCTGTTTTTCACTCCGACCTTCACACTTCCAACCTCCTTTATTCTTCGCGGGAAAATGAATTCTGCCTGGTCGATCTGGACAACATGAGAATTCTGCCGGCTCTGAGCGATCAGCAGCGAATAGACAATCTCGCCACCTTAAATCGGCGCTGGCCGCTGTCTGCCAATTTTTTCGAGGCTTACGGGGTGAACTTCCAGGAATTTGCCGGAAGAATCGCGGAGCGCGCCGAAGAAAAACATCGCGAATCCATTCCAAAAAAACTGAAAATCCTCTTCGCAGATCGCGCGCTTTTTGCGAAGAAGAGATTTGGAAATTTTAAGTGGCACGTTCGTTTGCATCCATGGAATGAGCATCTGGAATCGATCCTGAACGATCCCGATGCGTTCCTGGCGACGCGCGCCCGGATGTTGAAAAACGGCACCCGCTCGACGGTCGGTTGCGCTCATGGTTTGGTGCTGAAACGATTCAACTTCAAAAAACCAAGCACCGTCGTTTTTGACTTGTTCCGTTCGTCCCGGGCGCGCCGAGGATTCCGAACGGCGCGTCATCTGGAACTGTTGAAAATCGCCACGCCGCGCCCGATCGCTTATGCGGATGTTGGCCGGTTTGGTTTTGTGGTGCGCGGGTATTTCGTTATGGAGGAAGTGGCGGGTGCTGCTTATCCATGGCAGCGGACCGGCGATCGCAAAGCGCGGATTTACCTTCTGGCTGAGCTCGTGGCTAAAGTTCATAACGAAGGTTTTTCCCATCGCGATCTCAAGGAAACCAACATCCTTTTCGATGCGCAGGACGTTCCGCATCTGATTGATTTGGATGCTCTGCATTTTGTCAGGGAGATTTCAAACAAGTCTGCGGCGGTTCAACTGGCGCGACTGGCCCGCGGCTTCGCTCGGCGTGGAAAAATCTCCAACCCGGAGCGGCTTCGGTTTCTAAAAGATTATTGTCGGGTGCGGAAAATTAATGATTGGCGCTGGTGGTGGAACGAGATTGGAAAAAATTTAACCCCAGACCGACAATCGTGATGAACAGTTCTGCACCCACCCGGCCGATATCTCCAGCAGAGCAAAACAGTTTGCCGTTGCCCGGAGATGGGCATGGATTCGTTGCTTCTGAATGGAAATCTATTTTCATCGAAAATGGCTTGTCTCGTGTGGAAGATTTTTTCAGTGCCAGCGGCAATGCGCTCTCCAAACCTGGTCTGGGAAAACGCTATCGCGCCAAGCTTGGGTTGAAGCACGCCAGCGGGCTCTGTTCTGTTTTTTACAAACGTTACGCCGGTGAACAATTGCGCTCCCTGGTCCAACGCTGGCTTGAAGACGGCGTGCGTTTGCCGATCGCCTGTCGCGAAGTGCGGGTTTCGGAGGCGCTTCAGTCCGTCGGAATAGCCACTTTCAAACCGCTGGCCTGGGGATGGCAAGGCACCTGGGGGCGGCACCAAAAAAGTTTTGTCGTCATGTCCGAGTTGGAAGGCAAATCTCTTGAACGTTGGTTGGCGGAATCGCCGCTTTCCGAATCGCACTCGGATTGGATCAAGAAAAAAATACTGGTTGGCAACGTGGCGGCACTTGCACGCCGATTCCATGGGGCTGGATGGTTTCACAGGGATTTTTATCTTTGCCATATTTTCATTGAGGAAAGTGGCAGTGATATAAAACTTTCGTTGCTCGATCTGGCGCGCGTGTTTCGTCCTCGATGGAGAATCGAACGCTGGCTGATAAAAGATCTGGCGCAACTGGACTATTCCACGCCACGCCAAACATTCTCGCGCGCCATGCGTCTCCGATTCGCCAAGCTTTACATGGGCTGTGATCGATTGAGCCCCTCACACAAATCATTGTTGCGGAAGATTGCGCAGCGTTCAAAATCCATTGCGAATCGGGAGATGCAGAAAAGAAAATAATATGCCTTCAAATGCCAGTCCTTCTTTAGAAGAGCGGTCAGCGACCGATCTCCCGGCAGCAGATTCCTGGTTTTTTTCAAAGAGCTTTCTGGCATTACTTGCGCTCGCGTTGTTCGTTCTCGCCCTGACGGCACCCCCAAACATCGGCCAGAACAACGAGCACCGAATGGTCGCATATGTCTTGGATGCCGTGGAAAATAACCAATGGATGTGTCAGCACGATGAAGCGGGCGGCATTGCATCCAAGCCGCCCATGTTCTGCTGGCTTTCTGCATCCGCCACCGTTCTCAGCGGCAAAATCAATCGAATGACGCTTTATTGGCCCACGGCTGCAGCGACGCTGGCGCTGAGTTGGATACTTTTTCATGCCGGACGAAAATATTTTGGGAAGCGCGTCGGATTCTTGGCTGGTTGGACATACTTAATTTCTCACGCGGCCTTTAGCCAAATGACCACTTGCCGGTATGACGGACTTTTTTCCTTATTCGTCACGCTGGCGGCACTCGCCGCGTTTGATGCCTGGACGACGGGGCGCGGTTGGATCTGGTTTTGGCTCGCCTCTGCTGCCGCAACCCTTACCAAAGGCCCGCTGGGATTGATTATGGCAGCCACGGGATTGCTGGCCGTTTTCTGGGAGCGAAAATCAAATGAACCACAGCGACTCAAGGGTTCGCAGGTTTCCGGAGTTATTATTTTTCTTTTGATCACCGGCGGGTGGTTTGCTTTGGCTTATTGGCAAGTCGGGACGGATCTGATTCAAAAGATGATCAATGACGAATTGCTGGGGCACGCCATCGGAGACGATAAAGAAAATGTATCCGGCCCAGGATTCTACAAACCGCTATTTTGGTTCATTACCGGATTCGCGCCATGGAGCCCGCTCGCTGTTTTGGGAATCTGGCGCGCATGGAAGAAACCCTCCGAAAATCCAAATCAGCGGCGTTTTGAACGGTTTCTGGTCTGCTATTTCGTGAGCGGATTGTTGATGTTTTCATTGGGCGGACATCACCGCTCGCGATTAATTCTTCCACTGATGCCGGCCGCAGCCCTGTTGGCCAGCATTCAGCTTGCGCGGCTCACACAGAATTTTTCGGCCGCCAGACTCGGGAGAAATATTGTGATCGCCACTGTTGCCGCCTTGGTGGGAATGGGCCTTTACCTTCATTTCATCGACAGTCGAAGCAAAAGCGTTCGGCAAACCAAGGCCATGCGCGAACTGGCGGTGAAAATGAAAGAGACGGTGGGGGAACATTTTCCGTTTACCCATGCCGATCCACCCTTTGCCTTTCCGTTCGAGCTGAACCAGTTTCATCAATTCGCTTCGTATTCACGAGCGGCCGAGTTGCTGCGCGGCGAACCGGCTGCGTTCGTTGTGATTGAGAATCTGGCACGCTTACAAAAGCAAATGGGCACGAACGTTCCGGCTTATCACGAGTTAATGCACTGGCCTTCCAATGGCACGCCGATGGTCCGGATCATCAGCAATCATCCTCGGCTTGAATGGGCTGAACAAATGGCGGTGACCGCCGGGCCGTTTTTACTCGAGATGAAGGGAGCGCACCTTTTGAAAGTTCAAGGTGGCGATTTTACTTTCGATGCGTTTGGCAAATCCGGTTCGGTTAAGTTCGTGAATTCTTCGAAGCGAGAAAAGACCATTCGCGCCCGCATTGAAAATTCTTCCAAACAATCTTTCCAGGAGAAACAGATTAAACCTGGCGAGGCTTGGCTGGTTGAATTTTGACAAGGTCATAAACCAGAGTTTTTTCGGGAACGCCCAGAGTGGGAGCGAGATATTTACGTTGTCCAAAAAGAAATCCCACGACTATCCTTTTATCTTATGTCAGACCGTCTGCAGAGAATTCAAACGCGTTATCAAAATTCTGAAACGGCGAATCGCTATGACTCGAGTCGATACCACGATTTTCAGGGGCGCTGGAACAATCGCACCGTCTGGTCGGTTTTGAAAAAGGCGCTGAAACATGTTCCGGCCAAGGGCCGAATCATTGATATGCCCTGCGGCACCGGGCGTTTTTCATGGCATTTGGCAGGGGAGGGTTATCAGGTTCTCGCGTCGGATATTTCGACGGAAATGCTGGCGGTGGCCGAGAAAGCGCAACCGAGCCCGAACAGCCCAAGGCCGGTATTCCAAAAGGGCGATCTCTTCAATCTTCCGTTCAAGGACTCCGAGTTCGATGCCGTTTTCTGTATTCGCTTCATGAATTTGGTGGATCGTAAAGTGCGCGTTGCTGCAGTTAAGGAGATGTCGCGGTTGGCTCCCGTTCTCATCGTCAGTTATTACCATAAATATACTTTCAAATACCTTAGCCGCTGGTTGCGCTACAAATTAGGACTTCGCAAAGCTCCGCATGCGCGGCTGACGAAAGAGGCGTTTCTCGATGAAATCAAGGAAACGGGCTTGCATTTGCGGGAGCTTCTCCCGGTGACGCCGTTGCTCTCCGAGGAGTGGATCGCCGTCTTGGAGCGCTCGAAATCGTCCATTCCAAAATAGCGCAAGATGGAAGATCGCAGATTTGTAAGCTGCCGAAACCCTCTGTATTAAATCCGTGCCCGAGATGGTTGAATTCGCCATTCGCGGACCCGTTTTGTTTTCGATTTCCAGCGAGCCGTTTCCACTTCGCGCTTGGGTGCCCTGGCGGATCTGCAAAAATGCGGTGGCGATGAGTTGCTCGACAGGGTCAACATCCGACAAGGCTGGCGGCGTTGACCAATCTCGGTCTTTGGACAGCTTGTTTTGGTCCGGGATCAATGGCTCGCGCAATTGAACCTTGCACTCAAAGGTGGAACCTAAGAGGCAGGCGGGAAGCTACTAGGGTCACAGGCGAACGCCTATCATCGGCTCTCCTCGATTATTCGCCGGAGTGTTTTTGTGCGTTCTCTCAGTCTAGATTATTCGTGAACCAACGGATTCGGTTTCGCTCCCGTTTCGGTTGGCGCGGATCGCTTGACCGTTTTGCTCAGGCAGGCGAACCAGTTGATCGAGACATACTTTTGAAAGCTCTTGGTCTCCGACACTTCGAGGCCGCACTGTTTGGCATCCTTTTCCAATTGCCAGTGCGTAAACACTCCCGGATTTTTCTTCTTCTTCGAAAATCGATTTTTTATTTGGATGCGAGCAAACGTGAAGCTTAGCGGATGATAGAATGAGATCAGAACTTTGTCTCGGGAAACCCGAGCCGCTTCCGCGAGGATTCTGAGTCGTACCGTTGGGTCAACGATATGTTTCAGAAACCTCCAAATGATCACACAATCAAAAGAATTATCCGGAAAGGGCAGGTGCTCGGCGTCGGCTTCAATAAAATCGATCGCGGATCCTGCGCCGGACGTTTTTCTGGCTTCGTTCATCATTGCCACAGAGATATCAGCACCAGTGTAGCGAAATCCCAGTTGGGTGATGAGCGGGGTGAAACGCCCGGTCCCACATGGGCAGTCCAGAACGCTGGCTCCCGGGTTCAATGTGCCCAGCCAACCCTTCAAGATCGCGTCTTCTTTTGGAGCCCGCTTATAACGCGATGGATCCCGGGTAATTTTGTAGGCAGCCGCTTTCTTGGGGCTTTGCCAATTATGTTTTGCACGATAATCGCTGCTCATATTTAGGCTGGTCTTAAGGAGTAAAGAGTAAGGGCTGCGGGGATTGAACTACAATACCGCAATTAAGATAGTTCGCCCCTTTCTCGCTCAATGGCAATCACTCACCCTGCCGCATCTCGATCCGTTCCAAGGATGACGGAGCGCGGGAGCGTTTCTGAACCGGCATCCATCAACCCTGAAAAAATATTTTAAGCTGGAACTTGCGCGAATACCTGGCCAGAATTTTTCGGTAATTTTTTAAAAACAATGTCGCATTCTCACTTTCGCTCTCACGATTCGATTCATCGTTATTCGGCAAAAAAGACGGTTAAACCGGTCAACTTCATCTGTTTGGCTCCCGAGGCGAGCTCGGTTTCTTTGATGGGTGATTTCAACGATTGGCATCCCGACTCTCACCCGATGAGAAAACAGCCGGATGGCGCCTGGTTACTTCAAGTGCCGATGAACCACGGCCATCATCACTATCAATTCAACGTGGATGGCAAGCCTACGCTTGATCCGCGCGCTCAGGGAATTGCGCGCAATGAGAAGAACGAAAAAGTCTCCATGCTGTCGGTCAGTTAAGCGAATTGCTTTCCGCTGCCGGAAAGCAGCCATCGGGCGGTTCGTCGGCTTTTTTCCGCTGCGCCCGCTGTTCGGCAAAGAAGCTGCGCAGTAATGAGCGGCATTCCGCCTCGCGAACGCCGTTTGTGATCTGGCATTGGTGATTGAGCGTCGGAAATTGCAAGAGATTCATCGCGCTGCCAGCGGCGCCACCCTTCAAATCGCTCGCGCCGAAAACCACTCGCGCCAAACGAACATGCACGATCGCCCCGGCGCACATCGGGCACGGCTCCTTGGTGACGTAGAGTGTGCAGTCGGTCAGCCGCCAATCGCCCAGCACCTCTTCAGCTTGCGTCACCACGAGCATCTCGGCATGGGCCGTGGCATCCTTCAAGGTTTCAACCTGGTTGAAAGCGCGGGCAATAATTCGGCCCTCGCGAACGATGACCGCGCCGACGGGAACTTCATCGGCGGCATAAGCGCGTTTGGCCTGGCGCAACGCTTCGCCCATGAAATATTCGTCGCTCTGTAGATCAATGATCGGTTCGTCCATGCGCGCAAGGCTAACAATCCGCAAAAAAATCCCAAAGGGATTTCAGCAATCAGCCCAAGGGTTGACCGCGCCATCGGGCTGCCCTGGGTGAACGATGAAAAACAGTTCAAACCCCAACGAGGTTTCATCCATGCGCGGTGGCGGGGCGATGACCCCAGTCAGCGGCTTGGTTCAACTTCGTATTGGGCATCATACGGTAAAATTTTCTAACGCTCAGATGAAAGAACGCACGAAACGACTGCCATCACCCACATCGCAATACCACCGATCAAGAATCTCTTCCAATCCTTGTGGTTTTGCTTTCGCATAATAATTCCAACTCCTGTAAAACTAATCGCTCCTAGAATCAACGGTATATTCATATCGTGCGATGCCTAAAACCTATGGTTGGCTGCACATCTCGCAGCCTATCATTCCTCACGAAGCGACATTATTCTTGGCGTAAATTTCTGTCAGCATCGTTATGACGTTGAAATGGGCCTTGATCACGGCGCAACACAGGCGGCGGATCGTTATCATTCGCCCCGCGCCATCCGGTTTTCTTCCAGCGTCCAGTCGTTGCGACCGTCGGAGTGGCAATGGCAGTGCGCGGCAAAGTAGCCGCCGCGATATTGCCAGAACCACGGCCAGATGCGTTCGCGGTCGGTCTGCGGAATGTGCAATTCATCCAGCGCGGCGCGCGCAAAAAATTGAAAGCGGCCTTCGCTCATCGGCGGCGGGAGCCGCTGGAGCTTCGGCTTCAGCTCGAACAAAAACATGAGCCAGTGCGCCTGCCCTTGAAAACCGTGTTCGCTCACGAGGCCGGCAAGGTGGAAGTCGGACGGCGTGAACTGCTGGCCGAGTTCCTCGTGCGCCTCGCGCGCGGCGCAGACGTAGGGCGATTCGCCGAGGTCGGTCTTAAGCTTGCCGCCGCACGGACTCCAGAAGCCGAGGTTGGGCTGCTGGGCGCGTTCGAGCAGGAGGATTTCGTCGCGCTCGTTGAAGCAGTAAAGCAGCGTAGCAATACGATAAGGATATTTATATGGAATTTCCACTTGTCGTTATCTCCAAAAGACCGTGGCGATTTTATAAGGCAAAGACATTGGCGAAAATTTCGATTGGCCTGTTCCGAATGTCGAGTGAAAGAATCAGTCGGTTTCAAAAGGGTTCTGCTCCGTCGCAACGGCGGTGGAAACGCGCGGGAGAAAAAACGGGGCGGAAATTAAATAAATCCATGACACGAAGAAATGCGCTCCGAAAAAGAACAGGAAGCGAATCAAATCAAATGCCTGCAAACCATAAAACAGAATCGCCAGACACATCAGAAGCCCGGCGAACATTTGTGCGGCGGACGACAGGCGCCAACTTCCGCGCCATGACAGCTCTCGATCTGTGAAGTAGGCGATCAGTTTCGCGATAGGCGCATAGATGAGGGACAAGAGCATCCAGGCAAGCAGCAAGCCAGCGGCAGCGAGTGCGCCGCAAATCGCCAGAATAACCGGCTGTCGCGCGCCCCACCAAGGCTCGGCCGCGGCTCGGCCTAGCGGTATTTTCGTCCTCGGGTAATCGAAAATGACGCAGCCGGCAATGGAGCAGATTTGAAAGTGTTTTGGTCGCAACTCCAATTGCAAATCAGAGGTTTGTCCACTCTGGCCGGTCGATTCCAAATCGACGACGACGGCAAAAAATTTCTTCTGCGTCAATATTCCCGAGGCGAGATTCGTCAGCTGGCCGCCTTGGATGGCCGCGCTGTCGGGCGAATTGTGAATCGCTTCAAGAATCGCGGGTGAATAGTTGGCGTTGAGAAACCAAATGACCACGGCGGCCGCGATGAAAGCAACGACGAGTTGAAGCGTGATCCAACGTGAGGGAGGTGACTGCGCAAAGGCTGCGACACCTTTGGGCGTGAACGGTTGCCATGCGTTCGCAATCGGTTGTGCATCGTCTTCCATCAGTTCCCGATTCTCAACAAGAAGAGGATTCGCGCCAGCTAATTGCGCGAGCCATTTTGCTTAAGCTGCGGATGGTTTAGCCGTGCCAGGCGGCGGTTGCACCACGGCTACCGATAATGGAAAGCGCAATTTCATGACGTCATCGACCAGGATTTCGACGTAGTAAGTGCCGGGAAAATCGAATTGCACCTGACCAAAAACCGTGACGTTCGTGGCGTGCAGCGCGGAATCTTCGAGGCCAAATTTGACTTCGCTTTTACGCAGAACGGTTGTCTGGTCGGGCGCAATCAAACGGACGTTTTCGGTGAACTGCCCGAGGCCAGCGGTCCAGCGGGTGAAGAAACAAAGTTTGCCAGCGGTGACCGGGAGCTGCGGCACACGGATGAAATTAATCACGCCGATGATGATGAAATTACCATTGGCTTCCTGCCTCACATCTTCGCAGATCAAAGCACTTTGTAAGTCGGGGAGGATTCGTGACGCTTGCATGATTAGTCAGGGTGAAATTTTATGATTGAGCTGAAATTATGGGGACGAGAGTTCGGCTGCCCGAACGGTATTTTGCAAAAGCATGGCGATTGTCATGGGGCCCACGCCGCCAGGATTGGGGGTGATTCTTCCCGCGATCGGTTGGACACGCGCAAAATCAACATCGCCGACCAACCGCGACCCGCCCTTGGCTGCCGGATCGGCAATCCGGTTCACGCCCACATCAATCACGGTCGCTCCCGGTTTGACCATGTCGGCTTTGACGAATTCTGCGACGCCGATCGCTGCAACAATAATATCTGCGCGCCGACAATGCCCCGCGATGTCGCGCGTTTGTGAATGGCAAATCGTTACGGTGGCGCTCGCGTTCTTTCCTTTTTGCATCAGGATCGCCGCCATCGGTTTGCCGACAATGTTTCCGCGTCCGAGCACGACTACTTCTGCGCCGGGAATCTTAATCTGCGAACGGATCAATAATTCGTGAACACCAGCGGGTGTGCAGGGGAGAAATCCGGTGATGTCGCCGAGCATGAGTTTGCCGACGTTCACAGGATGAAAACCATCAACATCTTTCTGCGGCAGAACGGTTGAGAAAATCTTGGTTTCGCTGATGTGTTTGGGCAGTGGAGCCTGAACTAGAATGCCATGGACGGATTGGTCGTTGTTCAGTTCGCGGAGGATTGCGAGCAATTCATCTTCGGTGGCGGTTTCAGGCAGGACGCGAGTTTCCGACACGATGCCAACGCGGGCGCTCGTCCTCTCTTTCATGCCGACGTAAACTTTCGAAGCGGGATCTTCGCCGACGCGGACGAAAACTAATTTTGGTTCGACGCCGCGAGATTTGAGCGCGAAAACACGCTGGGTGGTTTCCGCATGGAGTTGCTCAGAAATCGCGCGGCCATCGATTAAATTATCCACGGCTTAACGCTGTTCGATGGATTCGATTTCGATCACTGGAGTGTTCTTCCAGCGTTTGTCGATCGATTCTTCTCCAGTGACAGAAACGCGTGTGCCGATTAACGGTTTCAGGGTGAAACCTGGACGTGAGCTGAAAAGATAATTGATAATCTTGCCGGTATCGGGGCTTTCCAATTCGTAATAGGAAGGGGTCTGAACGTTGAGCGAGCGGCGAACAATTCCTTCGCGCGTCACGATGCGTTTCGGCAACGGCTCTTCTTCCACGGGCGGAGGCGTCACAACCACAGGCGGCGGCGTGACGACCGGCGGGATGGTCGCCGGAGCAGCGGGTGGGGTTGCCTCAGAAGGAGGAGGAGTTGGTGGCGCGGCAGCCGGAGGTACGGCCACAATTTCTGGCGCGGCGGGAGCTACAGCTGGCGCAACCGGCGCGGTTGGTGTCGAGCGCTCGATCAAATCCGCCGCGACAAAACCGTAAGCATCGGCTGGCGCCTCAATTTCAATCCAGTCGTTAGTCCTGCGAATTTCTTTGACGACGGCTCCTTTTACGAGAGAACCAACGACGCTGTAATTCTCGCCGGGGCCACCGCGCATTTGCAGTTTTTTTGGCGTAACCGTTTTGGTTGTTGCATCAATAAAATTGGCACTCACCCAAACCGGGGTGTTCGTCGGCATCGTGATGCGAAACCAGCGAGCCGGTTCGTCTTTTTTCGTTTTTGAGAGCGTGATCTCTTCCAGCAAGGTGACCGATTCGCCCTTGCGCAATTTGGTGACGACTTCGCCAACGAAAGAAGGTTGGCCGCGGACATTGATCGCATCTTGTTTCGTGACGGCGGTCTCGGGCGGGTTGATATCGACGCGACCTTCAGATTTTGCGGCGGCGCTTGGCGCAGCGGGTTTGGCTGCTACAGCTTTCTTGGCCTTCTTCTTTGCTGTCGTTTTCGCTTTGGGCTTTGCGTCGGCGGGCGCGCTGATTTGCGGCGCGGGTGGGGTTGCGACAGTGGCCGGTGCCGCATTCGTCGCTGCGGCGGGAGCGTTGGTTTCCGCAGCTTTCGCCACACCTAAAGAAAGTATCAGCCCCAAAGTGAGCCTCGTAATCATTTTCATATTTTTGGAAGTAGAGATTTAATCTCGGATTCTGTCAACGTCCGCCATTTTCCCTCTGGCAATTCGCCAAGCTTAATCGGACCAATTTTAATCCGCTGTAATCGGACAACATTCAGCCCTTGTGATTCAAACATGCGTCGAACTTCGCGATTTTTTCCTTCGCACATTTCCAGTTCGATCACGCTGCGTGAATTGCTGGCGGAAATCAAATGGGCTTTTTCCGCTTTCAAAGTTTCTCCCGCGTCCTCGATGCCCTGGGTTAATTTTCGCAACACTTCTCCGCCCACTTTTCCCTCGACGGTCGCAATATATGTTTTGCGGACACCGTATCGCGGATGGGTCAAATGGAGGCAGAAATCCCCATCGTTGGTCATGAAAATTAATCCTTCGCTATCGTAGTCCAACCGTCCGACAGAATAAAGATTTCCCCATTCCCGGGGTAGTAAATCGCCGACCAACCGTCGTGGGGAACCTTCTTCGCGTGCGCAGAGGAAGCGACGCGGCTTGTGCAGGGCGACGTAAATTTTTCGTTTCGGCCGGATGCGTCGGCCATCGACTTCTACGCGATCGTGGTCTGGATCAACCTTGGTGCCGAGCTCGCGAACTTCCTTGCCGTTGACCGAGACCTGGCCGGCGAGAATGATCTTTTCGCTGGCCCGCCTCGAAGCGACTCCAGCTTCGGCGAGAAATTTTTGCAAACGCATTGAGAATTACGAGTGGCAACGTCTGATTTCCGAATGCGCTCGGAGTTCAATCGCAGTTCGTAAATCGTCAATCGCAAGTGAACTAAGCGTCGGGTTTAGTCTTGCGCAGACCGGTGACGCGTTCTCCGTCTTTCCATTGGCCGCGTTTTTTCAAAATTTCGACACGTTCAAATCGTTTGAGAACGTTGCGTTTGCCGCCAGTGTTGCTGGCTGCACGGAGACTCGGATGCTGTGACATAAATTTCCTGTATTGACCCGTTCTTGTTGAAAACGGGGTCGTTTATGTAACACGCCGAATTTCAAATGCAATCCGTTAAATTTCCGCTCAAAGGGGTTTTTCTACCGCATTTCTATAAATGTAACAATTCCTGGTAACTGTCAGAAGTCTCCCCAACAACCTTTGGCTATACTCTAACCGCTATGAAAAAAATCCTGTCCACACTCATCATAACAGCGGGCGCTTTGTTCCTGGTTTCATCCGGATGGGCGCAAAATATTCTTGCGGTCAACGTGACGGGAAAAGTGCGATTTCAAGAATCTAAAACCGTAAAAACCAATTGTCGCACCGTGGAAAGGCAGCAGGAATGTGATTGTTTTGATACCAGTGTGATTGCCTCAAGTGTTTTGAATAACAAGCGGTTGATCAATCTCGCGATGGGACAGTCGATTGATGCTTCCATAGCAGCGAACCTTGCTTTGGCGATATCGCTACCTTGCGGTGATGGAGGTGCCAATTTGGTTGTTTATGACAAGATCGGCTCCAACGTGGTCGTCACGTTGGCTGAAATCGGTTCGTTCGATTCCCTGGACACTTCAAAAGTTGTGTGTCAGACGGTGGATGGCTTGAAGGAATGCGATGCCAAATCCACAGGCTTCAAAAAAAGTCTCGGAGAGGTGACATTCTCAAGTGTTGGGAATGCGAGCAACGGAATCAGCGGCGGGAATTTAAAGCTCTATTTTACCGGAACCCTCGATGTGTTTGATTGCGTCCAAAAGGTTTTGGGGAAGCGGCTTGGGAAGTATGGATGTCACCCTCACCAGCGATTCAACGGAGTCCACCCATCTGCTTATCCGCAGCATCGCCATAACCAGTGGCAAAAAACTGGCAACGATTCCGTAATTGGACGATTTGGCCACCGGTTCTCTCCCGTTCCGGTCCAACGCATCGGCTTGGTTTTGGGATATCAAGCTCGCTAATTTGATTATCGTTCAAGCGATCAAAGATCGAGCCAGCGACATTCATATCGAGCCATTTGAAAAAATGGTTCGCCTGCGTTATCGCGTGGACGGTGCGCTGATCGACATGCCGCCGCCGCCTAAAAAACTGCAGATCGCGCTGGCGTCGCGTTTGAAGATCATGAGTTCACTGGACATTGCGGAACGGCGATTGCCTCAGGACGGACGCATGCGGGTGAAGGTGGGCGGGCGCGACATTGATTTGCGCGTTTCATTTTTGCCCACGGTCCACGGCGAAAAATGCGTGTTGCGCGTGTTGGATAAATCGAATCTCTCCGCCAGCATGGACAAGCTCGGGATGGATCCTGATACGTTTCGCCGCTTCAAAGCAGCGGTCGATGCTCCCCACGGTCTGCTCCTCGTCACCGGTCCGACGGGTTCAGGCAAAACCACCACGCTCTATTCGGCGCTCAACGAGCTGAATAATCCAGAATACAACATTGTCACGGTCGAAGACCCCGTGGAATTTCAAGTGCCCGGCATTAACCAGGTTCCCGTGCGAAAGGAAATCGGGCTCACGTTTGCGAACTCTCTTCGGTCAATTTTGCGCCAGGATCCGGACATCGTGATGATCGGCGAAATCCGTGATACCGAAACGGCCGAAATTGCGGTCGAAGCCGCGCTCACAGGTCACCAAGTTTTGAGCACGATGCATTGCAACGACGCACCTGGAGCCATTTCGCGTCTGGATGACATGGAAATTGCGCCGTTCTTGATTTCCTCTTCCGTAATTCTCGCGTGCGCCCAACGCCTCATGCGCCGCATTTGCCTTTCGTGCAAAGAGCCGGTGACATATCCGGTGAAAATGTTCGAGGACTTGCGCATCGATCCGAATTTGTTCAACGGAGTCCCTTTGTATCGCGGCCGCGGCTGTGATCGATGCAAGAATTCCGGTTACGCGGGGCGCGCCGCGATCATCGAAGCGATGACCATTACCGACGAAATTCGGAAACTGGTGATCAAGCGAGCCAGCGCTCAGGAAATTGGCAAACTCGCGGTCGAGCAGGGAATGAAAACGCTGCGTATGGTCGCCTTGGATAAAGCGCGCGAAGGCATGTCCACCCTGGAACAAGTTCTGGTGCTGACCTCGGCGCACTGAGTTTCCCCGCTGTTTCATTCAACGCTCGACAATCGAAATTCGGCGCTCGAAATTTGTTTTTATGCTCGAATTGGAAGAAGCGCAGCGGCGGATTTTGGAAGTAACCACAGCCCTCGGGAGCGAATCCATTCTTCTGAGCGAAGCGGATGGGCGCGTCCTTTCCGAGAAGGTTGTTTCCGAAATCGATCTTCCGCCGTTCGATAATTCCGCCGTGGATGGTTACGCGCTTCAGGCCCAAGATTTAGAATCCGCCACGCAGGACAATCTTATCTCATTGCGGCTCGTCGGGAAGATTCCTGCCGGTGAATCTTCTGCCTTTAAAGTTAATCGACGCGAGTGCGTTCGTATTTTTACCGGTTCTCCCCTGCCGGATGGCGCTGATGCCGTTGTGATGCAGGAAGACACTCAGCGCGAATCTGCCTCCGATCGCGTTTTTATTTCCTGCTCGGCAAAGCCTTGGGAAAATATTCGATTTCGCGGTGAAGACGTAAAAGTCGGCAGTGCCCTCGCTGAACCCGGCGTTCGATTGAGCCCGGCTCATCTCAGTTTGTTCGGTGCTACCGGAAAAAGAAGCGTGCGCGTCAGCCGACAACCGGTTGTCGCTCTTCTCGCTACAGGCAGCGAATTGCGTGAAGCCGGCGACGCTATTTCCGGTGGCGAAATTTTTGAAAGCAACCGGATTGGCCTCGCCGCCCTGGCCAAACGCAGCGGAGCTGTCCCGAGAGTTTTTCCGCTCGTCCCCGACGATCTTGCCCTGACCAAGGCTGCATTGCAAAAAGCGTTCGCCGAATGCGACGTCGTCGTCACTACCGGCGGCGTTTCCGTGGGAGAACTGGATTTCGTTAAAGCTGCTTTCGAAGATTTGGGTGGCAAACTGGAATTCTGGAAAATTTCAATAAAACCGGGAAAGCCATTTGTGTTCGGCAGACTTGGTGAAAAATTTCTGTTTGGTTTGCCGGGAAATCCTGTCTCAGCCCTCGTTACATTTGTTCTGCTCGTTGCCCCCGCATTGCTTCGAATTCAAGGAGCCGCCAACCCTGCGCCCCGCCGTTATCCCGGAGTTCTTGCCGAAACATTTGCCAATCCGGGTTCGCGACGCCATTTCGTCCGCGTGTCAGTGGATGAAAATGGAAACGTCTCTTCCGCGGGGATTCAGGCATCCCACATTTTAAGCTCGCTCGCTAAGGCTGACGGTTTGGTGGAAGTCGCCCCGCAAACCACTCTGGCTATGGGGACAACGGTTTTGGTCCAGCCGCTTGATTGATTTTAAAACCGGCGTTTCGGAAACGGCAGGATGGCCGGTTGCGACTGAACCCTCTGTGGTTGAGGAAGAGGAGTTCCCACCGAAGATGGGCCGAACACACGAGCATTCACGTCGGGCAGCGTAGGGCCACTCGATACGGACAAAGCCCGCGCGCTTCTGGATGGCTCCGGAATTTGTGAGACGGGGGGCAAAGTATTTAATCCCGAGCTGGGCGACAGTGGTGAAATCGCTTGTTGCGCTCCAACATCGCTCAATGAATTCACGCCGGGTGCGGTTTGGCCAGTGGGGCCAAACAAACTTTCAAATTCGTTCATGCGCATTTGTTTCTCCTCGCGAATTCGTTTGGCTTCCGGACCGTGTTGCTCCATCCAGATTTCCGCCAGTCTTGACTGTTCAGCACCGACCCCGCTCAACCCCGGGACGCGCAAGCTCTGTTGAGGACCGGCACTCGCTTTGGTTTCCTTGATTTCTTCTTTTTGAAACCTCTGGTCATCATCAAAGCCGACCTCCGTATGGAAACCCAATTCCTTCAATGCCCCAGGACGATTGCGGTCTAATCCATTAGCCTTCGGATCAATCTGTTTTTTGCTTTCCAAAAACCGCCCAATTACGCCTTGCGATTTTTTGCTGCCCGTCGCGAAATCGTCGATGCCCAACGCTTCATCGGCCGTCTGTTTCTTGCCTCCGTCACCTGGCTCGGCAAAAATCCAGTTGCGCCGACGATCCAGGAGATCATCCGCTTGCCTCGAAGTTCTGGATGGAGGCGCGCTTGACTGCGGTTGGACAACCGGCGTTGAGAATGGGGATTCGACCGAACCGGAAACGGTGTCCGCCGGGCGATAGGGGCGAAAAAATTTCGACGTAGGAACTTTTTCTTCAGTTGCTACCGCTTCTTTCTTTGCAGCCGCACCTGGCGACGGCTTTTGCTCGTTAGAAAACTGAATCGGCTCCGCTAGAACCGTAGAAAGCCCCACGGAAATCATCCAGAACGCCGCAACCCTCAACGGCGTAAACAATTTTAGAACTGAAGAACGGTGGATAAACATTGTTTGGGACACAACTTATCGTTGATGCGCGCTAAATCGTCAACGCGAACTTCATAGCACTTCGACCCGATTGGTTGCAAAATGTTCGACGCAATGTTTTGAGACTATTCTCGATTGCAGCCGCGCTGAGCCTCAGTTAAGTTGGCCGCCGCATTATGACACTGACCGAGAAAATATTAGCGCGTGCTGCGGGCAAACCTCGTGTGCAAGCCGGAGATAACATTTGGGTCAACGCCGACGTGCTCATGACTCACGACGTTTGCGGGCCGGGAACCATCGGCGTGTTTAAACGTGAATTCGGCAAAACCGCCAAGGTTTGGGACAAGAACAAAGTCGTCATTATTCCCGATCACTACATTTTTACGGCCGATTCCAAATCCAATCGCAACGTTGATATTCTCCGCGACTTCGTGAAAGAGCAGGGGCTGCCTTATTTCTACGATGTGATTGATGACCCGAACGGTCATTGGGTTTTCGATGCTGCAAAAGGTTTGCTCAACAAACAATACGGTTCCAACTACGCTGGCGTTTGTCACACCGCGCTGCCGCAGAAAGGCCACACCCGCCCCGGCGAAATTCTGTTCGGCACCGATTCGCACACTTGCATGGCTGGCGCCTTTAATGAATTCGCCACCGGCATCGGCAACACCGACGCAGGCTTCGTCATGGGTACAGGGAAATTGCTCATCAAAGTTCCTGAAACGATGCACTTTCGCCTCGAGGGAAAACTGCAGCCCGGCGTCATGGCCAAGGATATTATTTTGCATTGCATCGGCGAAATCGGTTTCGACGGCGCCACCTATCGCGCCATGCAATTCGATGGCTCCGCCATTCCGCATCTTTCGATGGACGACCGCATGACGATCGCGAACATGGCGATCGAAGCGGGTGGAAAGAACGGCATTTTCGAGTTTGACGATCAAACCCGAGCGTTCGTTGATTACCGCTGCAAGTTGAATGGAACCAAAGCCAGCTACGAGCCGGTCGAACGCGATTCCGACGAGAAATTTGTTTACGAAAAAGTGGTCGATCTTTCAAAGCTGGAACCAACCGTTGCCTGCCATCCGGACCCCGGCCAACGCAAAACGGCGAAGGAACTTTCCAACGTCAAATTGGATCGCGCTTACGTCGGTTCCTGCACCGGTGGCAAGACCAGCGACTTCCTGGAATTCGCTCGCGTGCTTCGCGGTAAAAAGGTGGTCATCGATACCTTCGGCGTTCCCGCGACGCCGGAAATCGTTCGCGACCTGCAAACCGCGCGGTGGGGCGACAAAACGATCTGGCAAATTCTAGTCGATGCCGGTGTGCAAATGACTGAAAACGCCGGGTGCGCAGCATGTCTCGGCGGGCCCGTTGATACTTTTGGCCGCATGAATTCTCCGATGAAATGCATCAGTGCGACCAACCGGAATTTTCCCGGCCGGATGGGTCACAAGGAATCCCAGGTTTTCCTGGCATCCCCCAGCACGGTGGCGGCGAGCGCGCTCACCGGAAAAATCACTGACCCTCGGGAATACCTGAGTTGATCGGAACCGAACTGAATTTGGGAACAAAGGCGCAAAAGAAACCAAACATCTTTTGCGCTTTTTTATTTTGAATGAGTCTCAAAGTTTTCAAGTAATAAAATGGATCGCGAACGACTAGACCGCTGGTGCGAGCGAGGCATTCTCGGCCTTGTTCTCGCGATTTTGGTCTTCGGACCGCTCGCCTTTGGTGCAGTGCAAACGTTGGGGTTTGTCGCGGTCCAATGTCTGGCCATGCTCGTGGTCCTGCTCTGGATCATGCGGCTGTGGGTCTCGACGCGTCCCGTGCTTTTTTGGCCGCCGATTTCTTGGGCGATCCTCGCCTTTGTCATCTATGCCATCGTCCGATATCGGCTCGCGCCCATTGAATACGTTGCTCGTTTCGAACTGATCAAAATCATTGTTTACGCGTTTTTGTTTTTATCGATTCTCAATAATTTAAATCGGCAGGAATCGATTCAAATAATCGCGCTGACGCTCATCACGGTCGCCTTTGCGCAATCGGTTTGGGCGATTTATCAATTCATCACGCACACGGAGAGAATCTGGACCACGATCAAGCCGGAAGGCTACGTCTACCGAGGAAGTGGCACCTTCATCAACCCAAACAACTTCGCGGGGTTCGTCGAATTGATTTTGCCGCTTGGGCTGGCTTATACCTTGATTGGCCGCTTCAGCCACGCGGTCAAAGTTATGCTCGTTTACGCTTCCGTGACCATCGTGATTGGCCTCGGCATGAGCCTTTCTCGAGGAGGATGGATCGCTTCCGCTCTCATGTTGGTCGTGTTTTTTTCCGTGCTCATCTTTCAACGTGATTTCCGCCTCCGCTCGATCGTCGCCCTCGCCTTGCTTCTCACGGCGGGCATTGGGGTGGTCGCAAATGCGCGACTGTCACAACAGCGTTTCAAGCAGATTCTCACGACGACATCCCAAGCGGAAAATGATGACCGATTTCGCTACTGGAATTCAGCAATTCAAATTTGGAAGGAGAACATTTGGCTGGGATCTGGTCCGGGCCACTATGACTATCGCTTTAGAAAATATCGTGACCCCGATCTGCAGGACAGGCCGCAATATGCCCACAACGATTACCTGAATACCCTCGCCGATTGGGGCGTGATCGGTCTTGGATTGATCACCGCTTTTCTCGGGACCTTTGGCGTATGCGCGATCAAGACGTGGCGGTTTGTGCAACGCAGTGCCAACGATTTCGGCACGAAAAAAAGCAACAAAGCCGCCTTTGTTCTCGGTGGCTCGCTCGGCGTGCTGGCGCTGGTTTTTCATTCCGTCGTGGACTTCAACATGCACATTCCGGCGAATGCGATTACTGCGCTGACCTTGGTTGCGCTGGTTAGCACCTACCTTCGATTCGCCACGGAAACGTTCTGGGCCAGCGCCCGTGTCACCACAAAAATTGTGCTTACGTTAATTGGTTCTGCAGGAATGTTTTACCTCGGCCAGCAAGCCATTCAACAAACCCGCGAAGAAATCTGGCTCGCCCGCGCCAGAAAAGAAGCCGCAGCATCCCCCGGCAAATTAGCGATGCTTCAACAAGCGTTTTCCATTGAGCCGAAGAATTTTGCAGTCGCCTACTCCATTGGAGAAATTTACCGCGCCCGCAGCTGGGTTGGCTTGGCGGGATACGAAAAATGGGCGCAGGATGCGATGTCCTGGTTCCAGCGCAGCATTGATTTAAACCCATACAATCCCTACGCCCTTTTGCGCTACGGGATGTGCCTGGATTGGCTTGGAAAAACCGAGCAGGGCGCACCCTATTTTAAGCGCGCCTATGACCTTGATCCCAATGGCTACTTCACCGCTGCGCACGTCGGTTGGCATCTTTTGCAGGTAGGTGACTATGCTGGTGCAAAAAAAGAATTTGAACGGTCCAATCATCTGCGAGCCAACTCCATCGCTGAATCGTACCTGGAAATGATCGAGCAGAAGATGGCAGCGCCGCCCTCATCTTAATTTCTTGCCCCCCCAGTAATAGCCGGCCAAAAAATTGTCCAAGTAATTGATTGTATACTGCTAGGTTTTCATCGGTGGGCTTAGGCAATTTGCTTATCGAAAGCCCTTTTCCGTAAAGTATTTCATGATCAACCTATCCTTCCTCATTAGGAATTGTTTTACCAAAATCACTCAATTGATACCGGCTAATTCGTTTTCGATGAGGAAATTAATTCTGCTTTGCGTTTCACTTTGTTTCCTTGGTGGCGCGTTGAATTCGGTCGGTGCCGCCAAAGATTCACGCCTGAAGGTGAGTTCGAATGGGCGATATCTGGTCTACTCCGACGGGCGGCCCTTTTTCTATCTGGGCGATACCGCATGGGAGTTGTTTCATCGGTTGAATCGCGGAGAGGCGGATCTTTATCTGGAAAATCGCGCACGAAAAGGATTTACCGTAATTCAAGCCGTCGTTTTGGCCGAACTGGATGGATTGAAAACGCCCAATGCCTACGGAGCGCTGCCCTTCGTGAACATGGACACGAGCAAGCCGAACGAAGCCTACTTTAAACACGTTGATTACATCGTGAAGAAAGCGGGTTCACTAGGTTTATACATCGGGATGTTGCCGAGCTGGGGTGATAAAGTCGGAATGCATGGAAACTATTTTATCAACGAACAGAACGCGCCTGCTTACGGCCGGTTCCTTGGCCGACGATATGCAGATCAGCCGATTATCTGGATTCTCGGCGGCGACCGTCCGTCAGAAGTAACGGCACCCATCTGGACGGCGTTAGCCCATGGATTGAAAGCGGGCGATCGCGGGCGCCACCTGATGACCTTTCATCCTTCGGGCGGTGGTCATTCTGCGGTCATGTTTCATTATTCCGACTGGCTGGACTTTAACATGATCCAGTCCGGTCACACGCCGACCAGCGTTAATTATTCTCACATTCTATCGGATTATAATCTCCAGCCCGCCAAGCCTTGCATGGATGGCGAACCGGCCTACGAATATCCGCCCGATGACATGCCCGCGACCCGGCCGAACGGCGCCCTGCAGGTGAGGTTGCGCGCTTACTGGGCCTTGTTCGCGGGCGCTCATGGGCATACCTACGGAACGCATTCCATCTGGCAGATGTATGCGCCGCCTAGGCAGCCATTGTGGGACGTTCATCAGCCCTGGCAGGAAACGATGGATCTGCCGGGCGTTGACCAGTTGGGCTATCTCAAAGCGCTTTTGTTTAGCCGGCCATTTTTATCCAGGATTCCTGACCAAACCTCAATTTATTCAGGGCTGCAATCGAAGTTGGCCTACGTCCAGGTCACGCGCGATGGCAGCGTTGGCCGGAATGACGCAACTTACCTGCTGGCTTATTTTCCGCACTATTCCAGAATCACGCTTAAGACGGAGCGCATCCTTGGTAAAACCCTGCGCGGTTGGTGGTTCAACCCTCGCGATGGTTCTGTCCGGCCGCTGGGAGAATTTGAGAAGCCAAGCCGGATGGAGTTTGCTCCTCCCACGAATTCTGAGGCCGAGGACTGGGTTCTGGTCCTGGATGACGCGGCAAAAAACTATCCGCAACCTGGAACGCCGATAAAACAAAAAACCGGCTAAAGTCGTTGACGCCGATTGGGCGCGCCACCGGGCGACTGCGTTGGTCATCATTTTTTAATTTTCCAACGGCTGGCCAGGCTACACCTCCGTTTAATTCACCAGACGGAAACCATTCGCGCTCTGCGGAGTTTAACCAGGATCCATGATAAAAACTAAAATGAGGCTCGATTGAATTTACCTTTGACCGCATCGTCGTTCTACTAAACAACAACCAAAAAGTTGAACCTTAAGGCGACAAAAATTATTTTCTCCAGGTGGGCATACCTGTTCTGCTCCGGGCTTATCCTGTCTTCTTGTTCCACCAAACATTATCGCAATTCGGCGGACAAGGAGGCCGCCGCGGTGATCGCGCAGAAAACGCCGGCGGTGCCGAACATGGACACCAACTTTTCAATTGAGGCCTCGGAAAAGGTAAGTTTTGAAAAATTTCCAATTGCGACCAAGATGGAGGATTTTTTCGGGCCGGAAGGCGACAAGGAAAAAGGGGCTCGCGTCATCTCGTTGGAGAACGCGCTTGATCTGGCTGTTAAACACAGTCGCGCCTACCAGAACCGCAAGGAATTGCTTTACCTCGAAGCGTTGCAATTGACCCTGGCCCGGCATAACTACGCGCCCATTTTCTCAATCAACGGTGGCGCGCGGGTGGCCAATGCGCGCGTCACGCAGGAGGGCGTTGATTCCGTGACCGAGGCCCGATTTGTGACAGCCAATGGCTCAGCGGGTGTGGATCAACTTCTTCGCATCGGCGGGCGGCTCGCGGCGGATTTCTCCACGGATTTTACGCGCTACATTCTGGGCGATCCCCGGGCAACCTCCTCCTCCCTGCTCGTCGGTTCTCTCACGCAGCCGCTGTTGCGGGGCGCCGGATATAAAATCGCCTCCGAAAATTTGACCCAGGCAGAGCGTGATTTGCTTTACGGCCTGCGCGACTTCACCCGCTATCGCAAAGAATTCTCGGTGGAAATTGCTTCCGCCTATTACGGCGTTTTGCAAAACCGCGACGCCGTCCGCAACAACTGGCGCGGCTTTCAAAACTTCAAACTGAATGTAGAACGGGAGCGGGCTTTCACTGAAGAGGGGCTTCGTCCTCAAGCGGCACTCGATCAAATCAAACAGGCCGAATTGCAGACGGAAAGTCGATGGATCAATGCCGTTCGCGTTTATCGGCAGAGCTTGGACCAATACAAAATTCAACTCGGGCTTTCCACCGATGCGGCGATCGTTCTCGAAGATCAGGAGCTGGAGCAATTGAAGATTTTGCATCCAGCCGTAAGCGTCAATGAAGCGACGAAAGTGGCGATGGAAAGTCGGCTTGATCTCTACAACGAACGCGACCAAGCCGAAGATGCGACTCGGAAAATCGATGTGGCCGCAAATAATTTGAAGGCGCAGGTCGATCTCGTCGCTGCGGCAAGTGTGAACGGCCGAGGCGGCAGCCGTTTTCCAAAGTCGGACTTTGATCGTTACACCTGGAACGCCGGCCTGGATATCGATCTCCCCATCGACCGAAAAGCCCAGCGTAATTTCTATCGAGCGGCACTGATCGCCAACGAACGCGCACAGCGCGAGCTGGAACTGGCCATCGACAATATCAAACTCCAGATCAATGACGGCTGGCGCAATCTCGATCAAGCCAAGCGCAGTTTTGAAATCAGTGAAATCGGCGTGCAATTGGCCGAGCGCCGCGTCGAGGAGCAACAGCTTCGCGCTGAACTGGGCCGCGGCACCGCGCGTGACCTCGTCGATGCGCAAAACGATTTGATTAATTCCAAGAACGAGCGCACGACGGCGCTGGTCAGCCACACCGTGGCGCGTCTGCGCTTCTGGCGCGACATGGGAATTTTAATGATCAAAGAAAACGGTCGATGGGAGGAGATATCGAATGCTGGAAAAAATTAAATTATCACAATTCTTTCGCCGGCAATCGCGTTGGAAAGTTGTGCTGGCCATTGCGGCGCTGCTCTTCGCCGGTTGGGTAATTTTTGGCAACCGAAAGGGAACCGTGAACGGAATTACTTTCACCGCGCGGCGTGGGCCGTTGCAAATCAGCGTGCTGGAAGGTGGAAGTATTGAAGCATTGGAATCACAGGAAATTCGTTCCGAAGTGCGAGGCGGGCAGGGAACCAAGATATTGAAGATCGTTGAAGAAGGTTATCAGGTCAGCGAAGACGATGTGAAGACTGGGAAGGTGCTCGTGGAGCTCGATTCTGCTGATTTGAAACAGCGAATGACCCAGCAGGAGATTGGGTTTCAAACTACGCTCGCCTCCCTCACCGAAGCGACTCAGGGATACGACATTCAATTCAACCAGAACGTCACCGACATCAAGGCGGCGGAACAAAAAGCTAAATTTGCGCGCATGGATTTGGAGAAATTCATGAGCGACAAAGCGACCCGGAAAATCCTCGATCATTTGAAGCTGTTTGAAGCCGTGTCGAACAGCCCCATCTTGGTGGAAGTTCAGCTGGGCGATCCAAAAACAGCGGGTCCCGGCGGGAAAGATCTGCGGGTTTCCGACTCGAATAAAAATCCGGAAGCAAAACTGACTTCGGCGGTGAAGACGGAGCCGGCCGTAATCCTTGAAACGAATAAGCCGGCGCCGATTGATTATTCGAAATACGCCACGCTTGAGTTGCTGGGTGACGGTTCGGCAAAGCAGCAGCTTCGAAAATTGCTGGACGATTTGCAGGTTGCAGAGCAGCAGCAAAACCTTGGGAAGGCGAAGCTGCAGGGAACGAAGCGGTTGTTTGAAAAAGGGTTCATGACCAAGACGGAGCTCGAAACCGAGGAGATGACTTTCGAGAACAACGAATTGAAAATCCAAACTGCGGTCACGGCGCGGGATCTTTTTTTGAAGTACGAATTTCCAAAACAGGCTGAGGAATTGGTGTCCAAATATGAAGAGGCGCTTCGCGGATTGGAGCGCGCGCGGAAGGAAGCAGTTTCAAAACTCGCCCAGGCGCTGGCGCGACTCAGAGGTGCCGAAGGCCGCTACAACATTGAACTCGAACAGCGCAAAGAGTTGAACGAACAGTTGGAAAAATGCGTGATTGTGGCAAAGAAAACCGGTTTGGTGGTTTATGGCGGCGGCAACTCGGACGGTTATTTCTACGGCGGACAGGAACAGATTCGAGAGGGCGCAACGGTCCGAGAGCGTCAGCCGATTATAACCATTCCAGATATGAAACAGATGTCGGTGAAGGTGAAGATTCACGAGTCCTACATTAAGAAGGTGGCAAAAGGAATCAAGGCGCGCATTCAGGTGGACGCATTTCCCGAGGAAAAATTGACCGGCGACGTGATGAAGGTTGCCGTTTTGCCCGATTCACAAAACCGTTGGATGAGCCCGGATTTAAAGGTTTATGTCACGACAGTGAGCATCGATGGCTCACGCGACTGGGTGAAACCTGGGATGAGCGCAAAAGTGGAACTTTTGGTGAAGCAGCTCACGAACGTTGTGCATATTCCGTTACAGGCGGTTGCGCCGAAGAATGGAAAACAGATTTGCTACGTGGTCAAAGGCGGCAAATCTGACGAGCGCGACATCGAGGTGGGAGATTTCAATGATGAGTTTATCGAGGTGAGAAGCGGATTAAAGGAAGGTGAAAATGTTCTGTTGAACCTGCCCGGTGCAACGGGTGACGAGAACAAAAATTCCCCTGACCCCGCCAAGGAGGAAGAGGTAAAACCAGTCGCACCCGCGAAAAAGACAGCTCCGAAAAAGGTTTAACCATGTCGGAAACTTCCATTGCCCGTTTCGAAAACGTCCGCAAGACCTACAAAATGGGAATGGTCACGGTTGAGGCCTTGCGTGGAGTTTCGCTGGATTTTAAAGCAGGCGAATACGTGAGCATCATGGGCCCCTCGGGCTGTGGAAAATCGACGATGTTAAATCTCCTCGGCTGTTTGGATCGCCCCACGTCTGGACATTATTTGCTCGGGGGGCAGGACGTCTCGCAGATGGATGACGATGCATTGTCTTCGGTGCGCGGCCAGCGGCTCGGTTTTATTTTTCAATCCTACAACTTGATCCAGCAGCTCTCGGTCGTGGAGAATATTGAAATTCCCCTCTATTACCAAGGCCGGCCAGAGGAGGAAAGTCGCGCCAAGGCCACCGAACTCGCCGCGCTGGTCGGACTCGAAAAACGTTTGGAACATAAACCCTACGAGCTTTCTGGCGGACAACAGCAGCGTGTTGCCATTGCTCGCGCGCTGGTGAATGACTCCCTCGTTATCCTGGCTGATGAACCCACGGGAAATCTGGATTCCACGGCGGGCGAGGAAATATTGAAGATTTTCGACGAGCTGCATCGCCGCGGAAAAACGTTAATCATGGTGACGCACGACAATGAAGTCGCGCAACGCACGCAACGCGCGATCCGTTTGCGCGATGGCCAATTGGAAACCGATGTCCAACGCTAAAATAGAGTTCAAAACGTTTCGGCGCGATTTTGCTTTTTCCAAAGCGCGCCTGCAAAGGTCAGTGCGCCTTGGCGTCAAGAGCCTTTGGCTGCATCGACTCCGTTCGCTCCTGACCGTCCTTGGAATTGTATTCGGCGTTTCCTCAGTCATTTCGATGCTGGCCATTGGTGAGGGGGCGAGTTTTGAGGCGCAGGAACAAATCAAGAATTTGGGCAGCCAAAATATTATTTTGCGCAGCGTCAAACCGCCCGAGGAACAGAAGGTTTCCAACAACCAGCAGAACTTTGTGCTCAATTACGGCCTGAAGTATCTCGACTTACAGCGAATCAAAGCAACGATTCCCGGCGTGACCGTGATTGTTCCCGGACGGATCGTGCGCGATTACGTCTGGAATATCACCCGCCGGGTGGATTGCGAGATTTTAGGAACCGTTCCCTGGTATCCGGCCATGCGAAACCAACATGTGGCGATCGGCCGCTTTTTTTCGGAATTCGAGATGTCGGAAAAGGTGAACGTCTGTGTGATCGGCGCGGAGATGGCGGTAAAACTTTTCCCGGTCGAATCGCCCATCGGTCGCGATGTGCGCGTGGGAGAAGATTATTATCGAGTGGTCGGCGTGATGGAACGGCTAGTAAAAAATTCGGGTCGCAACTCCAGCGAGGGGGGTGCGTCGGCCAGTCCGGTGAATCGGATGTTCATGCCACTTTCTGCCCAGAAGATTCGCTTCGGTGAAACGTTGATGAAGCGCCGCAGCGGCAGTTTCGAGGCGGAGCGGGTGGCCTTGCATGAAGTCACGGTTAAAGTGGAGAGCGCCGATCAGGTCATGAATGTATCTCTCGCCGTTAAAGATCTGCTCGAACGAAATCACAAAAAGAAGGACTACGAAATTGTTGTTCCGCTGGAGTTGTTGAAACGCGCCGAGAGAACGAAACAGATTTTCAATATTGTGCTTGGCTCCATTGCCGCAATTTCCCTGCTCGTGGGCGGAATCGGGATTATGAATATCATGCTCGCGAATGTGACGGAGCGGACGCGAGAAATCGGAATCCGCCGCGCGCTCGGCGGCAGGCGTCGTGACATCATTACTCAATTCCTCGTCGAAGCGGTGATGCTATCCGGCTCAGGCGGATTGCTCGGCGTCATTCTTGGAATAACCATTCCTTACGGCGTGACGTATTTTGCCGGGATGGAGACCATCGTTACATTTTGGTCGCCATTGGTGGCGTTTACGATCTCGGGTTTGGTCGGTGTTGTGTTTGGTCTATACCCAGCTTTCCGCGCTGCCAGTATGGATCCTGTGGAGGCGTTGCGACATGAGTGATTGAAGCCTTGTCCGATCGTCATTTTGCCGTTGATGCAAAATGATCTAGACAGATGGTGGGCTGGCAGGGATTCGAACCCTGGACAAATGCCTTAAAAGGGCACTGCTCTACCAACTGAGCTACCAGCCCGCTCATCAGAGCCGCGAAACGTAAACACGTTTCCTACAGGGCGCAAGAGAGATTTTTCTTTGCGCAGTCATGGGGCGGTTTAGGAAGGACAGCCGCTAGGTCCATTCGCGATGAAGGTCGAGAGCCTACTGGGGATAGAGCACGCACCGTGAATCCGGTCGCGCAGGTCGAAGGTTACACTTAAAAATCGGGCAGCAGTTTTATTTTTGTAGAGCGGGAAGTAGGCGCGATCGGCGGCTTCGCAAAGAGACTTATTCCACTGGTGATTGCAAGGCCAGGGTGTCCAGCGCGGATTTCAATTCCCTCGCGGCTGCCCCGGTAAAAATCTTGCACGCTTGAATTCCATTAGATCCATCGCGATCGGTCACCTGACAATTGAAGTTCACGGTGCAAAGAAGTCCGCGCGATTCGTTTTCCATATCGACATGCGTGATGCATGACAAATTCAGATAGCAGTCACCAATTCTGATCAGCTTCATTCGGTCATTAAACACCGGGAGTTTTCGAATGCAAACCAAGCATTTGGGTGGAGCGATCTACCGGAAGCGGGGAAATACCCAGGGCGGAAGTTTGGCGTTGCGCCGAGTCGCTGGAAGAAGAGTGGACGTAATGGGATAAGTTCTGCGGCTCGTTGAGTTTTGGGGTCTCCATGCCCGCAAGATGCATCGTGACGCAATTGGAACGAGCCGTGGCCTTGCTGTGATTGTAATTGGACGTGTCGAGCCTCTGCGGAACCACAGGGAATTTTTTCTGAAAAAACTTCAAAAAAATCGTCGTGGCTTCGGCTATCTGAAATGCCCTCGGCATCTGGTCTATGCTTTTTTCTTAAATAACTCTGATGTGTCCGTCATGTTCAGGGAAACCAAATCCAAGCTGGAATCAGGCGTCCGGGCGCGGGCTTGCTCAAGTTGCGCGGCAACGACCTGAACCGTATTCGCGGCATAATATTTCACGACGCCCACGCTGAGTGAGGCCTTGAAAATTACGATCAGCAGCAAATTCTCGCCAACATTGCCCACAAGGACGCTGTGGTGCTCGCCTTGTTGATAGATGCTGCTGAAATTCGATTCGCCCACCAATCCCGCGATCGCTTCGGTCGCGGCGAATGATCCGGCCGCGAGGGCTGACATCGTGGTCGTGTCGAATCCGGCGAGTTTCCCTCGCTGGGTGATTAGTGGGCCGCCTTTGTCGATCAGCAGCGCACCCAATGACTCGCTCCTTTGCAGCAAGTCGTCCAATGCATTTTCCATGCACTGGATATCCTCCTCGATCAATGGGGGGAGGCTTAACATATCAAGCCACCTTGCGATTTCCTTCGTTGATGAATTTGTTGAGCAACAGGCGCGTGATCATGTTCAGCGAATCGAAAACGCCTTCGCATTTCGTGGCTGAAGCTGAGAACGAGGGCACTTGCACATCGCGATTGTTCAACAGGAACTCCATGTATTCAACGGGCGCGACATTCGGTAAATCCCGCTTGTTATATTGCAGCACGTAAGGGATATCGCCCAGATTCAGCTTCAGCGCTTTCAAATTCTCCTCGAGATTCGAAAAGCTTTCCACGTTCTCGGCCATCTTGTCGTATTGCGAATCGGCGACAAACACAATGCCGTCCACGCCGCGCAAGACCAGTTGGCGCGTGGTGTTGTAGATGACCTGTCCCGGCACCGTGTAGAGCTGGAACTTGGTCTTGAATCCCTTGATCGACATCGCCTCGATGGGCAGAAAATCGAAAAAGAGCGTGCGGTCCGAACTCGTTGCGAGCGAGACCAGTTTCCCTTTTTCCTGAACATCCTGCACATTGCTGTGCACCTGTTCGAGGTTGGTGGTTTTGCCGCCTTTGCCGGGGCCGTAATAAACGATCTTAACCTGTAGTTCTTTTGTTGCCTGATTGATGATTGCCATAATGTTTTCCTAACTGATTTGGCGGCTTAGCTGTGCCGCGAGGGTGTTGAGTTTCGAACCCGGCAAGCTCTCGCCGGGTTTTCCAAGTGCGACCAGATAAACCGTCCCGCTCTTGACGATTTGCCATGTGACATTTTCAACCACGAAGGTGAGGCTGGAGACCGCCCCGAGTTGAAGTTCTTTGGTGTACTGATTCATGCGGCCAAAAATTTGCGGAAGAAAGGCGGCGAAGGTATCCGGCTTTAAATGCTCCGGCAGCTCAGCTGCCACCAGCAAACCATCCTGCATGGCAATGAAGGCGCCGGCGATTTCCGGATGTGAAACGAGATTCTTCACGACCGCTTGTGGGGATAAATCGCTTCGGGTGGCTTTGGCTGAAGCGTTTTCGGCCGCAGTAGCCTGTGGCTCCACCCGAGCCAGCGGCGCGGGTTGCGCGGCCTCCGCCATGACCAGCGGCGGCATACTCGGATTCAACGGAATTGCGGTTGGCGCGGGAGCGGCCATGGCCGGCTTTACCGAATCGATTCTAGGCTTTCTTCCTGCAAATAAGTCGGGCACATCACCGACGAAAATTTGTTTTTGCACCTTATCAGTGCGGTGCTTGGCCATGAAGAGCGGAGCAATTATTTTCAGCGGCAGATCCAGGGGGAGATCTTCAATCTCAGAAGAATAATTAACGCGCGGCTGAATCCATTCGCAGATTTGTTTCCAGGTAAAAACCAATTTGCCTGTGCGAAGAGCCCCTTCGAGTTTGTCCATAGGCAAGGCAACCTTTGCCCCATTTAGGTTCGCTTCGCTGATTTCGCGGTTAACCATTTCCGGCCAACTTTCGGAAAGCGCCGATAAACTGATTAAAACTTTGCTCTCGTTTTCGTCTGGCAGCTGATCCGGCAAAACGCGGAAAACAACCGGCTTGCTCGCCGGAGGAGTTTGCACCGGGCTGGGCATCGCGACTTTGATTGGCGAGGGTTTCGCCATTTGTGGTATTGCAATTGGAATGGCTGTCGCACGAGAAGGCGGGACGAGGGTTGGCGGCGCGACCGGTTGAACAAATTTCGGGACGCTCGCTGGCGCGGTAGAAATGGAGAGTTTTTCTCCGTTCTGCCCAAAGATGTCTTTTACCTCTGAAGACACCTCGACTTTTTTCTGATCCGGACGCCGCGAAAGCAAGGAAGGCGGTATTCGCATTAAGATTTGGTTGAGCGGCAGTTCGACGAGAACCTGGTCATGGCCGGCATTTTCTGAAAATGTTCCTGGCGGAGCTGCCACTCTTAGTTCGCCAAAGGAAACTTTTACCGATCCTTTCGGCAGTTCCTGCAGAATCCTCCGGGCCGGGATCAAAACAACGCCGCTGCCCTGAGATTGGACAAAGCCAGCCAACGAATTGGGCAACCGAGCAAAGACGCTATCCAATGGAAGGGCAATGGAATCATCCTCCACCACGGTTTCAAACGGGGAGCTATGAACAGCGGCCTTTTCAGAGGGCGCCGCCCCTGCGGCAGAGGCGTCATTTTCCATCGACCAATCGGGCGCTGGAGTGAAAGCCACGGGCTCTGGAATGGAAGTAGCTAGGACTTCCGCAGTGTCCTTAAAAAACAATTTTTTGAAAGAAGCGAACATGTTTTTAACCTTTAATACTTTGTTGAAATTTCAGTTTGTGCTGCCGCTGACGTTCTCATTCGGTTTGTTACGTTCGCAATTTCTGAGCCAATCCATTTGATCTCTCTCAAACCCTTATGCCCACACGACAGAAAATTTTGCTCTTGGACGATGAACAGGATCTGCTCGATCTCTATCGCGATCTGTTGCTGGAGTTGCCCAGCAGGCCGGAAGTGCACACATCCAATTCCGGTGCGCGAGCCATTGCGCTGCTTGAGTCGGAGCCCTTCTCGATGCTGATTTCCGATTTGCGCATGCCGAAAATGGACGGCCTCCAGGTTCTTGCCATCGTGCGTAGAAAATTTCCGCAGATCCGAATCGTCGTCATGACCGCTGTGGTCGATGAACAATATCGCTCGCGCGCTTATGCCATGGGCGTTGATTTGTTCTGGGAAAAACCGCGCACCAACGAAGAGATGAATCTATTTCGCGATTGCATTGAATCGCTGCTCGGCCGTCAGGACGACGGCGGCTTCCGCGGAATCCAAAGCAAAAGTCTGGTGGACCTGATCCAGCTGGAATGTTTGTCCCACAGCTCCTCCGTCCTGAAAATGACCAAGCCGGGAGAGAGCGGGAGTATTTGGGTGGCCAATGGAGAAGTCATCGATGCGGCAACGATCAACCTTGTGGGCGAAGCCGCCTTCAAAGAAATTTTATCCTGGAAAAACGGCACCTTCGAAATTCTTCCAGCGGAACCCAAACGCGTTCGCACTATTTTCACTTCCTACCAGGGATTGCTCCTCGATTTCGCGCAGGCATTCGATGAGAAAAAGGGCAACGAAGCTTCCGTGCAATCGGCTGCTTGCGATACCACATTTCTGACGCGCTCACCTTTGGCGGCACTGTCGCGTGTTGATGGCGTTGAATTTGTCATGACCGTCCCGGCAAAGGAAGACGCTGCCTGCGATTCCTGGGGCTTGGAAAACGCGGGGCCGCTCGCCGCCTGGACAAGACAGACGCAGAAACGCTTGCGCGAGCTTGGTGAAAAATTACAAACCGGCGATCTTAAACAAATCGAAGGGCTTGGATTGCAACGGCATGTCGGCATTGCCTCGCGCGGCGACACGCAATTATGCGTTGGATTCAGACGAACGATGACCGCCGATCAACTCCACGAAACCTTAAAAAATATTTCAACAAAATGGGCATCCTGAACTTTTTCTCAACGCCAGTTCCAAAGCTGACAGTAAAACTTCCCTCGGGCAGTTTTACCGTCGATGGTCGCGGCAGGGTTTTGGCCTCTACGCTTCCGCATTCCTTTCCAGAACCGCTGATGATGGAAATCAGCTCGGCTGTGCTGGCTATTTTCAAGGACGCGAAGGAATCCGGCCTGCCGCTTCTCGAAATCATTGCGCGCTACGGCGGGCTTAAAATCGTCGGACGCGAATTGCGTGGCGGCGCCATCATTTTTCTTAAACCAAAAGGTCTACAGGCCTACAACAGCTAATATTTTTATGCCTAAACATGACGTTGATCAGATCATCATGCAGCTGGAAAACTATTTGGAATGCCTCAAGCAGTTCAATTATTTCACCAGTCTTGCCCGCTCCAAAAAATTCAGCGCCGAGGATGAAAGCCAGTTTCTCGAGGTGAAAAGTGTTCTCGTGCAGGAATTGGAATTGATTCTCGCGAGTGTCGAATGCGTCTCCCCGACCAAGGAAGAGGTGCTTGCGCTCATTTCGAGTGCGCCGTCGATTCGTTACCTCAGCGAAATGGCGGACGGCGTCATGCGTGGCCTGGAAAACCAATGGCACAAGATTTTCATCGGCTGGGTCTCGATCCTCGGCCAGTTAAAAGTGCAGCAGCACAAAAAGGAAGTGCGGCCTATGTTTGGTTTCTTTGGGAAGAAGACTAAAAAGCTGTAGTCGCCTTCTTGACGAGTCCTGGGCAAGTGGAGGGAGTTTTACTGCTTTCCGCCCGCCGCGATTCTTTTTGGCGCTTGCGTGAGTTCCATTTTTGTCGTTTCTACGGCGGATGTCTGAATGGCTTGTCGCAATTATTTTAGGAATCATCGAAGGAATTACCGAGTTCCTTCCCATTTCATCCACGGGCCACCTGCTGCTGGCGGAACAGTGGCTTCCGAGGCAATCTGATCTGTTCAACGTCGTCATCCAGAGTGGCGCCGTGCTGGCGGTCATCCCTCTTTTTGGCGCGCGCTTTCACCAGTTTATGTTCCGTTGGCGCGAACCACAGACGCAGGATTATTTAAAAAAAATCATCTGCGCCTTTGTCATCACGGGAGTTGGCGGAATGGTTTTGGAAAAAATGCATTTCAAACTCCCGGAAAAGGCATTGCCCGTTGCGGTGGCTCTGCTGGTAGGCGGATTCCTATTTTTGATCGCAGAACGTTGGCTGGAAGGCCGGTCGGTTCGCCATGAGATCACTTGGTCCATCGCCGTCGCCGTCGGTCTGGCTCAACTGATCGCGGCCATATTTCCCGGCACCTCGCGATCCGGTGCCACCATTGTTATGGCGCTGTTGCTCGGGCTAAATCGTCCGCTTGCCACTGAGTTTTCATTTTTGGTCGGTATCCCCACCATGTTGGCCGCCGGCGGATTGAAAATCTTCAAAGCCCTTCACCACTCGGGAGAAGTAACAGAAAATTGGAGCGTGCTGATTCTGGCGACGATTGTTGCCTCAATCGTTTCGTTTATCGCTGTAAAATGGCTGCTAAAATTCGTCCAATCGCACACGTTCGTCGGGTTTGGTTGGTACCGAATCGCTTTCGGCGCCCTGATTTTAATTCTGCTCCGCTGACCGCGGGCAAAACTATTTCTCGTTGCCCACGTATTCCAGGCGAATGATTTTGGTGTCTTTGTTTTTGTCCCAAGCCGTGCCCCACTCAATCATGTAAAGGCATCCGTCCGGACCAAGTTCCAAATCCATCGGCCGTTTGAATTCGAGGCCAGGGCAGAAGGGTTCCATCTTCGCAATTTTTTGATCCTGATCCAGGTGCACGGCGATGACCCAGTTTCGGGACCACTCGTAGATGAACAGGGTGTGATCGAAGGATTCAGGCAGTTTTCCCGGTGAGTTTAATTTTTTTGAAAAATAGTAAACCGGTCCAGCCATGGCCGTGCGGCCACCGCTTTTCACGATCGGAAATTTCGTCGATGGCCCGCCGGGATAATAAACGAAAGCGGGCTGTGCCGGAGGTAGTTCGTTGATGCCCGTGTTGTTGGGCGATTTGTTAACCGGCTTGGCCGCGTCGTAAAGGAAGGTGTTGGTGTTGGCCGCGAAATCCCAGTGCCAATACGGCTTGTTGTCGCCCACGAAATAGGGCCAGCCAAAGTTTCCAGCCTTGCGGGCTTGATTCACCTCGTCGAAGCCCGCCGGACCATGGCGCTCATTGGGGCTGCCTGCGTCGGGACCTACTTCGCCCCAGTATAGAAACCCAGTTTTTTGATCGAGCCCAATTCGGAACGGATTCCGGCATCCCATCACGTAAATTTCGGGGCGCGTTTTCGCGGTGCCAGGACCAAAAAGATTATCTTTGGGGACGCTATAGCCGCCTTTGTCCTCGGGATGAATGCGAAGGATTTTGCCGCGCAAATCATTCGCGTTCGCGGAGGATTTCTGTGCATCCCATGGGCTGCGTCCGGGCATTTCATCAATCGGGGCGTATCCATCCGATTTGAACGGATTCGTGTTATCCCCCGTGGAAATATAAAGATTTCCTTTCGCATCGAAGGCGAGCGAGCCGCCCGCATGGCAGCATTCTTCCCGTTGTGTGCGGACGTCGAGCAGCCGTTTTTCAGAAGACAAATCAATCGATCCCTTGCTGAAGGTGAAGCGTGAAACGCGATTGGTTCCAACTTTTTTCCCATCCGCATCCGTGCCTGTTTCAGGCAAGGCATAATACAAGTAAATCCAACCGTTTTTCACGAACTTGGGATCAAGTGTGATGCCCAGCAAACCATCCTCCAGCCCGGAGAAAACATTGATTTTTCCAACTTCCGAGACCGTTTTGCTTTGCGGGTTCCACATTTTGACGAGCCCAGCCCGCTCGGCGTAGAAAACGCGTCCGTCTTGGGCAACAGACAGCTCCATCGGGTCTTTCAAGGTATCTTCAAGCTGCCCATTGACCTCTCGATCTGCGTCCAGAATGACTTTTTTAAAACCTGAGGCTGCGATGGCGTCGGCCGATTCAGCGTAAAAACCGGTCGATAGAACGGAGAACAGGACAATGGTAAAAATATTTTTCATGCGTTGTTTGGACTTCACGAAAGCTTCTGAAAATCACCGGGTAAGTCCAGTCATTTTCGAGAAGGGCCCGTATAAAAGCAAAAACCCCACGGCAATCCGTGGGGTTTTGCGAAGATTTTATTTCGGGAACTAAGCGGTAACGGCTTCAGTCGTCTTGGTCGCAGCCTCGGGGTGTTTCTTTAGGTAGTCTTCGAGCGCCGCTTTGAGCGCCTCTTCAGCTAACACAGAGCAGTGAATTTTCACCGGCGGCAGACCGCCCAGCGCGTCAACCACTTCCTGATTGGAAAAATTCATCGCCTCATCGATGGAACGGCCTTTGATTAATTCCGTGGCCATGCTTGAACTGGCGATCGCCGAGCCGCAGCCGAAGGTTTTGAACCGCGCATCTTCGATTCGTCCGTCCTTGATCTTCAGGCTGATCTTCATGATGTCGCCGCACGCTGCTGCTCCGACTTCACCGATCCCATCGGCATCTTTCAGGTCGCCCATGTTCCGCGGGTTCATGAAATGTTCCATGACCGTTTCGTTGTATAATGTGTATGTCTCGCTCATAAATTTTCTTTTAATTTGTTTCTGCCAGTTTTTGTAAATTGCCGCGCCGATGGTTCTGTCCGGGCGCTGTCTTGGGTTTCAACAAGTCCGCCAAAGTCGTTTTCGAGAAAACCTCTTTCAAGCTGTCCTGCGCTTCGCCCAGCAAACTGCACAGCGCGCAGCCGCCGACATGTTCGCAATCCGGTTCTTCCTGCTGGCAGCGTTGAAAGGCAATCTTGCCTTCAATCGCTTCAATGACCTGCAACACGGAGATCTGTTCCGGCGCTTTGGCCAGGGCAAAACCTCCGCCGCTGCCGCGAGTCGATTTGATGATTCCCGCCTTTACCAGGCTCTGAAAAATTTTTGCCAAAAAACTTTTTGGAATTGCCTCCTGCCGGCTCACGTCGTCGATCATGACCAACTCCGCGGGAGCCCGGCGTGCCAGGTTCAGCAATCCTAAAACTCCGTATTCTCCAGCACGCGTGATTTGCATAAATCGGACAAAAACTATCCTTTGAGACAATAAATTGCATTCTCTACCTGTCAAACCGTTTTTGTGATTAATAAGCCAAGAAAGGGTGGGTGAATTAATCAGCCCACGGCGGATTCGCGTCGCTGGCGTTGAACTTCGTAGAGAAAAACCGCCCCGGCGCTGCTGACATTCAACGAATCAACGCCTTCGGGCATCGGGATGGCCACAGCCTCATCGCATGCGGCCAACACCGGATCGGATATGCCGTCGGATTCGTTGCCCAAAACGATGCAGCAACTCGTCCGAAGGTGGGCTGCGTTCAACGTTTTTCCAGAAGCGTGTGGATGAGCGGCCACGCAATGGACTTTGTTCCGGCGGAGTTCCCCAATGGTTTGCGCTAGGTCCAGTTCCTCGATGACCGGAATGTTGAAAATGCCCCCCATGGAACTGCGCACCGCGCGTCGCAAAAAAGGGCTGCTTGAACTTTGGCTGATCAACAGGCCATCCACGGAAAACGCCGCGCAATTCCGCACCAGCGTCCCCAGGTTTTCGGCGTTGCTGATGCCATCCGTCGCCACGAAAAGGCTCGGGTTGGGGCTTTGCGCGAGAAGTTCTGCCAGTGTTGGCGCCGTGGGATTTTTTGCGACGGCCATGATTCCCTGAAACATTGTGAAACCGGTCAGGTTTTCTAAAATGGCTTTTTCAGCGACGAAAACTTGAATGTTTTCGTGGCGGGTTCGCAAGAGTGGATCGAAAATCGCCAGCCACTCGGGCGTCAGCAATACGGAGGTGAGAAAAAAAGGGGTTTCAAGAAGTCGCCGAAGGGTTTTTTCTCCTTCGGCGACAAAGATGCGTTCGCGGCGATGTTCATCGTGCCGGCGCAGCGTGCGATAGGGCTGCAGTTCGGGCAGATCGAGCGTGGAAATCGTTTGGATGTGCAGCATGATTTGACTGCACCCCAAATCTATTTCTTCTCAATCACCTGATTCGTTTGGCCGGGGCGGATCACTTCGATTTTCGCGCCTTTTTTCAGCTCTTCGGCAGAGGGGACTTTGATGATCTCGCCGCTGACCGCCTGGCTGGTTTCAGCCGCTGGCGCTTTGATGCCGATCAATTCGATTTCAAAAATCAGCGTGGCATTAGGGCCGATGTCGCGTCCCTGGGCGCGCTCGCCGTATGCGAGGGCCGCGGGAATATACAATTCCCATTTCGATCCGACGGGCATCAGTTGCAGGGCTTCGGTCCATCCTTTGATCACGCCCGTCACCGGGAATTCCGCGGGCTGATTCCGCTTGTAGGAACTATCGAATTCCGTGCCGTTGAGCAACCGTCCGCGATAATGGGTTGTGACCGTGTCCGTCAGCTTTGGCTTTGCGCCTTTTCCTTCGGTGATGACTTTGTATTGCAAGCCGCTGGCCGTCTTGGTCACGCCGGGTTTCTTGGCGTTTTCGACCAGAAAAGCTTCGCCTTCTTTCTTATTCTTTTCTCCCGCGACCTTGTTTTCTTCCTCGCGTTTTAACCGAAGATCATTCTGCATCGCGGTAAGGACTTGCTGTGCTTCCTGTTCGGTCAACTGCGTTGGGCTGCCCGCAATGACATCCTTGATCGCTTTGGCCAAAGTGTCTGGATTCACATCGATCATCTGGCGTTTCAAATTCGTGCCCACATTCATCCCAATGGCGTAACTGACCTTTTCCTTGTCCACCTTCTCGGGCTTGGCTTCGGGCTTTTTCTCCTCGGCATTCACCTGAAATGCCAACAACCCGGTGATTAAAACGGTGCTTAATACTGATTTCATTTGTTTCATTTGATGTTAAATTGTTTAGAAAACGAGCCTGCGCCCATTTTGGGCACGCGATGCATTACCACAAGCCCGATGGCCTGTCTAGGCTCTGGAACACGGCAAAAATCGGGGAGCCCGCCGTGCAAAGGCTCAGATTCCATGTTGCCTGGTTCAGCATTGCCCTCGAACTGATTTGATTGCCAAATCGCGAAACTCTGTCATTCGTAGCTCGTTCGCCGATTAAAATTTATGAAAACCATTCTTCAAACCCTCTTGATGGCTGCGGTTTTAACTTTCGCCGCCACGGATCGCGTCCGGGCCGCCGATCCCAAACTCGCTGAGAAAACGGAGTCGGCCGGCGATGCGGAAGGGGACAAAGCGTGGAAGGAATTGGAAAAAGCGACCCGCCCGCCCACGCCGCCTGCCGAGTGGCGCGATAAGCAGCCCTCGGAGGAAGAGATCAATAAATTCCGCGACAGCCAAAGGGATCTGGCCGGTGCCGCCGCCGATAAGGCGCACGATTTCTACACCCGTTTTCCTAAACACCCCAAAGCGGACGAAGCTCGCGAAAAGGAGCAGGATATGCTCGGTTTTGCCATTCAACTGGGCGACACCAAGCGCGTGGCGCAACTCGAAAAGATCGAACAGGAAAGGCTCAAAGATCCCAAGTTGAGCGAGGATGAAAAATTCAACCTTCTGGCTGGCTCGGTGCAGCGCAACGCGATGAGCAAGAAAGCCGAAGGCATGCCCGCCGTTCTGGCCGCCTTCGAGAAGGGCACGCGCGATTTGATCAAACAGTTTCCAAAACGGAGCGAGGTTTATGAGATGCTCCTCTCGGTCGCGGGCGCGAGCGAGAGCGACAAAGCCCGCGAACTAGCCACTGAAATCGTCAACAGCCCAGCGTCGGATGAAGTCAAAGCCCAGGCCAAAAGCATCCTGAAAAAAATGGAAGCGGTCGGCAAACCGGTTGCGATCCAGTTCAAAGCAGTTGACGGCCGCGAAGTGGACCTCGCCAAAATGAAAGGCAAAGTCGTCCTGGTTGATTTCTGGGCGACATGGTGCGGGCCGTGCGTGGCGGAACTGCCGCACGTCAAGGAAGCCTACGAAAAGCTGCACGCCAAAGGGTTTGAAATCGTCGGCATCAGCTTCGATCAGGACAAAGAAAAGCTGGAGAAATTCGTCGCGAAAGAAAAAATGTCTTGGCCCCAGTATTTCGATGGCAAAGGCTGGCAGAATAAGTTCGGGCAGGAATTCGGCATCAACAGCATTCCCGCCATGTGGCTCGTGGACAAAAAAGGCGTTCTGCGGGACGTCAGCGCCCGCGATAATTTAGCGGAAAAAGTGGAAAAATTTTTGGCGGAATAGCGATTGATGGAGAAGCGCCAAATCGTTGAACCAATTCTCTCAGCTTTGATGGCTGACGCTTCTAAGCTTTCTAACCATCGGGCGTTAACCTAAATTCCAGCCATGGACTGGTTTGGAGATTTAATTTTTCATAACGACAAATTTCTCGGCATTCAATGGAGCTTTTGGAAAGTCCTCGGCTGGCTCGGGAACGTCGTTTTCTTTTCCCGCTTTTTCGTGCAGTGGTATGCCACCGAGAAACAGAAAAAAGTGGTCATTCCCTCCAGCTTTTGGTGGTTGAGCTTGATCGGCTCGCTCCTGCTGCTCACCTATGGACTTCACCGGCGCGATTCCGTTTTTATCTTCGCCTACGCTTTCACTTGGATTCCTTACATCCGCAATCTGATTATCGCTCATCGCCACGCCAAAGCGCATCAAACCTGTTCAGATTGCGGTGGTGAATCGCCCCCTTCGGCCTGTTTCTGCCCGGAATGTGGAACCAAGTTGCCGACCTTGAACTCGACGGCGCCTTAATCGCCGTCGGCTGCAACCCCGCGCATGGATGGCGCTTGCCTCTCGAGGGTGAGTGGAAACGTCGCAAAATCCCCCCGAACCCGGCTTGCGAATGGATTCGGGAAAAGTCTAAAAAACCTCCAGCCTGCCGCCAGCGTTATTTCTTCGCCGGTTTAGCGGGAGCCTGAGCCGGGGCAGCGGGCGCCGGTGCTGTCATTCGCGGCGCGGTGGTGTCAGGAACGACTTTGTATTTTACCAGGATCGGTAGAAAGTCGGGGTGCGTGCGGCCGTAACCGATGAGCGAGTTGATAAAAGTTTTGATCTGCGGGTCTTCTGTCGCCTGATAATTCGCGAGGAGTTGGCTCACTTGCGGACGGACAACATCAAGGTCTTTGCGCACAAAAATCATTTGGCGCAGGAAAAAAATATTCAATCCGCCGCTGAGGATGATCAGCGCAAAGAGTGTCGCGACAAAAAGTTTGCGCAGCGCTTCGTAGGGTTCGATCGCGCTGCTGGTTTTCGCTTCCGCTGAGAAACTCGCCGGGGAATCAAGGTTTTCGGAGTCGTTCATGTTATTTCGAAGCTTTCGGGCTGGTGGGCGCGGGTTTAAGTCCGGCCGATTGCAAGACCGGGTCGATGGCCGGATTGCGCTTGCTGTATTCAATCGCGTCGTTGGCCAGGGCGCGGACAAGGTTGCGGTTGTTCTCAATCGCTGCGGCCTGGCCCTGCAAACTGCGCAATTCGCTGTGGCCCCGCACTAGGAATATGGCTGACGCCGCGCAGGCCACTGTGCTGACAAAAAGCAGCACCGTGAGCGTGGCTGGTAGTAGATTTTTTCCAGAAAACATGCGCGAAATTTAGCTGCGTCGCCCGGGTTGTCCACTGGTTTTTCTCAGCCGGGCCCTCTCTCCGTGGATGCGGCCCTGTGGTTTGCCCACTGTGGAAAAACACGGAGCGCCTGATTGCTCAAGGCCGGTTTTCACGCGAAAGAATGTTATGCTTCCGTCGCGGAATGGATGGCCAGCCGGGGCATGTTCACATGAGCAATCGAGAAATAATTTCCGAACTGACCGTCTCCTACGAAATGGAATTGGAGACCGTGCAAAACTACATCGCCGCTTCCGTAAACCTCGACGGCGTGCGCTCCGATGTAATCAAGAAATCTCTTGGGGCGGACATTCCTGCCGAAGTAATGCACGCGCAGAAATTGGCCGCGCGGATCAAAACCATCGGCGGCCTCGTGCCGGGTTCGCAGCAGTTTGAAGCCAGTCAGAACCTGCTGCAGCCCAAGGAGGACACCACGGATGTCGTCTCCGTAATCATCGGCGTGATCGCCGCCGAAGAAAGGGCCATCGAACAATACAACAAGATCATCAAGCTGTGCGATGGACGCGATTACGTGACGCAGGATCTCGCCATCGAAATTCTCGCGGATGAGGAAGAGCATCGTCGCGAGTTCGTCGGATTCTTGAAGGAATACGAAACCCCGTGAGCGATAAAATCATTTGCCGGTTCCTCGCCTTCACGATGGCGTGCGCCCTTGCGACCGGCAGTTTCGCGCAGAGCACGACGGGTGCGCCGGGCGTCGCCGCCGGGCCAGCGCGCGATCAGAATGTCACGCGCAGTTTCGCTCCTGCGGTGAAACGCATCGCGCCGAGCGTCGTCAATATTTTCTCCACCAAACTCGTGCGGGTCAGTCCGCATCCGTTTTTAGGAATTCCATTTTTCGACCAGCTTTTGCGTGGCGAGGATGACGAAGAGCCCGGGGCGGCCGATGGCCATCCCCCTCGGACGCGGCAGCAACAAGGGCTTGGCTCCGGCGTGATCCTTTTGGAAGAGGGATATATTTTGACCAGCAATCATGTCATTGACGGAGCGGACGAAATCAAAGTGGCTCTGGGGAACGAATCGAAGACATTCGCGGCCAAGGTGGTTGGAACCGACCCCCAAACCGACGTTGCCGTGATTAAAGTGGAGGGCGAAAAACTTCCCGCTGCCACCGTCGCGGACAGCTCCAAGCTTGAGGTGGGCGACATCGTTCTGGCGGTTGGAAATCCATTCGGCGTTGGCCAGGCGGTCACGATGGGCATTGTCAGCGCGGTGGGCCGCGGCGGTTTTGGCATCGTGGAATACGAAGATTTCATCCAGACCGACGCTTCCATTAATCCCGGCAATTCTGGCGGCGCCCTCGTGGATGCCGAAGGAAGATTGGTCGGAATAAACACCGCCATTCTCAGTCGCAGCGGAGGGAGTTCCGGCGTTGGTTTTGCCGTGCCGATCAACATGGCTCGCGGAGTGATGGATAAAATCATCAAACAAGGAAAGGTCACGCGCGGCTACCTCGGCGTGATCATTCAGCCTATCACCCCTGAATTGGTCGAGGTGATGAGTTTGCCGGGGCTCAAAGGGGCGCTGGTCGCCGACGTCTCATCCAACAGCCCTGCGGCGCGGATCGGAATAAAACCGGGCGATGTCATCACGCGTCTAAATGATCAGGAGGTCAGCGATAGCCGACACCTTCGGCTCATGATCTCGCAAACCGGGCCGAATTCGCGCGTTGATTTAAGTGTTCTTCGCGATGGCAAAGAAAAGAAATTCACCAGCATCCTCGATGAAATGCCGCGGAGTTCTGTTGCGCAAGCCGAACCGGAACCGCGCCCAACGCCCAGCAGAAATATTGGCTTAAGCGGCGTGGATGTGATCGATCTGACGCCGCATGCGAGGGAGGCGTTGCAAATTCCCAGCACCATCCGTGGAGTCTTGATTACAAAAGTGGACCCTGGATCGTCGGCTTATTCGGCGGGGTTGCGGCCGGGAGGGATCATCACTGAGATCAACCAAAAACCGGTGACCAATTCGCGGGAAGCCATTTCCCAAAGTCGCAACTTGCGGGATAAACGCGTCCTGCTGCGCGTCTGGAACGAAGGAGCCATGCAATACCTCGTCGTCGAAAACGCCCGACTGCGGTAGCCGCAGGTCAATTCGATTGCGCACGGTTCACCGGCCGGCTTGGCCGGTTTTGATTTGCCGGATTCATCCTGGGTCGGCGCGGTGGTCCGCGCTATTTCCGCTTGCCTGCAACTATTTTTATTCCATAGTTGTGGGCACTGGATGGGGTCTTAGCTCAGTTGGTAGAGCGTCTCGTTCGCAATGAGAAGGTCAGGGGTTCGAATCCCCTAGGCTCCACCATCCTCGATTTTTTATAACTACTTTAGAATATCCAAGGCTGCCAACGGAACCCTTACCCTTCACGGCAATATAATCCGGTTCGTCACCAGATCGCTGTTCGCGACAATTTCATTTTTCAACAGGGCGCTGCTTACTGGTTGAACGATTCCATCTCCCAGCGCGATATTTCCCTGAGATTTGTGCAGGTCTTTTGTCCATCCGACCAGTTGGTTCTTAATAAGGGTCAGCATTCCGTTCGTGGGTGCGAATCCATTGGTGATGTTCCGGTCGCCGGACAAGATGGACTGCGGAAGGTTTTCGCTTGCATCGACACCGACGAAGTAGCTGAGGTTTATGTTGCCCAGCTTCGAGAAGTCTTTCGCGGGCCTTCGCTTTTTATCTGTCGGGCAGATCAAAACTTGCGGCGAGCCCAATTCGTTGCTTATGGATAGAAAGTGCTGGAAGACTTCAGGGGTCTTAACGAATTCCATCGTGCCTCCGTCATTCGTTGAGCGTGCCATTGGATAGGCATCAGAGCTGTCACCAGCCCAGATCCGAAACGACAATCCAACCTGTTTGAGTTGGTTGACGCAAACCTCTTGGTGCTGTTTGCCGTTTTGTTTCGCGAGCGCAGGAATGAGAACGATAACCAGAACGGCAACGGTCGCTATGATCAGGATGACTTCGATAAGCGTGAATCCCGAGGCGCTGTCCTTATCGGAAAGGGTCATGCGAAGGAGCCTATTCTTCCCGAACCGCGCCTGCGACTCATTTCCGATGCGCCGGCGCTGGTGCGATCTCCTGCTCAAAACGGGAACCCGATGGAAAACTGGAGCGTGCCGTCGGGATCGTGCTCGCGCGGATTCAAATTGTGGCCGTATTCCAATCGAATCGGCCCGACCACCGTTCTCCAGCGGATTCCCAGGCCGACGGTGAAGAGCGTTTCGTCGAACGGATAATTTTCGAGGCTTTTCGCGAAACCGATTGAGTCCGAGAACAGGACCACCGACCACTTTTCCGTGAGCGCTTGTTCCAGCTCCACGTTGCCGGTGAGAAAAGTCTCTGCGCCAATCACATCGCCGTCCTCGTTGCGCGGGGCGGCTTCGCCTTCTTGAAAACCGCGCACGGAATTAGCGCCGCCGGGAAAGAATCGTTTGTTGAACGGCAGTTCATGCAGCGGGCTGCCTTGCGTGAAGGCGATGCCGTGACTTGCGCCCAGGTGCAGCCAGGTGGTGTCGCGAAGTGGAACGTGCACGGAGGCGTCCGCTTCGAACCGCTGGAAATTGACCTCGCTGGCGAGGTATTCGGAAGCCACTTCGAAGCTGGCGGCAATCTTGTAGCCGCGCTGCGGATAGAGCGGGCTGTCGCGCCGATCGTGTTTGAGGTCGAAAATCACGGAGCCGACCGCGGCATCGGCCGGGCCCACTTGCTCCGCAAGTTTCGTCTCAGTGGCGTGAAGGATTTGATAATTGTAGCGCACGCCAACATCGCTGGTGATGGCGTTAAAAAATTTTCGCGCGCCAACCCCGCCGCCGTATTCTTCGCGCGTGAAGGAAACCTCTTCGCGCCGCAAGCCGAACGCGTTGAAGAAGACGTCCACATCTTCGCCGACCAGCTCCGGCATCGTGTAAAGGTAATCGGCGCTGGAGGATTTGAAGGATTGGGTGAGGCGCAGCTTCGCCCGATGCGCCCGCCCCCAGATGTTGTATTGGTCGACCTCGAAGCCGAGCCGCAGCAATTCGTAGGTGCCAAAGCCAAAAAGCATGCTGACATCAACATCCTTGCCTTCCTTCAATTCGTAAATGACGCGCCGCGTTTGTTCGTCCACTTGATCGTATCGCACGCCGACCGACTCAAAAATTCCCAGGCGCGCGAGGCGATTCCGGCCGTTTTCCACTTCGATTTTGTCCAACGCGCGATTTTTTTTCAGGCGCACGCGCCGCCGCAGAACGGCTTCCTTTGTTTTCTCCTGACCCGTAAAACTCACGCCGCTCAGCGTGGTTTTTTCGCCGCTCCTGACCCGCGCGGTCAGATCCAGGAAAATCATCCCGTCAGCCGGCTCGCGTTCCAGCGGCGCCATTTCCACCGTGGTGTCCGGGTAGCCGCGTGAGAAATTCGTCGCGCGCAACGACTGCACAAAGTCCTGCTGCCACAATCGAGAGAAGGTGGCGTTGGTCCTGATCGTGGTGACGGTGGCCGGCTGCGGGTTGGTTCCGTAGAAAAATTCCTCGCGGATCGAGCGAACCAGATGTTTCGGCCCTTCGCTCACTTTGATCGTCACATTCACGGCTCCCGTCGCGTCGTCCTGGTCGATTCGCCCCGCCGTCGCTTCCGCTTGTTCATAGCCGCGTCGCGATAAAATGTCCGTGAGACTCGACATCCCGCGGGTGAGCCGGGCGGGAGTGAAGATTCGCCCCTTTTTAAATTTCACCAGCGCTCCGCGCTTGACGAAAAACGAGTTCGCGTCATCCGTTCCGATCGCGTGCAATCCTTCAAACTGAATCTCGCCGTAGAAATAGAAAACGCCTTTCTCAATCCTGAATTCGACCTGCCGCGCTTCCGTCGGGCGGGGAAGGGGATCGCGAATGGTTTCTTCCCATTCGTAGGTCTGGATCGACCCGTCGGCCAGCGTCACCCGCGTGGTGATCTTCGGACGCAAATAGCCGTCGGAATTAATCCGCGAAATGAGCACCAGCGCGGTGTCTTCGATGTAATTCGCGTCGAAGAATTCTCGTGTTTTCAGTTTTTCGTCGAAAGTTTTCAGCAGGTTTTTTAACGCGAGATTTCCAAAGAATCCGTAGCCGGAAATTTTCAATCTGGCCGGCTCCTTTTCTTCCGCCATCAGCGCCCCGGTGAAAAACAGAAGAATCAGCAGCCCGGCCAGTCGCCTTGCGCCGGGTAACCTGAGCAAAAAGATTCGCCAGCGCTCCGGTTTCATTTTGAGAAAAACCTCCATTTCAACCCGGCGTTGAATGCGCCAAACCGATCGTATTCCCCGACGATGGACCAGTCCGCGCTCAATTTGTATTCCAGATAATAAGTTTGCCGGCCCTGCGTGGAAACATTCTCGCCGGAGCGAATCTCCAGCCGATCCGCGCTCGATCCGTCGGCGCCAAACTTGGAGAACAGGTTTTTCCCGAGAAAAAACGCGATCGTCCCGGCCTTTTGTTTCGTGGTGAAATTGATTTCGGCCCGCGGCAGTTCTCCAGCGGTGATCATCAATAAAATCTGCTCGGAGGCCAGGCCGGGCGTCGAAGAAAATTCCACGGCGGGTTTGTCCGCCGGGCCGCTCAAGTCCATTTTCACGTCGTAGCCAAAGACCCGCGACGAAGCGGAAATCGACAATTGCGGGCTGTAGGGATTGTCGCTGCTGAGCGAGGCAGAGCCGCGGTCCACGGTCAGGTTGGCGAAGGGAAATTGAATCAAGCCGGAGTTGATGCGCGCTTCGCCGGTGGCCAGCGGTTCTTTCAAAGTTCCTTCCAGTTTCAGGTTGGCTGAGAGTTTTCCGCGGAACAGCGGGCTGCGCACGGTGAGGAATTCCGTCCCGCGCACGGCCACATTCAAACGCCATTTCGCAAACGGTTCCGTCTCCACGCTGAAGTAAGGCGAGCGCTGTTTGGGCCGGGAAATTTTTCCCGGCAACAACAGTTTAAGTTCATTCAAATAAAAGCTGTTTTTCAAATTCAGCGCACCCGAAATCAGCGGCTGCGTTCCGGCCCGGTGCGAAAAATCGAGATCCAGATCGCTGCGCACGATGAACTCCGGACGTCGCGCCAGCGGCACATTGGCGCCGCGCAATTTAAAATGAAACTCCGGCAAGTCATTGGTTGCGCTGTGGGTGGCCAGGTTCATTTCGCCAGTGAGGGAAACCGTTTCGCCGCCAATGGAAGCCTGCAGAGATTCCACTTCGACCCGCTCGTTGATGAACCGCACGCGAGCCTGCAAATCATGCACCGGACCAACCGGCGCGATCGGGCGGAGCGCCGCGTTTTTGAGGCGCAGTTCGCCATTGAGATTTCCGCCGGGCGAGATGGCGACGTCCAGGTTCAGCGCGCCGGTCGGGCTCAAGAGTTTCGGGAACAAACGCTCGAACGGCGCGACTTGCGCATCGACGATTTTCAAGCGCGCGCTGGCCTTGCGCCAATCGAAAACGGATTTCCAATTCGCGTTCCAATTTTTTGGCAGCGGAAGCTCGCCGGAGGCAGTCACCGGCTGGCCTTCCACAAACAGCTCGAAGCGATCGAGCAAAACGCGGTCGCGGTTGAAGCTTAAGTCCGCGTAGAGATTCTCAAAATGCGGGATTGGCTGGTTGGTTTCGCCCCGTTTCAGCAGGATTTCGTTTGCGCCCGCGGTGATTTTTCCGGTCGGCGCATCGATGGTTCCGGCAATGGCCAGGGCCAAGCGCGGCTCACGCAGCTCGGCCTGCGCCCAGGTCGAGACCTGTCGCCAAAACGGTGCGTTCGGGATCGTTTCGGCGCGAAAATCGATGGGTTTTTGCCGCAGAATCTCCACGAGATTGGAATGGCTCGGGCGAAGCGTGATCGGCAGAAAACCTTTTCCGGAGATGAATGTTTGCGATGCGCTTCCGGCCTCGGCGCGCTCGATTGAGAGTCCGTTGCCGTTTCCGGTTGCGCGCAATCCGGCCGAAAACGGACCGCTGCCGTCCGCTGCAAATTGCGTCGCGGCGTCGAGCGCGAACGTCACCGGGCCGTTGGTCCATTGGGCCGCGAGATCCAGTTTTTCAAGGGCGGCCTCGGGAATTTTTGTGGCGAAAAAATCGCGGAACTGATCCGGGCTCAGTCCGCGGGCCGAGACGGAAACATTTCCCCGCGCCGGCCAAAGGATGTTTGCCTCGGCTGAAAGCGCCGACGTCGCCCCGCGCAGCTGCACCGGATCAAGGCGAAGCGACCACGACGGGTTGCGGTTCGAAAGGTGGCTCGCTGAAATGGCGAATGTTTTTTGCAAGCCGAGACTCGGTTGTCCTGCTCTCGACAGCGATAATTGTTTCACGATGAAATCAGCTCCATTTGTGGAGCACGTTCCGGAGCCCGCGATGTGCAGCGCGGAGCTGAGCGATGCAACGCGCGCTTCCAGATTTTCAAAATTCAGTGAATTGGCGCGCCAGTCCGCGGCGATTTGCAGCGGTTTCAGTTGTGGCAGCTGGACGTCCTGAAATTCTGCGTGCGCGGCATGGGAAAGGTTTTTGATCGGCCCGGCGAAGGTTCCGGTCAGCGCGACCGTTCGATACGAGATTTCCGGCGGAAGAAACGGGCGCCCGAAACGGCCGCGCAGCTGCAAATGGCCATCAGCAATCACTCGCGTGACGGCGTTGAACTCCAGGCTCGCGTCTGCGGCTGCGTCGTCGGCCATTGTCACATGCGCGGAATGGATTCGCCACCATGGCCATTCCAGATCGCCTTTCAGATTGAGCTTTTTGCATTGCACCTCGCCCAGGCCGATGTCGGCGCCGACCAAATCCAAGCTTGCGTCGGGAAAACGGCGCTCGCTTCGCCGCAATTGCGCTTCGCCGGTCAGAACGCCCGTGGCCTTGATCCATTTCTGCTTGGACAAATCGGTGGCCAAATTCAGCGCGGCGGTCTCGCTCAATAATTTCCCCTGAAAATCGAACCGCACATTCTTCGACAGGCGCGCCTCCAGCCAGGGCAGGGTGATGTTGGCGGTTTCGACGACAATGGATTCAGTGTCTCCCGTGGCATGAATGTTGGCCGCGATCGGCGAGAGGAAAATCTCGCCACCCACCGGTTGCGCCTGCCCTTGGAGATCAAGGGCGAACCCGTTGCTGCGCCAGCTCAAACTGAGCGAGCCGACCAGGTCGCTGTAGCCTTCCAGCTTCGCGGTCTGCGACGGAATCCGGAACGACTTCGATTGAATCGACGCCGATTCGGGCAGCCAGCCGTCGCGTCCAAATTGCGCAGCGATATCGATGCGGTTGCTTTGCCAGAGCGCGCCGCCTTTGAGTTGGACGGTGCCGGCGGCGGTTCGCTGGATGACGATTTCGCCGCCTAAATCCCACGCGGGAATCTCGACCAGGATTTCCTGCGGCAATCGGCTTTTCAAATGTGTGTTGAAAAACGTTTCAGGAAACAGGTTGCTCGAAATCATGCGGCCGGAAAGGTTTCCATCGGTCCAATCGGCGGCGGGGATGGAGATTTCCCTTCGGCCAGCGCGCACCAGGCCGCCCTTGAATGCGGCTCGCGGGATCCACCGGTTCACCTCCGCCAGGACTTCGTCCAGTTTTTGAGCCGCGGCCTGGGCGGAATTGATTCCGGCCGTCGTTCGTTCTGCGGGCGGAATTTCCAGGGTCCAGCCGGCCACGCGCAGATAATCCTTTTGCCGGTCGTCGTTGAAATTGCTCCAGAGAAACGGCCCGGGGAATAAGGTCTCCACGCGTTGCGCGGCGAAGGTGGTTTCGCCTTTTTTAAATTTAACCTCGGTCAGCGCAAAGCGCGTGAATCCGTGCCGTTCGTAGCGGGAATAATGAACGCCGTTTTGGTTGAGAATCGGTTTAAGAATCCAGTCGAACCAGAGCGGCAGCGCGGCGAGTAGCAAAAGCAGAACGAGGAGGAAATATCCCCCGCCGCGCAGAACGTTTCGTTGGCGTTTGCTCAAACCCATGGTCGTCTCCTTGCGACGTCTTGGCCCAAGTATGACGTCTGATTATACCGAAGTCCCGCAACCGGACCAAACGCGAACCCCTGATTTTACCCTCGGGGTTTCGGAGTGGATTACGGCCTTTTGCTTTGAAGTTTGGCTGGCGCGCCCGTAGTTTTTCGGCGTGTTTAGACCGTGCATCGACTTGCATGAAGGCAAAGTGAAACAAATCGTCGGCGGATCGCTGAGCGATGACGCTTCCACCTTGCGCACCAATTTCGTCTCCGAACGTTCCGCCGCCTGGTATGCGGATCTCTACCGGCGCGACCAACTTCGCGGCGGGCACATCATCATGCTCGGAGCCGGGAACGAGGCCGCGGCGCGCGATGCGTTGTTGGCTTATCCCGGCGGAATGCAGGTCGGCGGCGGGATCAATCTCGACAATGCGCCCGGCTGGCTCGATGCCGGCGCCTCGCACGTGATCGTGACGTCCTGGGTCTTCCGCGACGGCGCCTTGGATGCGGACCGGCTGCAGGCGCTCGTCCAGAAAATCGGCCAGGCGCGCCTGGTGCTGGACTTAAGTTGCCGCAAGAAAGGCGGCGACTATTTCGTCGTGACCGATCGCTGGCAGAAATTCACGGAGCTGACCTTGAGCGCGGCCACGCTCGAAAAGCTGGCCGGTTTTTGCGATGAGTTTTTGATCCACGCCGCCGACGTCGAGGGTCTCTGCCGCGGCATCGACCTGGAGCTGGTCGAAAAAATTGGCCAATGGACGCCGATCCCCGCCACCTACGCCGGCGGGGCAAAGTCGCTCCACGATCTGGAGGAAGTCACGCGCCTCGGGAAAGGGCAGGTGGACCTGACCATCGGTTCGGCGCTGGATATCTTTGGCGGAACCGGCGTCCGCTACGAGGATGCCGTGAAATACAATCGCGGGTTGTAGAATTAAAAAAGACGGGACGGTTGCAAAGTAGGATTCGAGGAGTTTTTCCAGAAATGGCTTAAATAAAATGGGAAAACGGGATGTTGACACCCATTGCGACCAAATCTAATCTCCGTCCCCCAACTTTGGAGACGGGAGCCATGAGGCCACCCGTCAGATTATAGAGAGGAAGTGAATTTTTTTGACCGAAATTAGACTTAAAAAAGGCGAACCAGTCGATAAGGCTCTCCGCCGTTTGAAAAAGAAAATCGACCGTGAAGGCACGATGAAAGAAGTGCGCACACGCCGCCATTTCGAAAAGCCGAGCGAACGCAAACGCCGCAAAATGAAAGTGGCGCGTTTCTCCGCCATGTTGAGCGCCCGCTACGCGGACCTGTAATTGTTTGAATTATCATGGCCGAGTGTGGTCAGAAGGTGACTGCACTCGGCCTTTTTGTTTGGATTGAGAGCGGAATTGGGTTCTGGTTCAGTGATAAGGCAAGTTCAGCGACTTAAAAAATGTATTCATTTTCGACCTGCTGGAATTCACATCGGCATACGGATGGGCGGGCGATGCTGCGCGAAATTCGCGACCTCGGCTTTGAATATGCCGAATTAAGCCACGGCATTCGCATCAGCCTTTTGCCGGGAATTTTTGAAGCCGTCGATGCCGGCGAAATCAAGATTTCCACCCTCCACAATTTCTGTCCGCTTCCCATGGGCGTGACCCAGGCCGCGCCGAACATTTACCTTTTTTCGTCGGAAGATCCTCGCGAGCGCGAGAACGCCTTTCGTCATTCCATCAAAACCATCGAGACGGCGGCCCGGGTGAAGGCGCGCGCGGTGGTGTTGCACTTGGGCTGCATTGATATGAAGGATTACACCGACAAATTGCTGGAGTTGATTCGCGAGGGTAAAAGGGAGAGCAGCAAGTTCGAGAAGCTGAGCGAGGAGGTCTTCGAAAAGCGCGAACAAAAGAAGGAGCAATATGTCGCGCGATCCAATGACATGTTGCGCCGGCTGATCGAGCCTGCGGCGGCCTGCGGGATCCGGCTCGGGGTCGAAAATCGTGAGGCGCTTGAGGAAATTCCGCTGGATGCCGATTTTTCATTTCTTCTCCGCGAATTCCCGATGGAAACCGTCGGCTATTGGCACGACACCGGCCACGCCCAAATCAAAGAAAACCTCGGGTTCATCAATCACGCCATTCATTTGGAATCGCACGCTGACCGACTGCTCGGCTTGCATATTCACGACGTGGAGTTCCCCGGCCGGGACCATCGTCGGCCCGGTTTGGGCATGATCGATTTCGCGGCGTTGAAACCGATGATCAAACCGGAGCACATCAAGGTGTTCGAGTTCAGCCCCTCGCTCAGCACCGGGGACGCGCAACTCGGCATTGCGCACATCAAGAACCTGTGGGGCAACGAGTGAGCCACCTGCGAAAAATCTGGAAATTGACCTGGCAAATCGGACTTTGTCTGATTCTGCTAACCTGGATTTTTCATTCGATTTTTTCCAATGAAGGCCGCGCGGCCACCCCCAATTGGACGCAACTTTCTCGCGCCGAACAATGGAGGATCGCTTGGACCGTGGGTCCGCAGGAACTGTGGCGCACCATCTCGCTCGTTCACCCGAGCGCTTTTTTGCTGTCGACCGCTTTGGCCGGTATCACCGTTTTTCTCGGGGTGGTTCGCTGGCGCATGGTGATGGAGGTGCAGGGGTTGCACCTGCCTTTGTCCCGCGCAACCGGCATCACGTTCGTGGCCCAGTTTTTCAATTCCTTTCTTCTGGGCTCAACCGGCGGCGATCTGATCAAGGCCTACTACGCCGCCCGCGAAACGCATCACAAGAAAACCGAAGCCGTGGTCACGGTATTTGTCGATCGCCTGATCGGGCTGTGGTCGATGCTTCTCTTTGCCCTGCTGATGATGGTGCCTAATTTCAATTTGCTGTTCTCGCACGAAAAGCTGGGCGCGTGCGCGTTGCTGATTCTGTCTTTGTTCGGCGGTTGCTCTGCTTTCCTGAGTATCGCGTTCTGGGGGGGGGTGTCCCGGCGGTTTCCCAAAGCGCGAATTTACTTGAGGAAAATTCCCAAGGGCGATTTGTTGGAGCGGTCGTTTGACTCCTGCCGCCAATTCGGGCGCGAACGGGTTTTCATGGTCAAGGCGGTCGCGATGTCCATGGCCATCAATGCCCTTTGCGTCATGCAGGTCATCACGCTGGCCAACGGTTTGGGGCTGCATATTTCGAACGTCGCGCTGTTTGTGATTGTTCCGATCATCAGTTGCATTTCGGCTTTGCCCATCACGCCGAGCGGGCTGGGCGTGCGCGAAAATTTATTCGTATTGATGCTGGCTGCCCCGGAAATTCACGTCCCGGCGACAATGGCTCTTTCTCTCTCGTTATTAACCTACGCCACCAATTTGTTTTGGAGCGTGGTGGGCGGCGCGGTTTACGTCGGGCTGAGGGATAAGCAGCATTTGCAGGAAGTGACTCAGGCCGAAACCATTCCGGATAACGCCTGATTCATTCGCAAAAAATCGCTGCTGAACCCTGCCCGCGCCGGTTAAAACTTGTGCATTCCAACATTTTCATCTGAATTGATTAGGTAGATATGAATAAAGTGTTTTTGATCGATGACGAGGTGGATGTGCAGTATTCTTTTCGCCGGATTTTCGAGGGCGACGAGATCCAGATCACCACGGCGGGCAGCGGCGAAGAGGGCTTGAAAATCATTCCGCGCTTCAAGCCGGACCTTGTCATCATGGACGTTCGGATGGGAGGAATCACCGGGTTGGAAACGCTGCGGCGCTTGCGCGAAATCGATTCCAAACAGCTCGTGATCATGATGACGGCTTTCGGCACGACGCAGACGGCCATCGAAGCGATGAAGCTGGGCGCATACGATTATTTGCTCAAGCCGTTCGATGTTCCCAAGCTCAAGCAGATCGTGGCCGGCGCACTCAAGGCCGCTCGCGATATGAAACAAGTCGTCTCATATCAGCCGCTCCTGGACTCCGAAGATTACGATCTGGGCATCGTCGGACAAAGCGAGCCGATGCAAAACGTTTACAAGCTCATCGGGCAACTGGCCGCGAGCGATGCGACCGCCTTGATCACCGGCGAAAGCGGCACGGGGAAAGAGCTGGTCGCGCGCGCCATTTACAACCACAGCAAACGCAGCGAGCAGCCCTTTCTGGCGATCAACTGCGCGGCCATTCCCGAGAATCTTCTCGAAAGCGAACTCTTCGGCCACGAGCGCGGCGCCTTCACCGGTGCGGCCACGCAACGCATCGGGAAATTTGAACAGTGCGATCGCGGCACCATTTTCCTCGATGAAATCGGCGACATGTCCTTGCCCACGCAGACCAAAATGCTGCGCGTTTTGCAGTCCGGCAGCTTTGAGCGGGTGGGAGGCAATCATCCCATCAAGGTCGATGTCCGTGTGATCGCCGCCACGAACAAACCTCTGGAAGAAGCGGTGGCGGCCCGGGAATTCCGGGAAGATTTGTTCTATCGGCTCAACGTCGTGCGCGTGCACATCCCGCCGCTGCGCGAGCGGCGCGACGATATCCCGATGCTCGCCAATTGTTTCATTAAACGGCTGGGCGGCAAAAGCGGTTCGCGAAAGTCGATTGCGACCCAGACTTTAAAAGCGCTTGAGCTTTATCATTGGCCGGGGAATGTGCGCGAACTGGAAAATGCGATGGAGCGCGCCACGGTCGTCGCCAAGGGCGACATCATTTTGCCGGGAGATCTTCCGCCGGAAATTCTCGGGCAACGCCACGGGCCGAGTCGGGGCGGCGCGCAAAACAGCACCGTTTCCGCAGAGGGGATTTCCGCCAATCTCAGCGCGCTCAGCCAAAAACTCTTCCAATGGGCGCGGCAGCAATCTGATTTGAAAGTGCTGCCCGCCATCGAGCGGGAGCTCATCATCCAAGCCTTGATCGAGACGAAAGGGAATCAGATCCAGGCGGCAAAACTTTTGGGAATCACCCGGGCGACCTTGCGCAAGCGCGTCGAGAAATTCAACATCAAGCGCGAGGTTGCAATAAAATAGCCGGAGACGTTTCCATCTCCGGCTACCAACCACTAACCAACCCTAAGTTATTTTTGCAACCCGGCCACCGCGGTGCTTTCCGTCTGGTTGACGGCCGGCGGGTTGTAGCCGGCGTCGTCTGCCTGAGCGCTGCCCGCGTCTTTCTTCGGCTTGGTCCAATCCTTCGGCTTGCCGCTATCCCAGGAGGACCATTCTTCATCGGAATGTTCCACTGGCTTTTGATGGAGAAAATCGGCCGACTTCTCGGATTTCTGGAAGTCGTTGAGCCCGACGATTGTCGGCGTGACGAAGATGATCAAATCGCGTTTGTCATGGGACTTTTCGTCTTTGCGGAAGGCGAGCCCGATTCCCGGCAAATCGCCAAAGAAGGGGACTTTCGTGAAGCTTTTCGAGTTATTGTCCTGGCGCAAACCGCCTAAAACCAAGGTGTATCCGCTCGGAATCATTGCCTGGGTTTGAAGTTTGCGGCGCGAGAAAATCGGCGCGGAGCTGACTTTGCCACTTAGAATGGTGGTCTCCGGCTTGACTTCCTTGTCGGAAATCTCGGGCTTCAAATCAAGAAACACATTGGAACTTCCATAAACACGCGGGGTTACCATGAGCTTGATGCCGACTTCGTTCAACGTGCTTCCGTTTGGGCCAGCCAGCAGGTAGTTTGGTTTGACCGTATTGGCTTGGACCGAGCCACCCGTGTTGGCGCCTTGTTGTTCTTCAAAGACGGGAATGTTCCGTACGACCGAGAGTTCTGTCGGAACGTTTTCCAAGGTCACCGCGCGGGGTGTCGCGAGCGATTCCGCATCGTTGTCCGTGTTGAGGAAGGAGAGGGCCACCTTCACGCCATCGGCATTGAGAAAGAAGGTTTCCGGCGAAAGGCCAGACGCCGTGTTGGCGCTCAACCCTGGGGTTGTCTTGTCGCCGATCAAAGTGTCGATGGTGCTGCTGGTCGAGCCAGGAGGAGTTGTTTTGGTCGAGAGCCCTGAGGTAATGCCGTTGCCAAAGGCAATGTTTTGTTTGGACAAGGTATCGGTCCAATCGACGCCCTTGCTGGTGCGAGGGTTCTTGTTGATTTCCAGGAAGCGCGCCTCGATCAGGATCTGTTTCGTTTGGGTGTCGAGTTTCTGGATCAAGGCGTCGACGGAATCCATTTCGCGATCGGTGGCTGAAATAACCAATTGACTCGTCCGGGTATCGGCAATGACGCGTCCGCGAACCGAGATGGTGTTGGTCAAAATCGCCACCAGGTTCGAGGGGCTGCTGTACTGGAGTTGAAACACTTTCGTGGTCAGCGGTTCCAGGGCGGCGACGTCTTTGACCGTGATGCGGGCGATCTTCGTTTTCGGATCCTTGATGAGCTGCAAGTTGTAGTTGTCCAGGACGGCCATGAGCGCTTCCATGGCGGTGACATTCTCCCAGCGGAAGGTGACCGAAGGTTGCGCAGGGAGTTTGCCGGTCGCATCGGGTGCTGGATTCAACACTTTTGGATCAAATTGAAAGTTGATGCCTGCCTGGCGGGCCAGAGTCTTGATCGCATCGGGCAGCAGCGCGTCGTCGATGTTGATGAGGGGCACGATGTCGTCGCCCTGCCGGAGGGCCGGCGTTGCCGCGGCGGCGTTGGTATTGCCCGCAGCCGCTTTGGTTTCAGCGATGGGCGCGTTGGTCTGGGCGGAGCCGAGCGTGGCGCTGGCTGCGAGCAGAACGGTGAGGAGGAGGCTCTTTTGCATTTTCATATTTGTTTGAGTTTGTTTGGGGTCTAATCAGTTTTTTTTCACAGGCCATCGCGCAATCGTAATTCCTTCTTTTCAGCGGCTCCTTCGATGGAGATCACTGCGGAATTTTCCAGAACCTGCCAGCAATGAACCGTCACCTGGCCCGTGGCGATTTTGACCACTGCGGTTTCGCCGGCGGCCACCGGTTGGTTATTGATCAAGGCCAGGCGGCGGTTTCCCGAGCCGGAGATGCCTTTAAGGGTGAGCTGAATCAGCGGGGCGATCACAGGCGCTTGCGCGGCTACAGCTTTCCCGCGCCGCAAGGACCTTGGAAACATCGGGTCGCGACCATTCTTGAGATCGTCGTCGAAAACGGATTTTTGCACCGCGAATCCGGCGGGAGCCGCATTAGTCTCAATGGCCGCAGCCTGCGCCGAGAACGCAACGGCTGCGAGCAGAGCCAGTTGAAGGCCCAGAAAGGTGCTAAGGGATTGTTTTTTCCAGTTTTTCATCGCGTCGTGGATAGGTTGTTTTCAGAAGGTTTGACCAGCGCCACCACTTCAAGTCGGAAATTGAGCTTCTCGGCGTCAGGTGAGTTGGAGATTTTGCCAATCGGGTTGAGTTCCAGGTTTTGCACCCGGACGTAAGGAAAGGCGTTTTCAAAATCCGCCACGAACCGGCCGATGTCATGGAAGTAACCGGTGCCTCTGATCGGGAACGTGGCCGCTTTGTAAGGAAATTTTGCCAGCACGCCCACGTCGCCCAGTGTCTCTCGCGCAAAATCGGCCACGGTCACCTGTCGCGCGGAGTTGAAGTCGTTCATGGTGTTGATCATCCACAGGTAGAGGTCGCCCGAGGCCATTCCGTTTTCAATTTTGGTCAGCTCCTTCTGTTTGCCCTGCAGCTCGGCCTGTATTTGCTCGGCCTTTTTCAAGAGGGATTCGGCTTTGGAAATTTTATCGCGGATGTCGCTCGTTTTCTTTTGCACCTTCGCCAGACCGGCGTCTTGGGTTTGGATGACCGAGTACCAGATGCCGGCCATGACGACGACCGCGCCCATGACCACGAGGATCATTTGGTTCTTTTTGGCTTTGGGGATTTTACTCATTGCGGGTGGTCTCCGGATATTGCATTTCCAAGGTGAAAAGAACGTAGGAACGGGTGGCGTCGCCTTGGTCTGCGATCGGTTTGGACAAGGCCGTCAGACGCAGCGCGTCGGACTTCAGCAGGTTGGTCTGGAAGTAGGGGAATTTGGTCAGGGCATCTTTGTATTTGTTGTAATTCTGCTCCGTCGGATTCCAGTCTTTGGCTTCAACAACCAGGGTCCTTTTTTCCACGGCTGCTCCCGGTATGGCGGGCGTGGCTTTGCCGCCAGTGACTTTTGCCGGGGTTCCTTCAACGAATGTATACTTGTGTTCGGTTTTCACGCGAACGGCCTGGACATGATCCACCACCGTCTGCTGGAGCGCGTTCAAGGTGGAGCCATAGAAGAAGCGGTTGGTCGAAAGGCGGTTGAGCGCGGCCAGCCTTTGCTCCACCACGGCCACTTGTTTGAGGTTTTCCGTGGCTTCGCTGGCCTTCTTTTCGACGGAACTCCACTGTTTTTCCTGCCTGGTCAATTCGGAGTTCGAATGCATGATCTTTAACTGGATCGACAAGCTCCAGAGCAGGACCAGGGATATCGCGAATCCGGACACCCAGATGGTTCGCTTCACGGGGTCGCGCCGGCGCTGTTCTTCAGCGGCTTGGACTTCGGCAAGTAAATTGATGCGAATAGGCATAAGCGCTTGGATTAAAATGAACTGGCAGCCGCGCCGAGCGCGACGGTGAGTTGTGACGCCACTTGGTCCACTTCATCAGCCTGGTGCGAAGGGACTGCAATGTTGAATGAGGTCGTTGGGTTCCAGTTGGTGCAGGGAAGCATCAGGTCGGACTGCAACGTGTGAATGAAAAACTCGGATCTCGCTCCGCCGCCAGAAACGTAAACGTGCGCCACGGTCTTCTCGTGCTGATGCTCGAAGAAATCGATGGAAGCCCGCAGTTCACGGCCCAGCGGAGAGAGCAGCGGTTGCAGGGAAGATTCAACTTCGCTCGGCATCCCGATTTTGATTCCTTCCGCTTCGGCATAACTGATGCCCAGCGCTTCAGAAAGTCCTGCCGTGATTTTATCGCCGCCAATCGCCACCACCCGGCTCAAAGCAAGTTCTCCGTGGGAAAGAATGTTGATCGTCGAATGCTTGAAGCCAATGTCCACCAGCGCGACAACGTCCTTCGTGAAAGCGTCAGGGCGAGCATTTTCAAATGCATTCACCGGCCCCAGCGCGCTCAGCGTGATCTGATCGGGGATCAGCCCGGCGGATCGCGTCGCTTTCTGCAAATCGGCGACATACTGGTTTTTTGCTCCGCCAACCCAGACCTTGTATTTTTGAGCCACTTTGGGTGCGCCCGGTTTGGCCGGGGCAACGGTGGGAGCTAAAATAAAACAATCAAATGCGTGGTCCGGCAATTCCTGTTGCAAATACGATTTGGTGTTGAACTTCAGCATCAATCGCATTTCCGAGATGGGCAGCGGCGGCAGCTCCACGTTGCGCAAAATCGAATCGCCCATCCCGATCACCAGCGTCACGGTTTTCGTTTTCGCTTCCAGCGCCTGGGTGACGACTCGCAAATGTTCACCGAGCAATTCCGGCGACGGCGCCTTGTCGTAAATGGGGGCGTCCTGAATCACATAACGCAGCAGGTCGAATCCTTCGCCGTTGCGTTGGACATAAACCGCCTTGGTCGTGCGCGACCCTAAATCAATGGCCACGATTTGATCCCGGCTCGCGGACGTTTTGCCGAAAAACGGGAACTTTCGTCCTGAAACTGTTTGCGTTGTATTCACTCAGGATTAACGCCATAGCAACTGGCAGGCCGACTTTCTCAACGATGCGAATGGCGCAGGGAAAAGTGGGGAAATACTGAGAAAAATGGAGATTTTGCGGCCATAATTCATTTTCCAATGCATCGGCTGGCCGGGCGAACGGAATGAAGGTTTTACTCGGTTTGGGACGAATCAATTACAACTTGTCCAATGTTTTGGCAGTAAACAGTGCGGACAAACCGGCGGGCGGAACGGGTGAGGCGAAAAACCTAGGGATTGGCGTTTTCCGGTTGTTCATCTGGCTCGGCTTCAGTCGGCGCTTCCTCTTTGGCTTCGAGCTTCTCCTCCAATTTCATGGCGCCAACAAAGAATCCGGTGAACAGGCCGCCGCTGAGCAGCGTGTTGCGGAAAAACTCCCACGTATGCGGCCAGCCCGGCGTGCCGACCGTCAACGCCTGGATCAATCCCGCCAGATTTTTTGGGTATTCGGGCAATTGCAGCCAGGCGGCAAAATTGGTGACCAGATAGAAGAGGATCGCGCCCAGAATTCCGCCGCTCAACAGTTTCAGCCACGACCCGGTCGCATGGAATTTTGTCCCGAGCCAGATGATGGCGGCAAACGCGGCGTAGTTGCCCAGCATCGAAATGTGAAACGCTTGGACATGATAAAACCAGACGTTGATCAGCAAATCCGTCGCGAGCAGCGCAGCCATTGGAATCCACCAGGCCAGCCGTTTGGGAAGATACAATCCCGCGCAGAAAGCGATGGCGTAAGCTGCGCTAAAGTTTTCCGGCATGGACCCGGGCCAGCGGCTCAGCGCAAAAACGGCCAGCAGAATAATCGGAAGAACAATTTTCGCTTTCACTCGGCAAAATGATACGCTGCCTCACTTTGATGACAAGCTCGCGCAAATCACGATTGGCCCACGCCTGCCTTTGAATGCAAACATTGTTTGAAATCCTGCACGAAACCGCCGAGCTGCTGGCGATTAACAAGCCGGCCGGGCTGGTCTGCCATCCGACCAAGGGCGACGAGTATTCCAGCCTGATCAGCCGCGTCCGATTGCACCTGGGAGCCGGTCCCGGCGCCCATCTGGTCAACCGTTTGGACCGCGAAACCAGCGGCGTTGTCCTCGTGGCCAAGAGCTCGGAGGTGGCGGGGGAATTGGGCAAAATCTGGGAGAGCCGCGCCGTGAAAAAGGAGTATTTGGCCATCGTCCACGGCCACCCTGCCGAGCCATCGGGGCGGCTCGATTTTCCGTTGGGCAAAGATTTGCAGAGCATTGTGGCGATCAAGGATTGCGTGCGGGCCGATGGGGCCGCGGCACAAACGGATTATGAATTGATCCATTCTTTCGAGCGCGACGGCCAGCTATTCAGCCTGCTGCGCGTCCAGCCGCGCACCGGACGGAAGCACCAGATTCGCATCCATCTCGCCCGGATCGGGCACCCGATCGTCGGGGATAAACTCTACGGCCACGACGAGGACGCTTATCTTGCGCTCGTGCAAGAGCGCCTGAGCGACGAGCAAAAGAGGAAATTGATTCTGCCCAACCAGGCATTGCATGCCCGGACGCTTTCATTCCGGTGGCGCGCTCAGGAATGGAGATTCATCGCCGCGCCTGAAAATAGTTTTGCGGAGTTTTCAAAAATGGGGCTCGGCACCGAATCAAACCTGGTTGCAGAGAAAAAGCTCATTCCCTGAGCAGTCTGCGAAATCCTTTACCTTCCAGATTTTCGTTCCTGTGATTTTCACCCTTGTGTAGCGTTCGTCCGTGCGAATTCCAAAAACCATGCGGGCGCTTGTCTATCGCGGCATCAACGATTTGCGAGTCGAAACGGTCCCGGTCCCTCCCATTCAATCCGGCGAGATTCTGGTGCGAGTCGCCGTTTGCGGGGTCTGCCCGACCGACATCAAAAAAATTCAGCATGGCACCGTCGCGCCGCCGAGGATCTTCGGACACGAAACTTCTGGAACCATTGTTCGCCTCGGCGCGCGGGTGCAGAAATTCCGCGTCGGCGACCGCGTTGGCTTGCATCATCACGTTCCCTGTTTGAAATGCCATGTATGTCGGCATGGCGCGTTTGCGCAATGCGAAACCTATAAACGCACCGGGATCACCGCCGGATTCGAACCCGCGGGCGGCGGCTACGCCGAATACGTCCGGGTCATGCCGTTTGTTTTCCCCGGCATCGTCAAAATCCCGCAGCGCAACACCTTTGCCGAAGGCGCAATGCTCGAACCGGTCAACACCGTGCTCAAAGCCGTCAAACGCCTCAACATCTTGCGCGGTGATCATGTGCTCGTCGCCGGACAAGGGCCAATCGGTTTGATCTTCACCCGACTGCTCGCCTTGCGCGGCATCAAGGTTATTGCCAGCGATCTGATGGAACGCCGACTTCGGTTGGCCAAAGAGTTGGGCGCGGCTCACGCTCTGGATGCCGCCGATCCGGCGTTCGAGGAAAAAATCCGCCGGATCACCGGGAAAAACCTTCTGGATGCCGCGATCATCGCCGTCCCCTCGGATGCCGCGGTCTTGGCTGCGGAACGAATGCTCCGGGGCGGTGGGCAAACCCTTCTTTTTGCCCACACTCGTCGTGGCGCAAAACTGCCGATTGATCTGTCCTCGATCTGTGCAGATGAAAAAGATCTCGTCGGCAGTTATTCCTCCGATTTCACCTTGCAGCGGGAAGTTTCCCGGCTCGTTTTCTCGCGGCAACTGGACGTGGCAAAGCTCATCACTCATGAGTTTTCCCTGGAAAACGGCGCCGAAGCCATCGCCTTGGCTTCAAATCCCACGCCCGCCTCATTAAAGGTGATCGTGAACCAGGCACTGGCTGGAAGCCAGCCGTCCGCCGAAAATCTTTAGGACGTTGATCGGGTGCTGGGCTTGGAACTTAAATCCGACCGGAAACCTCCGGCAAAAACCAAAGCGGAGCTGGAGAAAATTCTGGAGGCGGGTGATCAGCGAAATGGAAAAAATATTACTTTTAACAGCGGCGGGATGAGTTGTTGCCCAGGAAACTGAACTGTATCAATTCTGGAAAAAGAAAGCGCTTTACAGAGTGAAAAAGACCCCTCATCAAGCACCGTGATTCATGGAGAAAAAAAGACAGGAAAAAATATCAAAAAATCGTTGACGCAAAACCCTCTTTCTGTAAATGTTGGCGCACACACGGTAACAAAAAACAAAACTATGAGAACAAAAACACTACTCCTAACGGCTGTGCTTGGCCTCGCCTCCGCGGCGACTTCCATGGCGCAGGTTTACTCGGCTAACGTGGTTGGTTACGTCAATCAATCGTATCCAGCAGGTTATTCGATCATCAATGCTCCTTTGAAGGGAACGAATAACGCCGTCCCATTCTTGTTTGCTTCACCTCCAGACTTTTCGATCATTTATAAATTTACCGGCGGTTTGTATGAGCCGGCTAATGCATACATGTTCGGTAGTTGGTCTGATCCAGCACAGGTTTTGGATCCTGGTGATGGTGCGTTCCTTTATTCTCCCTCGGCTTGGACGAACACTTATGTTGGTGAAGTTCTTCTTGGTGCTCAAACTAACACCTTGCCGGTTGGTTTCAGTTTGAAGGGTTCTAAAGTTCCTCAAGCTGGTGGTTTGGAAGCTTTGCTCGGATTGGTTCCAGGCGACTTCGATATCGTTTATAAATTCAACCAGGGAACGCAAAACTATGATCCTGCAAATGCATATATGTTCGGTTCATGGGCTAACGGCGACCCGGCGATCAATGTAGCTGAAGGCTTCTTCTACTTCAATGCTCAAGGTGCGGCAAATAACTGGACAAGAACATTTAACCCATAATCCCAAAACCCGTAAACAAAACACAAAACAAAAATACAATGAAAAAACTAATCACAATACTAGCACTTGCGATTGCTATTCCGTCGATGGTTCATGCTCAAGGAACCATTAACTTCCAAACAACAACAGCAGCTATGCTCGTTAAAAACGGTTCCTCCGGCGCTGTGGCTAACGTGGGTCTGTATTACGGGCCGGTTGGAACGCTTGATGCAAACTTGGTTTTGTTGGGAGCTATCACGGTATCGCCTTTAAACGGATCAATTAACGGTGGAACACGCACCACCGGTGTCAACGTGCTAGGCGGAGCTAACGCAGTTCTCCAAGTTCGTGCTTGGACGGGAGCGTTTGCTACTTATGAAGCTGCCATTGCCTCGGGCACTGGTTTGGCTGGAGTCACGCCGTCATTCACGGTGACGACCGGAAATCCGGGCGCAAATCCTCCTACGCTCGCTGCAAACCTCACGGGCTGGACCAGTCCGCTCCAATTGGTTGCAGTTCCAGAACCGTCCACGATCGCTCTCGGAGTTATCGGTGCTGGTTCACTGTTGTTCTTGCGCCGCAAGAAATAATAGTTCCAATTCCCTTCAAGCCGCCCTTTCGAGGGCGGCTTTTTTGTTGCCCGAATGTTGACAGATCACTTCCGGCCATTAGCATGTCATCACGTTAGCTGGCGCGTTCGTCTATCAGTTAGGACACGGCCCTCTCAAGGCTGAAAGACGGGTGCGATTCCCGTACGCGCTACCAATCCGGTAGCGTCAGGCATCCTGCCTGACGTAGAGCCGTGGCGTCCCGCCCGGCGGAAAAACCACGTTACACCCTAAACCCGTCTATATTAGATGAGCATCGCCAGATAATTCGTCCATTATTCCGGGCGGAGAGACGCTCAAGCCCTCTATTTCCGGGGATGACCAACGCTCCAAGGTCACTCACTTCGCACTTGTCCGTAATCTCTGACGCTGCCACGTTCTTCGCATGCCAGATATGAGTGATCCACCTGCGCATGCGGCAGATCCGCTGATTGCCGGGTTGCACTTTCGCGGAAAGTTGCCGCATCTGAAAAAGGAAGGCGCGGCCTACTTCGTCACGTTCCGGCTCAACGATTCTTTACCCGCCCCAGAAATCGCCCGGCTCTACGGCAGGCGCGGACGCCTGCCACTACACCGCCGGTTTCCAATTCCTATCTTGGAAATCGGCTTTAGTTCGATTGGCGAGACGCCACCCTTCACGCCAGGCAAGATGCCTGACACTACAAAAGCTACACCTCTCAAAAACCGAAGCTGGCTTTTCCAGTAGAATCCTTTATGAAAGTATCAATGCTCTCCTGCTGAAACGGCGGGGTTCAGCCACGAAAATACATGATCCAATTTCAAATCATCTTCAATCCCACGAGCGCAGCGGAACTCGCCAAGATGCCGCGGGAGCTGCAATTGAACATCCTGGGTGATTTCCGCGGTTTGCCCCAGAAGATCATGAGCACGGACCTCGATCGTTTCGGTTTCGGCAAGCTCGAGCGCGCGGGGAAAACCCTGCATCGCTTCCGGCTCGGCGATTACCGGGTCTATTTCGAGCGGCACGACCTCGGTATCGTCGTCCACCGCATCTTAAATCGCAATACGCTCAAGGATTTTCTCTTCCGTTCCAGCCTGCCGACCGGCGAAGATGAGGCGTTGCAGGAGAACCCCAAGTTCTGGGAGATGATCGAATCCGCTCGGGTTGAAACCGTGAAGGGCCAGGCGTAGTCTCGTTCGTCTCAGATCGGACAATCTCTGCGCCAATTTCCTAGAAAAGCGGTAAAAAACGGTAAAGTTTTAACTGCTTTCGCTGCCACGCGGCTGACTTTCCCTGAAACGGTTATCCCATCCGGTCGAAAACTGGTAAAGTTTTGGTAAAGAAAAAGTAAACTTCAGGTGCGATCGCGTTGGTTTACTGCACATCTTCCCCTAGCTCCACATTCCAATAAGCGAGATCCAGGAAGTGCTTCCAGCTCTCGTGATGGCTCAAGCCGAGGTTGACCTGCACGAACGGCCTCCACTTCGGCCGTTTCGGTTTGCGCACCAGATGCAAGCCGGCTTCCTGCGGCGTGTGATTGGCCTTGCGCGTGTTGCACGGGATGCAGGAGCAAACGATGTTCTCCCACGTCGTCGGGCCGCCGCGATCGCGCGGGATAACGTGATCCAGATTCAGATCTTTGCGCTCGAAAATCTTCCCGCAATACTGGCAGGTGTTCCGGTCGCGCTCGAAAATGTTGTGCCGCGTAAATTTCACTTCCTTTTTCGGCAATCGATCGAACATGACCAGCAGGATCACGCGCGGCACGCGGATTCGGAATGAGATGGTGTGAATGCTTTCCGGGTGCGGTTCCTGCCGGGAAAAATCCTGCCATTGGCTGAAGTTAAAGGTCTGAAAAGAGCCGTCGCTCCCGCTAAAAACAACATTGGCGTGGCCCTCAAAGAGAAGCGACAGCGCCCGCCGTGCCGTGCAGATATTCACCGCCTGCCAGAGCCGGTTTAAAACCAGAACGTGTTCGTTAAGGAACGAGGTCATAACGTTTCAATTTTGCGCGGAAATTAGCACAGCGCTCCTCCGGGTGTCAATGAACGCCCCTTCAAATACGGCCTGTGCGGGATTGAAATCGATCAATCCAAGGGTTGCGGAGCTCTAGCGAGCAATCCGATGCCTCGTGAAACGGGCGGGTGTTTGCGCGCTCAGATCCAGTTCCATGCTCAAAAATCCGCCGTCTTTCAGTAGTTCAATTCCTGCCAGGGCGGGGCACAAACGCACGTGGAATTCCTGCCAGTGTCGCGCGCGGCTCAAAGCGGTCGTGGCGCGTTGAACCGTCGTTCCGAGAAAACGGATGGGCGGAATCCCGGCCAGCAAACGGCTCTTCCAGAGAATCGCGGGTGAATGCAAATGCCCGATGATCGTTTGTTCTAGGCGGGAAATCTTTTCGCGAATGGCGCTCTCTTCCCATAAAAACGGGAGCGCCGATGGATCGTGGCAAAATAGAATGACGCGCTGTTCCGGCCGCAAGCGGGCGAAAGCCTCGCGGATTTTTGCGAGGTGCCTCTCGCGCGCTTGAGCCCATTCGGCCAGTTCGCCGGGCAAGCTGTCCGATTCGAAAACGGGCAGCGCAATCAGCGAAGAGACGACGCCGATCAAAACGTAATGGCCCAGTTCCAATCGCCAGAACGGCTCCAGGCCGAGTTCCGTTTCCGAGCGATGAAGACTGGCCAGGCGCATTCCGCCGCGATCGCCCAAGAGGCTTTTCTTGCCCAATTCGTGGTCACCGAAAACGGCGCGGAACTGCGGTTGAAAGGCTTGGCGCAATTTTCCAAGGCATTGCTGGGCGCTTTGAAAAGCGGCGTCGTCGCTGACGCCGAGAAAGGCGGAGTCGCAGGAATAATCGCCATTGGCCACGACCCAATCCGGTTGTCCGGCGCGCTCGATGAATTGGTCGAGCAAATGGTTTTTCTCCATCGGCGCCCGCAACCAAATGTAGTGTCGGAAAAATCTGATGAACAGGCGGAGCAGGGGATTGGAAATGACATTTACTTCGTGATCGCGCCGCAATTGTTCCGCCGGAGAGGCATAATGAATATCGCTGACGATCAGAACAGTCTGGCGCTGCATCTTGGTTTTGACCGGGCAGAAGCGATCCTGCTCACGACCCTTTGAGCTCCGGAATTATTGCGGCTGAAAACCTTTGCGGAAAATCGGAAAAGCGATCCGGAACGTCGTGCCTTTGTTCGGTTCGCTTTCGACGGTGATGATTCCGTTGTGCTCCTGAACAATGCGGCGGGTAATCGGCAGGCCCAGCCCCGTCCCTTTCGGTTTAGTGGTAAAGAAGGGTTCAAAAACGCGGGTTAAGTTTTCGGACGAGATTCCGAGGCCGCTGTCGCGAATCGTGACCGTGATTTCCGAAGGTTCACCTTCGCGCAAAGCATCCGTGCTGGGGTCGGCCAATTCCGTGAACACGGTTAACGTTCCATTGGCCGGGGTCGCTTCCAGTGCGTTGAATAATAAATTCAAAAACGCCTGCTTCAATTGATAATCATCGCCTTTCACCACGTCGGTTGAAGCGGCGAAACTGCGGTCGAGCTGCACGTTTTTTTGCGCAATTTGATGCTGAACCAGGCGGAGCGAGTGATTCAAAACATCATGCAGGCGAATTGGCAAAAGGTTCGGTTTGGCAGGACCGGAAAAGGTCAGCATCTGGCTGACAATGGAATCGATGCGCGACATTTCTCGGTTCACAATGGCCGAAAGTTCGTCCTGCGGATTGCGGATGATGAGCACTTCCACAAAGGTTTTCACGGCGACCAGCGCATTTTTTATTTCATGCGCCATGCTCACCGATAAGGTTCCAATGCTGGCGAGGCGATCGATCTGCGCCAGCTTCGCCTCGAGCCTTTCCAGGTCGCTAAAATCATGCAGAACTGCGACGGCACCGGTGATTTTTCCGCTGCTGTCCCGAGTAGGAGTGGTGCTGACCAGGATTGTGGAAGGCGCGTTCTGGTCGCTGCGAAAGCTAATCTGGGATGAGATGCTTTGTTCGCCGAGCAAAGTCTGAGAAAAGATTTCTTTCAGCGCCGGCGGAAGAATTTCTATGGAAAGACCGATGGCTTGGTCCGCAGGAACTCCCGTGAGGCGAGCAGCGTCCGGAGTGAGGATCGAGATTTTTTGGTTGGCATCAACGACGATGGTCGCGCAAGAAACGCTATTACGGAGGATATCCGTAACGTTCAGGTCGTCGACCGTCTGTTGGGCGAAATGGTTCGGCATAAGTTTGCCATCCACGGTTTTCAGCCCGCGAACAGCTCAGAAACTCAAGTCGCAGCGCTCCAATTCGAAAATCCAGCGCCCAGTTCCCTCTGCTGCAACATCGATGGAGTGTAGTTGCTTTGGCCGGGCTAACAATCAAAAAGCTAACGCTAAAGCAAATTTTCTTCTGCCTTTCAAGGTTTCCCTATAATGTCACCGCACGCACAAACAACTTTTAATCACTGACGCATGAAAATGTTCCGTTCGTTCCCGTTCTTATTTCTGATTTGCTCCGGGCCCGTTCTCCTTGCCCAGCCGATCGCCCCGGTCGATGCCAAAGGCCACCGCCTCAACCTCGATTTTGAAGACGGCACGTTGAACGATTGGACTGCCACGGGCCAGGCGCTCGAGAAGCAACCGGTTCACGGCGACACGGTGGTTAAACGCCGTGCGGATTTGAAAAGCGAGCACCAGGGCGAATTCTGGATCGGCACTTACGAAAATAGCGGGGACGATTTACGTGGCACCTTGACTTCAGCCCCGTTCAAAGTGACGCATCCTTGGGCCAGCTTTCTGGTGGGTGGCGGTGACGGGGAAGGAGTCCGCGTGGAGCTGGTGGACGAGAAGCGCGACAAGGTTTTTTACAAGATATCCGGCCAGCAGGTTGAAAACATGCGTCCGGTGGTGGTCGAGATGGGCAAGGAAATGGGGCGGAAGATTTTTATCCGCGTCGTGGATGAACAGAAGGGGCCTTGGGGTCACATTAATTTTGATGATTTCAAATTTTACGCGGAGCGGCCCAATTTCAAAAACGAGTTGACCCCAAAAAAGGCGGCCGCAATTCCCGAAACGGACAAGGTCCTCTACGAAGGCCTTTCTCCGGAGGATGCCGTGACGAAAATGACGTTGCCGCCCGGTTTCAAAGCCACTCTTTTCGCTGGTGAACCTGACGTGAAACAGCCGATCGCATTTGCGATCGATCATCGCGGGCGTTTGTGGGTGGCGGAGGCTTACACCTATCCGAAACGCGCCCCGGAAGGGGAGGGCAAGGATCGCATCCTGGTTTTTGAGGACACGGACGGCGACGGCAAATTCAATAAGCGCACCGTTTTCATGGAAGGATTGAATCTCGTCAGCGGAATTGAACTGGGTTTCGGCGGCGTCTACGTCGGCGCTGCGCCCTATTTGATGTTCATCCCGATTGCCGATGGCGACGAACCCAAGCCCGCAGGCAAACCGGAAATCTTGCTCGACGGATGGGATTATAAACGTGACACGCACGAAACGCTTAACAGTTTCAAATGGGGCCCGGACGGCTGGCTCTATGGTTCTCACGGCGTTTTCTGTCCGTCCCTCGTTGGAAAACCGGGTGCGCCCGAGAAAGAACGGCAATGGGTTGATGCGGCCATCTGGCGCTATCATCCCACGAAGAAAGTTTTCGAAGTTTTTGCCGAAGGCACGAGCAATCCGTGGGGATTTGATTTCGACGAGCATGGGCAACTCTTTGAAGAAGCGTGCGTCATCCCGCATTTGTTTCACATGATTCAAGGTGGCCGTTACATGCGGCAGGGCGGGGAACATTACACCGTCGGTGCCGATGAAACGGCGCGTAACGAAAAAAGCCGGGAACGAAACAGTCGTAAAACGATTTTTCCATACTTTTATGACGATCTGAAAACGATTGCCGACCATGTGCATTACGCAGGCGACAAAGGTCCACACGCCGGAAACGGCCGTTCGGATTCCGCAGGCGGCGGTCACGCGCATGCTGGGCTGATGGTTTATCAGGGCAACAATTGGCCGGAAGAATATCGGGGGAAGATTTTCATCGGCAATATTCACGGGCAACGGATCAACATGGATATCCCCGAGCGCAAAGGTTCCGGATTCATCGGCCACCATGGAAAAGATCCGATCAACTTCAACGACCGATGGTCGCAGGTGATTAATTTTCAAACCGGCCCGGACGGCGCGGTCTATTTCATCGATTGGTATGACAAGAACCAGTGCCACCATAACAATGAGGCGGGACACGACCGTTCAAATGGGCGAATTTTTAAAATTAGCTATGGCGACACCAAGTTTCAGAAAGTGGATTTGCAGAAGTTAAGTGATGGAGAATTGGTAAAGCTGCTCGCCAGCAAGAATAATTGGCAGGTGCGACATGCTCAGGAGATTCTTCAGGAGCGCTATGGAAACCGGGATGGAAAAGATCGCGCGCAGAAACTTTCGCAGAGAAATCAACCAGCCAAACAACTCGCGTCAAATATCAACAGCAAATCCGATCAGCTTCTACGCTTAAATTCTTATCAGGCGCTCGGGCGCATTGACGGACTGGTGCTTCCTTTTGAAAAGCGCATGTTGAGCGATTCCGACGAACATATTCGTGCTTGGACAATTCAGTTTCTGTGCGAAGAGAAAACAGTTTCACCTGAGATTTTGAAGGAATTCTCCCGGCTCGCTCGTGAAGACAAATCTCCCATCGTTCGCCTCTACCTCGCCTCCGCGCTCCAACGGTTGCCGCTCGAAAACCGCTGGGATATTTTGGCGAATCTTTACCCGCATTCGGAAGACGCGAGTGACCCGAATCTTCCGTTGATGTATTGGTATGCGGCGGAACCATTGGCGGCTCTTGATGCGAAACGCGCGTTGCAAATCGCCGAAACCACCACGCTGCCCAATATTTTAAACTTCACCGTTCGCCGGGTTGCCGCAATCGGAACCGCCGACGCCATGGCAGAGATTGTCGCAAGTTTGAAACGCCAGAGTTCCGCCGAACGCACTCTGAATATTTTGAATGGTCTCGGCATTTCGCTCAAAGGCCAGCGCAGCGCGCCAATGCCACGCGGTTGGGAAGAAATTGAAACGAAGTTGTCGGAAAATCCGAACGCAGAAATTCGCGCGCAGATGCAATCGCTTTCGTTGACCTTCGGCAGCATTCAGGCGCTGGTTGGGCTTCGGAAAACACTGGTCAACCCTGCTGCCGAACCGAGCGCGCGCCGAACTGCGCTGGAGTCGCTTTTGAATTTTAAAGACAAGGAGCTCGCGCCCGCCTTGCAGTCGCTGCTGAACGATCCGGCTTTGCGCGGTCAGGCTTTGCGCGGGCTGGCCTTGTATGAAGATTCTGCGACGCCCGCCAAAATTATCACAGGCTACAATTCATTCAATTCAGAGGAAAAACGTGATGCGCTCAACACGCTTTCGTCACGCGTGACGTTCGCCAAACCGCTGCTGGTCTCCGTGGGCGCGGACCAAATCTCCCGCAAAGATCTGAGCGCCGATTTGGTTCGCCAGCTCCGCAGCTTGAAGAACGACGAAGTCAATCAGCAGCTTGAAAAAGTCTGGGGCGCATTTCGCGAATCGAGTGCCGACAAGGTTCAGCAGATTGAAAAATATCGAAAAACTTATCGCGCGGGCGGTTCACAGTCAGGCGATGCTTCGCGAGGTCGCGCCGTTTTTGCAAAGACCTGCCAGCAATGCCATACCTTGTTCGACGTTGGCGGGAAGGTTGGGCCCGACTTGACCGGCTCAAATCGCGGTGATCTGAGTTATATTCTACAGAACATGGTGGACCCGAACGCGGTCATTCCAAATGAATATCGCGCTTCCACCTTGGAGACCAAAGACGATCGCGTCATCACGGGAATTGTTAAAACGCAAGGCGACAATGCCTATCTCGTTTTGACCGCGAACGAGGCGATCACGGTTCCAAAAAACGAGGTGCGATCACTGAAGCAAAATGAGTTGTCGATGATGCCGGAAGGGTTGCTGGATGCGCTCAGTGCGCAGGAAGTGCGCGATCTGATTTATTATTTGGGCCGGCCGGGACAGGTCCCGTTGGCCGCGCCGGTCGCAAAATAAATTATTTCGGCTCGTCCATCTTGTCGCCGTCGAGTTCGTAGATGCCGACGAGATAACCGTTTTCCAACATTTCGCCGACGTGCAGTTTGCCGTAGAGCGTGACGGGTTGATCCATGACGGATTTGACTCCGCCGTTTTTCATCTTAACGCTGACCCAATCGTTGATCCGCGGGACTGAGCCGTAGCAGCACATGGATTGATCTTTCATGATCAACATTTCCGTGACGACGCCATCGCTCACTTTCAGCGGGAGCATGAAGCCTTTGAGCGCCACTTTCTTCTGATCAAAAGATTTTACGTCAGCCGGAATCTGGTCGCCGGACTTGGTCGCTTTATTGGCTGAATTGGTGGGCTGAAGGCCTTCGGGCATCTCGAAGGAAAAATTTGCGAGCCGGTCGAAACCGACCTCGACGTAATCTCCATTTTTTGCAGATTTGGTGCCGGATGGAGCCGTCACGGAATTCGTAGTTGCCTCAACGGGAGCGATTTTCTTCTTGGCCACGATCGGTTTTCCGCGGACTTCCTCCGCGAAAGTTGTTGAGCAAATCATCGAGGTGAAGATTGCAAGCAGAGAAAATGGACGTGAAACATTGCGAAACATGGCAGCTATTTACTAACAGGTTTTTCAACGCGGTTCAAGTCAGGGTCGTCGCGTTGCTTTCAGGGCGTTGCGCCCCCGCTCGCCGCTCCTCCTCGCGTTGCAATTCCCGTGGCGGGGAGCATTTGGAGGAGCTCGCGGGTTTACGCCTTCGCTTCGAGTTGTGGAATTCGCCCCGGGTGCTTGAATTCCTTGTCGTGAGACTTTTTAGGGCAAGCGACCGGGAAATTTTCAGCTTCGTTTCGTCGCGAATTTATTTTCCGCTGCTCCTGAAAAACCAGTAAAGCGTTGCCAATGGATGGCGCCCCTTTTAGGATTCGCCCTCAATAACGCCGCCGTTGCATGTCCGAATACAAAGTTAAATTTGAAGTCTTCGAAGGTCCGCTCGATTTGCTTCTCCACCTGATCAGGAAGGAGGAAGTCGATATTTATGAGGTCAATCTCACGAAGTTAGCGACGCAATTTATCGAATACATCGAGGTTATGCGCATGCTCGACCTGGAAGTCGCGGGCGAATTCCTGGTGATGGCTTCGACGCTTATGTTCATCAAAAGCCGGGAACTGCTGCCCGTCGATCAACAGGTTCAGGTTGAAGATGAAGATGACGGCGAAGACCCGCGCTTTGAATTGATCCGTCAACTCGTCGAATACAAAAAATTCAAAGACGCCGCCGCGCAACTTCAAGTCCGTGAACTCGAGCAGGAAAACATTTACCCGAGATTGCCTGGCAAACTTGATTTTGCGACCGATCGCGCCGCCCTGCGCCCGGATGTGTCGATTTTCGATTTGCTCAACGCGGTCAACGCGATTCTCAAACGGGTCAACCAGCGCGAGGATCAGCGCGATATTTTCGAGGAGCGATGGAGTGTCAGTGAGAAGATTGAAGAACTGCTCAAGCTCGTTTCCGAGACGGCCGTTAAATTCTCAGGTTTGTTCGAGGGCGCAACGAGCCGCTCGGAAGTGATCTGCACTTTTCTGGCCTTGCTGGAATTAATCCGCCTCAAACAACTCGCCTGCCTGCAGTCCGAGCATTTCAGCGAAATTGAAATTACCAAAGCACCTCCGCAGATCGCTGCCGTCTATAACGCCGACGACGCCAATCTGCCGCCAACCAACTCCACTGCGCCCGCCGAGTCGGGTGCCCCGAATTTGAATTAGCATGGAATTGAAAACTATCTTGGAAGCCGTTTTGTTTTCGGCACAAAAGCCGATGAGTCCGAAAGAACTTCGGGACATCCTCACCGCTACCGCTGTGGCCGAGGGCGCTGCCGAAGAAGCCAAGCTTTTCAAGAAAATCAAAGAAGAAGATTTGGTCGCCGCGCTGGACCAGTTGCAGAAAGAACACGAGGAAGCGTTGCGCAGTTATCGTCTGGCGTGCGTTGCGGGCTCCTGGCAATTCGTGAGTTTGCCGGAATTTGCGCCCTGGCTCATGACCCTGGTCGGGCAACGCAATCGCCCATCCCGCCTCTCGCAACCCGCGCTCGAGACGCTGGCCATCATCGCCTATCGCCAACCAATTACGCGCGCTGAAATCGAGCAGGTTCGCGGCGTGGCCGTCGATGGCGTGATGCAAACTCTGGTCGAACGCAGCCTTGTGGTGCAATCCGGACGCGCCGAAGTGATCGGTCGCCCGGCGCTCTACAGCACCACGCCATTGTTTTTGGAATACTTTGGCCTGCGCGCTTTGGAAAATTTGCCCGCTGCCGATGAGCTTCGCCGCATCGTCATCCAAAAACCGGAGACGCTATTGACGATTGATCCCGGGCTTGCCACCGCGCCCCCCAAGCAACTCGCGCAGCAGGAATTGGAAGCAACCATCGAAACGCCAGCGGCGGAAGCGCCACAGGAAACGGCCACCAATGAACATTCCTGAGCATCGCAAAGCCATCGATCAGCTCGACGCGCAAATCGTCAAGTTGCTCAATGAACGCACCAAACACGTTCTGGAAATTGGCGAAATCAAGCTCAAGGCAGGCGAAGAAATCTACGCGCCGCATCGCGAGCAGGCCGTGTTCAATCGAATTTGCAAAATGAACCCCGGCCCAATCACCGGCGATTCATTGCGCGCCATTTACCGGGAAATCATGTCGAGCGCCCTGTCGCTGGAAAAATCGATGACCATCGCTTACCTCGGGCCGGAAGCAACGTTCACGCATCAGGCTGCCATTCAAAAATTTGGCGCCAGCCTTCGTTACGCCGCGCAGAAAACCATTACCGACGTTTTCTCCGAAGTCAGCAACGGCCGCGCGGATTACGGCGTGGTTCCCGTGGAGAATTCCACCGAAGGCGTCGTCACGCACACCCTCGACATGTTTGTGGAGAGCGATTTGAAAATCGTCGCGCAAATCATTCTGCGGATTCAGCAATGTCTCTTGAGCCGGTTTCGCCGCGACCAGATCAAAAAATTTTACGTCCATCCGCAAACCCTCGCGCAATGCCGCATTTGGTTGCAGAAGAATTTTCCAGAGGCAGAAATCATCGAAACCTCCTCGAATGCGCGCTCGGCCGAGTTTGCCGCAAAAGAGAGAAATTCCGCCGCCATCGCCGGCGTTTTGGCAGCTGAGAAGTATAAATTGCCTGTTCTCGACCACGATGTTCAGGACAATTCCGCCAACGCCACGCGCTTTCTGGTTTTGGGCCGGCAATGCAGTCCGCCCACCGGCAAGGATCGCACCAGCCTCATGATCAGCATCGCTCACGAAGTCGGCGCGTTGCATTCCGCGCTCAGTGCCTTTCGCCGCTACAAATTGAACATGACGAAAATCGAGTCGCGCCCAAGCAAGCGCAAGGCGTGGGAATATTTTTTCTTTGTCGATTGCGACGGCCACATGAATGATCGGAAAGTGGCCAGGGCCATTGCTGACCTCGAGCAGCAATGCAACTTCGTTAAAGTGCTCGGCTCTTATCCGAACACGGACTAATTTTTAAAATGAGCGTCGGCGGTCCGAACCATCTTCATTGAAGGCATTGGGTCGCATTTTCTGCGACGAACCGGATTTGTCATCGCGGATCGATTTCTGTCATGTTATTTCACCGTCGCCCAACTGTTTTGAATTTGTGATGAATCAATCTCAACCCGCCAACCTACCTTCCGCTGCCGTTGTCCGGCGCCGCGCCCTTCTCAAAGCCGGTTTGGTTCTGGGCGCGGCCGTGGCTTTGCCCCGGATCGGATGTTCAGCTGCGGACGAGCAATTCTACAAAGCCAAGAGAAACCGCATCAACCAATCGGTTGTGCCCTGGTGTTTCAAGCCGATGTCGGTCAAAGAGTTGGCGAAGAATGCGGCGCGGATGGGAATGAAGTCCGTGGAGCTGGCCGGGCCGGAAAATTGGCCGATGTTAAAGGAACTCGGACTGGTTTGCGCGGTTACACCGAGCCACGGATTTGCCAAAGGCTTTGCGCACGCCGATCAACACGAGGAATGCCTGACAATTTTGCGCGAACGCATCGACGTGACAGCCGCGGCGGGTTTTCAGAATGTGATTACGTTTTCTGGTTTTCGCAAAGGGTTGTCCGACCAGGCGGGCATGAAGAACATGGTGGAAGGTTTAAAGAAAATTGCCGGCTATGCGGAGCAGAAAAGGGTGACGCTTTGCCTGGAAATGCTCAACTCGCGGGTGAACATCGAGATGAAAGGGCATCCCGATTATTTTTGCGACAACATCGAAATGGCGGCGGAAGTTTGCAGGCAGGTCAGCTCCGAGCGGATCAAACTTTTATTCGACATTTATCACGTGCAAATCATGCATGGCGACATTATCGCACGAATCAAGCAGCATCATCCTTACATCGCGCACTATCACACGGCTGGCAATCCCGGCCGCAACGAAATTGATGACTCGCAGGAAATAAATTACCCCGCGGTGATGAACGCAATCGCGGGAACAGGTTATAAAGGTTTCGTCGGTCAGGAATTTATTCCGACACGTGACAAGATCGCTTCGTTGAATCAGGCGGTTAAAATCTGTGACGTGTGAAGAGGCGAATGTTGAACGTCTAACCGGCCAATTCGCATTAATCAACAGGATTTCCGCCATGCGCCCGATGGGCAGGAAGCGGCTGAATGATTTTCCGATAATTATCTTTATTGAACGCTCAGCCACTTGCGCGAGCGTCCGAAAACTGGCTGAATTCCGTCATGAATTCGCGGCTGATCTTCACCCTGATGATTTTTCTCTGCTTCAGCTCTTCGTCCTTTGCGGCCAAGCAATTTAGAGCCGGAGCCGCGACGGCCAACATCAGCCCGTGGATGGGGATTTCGATCAACGGCAACATGACCGATCAAAAGGGGACGAATCTTCACGATCAACTTCATGCGCGCGCGATCGTGCTTGATGATGGCGAAAACCGACTGGCCATTTGCGTCGCAGACAGCTGCCTGATTTACCGCGAAATTTTTGAGGAAGCGAAAAAGATTATTCACGCAAGGTCTGGGCTGCCGGTGGAAAATATTCTGATGTCGGCCACGCACACCCATTCGGCTCCAGCCGTCGTCAGCATTTACCAGAGCGAAGCCAACAAGGAATATCAACGGTTTCTTAGCCTGCGATTGGCTGACGCGGTTCTGCAAGCGATCAATCAGCTTGCGCCCGCGAAAATCGGCTGGGGCGTCGGCTCGGAACCGCGCCAGGTTTTTAATCGCCGATGGAAGCTGCGCCCCGGTGTGATCAACAAAGATCCCTGGGGCCGAACCAACGATCTGGTGAAGATGAACCCCCCGGCTGGAAGCGCCGATCTTTTGGATCCCGCTGGCCCGACTGATCCCGATGTGCCAGTGGTTGCCCTTAAATCGCTCGATGGAAAACCGATCGCGCTTCTTGCGAATTATTCCATGCACTACTGCGGCGGAGTCGGCGCAGCGACGTATTCCGCGGATTATTTCGGCGCCTTTTGCGATCGAGTTCAGCAGCGGCTCGCAGCGGATCGCCAGGACCCGCCATTTGTTGCCATCATGTCCAACGGAACCAGTGGCGATTGTAACAATATCAACTTTCGAGACACACCCGTGGCCGAACCGCCGTTCGCCCGAATCAACCGTGTCGCGAACGCGCTGGCCGACGTCGCAACGGCCGTTTATGGAAAAATCGAATGGCACGATTGGGTTCCGGTAAAATCTGCGCAGCAGGAAATAAAATTGGGCGTGCGACGGCCAAAACAAGGAGAAGTAGAACAGGCGAGAATGGCGCTGGATAAAACCACCGCCCGGAATTTGTTGCCGGAGATCTACGCGCGCGAAACGGTTTTGCTCGCGGATTTTCCCGAGCAAGTTCCGCTGACGCTTCAGGCACATCGGATTGGCGACCTGGCCATCGCGGCGATTCCCTGTGAAGTGTTTGCCGAGATCGGCCTTGAACTGAAAAAGCGCAGCCCTTTTCAGCAGGCATTTACGATTGAATTGGCCAATGGTTACAACGGTTATTTGCCGACGCCGACCCAGCACAAACTCGGCGGTTATGAAACCTGGCGTTCGCGCGCCAGCTATTTAGAAGTGGACGCCTCCGTCAAAATTGTTGATACCATCGCGGCTCTTTTTGAGCGTGTTAAATGAATTATCTAAAAACTATTTTCATGTTCGCGGTGACGCTCGCCACCTGCGCCGCACAGGCTTCGACCAATCATCACGTGATCGTGATTACCATCGATGGTTTCCCTGCTTACGAATTTGCTGACCCGAGGACGCCCGTTCCGAATTTGCGGAAATTGGCTGCGCGTGGCGTTATCGGAGAAGGTTTGAAAGTTTCAAATCCAGCCGTGACCTGGCCGAATCACACAACGATCGTCACGGGCGTTCAGCCGGAAAAACACTCCGTGCTGTTCAACGGCGCCCTGGTTCGGCCGGGTGGCGAAAAGCCGGCATCCGTCAGCGGCTATTTTGACAAGGATGACCTGGTGAAAGCGCCGACGGTTTACGATTTTTTGCACCAGCGAGGCTATCGCACGGCGGGGATCAACTGGCCCTGCACCCGAAACGCGAAGACGTTGGATGACAATTTTCCGGACGTCCCGCAGATGATTCAGTACACGACGCCGCGCCTGTTGGACGAGCTCGTCCGCAGCGGCGACCTGAAAGTGGGCAGCGACGTTTGGTTCGCAACGAAAGCCGGTAAAGAGCGCGACGACATCTGGACGGCCGCCGCCTGCAATTCGATCAAGCGGTTGAAACCAAACATCCTTTTTATCCACCTCCTCGTGGTGGACGGAATTCAGCATCGCTTCGGCCCCGAAAGTCCGGAAGCGTATGACGCCTTGGCGCACGCGGATAATAATGTGCAGAAGATTTTGGATGCGGTTGACGCCGCTGGATTGCGGGAACGCACGACCCTTTTCATCGTGGCGGATCATGGTTTCGAAAAGGTGACGAAATCGATCCAGGCAAATGCCGTGTTGCGCAAAGCGGGTTTGCTGGAAGCGCGCGATGACGACTCGATTTCCCGCGCCCGCGTGCAAGCCATTCCCGAGGGTGGCAGCGCTTTTGTCTATTTGAATTCGCCGAAAACGGCGGACGAGGATCGGCTCAAAGTCATTTCACTTTTTGAAAAACATGAAGGCGTTTCCAGAATCATTTTGCCCGCCGATTACGCGAAGTTGGGATTGCCCCAACCTGCGTCAAATCCGCAGGCGCCCGATTTAGTCCTGGCCGCAGAGGGCGGATACAGTTTTGCCAGCGGGACGGGGAACGCGGGTATCTCCAAAAAAGATCGCACGACCGGCAGCCATGGTTATATCTCGGACAATCCGAAAATGAACGCAGTGTTCATCGCGGCTGGACGGGGAATTGAACGGGGGCGCAAAGTGGCTCTCGTGGAGAATATCGACATTGCGCCGACGTCGGCATTCCTGCTGGGCGAAAAGTATCCGCATGGTGGCGGCAAGATTTTGAAACAAATATTCACCGCAAAATTCCTTTCCGATGATCAACGAAAATAACGGGCTGTTCCTGCCGCAACCTAAAATCGTTCCCGTGCTCGATCCAGAATTCCGTCCTGCGGTTTTGGCGAGCCGGCGCTTTCGCCAGCAGGTGCGCGCGTCCGGGAATCCGTTGCCAGCGACGCTGGCGCTCGAACAGGCCGATGGCTCGGTCTTTCATTTCGCGACCGAAATTTTTCCGGAATCCCACCCACAGGCTGCGGCGAATTTCATCTATATCGAGCGGATCGTAAAATTCATGCTCTGGGGCTGGGGCGGTTTTCGCGTTTATTTTGACGGGCCAAAGTTGCTCGGCGAACGGTTGCAAAAACATTTTCAAGAAGTTCCCGCCGCAAAATTTGACGCGGACATGATGGGCGATCGCATTTACGAACGGCCATTTGAAATTGTAATCACCAGCCAGATTCCGCCTGCGCGCGCCGCCACCGCGCCGCTGGGGCGCCACCTCGATGGCTGCCGCATCGGCTTTGATCTTGGCGGAAGCGATCGCAAAGCCGCCGCCGTGATCGATGGAAAAGTCGTTTTCAGCGAAGAAGTGGTTTGGGATCCCTACATGCAACCCGATCCGCAATATCACTTTGACGGTATTATGGATTCGTTGAAAAAAGCGGCAGCCCACTTGCCGCGGATTGATGCGATTGGCGGAAGCGCGGCGGGCGTTTACGTCAACAACCGGGTGAAGGTGGCTTCACTGTTTCGTGGAGTGCCGAAAGATGTTTTTGATGCGCGTGTCAAAGATATGTTTCTCGAAGTGAAAAAACGCTGGAACAACGTCCCGTTTGAGATCGTCAACGACGGCGAAGTCACCGCGCTGGCAGGCTCCATGTCTTTGAAGAAAAATTCCGTGTTCGGCATCGCAATGGGCACGAGTCAGGCGGGCGGCTACGTCACACCCGAAGGCAACATCACGACCTGGCTGAACGAGCTCGCGTTCATGCCGGTGGATTACAACCCGAATGCCGCCCGCGACGAGTGGAGCGGGGATTACGGTTGCGGCGTGCAATACTTTTCACAGCAGGCGGTCGGAAGGCTGATTCCGGCTGCGGGGATTGAAATGGACCCGAAGCTTGGGTTGCCCGAAAAACTGAAGGCGGTTCAAGCGTTGATGGCTGGCGGGGATGAGCGCGCGGCAAAAATCTATCAGACTATCGGCGTCTATTTTGGTTACGAGGTGGCGCATTACTCGGATTTCTATCATATCGAAAACATTCTCACGCTTGGTCGCGTGACAAGCGGCACGGGAGGCGACGTGATCGTTGAGGTCGCGAAGGAGGTTCTGAAATCAGAATTTCCCGAGGTGTCCGAGCGTGTCACTTTCCACGTCCCAAGCGAAAGCGATAAACGCCATGGACAAGCCATCGCAGCGGCGAGCTTGCCGAAGATTTGAATAACTGATGACGGCTCAGCCATGCCTCCCGCTAAAATATGAATCCATATCTGAATTTTGTTTCTGAAATTGCGGCGCTCACGAGCGCGGCGAAAAAATTGCCGCTCGGCGGTCTGGCTCCATGCGCCCGCGTGACGGCGGGATCCGAAGCGCCAAAGGCTCTGTTCTTTGCACCGCATCCCGATGACGAAACCATTCAGGGCGGATTGGCGTTGAGGCTTCTGCGCGAAGCGAACTGGAGCGTCGTGAATGTTGCGGTGACGCAGGGGAGCAAGAAGGAGCGGCAGGCGGCGCGCTTGGCGGAGTTGAGAGGCGCGTGCGATTTTCTCGGCTTCGGCCTGAAGCAAACTGCGCCGGATGGGCTGGAAAAAGTGACCCCGAAAACGCGCGAAACGGACCAGCCGCTTTGGTCGCAGATGGTGAAGGTGATCGCGAAAATTCTTGCCGAAGAAAAACCGAAAGTGATTTTCTTCCCGCACGCCAAGGACTGGAATGGAACACACATCGGCGTTCATCATCTCCTCACGGATGCGTTGCAAACCCTGCCCGCGAGCTTCACGTGCTTTTGTGTCGAGACCGAGTTCTGGGGACAAAATGATTCGCCCAATCTGATGGTGGAATACAGCGCGCAGGACGTCGCTGATTTAATGGCGGCAACCTCGTTTCACGTGGGCGAAGTGCAACGCAATCCGTATCACGTTTTGATTCCGGCCTGGATGATGGACAACGTGCGGCGCGGTGCCGAATTGGTTGGGGGACAAGGCGGCGGCGCACCGCAGTTTACGTTCGGCCAACTTTACCAGCTGCGGAAATGGGCCAGCGGAAAGCTGGAAAGCTGCTACATCGGAGGCCGCAATCTCGCGAAAGAGGAAAACGCGGCGAGCCTTTTCCTCTGACAACGCGAGAAGCGTTTTTTCGCGGAATTATTTCAGCGACGAAAGAAACTCCACCAGATCGCGGAGATCGCGTTTGGAGAGAGCCTCCCCGAGGCCGTCCGGCATTCCCGAGTTTCCCCGACTGCGCGTCTTGATGTCGGCTTTCACGATCTTTGTAATGCCATCTTCCGGTGAATTAATGACCAGCTCGGATTCGTTTTCGCTCTTGAAAACACCAGCGTAGCTCGAGCCGTTTTTCATGATGACCAGCAGCGTTTCAAACCCGGGCGCAATTTTGGCGTTGGGCTGAACAAGCGATTCCAGCAAATACTCCCGCGCTTGTCGCGTGCCAACTCCCGAGAGAGCTGGGCCGACATCGCCTCCTTCATCTTTGATTTTGTGACAACGGACACAAGACGCTTCTGCCTTCTCAAAGAATATTTTTCTGCCCGCTTCCGCATTGCCGCCGAACAGCGCTTGTTGAAAGTTTTTCAACGCGCCGCTCCCCTTTGCGTCGTATTGCGCCAGCTTGCTTTTCAGGACAGGCGACGGATGTTTTGCGACGGCATCCAGCAATTCCAACTCGACTTCGCGGGCTAATTTCCCTGCGGAAAGTTGTTCCAGAAGTTCCGCCAGGGCGCGATCAGCTTCCGGTCCGGGAACGGCGCCAAGCGAATTGAGCGCGCCTTGTTTTTCGGGGATGGATCCTGATTCGAGAATCGAACGGATCTGAGCGAGGGCGGTGTCCGGCCGCATTTCTGTCGCGAGACGATTTCCTTCTTTGCGGATCAGTTCACTGGAGTCTGTTTGTGCTAGTTTTACTGCGGCATTAAGCCCAGCGCTTTTCAATTGCCCCAACGTCTTCAATGCTTCGACCCGAACCCTTTCGGGATTCTTTCCGTCGCTAAAAACTTGGAAAAGCGCTTCGCCGCTGCCGGCGAGTTGGAGCTGGTTGATCGCAGCGATGGCGGCGAGTTTCACTTTATCCGTGCCTGAACCCGCGATGATTTTGTTGATGATTGGCAGCAGCGCGGTTACGGCAGCTTGCTTTTCCCGACCGCTATCATACGGGCGAAACACTCCGACGATACGATCACGCCGACCCGGTTCAGCCCAATTGGATAAATCGGTCAATGCCTCGACGGCGACGGCGCCAGGTGAATTCTCCCGGGCCGCATACGAGGCCAAAGCTAGCGCATTTTCCGATTGGCCCAGGCGAAAATTAGCGTTGATGACGCGCAGTTGCAGCGCTTCAAATTGGTTCGTGAACTTCGCCGAAAAGGTTCGTTGGTCGCCGATCAGAGCCGCAAGTTTTGGCATGGCGGCGTTGATGGGGACATCGTTGATGGCACGAGCTGCTTCGACCACCAGCAAATCGTCCGCGTCATTTAAAAACTCAGCAATTTCCGGGCGTTCGAGTCGACGCATGGCCAACAGAGCGGCCATTCGCACCGCGGCAGAATTGTCTTTGCCATTTGCCAGGAGTTGATCCGGGCTTGCGCAACGGCTGAGGGCAACGACTCCAGCGTGACGCAGATATAGATCTTGATTATTGTTCTCGCGAAGCATCGTCACGAGCGGTTGGACCGCTTCGCTTCGTCCGAGTTTGCCGAGACTTTGCGCGGCGAAAAAGCGAACGCGCAAATTGGAGTCGCCGAGCAGCGCGGCTAAACCTGCAAATGAATTATTCGCGCGGCCTTCGCCTAGGATTTTCGCTGACTGCGCGCGGATCTCCGCATCTCCGTCGCGCAGCAAAGGCAGGAGCGGGGATAGCGCCGCTGGATTCTTGCGCCCGATTTGCCCCAGGGCCCAGATGGCGTGACGACGCGCGCGCGGATTGGATTGGGTTTCTGCGGCAATTTTTGCGAGCGCTTCAACGCTTTTGTTCCCGCGTTCAGCCAGGGCGTATTGTGCCTCCAATCGGACCCGCATGTTTGCGTGCGACAGCAGCTTGAGAAGTTCTTTTTGCGACATGCGATCGAAGCCTTTGGCCAAAAGCTTTTTCGCTTCGTCAACGATGGGCGCATGGACGGAATTCGTTTCAAACACGCGATAGATTCGGCCTTTGCGATTTCGCTCCCATCCTTCGCCCCAATCGGAAAAATACAATTGGCTGTCCGGCCCAAAATCCACATCGGTCGCCTCTACATTCCAGATAAACGGCTCGGAATCCACCAGTTCGAAACTCGCGCCTTTGGGTTTCACGGCAAATGTTTCAATGCCGCTCTGAGCGGTGCTTCCTTTGAACTGGCAGAGGAAAAAGTGGCCGTTGTATTTCTCGGGCAGGCCGGTGCCGGGATAATACGTCAGGCCGGATGGGCCATCGCCGATATTTGCAACCGGCGGAATTATGTAAGCGGCCTGACCTTCAAAATAGGGCGTCCAAAGCTGGTCGGCCATCCACGGGACATGATTGTAGCCAAGCGGCGGATGTTGATAGCCGACCCGCCAACCGCTATCGCCGCCCTCGACGACATAGACCCAGCGCTCGTGATCGCCGTGGTCGAAATCGTTGTCGCCGGTGAATAAATTTCCAAACTCATCGAAGGCGAGTTCCTGCGGATTGCGCAGGCCGTGATGAACCACTTCCATTTCCGAGCCATCCTGGTTGCAGCGGAACACCGCGCCTTCATCCGGATACGCCAACGTTTTGCCCTCTTTGGTTTTCACCGAGGCGCCGCGATCACCAAAGCTGAAGTAAAGCTTTCCATCGGGCCCAAGAATCAATCCGTGCAGATCGTGTCCGGTATAGCTGAACCGCACGCCGTATCCGTAGCTGAAAGTCTTTCTCGATTTGGCATGGCCTTTTTTATCGATGCCTTCCAGTTCTGAAATCTCGGGGATGTTGGCGAACCAGACTTTTCCGTGTCGCGCCAGGACACCGGAGGCAATTCCATCGAGCATGCTGTTGAAACCGTCGGCGTAAACCGCGGAAAAATCTGCTTTGCCATCGTGGTTGCGATCTTCAAGCAGGCGAATTACCTCGGATTCGCGCGCCAGATCTTTGGCCTGTTGACCGAAACGCCGCTCCGTCATGTGCAGGCGATCTTCGACGGTTCGACAGGCCAGATCGTCATCGAGCATGGCCATGTAACGCCGGATATCGAGCACGCTGGTGTTGAAGCGATAGGTCTCTGAAACAAAGACTCGGCCCTGCTCATCGAGGCAAAACGCCACAGGATTGGCGAGCATCGGTTCCGCCGCGAACACCGCTGTCCGGAAATTCTCCGGGACGCGAATTCGTTTGATCGCCAGTTCTGCTTCATCGGACGCCGGAAAGAGGTGCGGATGCGCTTCGCGTGGTGCGGGTCCCAATTTTAATTCCTCGCCGGGACTTGCATTCTTAACGTCCATTTCCACCGCCGAAATTTTGCCCGGATTAAAAATAAATCCGATCAAAAGGCAGCTCAGCCCTACAATTTTCGCGTTCAGCATTTTCTCATGCTAAAGCGGACAATTCCGGTTTCCAGTTTTTTTGCGAACCGAAGTAGCGGCAGGCGTCCGCGCCTGCCGTGGAGGGCGTTCGTCTCGCCGCCCGGAAAAGAGGATGGAAAGATTGAGCGGTCCTGAAATGTTCCAGCGGCTGGATCGTGGGTGCGTTGATCCGTCGGGCGGGACGCCCCGGCGCGACGGCAGGCGCGGACGCAGCCTTTGCTGGAAGGGGTCCGGAAGTCATAAACCGCGTTAATTATACTAGACGGCACTTTTAGACAGGCCTAGCGTCCATCTATGAAACAAAATCGGCTGCACAACCCGACGCCGAATCTAAGTTAGGCGTATCATGCGCGCCGCACTTATATTCACGCTTTTGCTCTCGGCGGCTTGCTTGCTCGGTTGCCAGCCATCCGTATCGTCACCACCGGTGCAGTCAGCAGTCATGCCAGATTTGGAGCAGCGAGTCGGTCAGAGGGTTGTGTTGGAGGGCATCGTCACCAATACCAAGTGTCCACAGGTTCAGGGAGTTGATGCTTGGGGATTGGAGGATTATCGAGGGCAGCGCGTTCGTGTTTCAGGCGTACTTCGCAAGTCGGTAGTTACGGCGGCAGATATTGATCCGATGGTCGCCAATCGAGGAGCGGGCACATTCTTTTCGCTCGATGACATAAAGTATGAGTTACTCAAGTAGGCCTAATTACACGATAAATTGCACAACCCGACACTGAATCTAAGTTAGGCCACAAGACGCGCTATGGGATTAGATACCGTCGAGTTAGTCATGGCCATTGAGGAAGAGCTTCACATCGAGATTCCGGATGCGATCGCTACGAGACTCGGAGTTCTTGGTGATATGCACGATTACATAGTGAGGGCATTGCAGCAGCGAGGCGAGACACCTGACGAGTCAAAGGTCTGGCAGCGTTTGTCTGCGGTGGTGGTGGCGCAGCTTGGTGTGCGCCCCGAAGAAGTCACACGTTCAGCTCATGTTGTTAGAGATTTACTTACGGATTGACGCTTTGTGGCCCAATTTCGCTGCCGTCCAAAACCGGTGCCGCCAATGATCTACCGCCTACTGTTGGTCTTAGCATGGTCGCTCTGCGTCCTTGATGCAGCGGCACAGGCACCGCTCGAGATCGGGAGCCGCAAGCAGCTTTTCATCGATCAACGGTTCATCGCAGCCAGCAAGGGAGTCGAACGGCACATGAACCCAGCCCAAAAGCTGGGGCTTATCCTCGACGAAAAAGGCCAGCCATCTTCAGAATCAGGCCATACCAGCCGGGTGATCGAGGACAAGGGCCGGATTCGTCTTTATGTCGGCGCCGGGGATCTTTTCATCCTGGAAAGCGAAGATGGGATCAAGTTCAAGCGAGTGGACGTCCGGATAGGGCGCGGCGAGCTGCCAACTATCTTTCTCGACCCGCACGATCCCGATCCCGCGCGACGCTACAAGCTGTTCTGGCTGCAAACGCAGAATCCATTCAATCCCAAGACAGACGGGATTTTTGCTGCCTGTTCCGCCGACGGAGTGCAGTTCACCACCGTTGGCCGCGTGTTGCCGTTCCTGATCGATAATCCGACCGTCGTGGACTGGGACGAACGGATCGGCAAATACGTCATCTTCACGCGCACTTTCTCATACGACTCCGAGAACCAGCGCCGGATCACGCGCTTGGAAACGGACGATCCGTTGAAACCATGGCCGTACCTGCCGGGCAATCCGAAGCAGGAACGATTGACCGTCGCCAACGCGCCAGCCGTTCTGGAGGCGGACAAAGAGGACGATCCGCATTCGGACATCTACTATAACTCGGCCACGATCTATCCGTGGGCGCAGGACGTTTACTTGATGTTCACTGCGCAGTTCCGCCATTTTTCGCCCGAGCGGAATCCGTCCCTCCGCCCGCCGAACGGTCACTGGGAAGACTTCGGCCTGCTGGAGATCCAACTGGCGTCGAGTCGCGATGGGATTCAATGGCAGCGCGTCAGCCGGGAGCCGTATTTCCCGACTGGTTTGGCCGACGAATGGGATCGCTGGTATGCGGTCATGGCCCCTGGCATCGTGCGCCGCGGCAATTATCTCTACCAATATTACAATTCGTCCGGCCGCACGCACGATTCCGCGATCCTGCGTCCTGAGTATGAAAAATCCGCCGCGCGAATGGGCGGGATTGGCGTGGTGCGCCAGAGACTCGACGGCTTTATTTCCGCCGATGCCGATCATCGCGGCGGGTGGCTGGAGACACCGCCATTGATCTTCAAAGGCCGTGAGTTGCGGTTGAACATTGATACTGGCGCGATGGGCACGGCGTTCGTCGAATTGCGCGACGCCGACGGCAAGCCCATCCCGGGCTTCACGCTGGCCGACTGCGAGGAGATTGGTGGCAACTTCGTTGACCAGCGCGTTTATTGGAAGGGCAAGACCGATGTCTCGCCGCTCGCGGGGAGGTCGATCCGCCTTTATTTCAAGCTCACGCGCGCGAAGCTTTATGGATTCCAGTTTCTCGTGGAATGAAGGGATGCTCTACCGTTCCTCTGCGGACTTTGAAACTAACCTCAGCTAAAAATTCCCATGCCTCATGCATTCACTACCTGTCCATCAAAGCGAGGCAAGGCCAGAGCCGCGATCGAGGAAAATTTCTGTTTGATATACCACCGTATCGCCCAGTGATTTGACCAATAATCGAAAATCGATTACTTAAGCGTCTATGCGCAGTTCAACTTTAACGCGGGCTTTGGGGATTCTGGTCGTGGCTATCGTCCTAGGTGGATTGATCGGCTGGCTGGCCAGCCGCAGTCCGTCCACGGCGGTGAAGACAACGCCCGAGCCTGTCGTGCAAAAACCGGTGGTGGAACCCGCGCCAGCCCCCGTCATTGCCAAGCCAGAGCCGAAGCCGCCAATAACTCCCGCTCCCGAAATCGTTTCGACTAACGGACTGGATGATCCATCGATGTGGGAGGAAAAACTCGACGAAATTCTCGGCGATGCCGACGACGACACCAATAAAAAGGGTCTGCAGCTTTTGGAAATGATGCCGAAAGTCGGCGAAGAGGCGCAGATTGAAATTGCCGGGCACATTGTCAACTTGCTGGATGACGAATATTTCTCAAAGGCGGCGAAATACCTGACCAATGCCGACGTGCCCGAAGCGGTTTCGTCGGTTTTCCTGGATGACTTGTACAACCGCGAGAATTCGGTGAAGCTTCCGCTGGTGCTTCAGGTGGCGCGCAACGAAAAACATCCATTGCATGGCGAAGCCAAGGATTTGCTTGAGCTCTATATCGAAGAAGATCATGGGAACAATTGGAACGAATGGGAAAGCGCCATGAAGACCTGGTTGAAGGATCATCCAGAGTGATTTTCCCTCCGTCGCTTGCTTTGACCAATTTCGACAGCTAATCTCCCGCGCAATGCGCCTTCTGGATCGCTATTTATTGCGCGAACTGCTCCTTCCGCTGGGTTATTGCCTGTGCGGATTTTTGATTTTCTGGGTTTCCTCAGACTTGATCAGCGAGATTGGCAGCTTTCAAAAAAAGCATCTGGTCGCCCGCGAAATTGCTGAGTTTTACCTCGTCACCGCGCCGGAACTTCTTCTGGTGGTCATGCCCGTGGCGCTTCTCCTGGCGCTGCTTTACGCGCTGACAACGCACGCCCGCTATAACGAGCTGACAGCCATGCGCGCGGCAGGGATCAGTCTTTGGCGTATCTCGGTGCCTTACTTCGCCGTCGGGCTGGGCTTCAGTTTGCTTTATCTTGCTGCCAATGAACTCTGGGTTCCGGGCAGTATTGAGAAATCGGAGGAGATTTTGCATCGACACGAAGCGCGGCCAAGCAATCCACTCGGTGCGGATTGGCGAGGTGATTTGCGAGTCGTCAATACCCGCGACGGCCGCGAATGGATCGTCAAAGCGTATCAGCAAAAAACGTTTCAACTTCAAGGTGTCCTCATCCAATGGGCTTTGCCGGACGGCAAACGCTGTTTCATTTCAGCGCAGAACGGAAAGTTTTCCGAAGGAACCTGGCAATTTACGAACGTTGAGCAAGTGACGTATTCGTCCGCGCAGGATTTGGCCGGCACCCGTATTTCCACGAATTTGCTCGAATTCTCGGACTGGCCCGAAAGCCCGCGCCTGATCAAAAGCGAAATTAAAATCAATAGTCTGAACAACAAACAGGCGCTGAAAAAGCCGCAGCTTTCCATCTTTGATATTTTGAATTACCTGCAGCTCCACCCGCGACTTGACGCCAATTCACGCTCGCTCATTTACACTCAGCTTCATGGGCGCATCGCCGCGCCTTGGACCTGTTTGATCGTGGTGCTGATCGCATTGCCGTTTGGCGCGCTCTCCGGACGGCGCAACGTTTTTGTCGGAGTGGCGAGCAGCATTTTTATTTGCTTTAGCTATTTCATTTTGCTGCGACTCGGGCTGGCGCTCGGCATCGGCGGTTATCTGCCGGGATGGCTCGCGGCGTGGCTGCCCAATATTTTGTTCGGCTCCGGCGCCATTTGGTTCACTCTGCGGGTCGGGTAATCCGATGAAAACATTGCACTTCTATCTCACGCGTCAGGTGCTCGCGACGCTTGTGATCACCGTCGCGGTTTTCACGTTTGTTTTGCTGCTTGGCAACGTCCTGAAAGAAGTCCTGACGATGCTCGTCAATCGCCAGGCCAGCCTGCTCATCGTCATCCAAGCCGTCGGGCTCTTGATTCCCTACGTTCTCCTGTTTGCTCTGCCGATGGGGATGCTCACGGCGACACTCCTAGTCTTTGGCCGTTTCAGCGCCGACCAGGAATTGACCGCGGCTCGCGCCAGCGGCTTGAGCTTGCTCTCGCTGGTGACGCCGGTCTTGCTGCTCAGCGTGATTTTGAGTTTCGTTTGCGCCTGGGTGAACATGCAGCTCGCCCCGCAATGCCGCGTCGCTTACAAGGCTTTGCTCTATAACGCGGCGATCGCAAGCCCGTCGGCCCTGCTCCGCGAAAATCAATACAACGATTTCCCCGGAGGTTGGTCTATCTACGCGCGAAAAATTAAAAACAACGATTTGCAGGACGTGAAAGTTTACCAGGTCCAGGATGATTCAATGTATTGGGCCAATGCGCGTGCCGGAAAATTCGTGGTCAAAGACGGGCAACTTTTTCTGACCTTGTTCGATGCCACCCCTTTTGAAGTTAAGGGCGAAAATGTGTTCTCACTGGGACTGCAGGAAGAGCCGACGATTCCGATTTCGACCGTTTCCAGCGACAACGCCCCCAAGCCGAACCTCAGCGAAATGACCTCCACGCAACTGTGGGCGCAATTAAGGAGGTTGGAAAAATCATTTCGCCACACGCAGGCAAGCACCAACACCACCTCGGAAGGGATGCGCGCCGAGCTCCGGCAAATTGCAAAGATTCGCAGCGACATCACTCTGCCGGTTCGCGTGCAGATTCATCGGCAGATCGCATTTTCGTTTGCCTGCATTGGATTTACTTTGATCGGTATTCCGCTCGGCATTCGCGCACACCGCCGGGAAACCAGCGCCGGCATCGCCATCGCATTGGTGCTCGTTCTGGTTTACTACAGTTTTATCATTCTAGCCCAGGCCTGGGACACGCGGCCTGAGTTGGCTCCGCACCTGGTCGTCTGGCTGCCGAATTTGTTTTTTCAAGTCATCGGCGGCGCTCTGCTTTGGCGTGCGAATAAAGGAATTTAGTTTCCGGTTGGATTAGCAATCCAGTTCAGAAAAGCCGAGGTTTTTCGTCAAACCGCTTGACCGTGGTCCGCACTTGCGTTGGAGTATCGGGCATGCGCAAACCCATTTCCCTTTTGATCGGCGGTGCATTACTCGCTGTCGCCTTTGCGGCTTCGGCCGACGTTCGCTTGCCTGCACTCTTTTCCAGCAACATGGTTCTTCAACGCGGGACGTCGGTCCCGGTCTGGGGTTGGGCCGATGATGGCGAAACGGTCACGGTCAAATTTCGAAATCAAAAAGTTTCCACCAAAGCGAAGGATGGAAAATGGAGTTTGAAGCTCTCGTCGTTGAAGGCCGGCGGGCCGGACATCTTCACGGTCACGGGGAAAAATTCCGTCGAACTGACCAACGTTCTCGTGGGGGAAGTCTGGATTTGCAGCGGCCAATCCAACATGGAATGGCCTTTGAAAAGTTCCTTTGAGCCGGAGGCAGACATCGCCGCGTCAAGTAATCCGATGCTGCGCTTGATCACCGTTCCGAAATTGAAAGCCGACGAGCCCACTCATGATTTCAAAGGCAAATGGCAGCAGGCTGACCCGACTTCGACGCCCGCCTTTTCTGCTGTGGGATATTACTTTGGCCGCGATTTGCAAAAAGCGCTGGGAGTCCCGGTCGGCTTGATTCAAAGCGATTGGGGCGGGTCCCCAGCGGAAGTCTGGATGAACCAAGCCACTTTGGAATCCAATCCGCGTTACAAGAAGGAGATCCTGGACGCTTATGCGGCGGCAAAGAAAAAATACGATGAAGCAATTGCCCAATCCGGAAAAACTAAATCGTCACCCAACCTCGGATGGAAGCCGACGGAGCTTTATAACGGCATGATTGCACCGCTGATCCCTTACGCGATCAAAGGCGCGATCTGGTATCAGGGTGAATCCAACGCCGGCCGCGCGCATCAATATCGGACGCTTTTTCCAGACATGATTCGTAATTGGCGTCGCGATTGGAATCAGGGCGACTTTACATTCTTAGCCGTGCAATTGGCTCCATTTTTTCCGATTAAAGACCAACCGGCCGAAAGCGCCTGGGCCGAACTGCGCGAGGCGCAGCTGCACACCACCACGGTGTTGCCGAAGACTGGGGTGGCTGTGATTACTGATTTGGGTGATGAAAAAGATATTCATCCCAAGAAAAAAGCTCCCGTCGGCGCGCGGCTGGCTCTTTCGGCGCGCGGTGTTGCATATGGCGAAAAGATTGTTTACTCCGGCCCAATCTACAAAAAGATGAAAGTCAAAGGAGACAAAGCCATCTTGAACTTTGATCACGCGGGGGCTGGTTTAGAAGCGCGCGGCGGGGCGTTGAAAGGTTTTTCCATTTGCGGACCGGATAAAAAATTCGTCTGGGCCTTAGCCGAAATCGATGGAGATAAAGTTGTGGTGAGCAACCCGAATGTGGCGAAGCCCGTTGCCGTGCGGTTTGGCTGGGCGGATTTTCCCGTGGTCAACCTGTGGAACAAAGATGGCTTGCCTGCCTCGCCGTTTCGCACGGACGATTTTCCAATGATCACTGCACCGAAGGAATAATTTTATGAAAATGATCCTGTTAACCATCACGTTTGTCGCCGCGCTGTCGTTGTGCGGATTCGCTGCTGAAACCTCCGCGAAATCGGGGAAGCTTCTGCACGTCGTCGCGCTCAAATTCAAAGCGGGAACCAATGCCGAGCAAATTCAGAAAGTGGAAACAGCCTTCCGCGATTTAAAAAAGAAGATCCCGCAAATCGCGACGTTGGAATGGGGAACCAACGTCAGTCCGGAAAAGCATGATAAAGGCTTCACGCACTGCTTTGTCTTAAGCTTTAAATCAGAGAAGGATCGTGATGCTTATTTGCCGCATCCGGAGCACAAGAGCTTCGGCAAGATTCTCGGTCCTGTCCTCGACGATGTCTTCGTCATCGATTTCTGGGCAAAGGAATAAATTACTTTTTAAAATTCTCTTCCACCGATTCGCCGAGGGCTGAGATGATTTTCGCAAGCTGCTTTCCCGTGGTGCAGTAAGGCGGCAGGATCGCGATCACGTTTCCGATCGGTCTGGTGAGCACGCCGCGACGGGCCATTGCTTCGCAGACGCGAATCCCGGCTCGCACCCGCAGGGCAAAGGGCTCGCGTGTGCGCCAGTTTTTTACCAGCTCAATTCCCGCAACCAGGCCAACCTGGCGAATGTCGCCGACGTTTTCCAATCTCCAGAGCTGTTGCAATTCATCGCGCAGATTCTGTTGCAATGAGCGCCTTGCGGAATCGGATTCTCGCGATTGCAAAATCTCCAAACTGGCTAGCGCCGCGGCGCTGCCGAGTTGGTTTCCGGTGAAGCTGTGGCCGTGGAAAAAAGTTTTGAAGTCGGCGTATTCACCCAGGAAGGCATCAAAAACTTTTTGGGTTGTGAGCGTCGCGGCCATCGGTAAATAGCCGCCGGTCATCCCTTTTGCCAGAGCGAGAAAATCAGGTTGAACGTCTTCCTTGTGGCAGGCAAAAAGAGGTTCGAGCTTTGGGTTGCGAGTCCTGAGTCCTGAAGGAAATCCCGTCCTGCCAAAACCGGTCATCACTTCGTCCGCGATCAATTGCGCGCCATCGCTGCGGATAATTTCTGCCACCCGTTTCAGCCATCCTTCTGGTTGTGCGATCATTCCCGCTGCGCCCTGCATTAATGGCTCAACCACCATGGCTGCGTAGGGATTTTTGGTTTTTCGTTGCGCGGCAAATTTCTGCTCAACCAATTTCACGCACTCGAAATTGCATTTCCGATAATCGCGCGCGTCGCCTCGCTCCGGCTGGGCGCGATTGTATGGACAGCGATAGCAATAGGGAGCGGCGACTTTGTCCGTTTTGAAAAGCAGCCCGGAGTAGGCTTTGTGAAATAAGTCGATGTGTCCCAGGCTAACCGCGCCGACGGTGTCGCCGTGATAGGCACCCTCGAGCGAGAGGAATCTTGGATTTTTGCTGCGGCCGCTGCGGCGGGCGAATTCGTACGCGAGTTTCAACGCAACTTCCATTGCGGTGGATCCGTCGTCGGAATAGAAAACTTTTTCGAGCTTTGTCTGCGGCTTGCGATTTCTTGGGCTTGCCGCCTTGGCTAGTTTTTCAGCCAGGAGCGACGCGGGCTCGCTTGCAAATCCCAGTGCAGAAGAGTGAGAAATCTTTTTAAGCTGCTGCTGAATGGCAGAATTAATTTTTGGATGCGCATGGCCGTGCAGATTTGTCCAGATGGACGAATTCGCGTCGAGATATTCGTTGCCGTGAACATCGCGCAACACCGCGCCGCGTCCCGAAGCGATGACAATCGGTTCCTCCTTGAGCCAATCGCGCATTTGCGTGAATGGATGCCAAACATGCTTATGGTCGAGCTGCGCGATTCTATGCATTTGAAGGTCGAGGTTTTTCGTCGCTCAATAATCCCAAATTCGCCAGCGCGGAATGAAGTTGTTTTATATCACCCTCCGAATGCGTCGCAGTAACAGTGATGCGTAAGCGCGCGGCGCCACGGGCGACGGTGGGATAGCGAATTGCCGGAATCAAAATTCCTAAGGCGCGCAGAGCGGTGGCCGTTTCAATCGCTTTTTTCTCCTCGCCAAGCAGGAGCGGGACGATGGCGGAAGCTTTTGTGTTTTGAAGGTTAAGACGTGCTTGGAGCTCTGCGACGCGCTGCCAGAGCGAGTGCCGCCGGTCATCGCCGGATTTGGACTTTACGAAATGAACGGCGCATGTGGCTGCGGCGGCTGCGGCGGAAACGGGTGCCGTTGAAAAAATAAAGCTGCGGGCGCGATTGATCAGGTAATCAATCAGCCGACGCGAGCCGGCAATGTAACCGCCCGATGCGCCGAAAGCTTTGCCCAATGTTCCCATCTGAATTTCAATTCGGTCTGCCACGCCGCAACTCTCAGCGAAGCCGCGCCCTTCTTTTCCGAATATTCCAGTAGCGTGCGCCTCATCGACCATCAACCAGGCGCCATATTTTTCTTTCAGTTCCACTATTTCCCGCAAAGGCGCAAAATCGCCGTCCATCGAAAAAACCGATTCAGTCACGATAAATACGCGGGGACTTTCCTTGGCCAGCCATACGCCGGAAACAGGTTTGGTTGTCGCCCACTTTAGAATCTTTTCCAAATCATCCAGATCGTTATGGGCAAAGATACGAATTTTGGCCCCGCTTAATCGCGCGGCATCAATGATCGAAGCGTGGATCAGCTTGTCGGCGATAAGAATGTCATCTTTGCCAGCCAGGGCACAAATGGTGCCGAGCGCCGCCGCATATCCCGTGGAAAATACCAACGCTGCTTCGGTCTTTTTAAAGTCGGCCAGAGCCTCTTCTAATTGATGGTGCGGGGCTAGCGAACCGCAAATCAGGCGTGATGATCCTGAGCCAACGCCGAATTGTTTCACTGCCTCGATGGCTGCCTCTCGTAGCAACGGATCATTCGCCAGACCGAGATAATCGTTTGACGAAAAATTCAGGAACGGTTTTCCGCCGATTTCGACATGCGGCGATTGCGGAGAATCTATTCGCCGCAATTCGCGAAACAGGTTTTGTTCGCGAAGGGCGGAGAGTCGCTGATTTAACTCTTCTTCAAATTCGATCACTGATTTTAGTGAAGCACAGAACGAACTCGGATGAAAAGCCAAGAGCCTCCGCTAGGCTGGCGAAATGGCCCAGGCCCCTTCGATGAGCGAAGCGGTAACATCAGCGCGATTTTGCACCACGGTTTCGTAAGGATCCGTTGCTGCGGAAAAAGGAAGTGCAACCAAGTCCGCAAAAGCTCCCGCCGAAAGCGCGCCAATTTTTCCCGCCAGACCCAGGGCGCGCGCCCCGTTGCTCGTGCTCATTTGCAGAATTTTTTCCGCCGACACATCGGGATTATTCCGCGCGAACTGCTGCATTTCCAGAAACATACTCAAAGCAACAGCCTTTTTCGGTTTGCTCGCGACGCTGGCGAGGCTGTCTGTGCCGAGGCAGATATTCACCCCAGCGTCGGCGAGGAGTTTCTGAGGGAATTTCTGATGTCCAAAGTATTCGTGGCTGCGCGGACAATGAACGACGGAAGATTCACGTTTGGCCAGTGTTTCAGCGTCGGAATGCAAAATGTAATTTGCGTGAACGGCCAGGAAATTTGGGCGCAACATGCCCTGATCCTCGAGTTGCTCGACGGGCGAGAGGGTTCCGCAATCAGAATTGTCGCGTTGCGATTTCAACCAGTCGAACAGCGAACCGCTGCGTTGCTGGAACATTTCCAATTCTTCCCGCGACTCGGCGACGTGCGTGGAGACCAGCCAGTTATTTTCCTGCGCAATTTCTGCGCTGCGCTTCAAAAGTTCCGGCGATGTCGAATAAAGCGCGTGAGGCGAAAGTCCGGCGAAGGATTTTGTTGATTTGAGCGATGCGATTTTCCCAGCCGCTTCGGCGATGATTTTCGCTGTGGAATGGCGACTCTTGACGCTGATCATTTCCAAGAGTGAAACAACGCGCAGGGGGGTTGCATCCCAGACCTCCGGCAGCAATTCCGGAACCGCTTCAATGTCAGCGACAGTGGTTGTTCCCGTGCGCAACAACATCTGCGCGCCGTTGATCCAGGACTGGGAAAATTCCGAATAGGACCATTGGGCCTTGATCGCGATCAGGGCCTTGATCCAATCGCTGAACGATTTCGGCGGCGAAATCATCCCGGCCATGTTCGTGTAGTCGAGGTGGCAATGGGCGTTGACCAACCCCGGAACAACGATCGCGTCGCCCAAATCAAAAATCAGGCCGGCTTCAGATTCTAAATCGCGCCAGCGGCCCACCTTGAGGATTTTATTTCCAGAAACATGAATCGCTCCGTCCTCAATGGGCGGTTGCGACATGGGCAGGACGACTCGTGCGCGAACGATCATTTCTGACGAGCCTCCGTGAGGTGGTTCAGTGATTTAACGAAGATGTTCGGTGTTTTGAAAAATAAAACACCGAACATCCAACTTCGAATTTTCAGAAGGTGCTGAACGAATTATAGTTCTGCTTCCTGACGAGTGCGTTTGCTGCGGGAGGCAACGGAATGGTTTTTCGCTTTGAATTTATTGTGACGTTTGCGGAGTTGTTGCTCGATCTTCTTGGTGACGAGGTCAATGGCCGCGTAAAGATCGCTTTCGGAGTCTTCCGCAAAAAGATCCGGCCCTGGAATGGATAAGCGCATGGAACAGGTGAATTGGCGTTCCGGGGCTTTAAGCTGGTCCTGTTCCAAAATCACGCGCGCATTGATGGCATACTGATCCATGTGCTCTAACTTTTCTATGCGGGTGACGATGTGATCTTCGATGGCTTTGGTGAGGGTGACATTGTGAGTCGAGAGAATCAACTTCATGCGGAAACTGTGCGCTGGTACCGTAAAAAAATCCAGCGAAAGTCTTTCTTAAAATTTGCGGAGGTCTGGCTCTAATTTGCGGGAGGAAAACTGACGAGAGAATCACGAATTGGAAAAGAGGTCGAGCCGGTCCCGGATAAATACGATTCCTCAATCATTAAGCGCAAAAAAGCATTTGGCTAAGCTTAAGGCAGCCTGAGCCGCACGCTGAAACCTATCAAAAACTTGGACATCGTGACTTGCCCAGTGTTTTATCTCTGCCTGCTATGGATGAGACAAACTCTTTGATGGAACAGCGCAAAGCCAAATTGGCCGCGCTCCGCGAAAAAGGCATCAACCCTTTTGCCAATAAATTTTCGCCTAAAGACAAATGCGCTGAGGCGCGAGCCAATTACGTCGAAGGTCGCGAAGTCGCGCTCGCCGGACGCATCACCGCTCATCGCGAGATGGGCAAAAGCATGTTCATCGACATCAAGGACCAGAGCGGACGCATCCAGGTTTACGCGCAGAAAAATGCGCTCGGCGACGAGCAATGGAATATTTTCACACATCTGGATCTCGGTGACTTCATCGGCGTGAACGGAATAATGTTCACCACGAAGACGGGTGAAATTTCGGTGAAATTGGTCAGTTTCACCGTTTTAGGTAAAGCGCTTCGTCCGATGCCTGAGAAATGGCACGGCGTTGTGGACACAGAAATTCGTTATCGCCAGCGCTATCTCGATCTGATGTCGAACGATGACGTGAAGCAAACGTTTCTAAAACGCAGCGCGATCATACGCGAGATTCGCAGCTTTTTCCATGGACGCGGCTACGTGGAAGTCGAAACGCCGATCATGCAAGGCATTCCTGGTGGCGCGGCGGCGCAACCGTTCAAGACCTTTCACAACGCGCTTGGCTGCGAGTTTTACCTGAGGATCGCGCTGGAACTTTATCACAAACGATTGCTCGTTGGCGGCGTGGATAAACTTTTTGAAATCGGGAAAAATTTCCGCAACGAAGGTTTGTCGCGCAAACACAATCCTGAATTCACAATGCTCGAAGCGTATGAGGCGTTCGGTGATTACGAGACGATGATGGAAACGGTGGAGCCGCTGATTTGCCATTTGGCGGAGAAAGTTTTAGGCACATTGAAAATCGAGCATAAGGATGCCGAAGGTAATGTGACTAAGACGATCGACTTGAGCCGTCCCTGGAAACGCGCGCGCTACAAAGATTTGATCAAGGAAAAAGCTGGGGCGGATTGGTTCGACGTTTCATCAGCCGAACGCCGTGAACGCGCGCAAAAGCTTGGCGCGGAAATCGGCAAGGACTACGAAGATTTTGAAGTTTCCGGCGCCGTCTTTGAAAAATTGATCGAGCCGACGCTGATCAATCCCGTTTTCGTCACGCATTTACCCAAGGAACTCGTGCCGCTCGCCAAACTTTCGCCGGATGATCCGACAAGCGTGGAAGTGTTCGAGTGTTGCATCAACGGCGCGGAGATTGCGCCCGGTTACACCGAGCAAAACGATCCCATTGCCCAGCGCGACACACTGGAACATCAAGCGGGCGGCGAACAACAAAAGCTCGATGAAGATTTTCTCGTCGCGCTCGAACACGGCATGCCTCCCGCTGGCGGCATCGGCATCGGCATTGATCGTTTGTGCATGATGTTGCTCGGCCAGGAAAGCATCCGCGACGTGATTTTATTTCCGCAGATGAAGCCGAAAGCGTAATTGCAGCAATCAGCGATTGAGAATTTGCCCGAATTGATGGCCGCCCCAGACGGCAAGAAGGCAAAGCAAAACGGAACCGACGACGTTGGCGGCGGCCTGAAGTGATTGTCCGCCGCGCAGCAGTTCCAAAGTTTGAATGCTGAACGAAGAAAATGTCGTAAAGCCACCGCAGATCCCCACCATCAAAAGCTGGCGCATAGCTGGAGAGAGCGAGAATCGTCCGGGTTGATCCGCCACAGCCGCGAGCGCACCAATCACAAATGAGCCGACGACGTTTACCAGAAAAGTTCCCCATGGAAATTTGCTTTGAATCCGTCCGTCCACAAATAGAGAAAGCCCAAAACGCGCCATGCTCCCCAGCGCGCCGCCGAGGCCAACCAAAAAATAAGCAGTCCAACTGTGAAGCATTTTAGTTTTTATGCCGCGATTTCCTGCGGACCTTTTCCGCCGTTGACCAAAAACAAAACGGCCATGCGAACGGCGAGGCCGTTGGTGACTTGTTCCAAAATCACAGAGCGGCTGCAATCGGCGATTTCGCTGTCGATTTCCACGCCGCGATTGATCGGGCCGGGATGCATGATGAGCGCGTCGGGCTTCGTTTTTTCCAGGCGCGCTTTGTTGAGGCCGAACAAACTCGTGTATTCGCCGAGGCTCGGAAACATGCTCTTGCGCTGGCGTTCGTGTTGGATGCGCAAAAGATTGATGATGTCGGCGTCGGCGATCGCTTCGTCGACGTTGTGGGTCACGCGACAACCCATTTGCTCAAAGATTTTCGGGACAAGCGTGGATGGTCCGCAGAGCGTGACCTTTGCGCCCAATTTAGTGAGCGCCCAAATGTTGGAGCGGGCGACGCGGCTGTAGAGAATGTCGCCGAGAATCGTGACGTGCAGCCCGGCGATTTTCCCCTTCTTTTCCAGAATTGTGAACGTATCAAGCAAGGCCTGCGTGGGATGTTCGTGCGCGCCGTCGCCGGCGTTGATGACGCTTGCATTTAAAAACCGGGCGAGAAAATGCGGCGCACCGCTCGCGCTGTGGCGAATGATGATGATGTCGGCGTTCAGCGCTTCAAGATTTCTGGCGGTGTCCTTGAGCGTTTCACCTTTTTTGAGCGAAGATGCTTCGGCACTGAAATTAATCACGTCGGCGGTGAGTCGTTGCGCCGCCAGCTCGAAGCTGATGCGGGTCCGGGTGGACGGCTCAACAAAAAGGTTCACCACGGTTTTGCCCCGCAAGGCTGGAACTTTTTTTATGGCCCGAGCGCCGACGGCTTTGAAAGCGCGCGCGGTGTCGAGCACCATCATGATTTCCGCAGCGGAGAGTGATTCGATATCGAGCAGATGTTTTCGGTTCCAGGTCATTTCAATTTTTCCAAGGTCACTTCATCTTTGCCGTCGGTTTCTTGAATCTGGACGTTGATTTTTTCGGATAGCGATGTTGGAACATTTTTTCCGACAAAATCGGCTTTGATCGGCAGTTCGCGATGTCCGCGGTCAATCAGCACCGCCAGTTGAATTTGTTTGGGACGGCCAAAATCGTTTAAAGCGTCGAGGGCAGCGCGGACAGTTCGGCCACTGAACAGAACGTCATCCACGAGCACAACGGTTTTTCCGGCCACATCAAATGGAATCAGGGTTGGGCGAACATTCGGCGTCGCATTCTGGCCGAGATCATCGCGATGCATGCCGACATCGAGACTGCCGGTCGGGACATTCCGTTCCCAAATGCCGCTCAGGATTTTGCCGAGGCGTTGCGCGAGTGAAACGCCTCCGCTCTGAATGCCGATGAGTACCACATCGCTGCTTTTTTCGTTTCGTTCGGCAATTTCATGGGCGATGCGCGTGAGGGCGCGTTGCATCGCGGCGGAATTTAGAATGAGGGTGGATTCAGACATTTACAGAAGCGGCACGCAGAGAGCAAGCGTGAGCAGAAGGTGGATTGTTCCGGGAATTGGATGGAGCGCGCCCTTTGCGGACGCAGCGACGAAATGCTTTGAAATCGTTTTCATGTTTCCTTCGCAACCTCGCTGGATTGCGTTAAAGGCAAACGGCTCAGGCCGTAATTCAGTGCGATGACTGACGTGTTTTCCGCCATTTCGAGCGGTGTTTCATAATCCAATCGGTCAGTGCGCGCTCAAAGCCGATGTCGTGGCCGACTTTCTCGGATTCAATCCACTTGTGTCGAAGGATTTCTTCGCGCTCAGCTTGGAACTCGCGATAAAGAGAAGAGTTTTTGACCAACTCATTGCCGTTTGTGCTGTCTGTGTTGCTCGACATAAGACTGACGTCCTAAGATTGAACACCGCTCTGTTTTTCGTGGCAATTCAAAAAATTAAACCAAGCAACGGCCAAGTATTGCCACAATCAAGCTCACGCGAACTTTGCGCTCAGTGCTTTGGCCACCTGCAAAAATGCCTGGCCGGGCACGGAGTCCGGATCAGCGGCAGCGACCGGCTTGCCTTGGTCTCCGCCGATGCGAATTTCCGTGAAGAGCGGAATTTCGCCGAGGAACGACACGCCTTTGCGTTCGGCTTCCGCGCGTCCGCCGCCGTGTCCGAAAATTTCGATGCGATCGCCGTTGGGCGCGGTGAAATAACTCATGTTCTCCACAATGCCGAGAATGGGCACGTTCACTTTTTCGAACATGCCAACGCCTTTGCGCACGACGCCCAGGGACGCTTCCTGCGGAGTGGTGACGATGACACCGCCATCCAGCGGAACGGTTTGGCAAAGGGAAAGCTGGGCGTCGCCAGTTCCAGGCGGCAAGTCAACGAGCAGAAAATCCAGGTCACCCCAATCAACAGAGTGGATGAATTGTTGAATTGTTTTCATAATCATCGGCCCACGCCAGATCACCGGCGCATCGCCTTCGACCAAAAATCCCATGCTCATCAGCTTGACGCCGTAATTCTCGGGCGGAACCATTTTTTCATTGGCGCTGATGGTCGGTTTTTGATTGATGCCCATCATCAACGGAATGCTTGGGCCGTAGATATCGCAATCGAGCAGGCCGACTTTCGCTCCGAGCTTTTGCAGGGCGCAGGCCAGGTTCACTGAGACAGTGGACTTGCCAACGCCGCCTTTTCCACTGGCGATGGCGATGACGCGTTTAATTCCCGGGACCTTGTTTTGGCCGGACCATGGATTCGGAGTGGCGCCGGGGGCGGTGGTCGGCGCGGAAACATCGACGCGCGCAGTTTTGATTTCTGGCAGATTTTGCAAAACAAGTTCGGCCTCTCGTTTCAATTGCTCCGCGACGTCGGGGTTGGGAGCCGAAAGCTGGACGGAAACCGTGACATGATCGCCGGTAATGAAAATGTTTTTGACGATTCCAAAGGAAACGATGTCGCGGGAGTAACCGGGATATCGGACCGATTTCAGGGCATTGGTAATGATTTCGTTCGTCAACATAGTTCGGGAAGTTAAACCACAGCGCCGGAAAGGGCACAAAAATAATCAGAGAAGTCGCGGGTGCTTCATGAAGTTAAACGCGGAGGAAGATTTTGCGACGATACATCCAGAAAAGCATCAGCCAGAAGACCAACAAAACCGCACCGCCGAGGACGAGCGGTTCATAGGTCTCTCCCAAGAATTTGAAACTGTTCGAGCCCAGGTGGGTTTTGAGGTTTTTAAAAATAAAACCCTCAAACAAATGTGCAATCAGGTAGGCGGCAATGGAATTCATGCCGATGACAACGAGAGGAAAGGCCCAGCGGCGGCGATTGAAAACATCAATGGCTGCGTAAAAGCCGGTCATGAAAAGGAAGCACAATCCTCCGCTGAAAAGAGCCCAACTCGGGGTCCAGATTCGTTTCACTACTGGACAGATGCCCAGCCAACCGAGAAGCGCTCCGACCGCAACAAGGCAGAATCCCGTCAGCAAAAGCCGTTTCAGTTTTGACGGAGCGCTGTTCTCGCCGCGAATGATTCCGCCAGCGATCAAGCCGAGAATCATTGTCCCCAGGGTTGGAATAAAGCTTAGTGTCGCATAGCCGCCGCCGTTGAAACTGAACGGTTTTTCGCGCGGAAAAAGGTTGAGGAACCACGTGTCGAACGCCCAGGCAGCGTTGCTGTTTTTATTCCAGTGCGCAGGGAAACCGTTCATCAAGTGCGGCCAATTCGCCGGCACTCCGACGGTCGCGTAATCAAAGGAATTACTTGGAATCGGATACAACGCGAACGTTGCCCAGTAACCGACGAGAATCGCAACCAGCGCGGCCCATTGGACCCTCATATTTCCCAAACCGGCCAGATAGAGCAGCGGATATCCGAGGCCAATTTGGGTCAAGGTGTCTTCGAGTGTCCAATTGGTTTGATTGCGATAGACGGACCGCAGGAAAATCCCGAGCAGAATCAGCAGAAGCGATCGCCAAAGAACGTGGAGAGAAATGTTAAAACCGGTTTGACCGCGCGACTGGCGACTGGCGATGGAAAAGGGCAGGGCGACTCCAACCAGGAACGAGAATGAAGGTTGGATCATGTCGTGCAAGGAGCAACCGATCCAATCGACATGCGATTGGTTGAACGCGAGGAATTTCCAAAAGGCGCTTTCTGGATAAGCGGCGGCGATGCGCGAAAGGTGCAACACCTCGGCCATCATCAGAAGCATGGCAAATCCGCGGTATGCATCGAGAGAACTGAGGCGATTGGTTGCAATCGCCATTGGGTTGGATTTTCCGGAGATTTTTTTCTCCCCTAATTCTGCCGTTGGCATGTGATTAATGAGCAGCTTTTCCTGATACGTCCGCTGCGTGTTGTGAAAACGATTTTCCGCGGCCTGTCGGAGCGATGACTGAATCGATCACGCCCTTTTCAAATTCATCCCACATGGGAGACATGCCGCGAAGCTTTTTGACGATTCTCTCGAATGCGTCAATCACGTAATCAACATCCTCCTCGGTGTTGTCCTGGCCGAGCGACATGATGATGTTGCCCTGGGCCAATGCGTGATCGAGGCCGATCGCGCTGAGCACGTGGGAAACTTTCAATGATTTGCTGACGCAACTGGAGCCGCTGGCGACCGCGATTCCATTCATGTCACAGAGCAGAAGTTGACCTTCGCCTTCAATGAATTCGGTGCTCAAATTCAAGCTGGTCGAAATTCGTTTTGGGCCGGGTTCCGGTCCATTCAATTTAATGTAGGGAATCTTCGCTTTGAGTCCGTCCCACAAACGCATCTGTAGTTTTGCGGTGTGCGCGATTCGCCTTGGCATTTCGCGTAGCGCGATTTCTGCGGCCAAACCGGCGCCAACAATGGCCGGAACATTTTCAGTCCCGGCACGGCGACCGCCTTCCTGCACGCCGCCGTGCATCATGCTGACGATGCGCGCTTTCTTGTTTCGATACAAAATGCCGACGCCCTTCGGCCCATAAAAACGGTGTGGCGAAAGTGACAGGAGGTTTGCGCCCATCGCTTGCACATCGATCGGCAGCCACCCGGCGCTGGCCTCGGCATCGACGTAAAATGCGATCCCCTTTTCCGTGGCGATTTTTCCGATCTCACGAATTGGCTCGATCGTTCCGATGTCGTGATTGACGTGATGGACGGCGATCAAAGTTGTCTTATCCGTGATCGCGGCGCGAACGTCCTCGGGATTAATCAACCCTTCTTTGTCCACTTTCACGCGCGTGCAAGTAAACCCTTGCTTCTCCAAAAACTCGACGGAGTTGATCACGGACGGATGTTCCGTTTCGCAAATGACGAAATGGTTACCTTTCCGCTGGTTCGCGTAGGCCACGCCTTTCACAGCGAGATTCGCGGATTCGGTGCCGTCGGACGTGAAGAAAATTTCCTCGGGCGATTCGGCGTTGATCAGTGCGGCAATCTGGCCGCGCGCCTTGGCGATCGCATCGCGCACGCGCAAACCATGCTGATGCAGCGACGATGGATTTCCAAACGCCTCCATGAAATACGGTTTCATCGCCTCGAAAACCTCGGGCAACAACGGCGTGGTCGATTGGTGATCTAAATAAACGTGGCGCATAAAAATCCAAATTGGCGGACAGGAAACCGATGCTGTTCAACCGAACAGCACCAGCCTGCCGTCACACAAAATACTGCGACCGCGGGGATTGTCTACGTTGCAGAAATGGCGCCATTCCGCTTGGCCATGATTGCTTCGACGATCTTCTTGGCCAGTTCGGGTTTTTCAGCGAGGGTTTTTTGCGCCGCGTCTTTTCCCTGGCCGATCAGATCACCCTCGAATTGCAGCCACGCGCCCTTTTTATCGACTGCGCCGGAGGAGATTCCCATATCGAGAATGCTGCCTTCTTTGTTGATGCCGTGATTGTAGATGATATCGAATTCGGCTTCGGCAAACGGCGGAGCAACCTTGTTTTTCACGATCTTCACTTTGACATGATTTCCCGTGGCGTTGCCCGCGGCGTCTTTGATCGTTTCTTTGCGGCGAATGTCGATGCGCACGCTTGCGTAGAATTTCAATGCTTTGCCGCCTGGCGTGGTTTCCGGGCTGCCGAACATCACGCCCACTTTTTCACGCAATTGATTGGTGAAAATGCAGGTGGTTTTGGATTTGGCCAAAACCGCCGTGAGTTTGCGCAGCGCCTGGCTCATGAGCCGCGCTTGCATACCCATGGTGGCCATGCCCATTTCGCCTTCGAGTTCCGCTTTCGGCACGAGCGCTGCGACGGAATCAATCACAATGACATCGAGCGCATTGGAGCGGGCGAGCGTTTCGCAAATGGTCAGCGCCTCTTCCCCGCTATCCGGTTGCGAGACGAGTAATTCATCGAGATTAACGCCAAGTTTTTTTGCGTAGCCGGGGTCAAGTGCGTGCTCGGCATCAATGAAGGCCGCGAGTCCGCCGGCTTTCTGCGCATTGGCAATGACATGCAACATCAAGGTTGTCTTGCCGGACGATTCCGGGCCGTAGATTTCCACCACGCGTCCGCGCGGCAGCCCGCCGACGCCCAGCGCCAAGTCAACGGCCAGCGCGCCGGTTGGGATGACATCGATTTTCTTCGCGGCGTGGGCATCGCCAAGGCGCATGATGCTGCCATCGCCGTAGGCTTTGGTAATCGAGGAGATTGCGGCATCGAGTTCCCGTTGGCGGGTGGCGGAAAGTTTGGCCGCTTCGGTGGCTTTGACCTCGACGGCAGACGTGTTTTTTTCAGCAGATTTTGGGGGCATAAAGTTTCGCGTTGATTTTTTAGAATGTCCTGCGCTGGTAATAGAGAAGCGCGCCGGTTTAGTCAATGGAAGCTTCGCCAACGTCCGCGCAAACGCCGCGTTTGCTGGCCGCGATAAAATTCAACATGGCGAGGGCTCCTTCGCTGCTGAATTCGCTCTTCGCCGCTTGAATCGCGTCGCTGAATTTCTTTCCGCTGCGAAACAGGGCTCGATAAAGTTTTTTTAATTCCAGCCGTTGTTCGGAAGAAAACCCGGCGCGTCGCATGCCGATGATGTTCAACCCGCAAATCCCATTGTCGCCACGCGCAATGGTAAATGGCGGCAAATCCTTGCTGATGGCTGACCCGCCCTGCATCAAAGCCAGTGTGCCGATTCGAACGAACTGATGCACCAGACAATTCCCGGATATGAACGCGCGATCGTCAATCGTCACGTGTCCTGCCAGCAAAGCGCCGTTGGCCAGAATGATCTCGCTTCCGAGAATCGTGTTGTGGCCGACGTGGCTGCTGGCCATCAGAAAATTTCTCGAACCAATGACGGTATCGTCGCTCATTTTGTTTGAGCGATGCACGGTGACATGTTCGCGAAACGTGTTGTTATCGCCGATCAACAAGCGCGTCGGCTCGTTTTTGTATTTTAGATCTTGTGGAGCATCGCCGATCACGCAGCCCGCGTGAAACGTGTTTCCCTCGCCGATCGTGGTGTGTCCGGTGAGATACACGTGCGGACCGACGACGCCGTTGGCGCCGAGCCAAACATGCTCATCAATGACGGCGTGCGGACCAACTTTGACGCTGGGATCGAGCTGCGCTTTCGGGTGAACGACGGCGGTGGGATGAATCATTTTTTCAGGAATAAAAATAACCAAGTTCGCGCAGTGACGAATAATCTTTCGGCCGCTCGGCCGTTCTCTGCCCGAGAATGACGTGATCGAGCACTTCGATCTTCAAAAGCTGTCCGGCACGAATCAAATCGCGGGTTACTTTGATGTCTGCTTCCGACGGAGACGGGTCGCCGCTGGGATGATTGTGCAGCAGAACAATTGCCGAGGCGTTTGCAGAAATGGCCGCTCTAAAAACCTCGCGCGGATGCACCAGAATTGTGTCGAGCGTGCCTTGGGAAATCTGTTCGACGCGGATTAATTTGCGACGCGTGTTGAGCAGCAAGACTTGAAAGCGTTCGACATCGTAACCGCGATTATTTTCCCGTAAAAAATCAGCAATCGCCTGCGGGTTATCGAGCACGGGCGATTCACCGTGGAGTTCCCCAGCCATGCGTTTGGCAAGTTCGAAGGCCGCCATCAGCGTGACCGCCTTATCGCGGCCAATTCCAGGGATTTTGCGCAAATCATCCACCGACGCTTTCGCGAGCGCTTGCAACGAATTGCCATATTGGGAAATGAGATAATTGCCGACATCCACCGCGTTCATTCCCTTGAGGCCGGTTCGCAAGAGGATCGCAACGAGTTCCCCGTGGCCAAGCGCGCCCGCCCCTTTGGCAGCCAGCCGCTCGCGCGGTCGATCGCTGGCCAATTGGTCTTTGATGCGAATGCTGCTGCTCATTCATCACAGAGTCACGGAGAACACAGAGAATACTCAAGTGCGAATTCTGTGCCCTTTTCGTGGAATCAAACCGTTTGCAATTCCTGCACGATAAAAGGCGCGAACTCGGCGTGGAAATGCGGCGGAATGCGCGCTTTGAACCGCGCGTTGACTCCCTCGTAATTTCGCTCGATGACCTGCGCCACTTCGTGCAAACGCGCAATCGTGGCCGAGTGATGATGCGGAACATCCAGTTCAACAAACTCACGGATGGGTCGAAGTTGCGTTCCGATTTCTGCGAGCAGCGAGGGAATTCCCGCCCCGGTTTTTGCGGAGATTCCGACCGCGTGTGGAAAGCGTTCGTAAAATTTATTCAACAAATCCTGGTTCTCGAAGCGGTCAATTTTGTTGAAGACCATGATCGTCGGTTTTCCTGCGGCGCCGATTTCTTCCAAAACCGCGTTGACCGCGACGATTTGTTCCTCGGCTTGCGGATGACTCATATCCACGACGTGCAACAGCAAATCGGCTTCAACCACTTCTTCCAGCGTCGCTTTGAATGCCTCGACCAAGCCGTGCGGCAGTTTGCGAATAAAACCTACCGTGTCGGTCAGTAAAACATTTTGGTTCGTCGGCAAGCGAAGGCGTCGCGTCGTGGGATCGAGCGTCGCGAACATTTTTTCTTCCGCAAAAACCGAAGCGCCGGTGAGCGCGTTGAGCAGCGTTGATTTGCCCGCGTTCGTGTAACCAACAATCGAGGCGAGCGGCCAAAGTTTGCGCTGGCGACCGTTGCGCTGGGTCGAGCGCTGGCGGCGCACGATGTCGAGTTCGCCGAGAATTTTCGAGATGCGATCCTGCACCCGGCGTCGGTCGGTTTCCAACTGGGTTTCACCGTCACCGCGCATACCGATGCCACCCTTTTGCCGCGATAAGTGGCCCCAAAAACGGGTCAGGCGCGGGAGAAGATGCTGGAGCTGCGCGAGTTCGATTTGCAATTTGCCCTCTTTGCTGCGGGCGCGTTGCGCGAAAATATCGAGAATCAGCGAAGTGCGATCCAGAATCTTGCAGCCGAACACTTCTTCGAGATTTCGGCTCTGCGCAGGAGAAAGTTCGTCGTCGAAAATGACGGTATCCACATCCTGTTCGCGGCAATCGTTTGCAAATTCCTTCGCTTTGCCGGTGCCGATGAATGTTCCTGCGACCGGCGTATCTAATTTCTGGGTGCCATCACCAATCACGTCCGCTCCCGCGCTGGTGGCCAATTCGCTGAGTTCGTCCATCGAATCGCGCAGGTCGAAGGCGGAGCGCGATTTGAGTTCGAGGCCGATGAGGAAAACCCGTTCGGTGCGTTTGTTATTCGAGATGAGCGCTTTCAATCTTAATTACTTTGGACAGCGCAAAAGTAGCATGAGTTGGCCGAGAAGAAAGCGGGTTTTTGCAGCACCGGTTTGAAAATGCCGTCATTTCTCCATCAAAATGTGTCGCCCAGTTTCTCAACAGCATCTTCATTCTGCAATCCAGTGATGATTCTCGAGCCGCGTTTGTAGGTGAAATAGGAATACGCCCACGACATCAGCACGGAAATCTTGTTGCGAAATCCGACGAGAAAGATCAGGTGAATGAAAAGCCAGGCGAGCCAGGCGAAAAAGCCGTCGAATTCAAAACCTTTGATCTTCGCCACGGCAGCGGAACGACCAATCGTGGCCATCGTTCCTTTGTCCCAATATTTGAAACGCGGACGGCCAGCGGAACCGGGCGAGTTGAGTTCGTCCCGAATGATTCCGGAAACATGACGCGCCATTTGCATGGCGGCGGGCGAAACGCCGGGAACCTGAGTGCCGTCCTCGTTGAGCACGAAAGCGATATCGCCAATCGCAAAAACCTCCGGATGGTTCGGCAGGCTTAAATCAGGATTCACCTTCACCCGGCCAGCGCGATCGAGTTCGGCGCCGAGTTTTTTCGTCAACGGCGATGCCGCCACGCCGGCGGCCCAAATGATGTTTTCCGCATGGATCATTTCGCCAGTCGTCAGCTCGACGCATTGGCTGGTGATATCTTTGACGCGTGTATTGCTGCGAACTTCGACGCCGAGTTTGTGAAGCTGTTCGTTGGTGCTTTCGGAGAGATGTTCGGGCAAATGCGAGAGAACTCGCGCGCTGGCTTCAATCAAAATGATTCGCGCTTTGGTGGGATCAATGTGGTTGAAGTCCCGCGCTAAAACATGGGAGCGCAATTCGGCAAACGCGCCCGCCAATTCCACGCCGGTCGGTCCACCACCAATAACCACGATGGTTAAAAGCTGTTCGCGTTTGGCGGGATCGGTTTCGGTCTCCGCCTTTTCAAAGGCGAACAAAATCTGGCGTCGAATGCGGAGCGCGTCGTCGAGTGTTTTCAGACCGGGCGCAAAGGGTTCCCATTCCGGGTGGCCGAAGTATCCGGTGCCGCAGCCCAGCGCGAGGACGAGGTAGTCGTAATTCAACTGGCGGTTTTCCAGCACGACCTCTTTTGCATCCGGATGAATGGCGATGACATTTTCCATTAGCACCATGAGATTGGGCTTGTCGCTGAGAATGGAACGAATGGGCTGCGCGATGTCGGTCGCGGACAACCCCGCGGAGGCGACTTGGTAGAGCAACGGCTGAAAGAGGTGATGATTCTGGCGATCAATCAGCGTGACGGAGGCGGATGGATGTTCGAAATGCTGGCAAAAAGTGAGCCCGCCGAATCCCGCACCGAGCACAACGATGTTTTTCATCCTTGAACAACTGTTTCGCGCCAGTTCTGAAATTGCAAATATTTAAAAGCTCAAGGCGGCTGTGACGGAACGGAACCAGCCCGGCCCATTTTTCCAATGCCCAAGCCATCTTGTTGGGATCAGGGCGAAAACCAGCTTTTTGCTTGGGGTGCGATGAGGACAAGAGGGGTCGGGTTTCCAGTCTGGCGCCATAAACAGAAGCTTTCCCTCCCCTGAAGTTTTCGAAATAATTACGCGCATGAGCGAACAGGCTTTCCGATTGACCCGCATCCCGACTCTTAAAACAGTCGATGCCTTCCGCAGTCACCTTGCTTCGCTGGGTCTAGAAATTCCTTGTGAAGACTCAATTGAAAAGGGTTCTGCGTCGCCAATCGCTCAGCCGATCGCACAGGTTCAAATCAATGGCAAAACAATCGGCAACCGCATCGCCATCCACCCGATGGAAGGTTGGGATGGCACCACGACGGGAGGGGTGACCGAGGAGATGTTGCGCCGTTGGAAACGCTTCGGCGAGAGCGGTGCGAAGATGATTTATGGCGGTGAAGCAATGGCGGTTCGTCCCGATGGCCGGGCGAATCCAAATCAGCTCATCATTTCTGAAGAGAATAAAACCGGGATTGGCCAATTGCGCGATGTGCTCATTGCGGCGCATCGGGAGCGTTACGGAACTGCTGACGATTTAGCGATCGGTTTTCAGCTCACGCACTCGGGACGGTTTTGCCGGCCCAACGAGAAGTCGCGATGGGAATCGCGGGTCGCTTACCGCCATCCGGTTCTCGATAAAAAATTCAACGTGACCGGCGACGAACAGGTATTGAGCGATGCCGATGTCGAGCGACTCATCGAAAAATATGTTGATGCAGCCAAAGTTGCGTGGGATGTCGGGGCGGACTTCGTGGACATTAAGCATTGCCACGGCTATTTGTTGCACGAATTTTTGAGCGCGTTCACCCGACCCGGCAAATACGGCGGCTCGTTTGAAAACCGCACCCGGATTCTCCGCGAAATTGTGCAAGGCATTCGCGCTGGCGGAAACAAGATTGAAATCGGCGTTCGCCTTAGCGCATTTGATTTCGTTCCATTCAAACCGGATCCTGGCCGTTCCCAGCCAGGAAAACTCGGGCCGGGTGTTCCGGAAGAATTTCCGTTGCCATATCCATTTGCCTTCGGCGCCAATCAAAACGATCCGCTGCAATTTCAGTTGGAAGAGACGTTTAAATTCGCGCAGCTCTGCGGCGAGCTGGGTATCAAGATTTTGAATTTGAGCGCCGGTTCGCCTTATTACAATCCGCACATCCAGCGCCCGGCGGCGTATCCGCCTTCCGACGGTTACCAACCGGCGCACGATCCGCTCATCGATGTCGCACGGCAGATATTCGTGGTCCGCCAGGTGAAAGCCAAAGCGCCTTCCGGACTCATTTTGATCGGGACGGGCTACAGCTATCTCCAGGAATATTTGCCGCAGGTGGCGCAAGCCGTGTTGCGCCAGGGCTGGGTCGATATGGTTGGAATCGGGCGAATGGTTTTGAGCTACCCGACGATTCTGGCCGACGCCATTTCCAAGGGGGAACTCACGCCGAAATTTATCTGCCGCACGTTCAGCGATTGCACGACCGCCCCGCGAAACGGCCTGATCAGCGGCTGCTATCCTCTCGATGAATATTACAAAGCCAAACCTGAGTTCCAGAAATTGAAGGAGATCAAGAAAGCCGTCGGTGCCTAGGAAGTGTTACATTCCGGTCCGTTGAAGGACGGCTAACAATTTTCCAACCAGCAGATTTGGCAGACAGCCTAGGAGCAAAACTGCACCGGCCAATACCACAATGGCGGCTTGCACCGGAAAAGCAGTGTCGATTTTCAAACCGCCGTCAACCGAGGGCGCGACGTAAATTTGTTTGAGCACTTGCAAATAATAATAGAGCGAAATGGCACTTGTGCCGATGGCGAGAATGACGAGCCAGAGCAAACCGAGATCCTTTGCGCCGTAGCGTAATGCGTCTGCGAACACGTAAAATTTCCCAAAAAATCCAGCCAGCGGCGGAATGCCCGCGAGCGACAGCATGAAAATCATCATGCACCCGGCGAGCACCGGAGAGCGGCGGCTCAATCCGGCGAAATCAGAAAGCTTGTCCCCCTTCGTGTTGTGTTCCACGACGGTCACCACCGCGAAGGCTCCCAAAACTGTGATCGCGTAAGTTACGACGTAATAAAGGAGCGAACTCACGGCTTCGCGATGATTCGTGATGACGGCGATTAAGGCGTAGCCGCCGTGGGCAATCGCCGAATATGCCAGCAGGCGCTTCACGCTGGTTTGGGAGATGGCCGCGAGATTTCCCAGCACCATCGAGAGCGTGGCCATGGTCGCGAGAATGGGAATCCAGCCGGAACCGAAGCCGTGCCACGCACCGCTTCCGCCAGCGCCGTTGAAGCCTATCCAGACAATTTTGGCGAGAATGAAAAAGCTGGCCACCTTTGATCCCGCCGCGATGAACGACGCGGTCGGTGTGGGTGCGCCTTGATATGCATCCGGCGCCCACAAATGAAATGGAGCCGCTGCAATTTTAAATCCGAAGCCAATCAAGGTCATCACCAGCGCGAGGAGAAAAAGCGGGTCGGGGCCTTGTCCAACGATCGTGGCGGCGATGGCGCTCAATTTGATTTCACCGCTCAATCCGTAGATGAGGCTCAATCCAAAGAGCGTGAACGCCGCCGACATTCCGCCGAAGAGAAAATATTTTAGCGCCGCTTCGGCTGATTGAATGCTTTCCTTTTTGAATGCGACCATCACATAGAGCGAAAGGCTGATCAGCTCCAGCGCGACAAAAATCATCAGGAGATTTTCGGAGCTGACCAGGAACATCATTCCAACTGTGGCGAGTAACAGTAGCGCAAAATATTCACCAACGTGCGGGGTGAATTTCGTTTGAATGGAAATGATTCCGGTGAAGATGGTGAGCCCGAGCAAAATTTGTTTTACGAATTGCGTGAGCGGATCGACCACGAGCATGCCGTTCAGGAGATTTCCATAACTGGGCGTGAGCCAGATGCAGAGAATTGCGAGAACTGACCCAAGCCCGGCCAGGGCGGCGAGCCTGCTGGAGCGTTGGTGAACGGTTTTCCCGCGCATCATCGCCAGGTCAAAGAGCAGGGCGGCGAGCGCCGTGATGACGACGATCGTCTCGGGAAGGATCAGCTTAACGATTTCGGCGTAATTAAAATTCACGGCTGGCCACCTTTCCAAAGCGGCTGCATGAGCGGCGAATTGAAGCTCGGCATGATGAGATTCAGCAACAGCTGCGGATAAATTCCGATGACGAAAGTGGTCACGATGAGAATGGTCGCTCCAAGTTTTTCGGGAAAGGTGATGGCAGGAATGTGTTCCAACGCATCCGCATTTTCATTTTTGAAATCGTACGATGTGGAACTTATCCCTGTCGCGTCGCCAAAGAATGATTTCATCAACGCGCGCAACGTGTAAGCGGCGCCGATTACGATTCCAATCCCTGCGACAATCGCCAGTGCCGGAAAAGTTTTCCATGCACCGACGATGACTTGCAGCTCGGCGACGAAGCCGCTGAAACCGGGAAGCCCCATCGAGGCCACGCACGCGATGACAAATGTCACGGCAGCAAAGGGCATTACTTTGCTCAGATGCATTCCTTCGAGCGCGGCGAGTTCGCGGGTGTGGGCCCGCTCGTAAACCATTCGGCCCACGACCGCGAACAAAAGTCCGGCGATGATTCCGTGCGAAAACATTTGCAGCACCGCGCCACTCAGGCCGATTTGCGAAAGCGTCATCATGCCGAGCAACACAAATCCCATGTGGCTCACGCTGGAATAGCCGATGACAAATTTGAAATCTTTCTGCACCAGCGCGACGAGCGCGCCGTAAATAATTCCGATCACCGCGAGAGCGGCAATGACATTGCGCCACGCATCGAGGCCGAGCGGGAAAAGGGTCATGGCGACGCGCAGCGCGCCGTAGGCGCCAAGCTTCATCACCACCCCGGCGAGCAACATGGACGCGGCCGTCGGCGCGGCGACGTGACCGGTTGGCGCCCAGGTGTGAAACGGCCAGAGACCGGCGAGAATGGCGAAGCCGACGAAGACGAGGGGGAATGCCCAGTGTTGGAATGTTTTGGGAAAAGGAAATTTCGCGAGTTCGAGCAAATCAAAGGTATGCGCCCCGGCCACGACATACGTTGCAATGAGGCCAACCAAAACCATGGCGCTGCCGATGAACGAATAGAGCGCCAGTTTCATCGCGCCGTATTCGCGATTCGTCGAGCCCCAGATCGCGATAAGGAAATATTTTGGGATGATCGCAATTTCGTAAAATACGAAGAGCAGAAACAAATCGAAGCTAAGGAACACGCCGTAAACGCCGCCAATCAGCGCGAGGTAAAACGCGAAAAATTCTTTCGCGCGATCTTCGATGTTCCACGAAAACAAAATCCCGCAGACCGCCGCGATTCCGGTCAGCAAGACGAGCACGAGGCTGATTCCGTCCGCTGCGAAATGCAATGTGATGCCGAGAGTGGGAATCCAATCGAGTTTCGTGATCGTGGAAATTTCGCCACCGGGCGTGTGTTGAAGAATGCCGAGCAACGCGATGGCAAGGCCACCGAGCGCCGCCAGCAAGGCTGTGACTCGCGCCATTTGCGGACGCGAACCCGGCAGCAACGTCATCGCCGCCGCGCCAATAAATGAAATGTAAATGGTCCAGGCTAACATTTTAAAAATTCAATCGCTGCAACATCGCCACGACGGTCGGATTGATTATGCCGATCAAAAATTGCGGGAAGATGCCGAAGAGGAACATTAAAGCGATCGCCGGTGCGACGGTGAGACGTTCCGTCTTCGTCAAATCGGAGAGGCCAGCCCACTTCTGGTTGACCGGCCCACTGAAAACTTTTTGCAATATGGTCAGGAGAAAAATGGCGGTGATGAGCAGTCCGAGAGTGGAAATCGCGGCGGCCCAACTGGCGAGCGAGAACACGCCTTTGAAAATTAAGAATTCGCCGACGAACCCATTGAGGCCGGGCAAGCCGAGCGACGAAAAAATGGAGATGCCCATCAGGCCGCAGAACACCGGGGCGACTTTTCGCAGGCCGCCAAAGTCATTCAGCCCGCGAATTCCGCCGCTGCGTTTTTCCAGGATTCCGACGAAACAAAACAGCGCGGAGGCGGTGATGCCGTGGTTGAACATTTGCAGGATTACGCCGTTGAGCGCGGCAGCTTTCTCGCTGAGCAGATCGCCCTCGGTGGATTTCATCACGGCGAATAATCCGAGCAGGCAGTAGCCGAGATGGTTGATCGAGGAATAGGCGATGATGCGTTTGAGATCTTTTTGCGCGTAGGCGGCGTAGGCGGAAAAAACAATTGTGGCGACGGCAAGCCAGAGCAGAGGCGTGAGCGCGGCGCGCATTTGTTCAGGGAAAATCGGGAGCAGGATTCTCAGGAATCCATACACGCCCATTTTTGACATCACGCCGGTCAGCGTCATCGAGACGCTGCTGGGCGCTTCGGCGTAAGTTGCGGGCAGCCACGTGTGAAATGGAAAGAGTGGAACTTTCACCGCGAATCCCAGCAGCACGCCGAGAAAGAGGATAAACAGAATTTGTTCTGCCGAAAAACTTCCGAGCGTCAGCTTGTTCTCGACGGCGGCGGCGAGTGCGCCGGAACGCGCAGCGTCGGCTAATTGGATGAAATCGAACACCCCGGTTGCGGAGAAAATTGCCAGAAACGCGAGCAGCATCGCGACGCTGCCCAGCAATGTGTAAACGAAAAATTGATATGCGGCACGCGTGCGTTCCGGTCCGCCCCAAAGTTTGATCAGGAAAAATGCCGGGACGAGGCTGAGTTCCCAAAAGATGAACCAATGGAAAAAATTCAGCGCCGTGAATGTTCCGTAAAGTCCGGTCTGCAGAAATAGGTAGAGCGCGAAGTGAATTTTAGGGTTCGCAATTTCCTTCGAAGTGGAGAAGAGCGCGAACGGCACCACAATCGTGGTCAGCAGCATCATGAGAAGGCCGAGCCCATCGATGCCGACGAAATATTCGATGCCGAGCGACGGAATCCATGGATGACGTTCGCTGAATTGGAGTCCGGCTTCGCCGTTGGAAAATTTGCTCCAAAGCGCGAGAACGCCGATGGCTGGAATCAGACTGAAGATAATGGCAAAAATGCGCGCCAGTTTTTGCTCTTCCCTTTTTAGCGTGAGAAGAACCAGCCCGCCGAGGAGCGGCGTGAAGGTTAGCAACGAGATAAGGAATGGTCCGCTCATGAGCGGCACCCCCAGATCAAAGCGAGTGCGAGCACCACCAGCGCGATGCCGATGTAGCGAAGATAATGTTGGATCTTGCCGTCCTGGATTTTGGAAACGGCTTTGGAGGAGTCGCGGACCGATTCGCAGCCTTGATTGAATCCGAGGTTCACGACTTGTTCGTCAACAGTGCGGCTGAGCCACGATAGGCCAATGGCTAAAGACGAGAACGCTTTGACAATTCCGCCCCAGACGGCTTGATCCAGCCAATCGGCGAATTGAGTCAGCACGGCGTTCAGGCGTAAAACGGTGACGGCGTAAAGTTCGTCGATGAAGAATTTGTTGCGGAGCAGATTGAAAACGCGCGGCTGAATCGCCTCCAGCGGGTCAGCGGCATCGGCCGGCTTTAACGAAACCTTGGAATAGATCGCCCATGCGGAACCGATCCCGACAGCGACGATGACGACCGAGAGGAGCATGGTTGATAGTGTTTCTTTCTCGGTCAGTCTTGCGAAATCGAATGTGGCGTGATGGCCGGACAAATACGTTTCGAACCACGGCCAGACCGGTGTGCCGATGATGCCGAGCAGGATGGTAAACGCGGCGAGAATTGTCAGCGGCACGGTCATGACCCGCGGGCTTTCGTGCGGTTTGTGGTGAGATTTGTTTTGTCCCAGGAACACGTAGCAAACCTGGCGCGTCATGTAGAATGCGGTGAGCAGGGCGCCGAATGCCGCGAGATAAAATGGAATTTGCGAGACCGACCAATTATGCGCGGCATGGAGAATTTCGTCTTTGCTCCAGAAGCCGGAGAAAAACAGTGGCACACCGCTCAGCGCCATCATGCCAATGGCATAAGTTGCAAACGTCAACGGCATAAACTTCTTCAAGCCGCCCATGCGACGGATGTCTTGTTCTTCGTGACAGCCGTGAATGACTGAGCCAGCACCCAAAAATAAAAGCGCTTTGAAAAAAGCATGTGTGATCAGGTGAAACATTCCAACGGCAACGCCGCCAACGCCAAGACCGATCATCATGAAACCGAGTTGGGAAACGGTGGAGTAGGCGAGAATGCGTTTGATGTCGGTTTGCGCAACGGCGATGAGCGCGGCGAACACGGCGGTGATCGCGCCGATCCAGGTGACAACTTGGATTGCAAGAGACGGAGGAGGAGCAGGAATGCCAAAACGGATCAGTGACGCAATAGAAGAAACCTCGAAAATGGGATAGCATCTAGCGACGAGAAATACTCCCGCTGCCACCATCGTTGCCGCGTGGATCAGTGCGCTGACGGGAGTCGGGCCTTCCATCGCGTCGGGCAACCAGACGTGCAGCGGCACCTGGCCAGATTTTCCAATTGCGCCGCAGAAAATCAGAAGCGCGATGGCCGTAGAGACTGCCATGCCGCCGAGCGTCGTTGTCGAAACTAATTTCGTTAGCGCCGTCGCTTCGAGGCAGCCGTTGCCGTGATCGTAGAAAAGCAGTGTGCCGGTTTGCGAATAGAGCCAGAGGATTCCGATGAAAAACCCCATGTCGCCAATCCGTGTGGTGATGAACGCTTTCTTGGCTGCGGCTGCCGCGCTCGGTTTGTGATACCAAAAGCCGATCAGCAGATACGACGCAAGTCCGACCAATTCCCACGAGATGAAGAGCAGCAGCAAATTATTGGAGATGATGATTCCGAGCATCGCGGCGGCGAAAAGCGCGAGGAAACAGAAGAAGCGCGTAAAATTCTTGTCATGTGCCATGTAGCCGGTGCTGTAGATGAAAATCAAAAGTCCCACGAATGTCACCATCACGAGCATGATTGCAGTGAGCGGATCGAGCACCGTTCCGAGCCGCAACGAGCTTTCGCCGAATTGCAGCCAGGTGAAACTTGGAGTTTGGCGAAAAACTTCACCGTGAACCGGAGCGTGCAAGGTTGCCGCGAAAGCGCAGCACGCGAGGAGGAATGAAATCGCTAATGAGCCAATCGCCAACGAGGCGGCGGCGCGGCGCTGAGATTGTTTCAGCAAGGCGCTCAAACCCGCTGCCACAAGCGGCAGCACCGGAATCAGCCAAAGATTTTTTGCGATCCAAGTCATTCGTTAGCCTTTGAGCGAATCCACTTTCTCAAGACTCGTCGTTTTGTAATGGCGGTAAATGGCGATGATCAACGCGAGTCCGACGGCAGCTTCGGCGGCGGCGATGCCGATGGAAAAAATGACGAACATCACGCCGGTGAGCGCTTCGGGATGGGCGCTGTAACGCCAAAAGGCGATGAAGTTCAGGTTCGCTGCATTGAGCATCATTTCGACGCCAATAAGAACGAGGATTGCATTGCGACGGGTCAGCGCGCCAGCCAGTCCGATGCTGAAGAGCAGCGCGGAGAAAATTAAATAATGATGCAGCGGCGTCATCGAGTTGTTTTTTGGGAGGATGATGGATGGTGGATAGTGGATGGCTGGGAAACTCGTTCCCGCGCATTTCCAGTTATCATCTTCGATCCGCTGTCCTCTTTCTCATTTTTGTCGCGCATGGCGATAATCACGGCGCCGATCATTGCGGCGGTAAGTAACAGGGCAACGATTTCCAGCGGCAACACGTAATTTGTCATTAACTGCTCACCAATTTTCTGCACGGTTGCCTCAGGGGCTGGCGGAAGGGTTTGGGCGAGCCTCGTGCTCTTGACGACGGCGTAGATTATTGTTCCTGAAACAGAAATCGCCACGAGAATTCCAATGATCCACGACGGCGAGGCAAGGAGCGTGTTCGGTTGATTTTCACTGTTTCGCGTCAGGAGAACAGCGAACAAGATCAGGATCGCGACGGCACCGACGTAAACCAAGATTTGCGCGAAGCCGACGAACTGCGCGTTCAACTGAAGATACATCGCGGCGAGCCCGGCAAAAGTAATCACAGTGCAAAGCGCGCAATGGACGAGATTGCGCAGGCTCATGGCGGCGATGGCGCTGCCGAGCGTGAGTCCTGCGATTAGAATGAAAGCCACGTTCATGTTTTAGACAGAATCCACGGAATTAACAAAATTGGGGAACGGAATTCTGTAATTTTTTTAATCCTGTCGTCATTATTCGGCGTATTGATAAACACGTTTGGCTCGCTGCGCCTGCGCGACACCGCGTCCGAGCCAGACATACGAAACGGCCAGAATGGCCGCGCAAAATATCCAGCGCAATCCAAGCGCTCCAGGAAATTGCAATGCGCGCGAGAAAAACCAAATTGCTGCGACCACAATATTCGTCAGCGCGAGCGGCAGGAGAAATTTCCAGGCGAAGCTCATGAGTTGATCGAGTCGCAAGCGGGGGACGGTTCCGCGCAGCCAGATGAAGGTGAAAATGATGAGAACCAATTTGGTGAAGAACCAAATGTAAGACGGGATGAATTGCAGAAATGGAAACGGCGCGTTCCAACCGCCGAGGAACAGTGTGACGGACAATCCGCTGATTGCGAACATTCCCCAATATTCACCCATGAAAAACAGCGCGTATTTGAACCCGGAATATTCGGTGAGATAACCGGCGATGATTTCGGATTCGGCTTCAGGCAAATCAAATGGCGATCGATTGGATTCCGCCGTGGCCGCGATCATGAACAGGAAAAATCCAGCGAAACCCCATGGCGTGAAAACGTGCCAGCTTGGAAGGAAACCGAAGAGGAAACCGGATTGCGCCTCGACGATTTTCACAAGGGAAAGCGAGCCGACAATCATGATCACCGTGACGGTCGAAAGGACGAGCGGCACTTCGTAGCTGATCATTTGCGCAATGCCGCGCATCGCGCCGACGAGCGAGTATTTGTTGCGGCTCGACCAGCCGGCCATGAAAACAGAAAGCTCCGTGGACGCGCCGACTGCAAAGAAAAACAGGAGTCCGGCATCGAATTCGACTGGAACCATGTTGCGTCCGTAGGGCAAAACCGAGAGCGCCAGCGCGACGGGGATAATCAATGCAAGCGGTGCGAGGAAGTGAATGATTTTGTCGGCGTCGCGCGGAACGATGTCTTCTTTTGTGAGCATTTTGATTCCGTCGGCGGCAGGCTGGAAAAAGCCAAACGGCCCAACGCGGTTCGGTCCAAAACGATTTTGGATTCGGCCAAGGATTTTGCGCTCGAGAATTGTGGTCACAGCAAACAACGTCGCGAATACGCCAAAGATCGCGGCGATCACCAGGAGAATGGAGCCGACTGGCTGCAACGCCTCGGGCAGAAAAGCCAGGAGCCATTGTTTCCCGGTCACAAAAATTTGGTCGAGCGATTGCATCAGGTGGCCTTGGTGGGTTCATCCGGCGCCGGTTTTGGCGCAGCCAGTTTTGCGGCAGCAGCTGCGGCGGCGGCCGCGGCTTTGGCTTCGGCTTTCCTTTTTTCTTCGCCAAGTCTCGCATCCACTTCGTTGGCATCGGTGGGATGAAGCTGATGAAAATATTCGTTCGGCTTGGCGAGTTGCGGTTTGTGCAAAAGCAATTTGCCGAAACGATCCGACGTGCTGAGCTCGAAAACCTGGTCCATTTTGATCGCCTCGAAAGGACAAACCTCGACGCAAATCTGGCAACTCATGCAAACGGAAATATCGATGTCGAAGGTCGCGGGATAAAACTGAAGTTTGCCGACGTAATCCGGCTTTTTATCTTTGCTCTTGTTGATGTAGATGCATTGCGGCGGACATTCTTTTTCGCAAATCTGGCAGGCGACACAGCGCAATCCGGCTTGCTGATCATTTCCGTCGAAAACCAGGAACGGAAAACTGCGGCCGTTTTCTTTGGGTGCAAGTCTTTCCTCGGGATACTGAACGGTGGTGAGGCGCTCTGGGTCGTGGTAGCTGCCCACGAAATTTCGCGCCGTCTCGACCATTCCTTTGATGATGCCGGTTCCTAACATTTTCTTAAATTCGAAGTTGGAAAGTTCATCGGTCCACCTCGCCCAAAACAATATCGACACTGCCTAAAATAATCACGGCATCGGCGATGGTTTGACCAAGGCACATGTCTTCCAAAATTGTGAGATTGATCAGGCTCGGCGGACGAACACGATAGCGATACGGATTGGGCGAACCGTCGCTGATTAAATAAAACCCAAGCTCGCCTTTCGGTCCTTCGATGCGGGCGTAAGCTTCGCCGGGTTTTTGGCGAAAGCCGCGCAACTTTGCTTTCGGATCAATAATCGGACCGGACGGAATCTGCGCGAGGGCTTGCTCCAGGAGTTTCAGCGATTCGCGCATTTCGAGAACACGCATCATGTAGCGATCAAAAACGTCGCCATGTTCACCAAGCGGCACGCGGAAACTGAAACGATCGTAAATGCCGTATTTGTCCACCTTGCGAATATCGTAATTCACGCCGCTGGCCCGGAGCATCGGGCCGGTGATGCTGGCGTTAATGGCGAGTTCCTTTGATAGCACGCCAACGCCTTGAGTTCGGGCGAGGAGGATTTCGTTTTCGCTGAGGAGTGCTTCGAAGTGGTCGAGAAATTCCGGGAAGCTGGTGACAACTTTCTTGGCCTGCTCGATCCAACCGCTGGGCAGCTCGCAGCGGCAACCGCCGAAGCGCATGTAGTTGCACATCATGCGCGAGCCGCTGAGCGATTCGAACAGATCGAGAATTTTTTCGCGTTCACGAAACGCATACATGAGCGGCGTGCCCATCGCGCCCATGTCCTGCATGAGAAACCCAATCAAGCTGCAATGATTCACCAGACGCGTGAGTTCGGCGGTAATGACGCGGATGTATTCAGCGCGTTCGGGAACCTGCAGCCCGGCCAACCGCTCGACGGAGAGCGCGTAAGCCCAATTGTTCGTCATCGAACAGAGATAATCGAGACGGTCGGTGTAAGGAACCGAGCCGAGATAAGTCGTGTTTTCGGCAATTTTTTCGTGGTTGCGATGGAGGTAGCCAAAAACGGGTTTAAGCTTTACGACGGTTTCGCCATCGAGGGAAACGTCCATGCGGAAAACGCCGTGCGTGGACGGGTGATGCGGGCCCATGGCGACTTCGAGAACGGTGCCGTCGATTCCACCAATTGCGCCCGCCGGGGTCTTGGGCAACAGGGTGTAATTGCCCGGCGCCGTTCTTCCCAGCGTTGCCTTTGGCTGAAATGTCGTCTCAATCGCCATGTAATTTAGTTTTCAGTTCCTGCTCCGATACACAAGCCTGCGTTTGTCCCGTCCGTAATTTATAGTTTAAACGAGTGAAAATCATTCGCCCAGATTCTTGCGTAACATCGCGCCAAGCTGCATGGGCGAGAGCACAATAATGGTTTTACCTTCGACTTTGATTAATTTCTGTTCGCGAAACTTGGCCAGGGTGCGGGAAAACGTTTCACTGACCGTCCCGAGTTCCGCCGCCAGCATCCGCTTGGTCAGGCTGAGTTCGATGCGGGCAGGTTGGTTGCTGGCGGGGTTGGGGCAATGTTTCACCAGCCAATTGGCTAGGCGCGTTTCAATGTCTTTCAGCGTGAGATCGTCGAGTTGGCCGACCAGCACGCGAAGATGGGCGCTCATTGAACCCAACATCCGCAACGCGAGATCGGGTCGGCGCCGCAGCAGCGCAAGAAAGCCGGTTTTCTGCACGAGCAACACGGTCGAAGCGGAGACCGCGCGCGCATCGCCGGGATAACCTTTGTCGGAGGCCAGCGTCGCTTCGGCGAACGATTCACCCGCGCGAAAAACGTGGATGATTTGTTCTTTGCCGGAAGCGTTGACGCGGTGCACGTTGATTGCTCCCTTTTGCACGATGTAAAAGCCGTGGGACGGATCGCCTTCGCGGAACAAATATTCGCCTTTGGCAAGGGATTTGACCGCCACAAACCCGGCGATGTTTTGAAAGTCCTCGGGAGAAAGTCCCGTGAAAAGCTGGCAACTTCGCAGGGTCGTGGCGATGGCAAATTTTTTAAATTGGCTGATTTCTTCAGTCACGTCGGATGGTTCTACTTGGTGTCGCGCCAGAAATAAACAATCCATTCTGCGCCGGTTCCATGCTCGATTTTCGACGAGAACCCTTCGCCCCGGAATTTTTCGATGAGCGGCGATGGCAGGAATGGCGCGACAATGATTAATCCTTCATCGGTTTTAAGCGCATCGATGCGTTTGCGAATTTCGAGAAAGGGTTCGCCTCCGTGCTTTAGAATCTCGCGCACATCGAAACGTTTGAATTGGCTGAGTGGAAGCATGGTGATTACGGGTGGAGCAACTGTTGCAGGGTTTGCCTGGCTTTCTGGATGTCTTGGTTCAATCCGATCTGCTGATAAACGATTTCCCCGTTCGCATTTAAGATTGTGATGATGTTGGAGTGTGCGAATTGCCCGTTCGCATCGGCTTTGTATTTCACCCCAAGCAACGCGGCCAGTTCCAACACGTCGTCAGGGCTGCCTCGGAGCAAGGTCCATCGGTCCTTCGTCAAAGCGTGGGCCTTGCGATACTCGGCCAAAGCTGACGGCGTGTCGCGTTCCGTGTCGAATGACACGAGCGTAAACCCGATGCGCGACCGCAGTTCGGCAGGCAAAGACGATTCGAGCCGCTTCATGTCATTGACGAGAATCGGGCAGGCAAACTGGCAGCTGGCAAAAAACATCGCGACGACTTGTGGACGCCCGCGCAGTTCGCTCAGCTTGAGTTGCTTCCCCTGATCTGTCGTCCATGCAGACTCGGTTTGATAAATGGATTTGTCCGTGAAAGCGGCGGGCGCTTCGACCGTTGCACAGCACGATTTTTTCGCGGCGGGATCTCTCGAATCCGTCGCGCAACTCGCCAGCCCCAGGCTTGTGAGAGCAAGGAGGAATATGGTTGCGGACGGTTTCATTAATCTTTGGCGCAGCGAAAACCAAGATTATGGACGCAATAATCTGCTTTCAAACTGCTGCGAAAACCGTAGCGCATGAACGCCGGGTAGTTCTCAACATTTTTTGCGTTTTGTGCACCGCCGCCGCAAAAAAGTTGGCGCTCGATCCCGGTATCGCCACGGGCATCGCCGGTCACCATCGCCGTGCTGAAATCGGCCACCCACTCCCAGGCCAGGCCGTGGAGATCGTGAACGCCCCAGAAGTTTGCGCGATTCAATCCGACCGGGGAAAGTTCTGGCGGCGTAGGCGTGGAGTACCATTGAACAATTTGCCGTTTGAAAGCGGGGTCATTTTCTCCATCGGCCCTGGCTGGGCTGGCAGCTGCCGCGTATTCCCACTCCGCCAATGTCGGGAGCCGTTTTCCTTTCCATTGCGCGTAGGCTTTGGCCGCGAACCACGAGACCGACGTTACCGGCACTTTGGCTGGTGCGTTTGGGCCGGGATCGAGATCGCCCGCCCAATCTTTCAGATAAGATGGATCGGCAAAAATCGGTTTCACTCGAGACCGCTGCCAGCGTGGGTTGGCCCGAACGAATTCCAGAAAATCTTCGTTCGTGACCGGGAACACATCGAGGTGGAACGGGTGAACGGGAACTTCTTTCAAATCGGTGTCTGCTCGAAAAAGCGGGCGATAAACGCCGGCGGGAATCGCTGCCATGCCGGCGGGCGGCCGCGCGGTTGTCAGCTCCTGCGGCGAGGGTTGTCCTGACGCGAACGCCGCGCTGACCGTGAAGATCAGCGCGGCGACGACGTTTTGTTTCCATGCTTTCATGGCGGATTTTCTCGCGCAGTTACGATCAAATTATTCAAATGAAGTGGGGGTTGGCACCACGACTTCTTTGCGGATCTTGCCGACGCTTGCCGGAGAGACGGCATCGCCGGAATTGCCAAAGCTGTTGCGAACATAGGTCAGCGCATTCGCAATGTCTTCGTCATTCAAGTAATTCAACGGAATCATCACGCCGTTGTATTTCTTGCCGTTGACCTCCATTTCACCCGATTGCCCCATGAGCACGCCGCGAATGGACCGCTCTTTGTCCGCCATCAAGAAATCGGATTTGGCCAATGGCGGGATTTGATCGGGAATCCCTTTTCCGTCCGGCTGATGGCACACGAAGCAGGTTTGCAAATAAACCTGTTTCCCTTTTTCAATTTGAATTTCTTTATTCAAATCCGAGATCTTCGGGTTGCTCTTGATTTCTTGTGCCACGGCGGCTTTCAAAGTCGCCACTCTCTTCTCCGCGTCCGAGCCCGCGGCGACCGCTTTGCCCAGATAATTCGCGTCCACTTCCTTGCCCGAGTAAACGATCAGGTTTTGCGGGCCTTCCACTTTCAACATGCCGAGCGCTCCTTTGTTGAAAGCGCGGAACAGAGAATGATCGACGAGAATATAGGTCCCTGGCACTTCGACTTTGAAATCGACCATCGCCGAACCGCCGGCCGGAACGATCGTGGTTTGCACATGATGTTGCGTGGGAACAACGCCGCCTTCCTGGTAGACGTTATCAAAAATTTCTCCAATGACGTGGAAGGAGGAAACGAGGTTCGGTCCGCCGTTGCCGATGAACAACCGGACGCGATCTCCGACCTTTGCGGTGATGGCTTTGTCGCCGACCAGGGAGCCGACTGAGCCGTTGAACACGACATAGCTCGGCTTCTCATCGATCGCTTTTTCCATGTCGAACGGTTGCAATCCTTCCACGCCGAACTTGCCCGCCGTGTAGAACTCGCTCTGCATAATGTAATACTCGCGCTCGACGGGAGGGAGTCCTTCCTTCGGTTCAACGAGAATCAAGCCGTACATGCCGTTGCCGACGTGCATTCCGACCGGTGCGGTCGCGCAGTGATAAACGTAAAGGCCCGGATTGAGCGCCTTGAATGAAAACTGGGAGGTATGTCCCGGCGCAGTGAATGAAGACGCCGCGCCGCCGCCCGGTCCCGTGACTGCGTGTAAATCGATGTTGTGCGGCATCTTGTTATTCTGATGGTTGTTCAAGTGGAACTCCACATGATCGCCTTCTCGAATCCGAATAAAACTCCCCGGCACCTCCCCGCCAAAGGTCCAGAACACATATTCGACTCCTTCCGCCAAACGTTTCGTCACTTCGATAACTTCGAGGTTCACGATCACTTTTGTGGAAAATTTTCGCGTGATTGGCGGTGGAACTTTGGGTGCCTGGGTCAATACGGCGATCTCTTCCCCTTTGACTTCAGGATCCACCGGTTTTTGTGCGTTGGATTTGTTTTCCGTTTCCGCGGCCTGAGTCGGGCCGAGCGACAATGCCGCCAGGGCCAGTGCTGCGATGGTTGTTTTTAGAATAGAGGTTCTCATAGTGTGTTTTGGTTTTCTTGGCTGCTTCAGAAACTTATGCAGCTTCGATCTCGGTTAAAGCTATCCTGGTTTTCGCCGGAATTCTTTGACCAAGGTCATGTTTTATCCCGTCAGCCGGAGGGCTCTGCGGCTCGATCTGCTTTAGCTTAGTAATTTTCACGCGAAATTCTTCCGGGCCCCTGACGAGATGTTCCCAGGTAAATGCCGCCGGCCATTGCGCGGAGAACTGGTAATAGAGCGGAACTGGATCGTGGTCGTTGAGCAAAACAAAGTGGTCGCCAACCGGCAGTTCGAGCCAGGTGCGGATAATCAGTTTGTGTTTGATGGAGCAGGGGATCGGGCGCACGTCCATCACGCGGTCGGGGCCGATCACGATTTCGTTTTGCATGTTTGTATTCATAATTTTTTTCTGTTTCTAAATTTCGACGCCGGTTGCCGTCCGTCCTGCCGCGCTCATCATGGAAGGATCCCAGGCGGGTTCCCAAACGAGCTGCACCTCCGCTTCGTCCACGTTATCCAAGCCGAGCAAAGCGTTTCGCACCCCCTGGCAAAGAGCTTCGTGCATGGGGCATCCGGGCGTGGTCAGCGTCATCACCACATCGATCTTCCGACCGCTGATTGCGATGCTGTAAATCAAGCCGAGGTCAACCACGTTGCAGCCCAGTTCCGGGTCGATCACCTGGCGTAAAACCTCCAGAACGGTTGCGTCATCGATTCGGTCACAGCTCATAACGTTCTCTTTTCAGGCTGAATGGAGGCCAACGGCTTGAGTTGTGGGCGAGTCAGATGGGTGAGAATGGAGGCGACGTTCATCGTGAAAAAAACCAAGCCCGCCGCGAGCAACGCGCAGCCCGTTCGCACTCCGGTCTCGTTCGAGAACAGAATCGCCACTCCGACGACGATAAATCCGGCCAGAAAACTCCAGTAGCCAGCGGCCTGGAGACGGGTTGAATACAAATCGGTCATCGCGGGTACTTGCTTGCGGCCGATTTCCCGGCCGTAGCTTCTGAACCAAACCAGGAACGGGATGATTTTGTTGAGCATGCCGAGAATGGCGAATGTGACGACCCCGAGCAGCCCGAGAAATCCATAAACATTTTCAAGCTGTCCCGTCAAAGTCGTCAGCGGCAAACCGGGCCATGACAGGATCAGCGCTGCCGCTGAAAAGACCACCAGCAAGGCTATTGCCGTCAAAAAATATTTTATGCTCCAATCGAGTTTGCGGCGATTTCGTGCTCGCAAAATGGCCGCCAGTTCCCAGCCGTAAGTGACCAGAGCCGCGATGATCACCAGCGCGAAGGCAAATTTCCAGGGGCTACCCACCAGGATGGTTATGAACACGCCGGCCAACCCGATGTTGAGCAGCGCAATGGACCAGATGGCGCGGCGCGGATTCTGCACTTCGCTCAACGTAAACATCGAAACCAATTTGTAGGACACTCCAACAATCAGCATGAGAAAAAAACCCACGCTGCCGAGGTGGGCGTGGGCGTGCATTGCGCTGATCGCATCGAAGCGCCCGACAAAACTGGCGATCGATCGGAGCCCATGCACGAGGGCGCCGACCGGAGTCGTGGGTGGCAGCACAGTGGCACTGTCGTAGGTGCATTTCCCGGCTGAGATGAACAATCCGGTCAGGATCGAGAGCGAAATCCAGCCGAGCGCCGCTGCGACTGCGGTGGCGGAAACATTCCATTTCGGAACGCGCAACAGGGTGCGACCGATGTTATAAACAAACAGGCCAACGCCAATGGCCAGCACGGAACCGAAGTGCCCGACTTGTTTGAGATCCCAGATGCTGAACGCCCAAACCATTCCGGCGAAACCGACCACGTGAAATGCAAATTGCCAGTTTGCGAGCCGTTCGCTGTGGAGTTTTGTTTCCAGCGCCACCGGAACCAGTTGATACACGGCGCCCATGATTACGGAGCAAATCCATCCCAGCACGACTAGGTGCGTCACGGCGATGACGTGTTGATTGTAATGATACGTGGCGAGAAGGTCCGGCCGCGCCAGCAAACAACCGACGGCCGCAAACAGCGCCAGCAGGCCGGTGATAATAAATTGCAGCGGCAAAATCACCGAAGGCGGGCGCACCTCCTTTGGCGAGACGGTAGCGGCACTTTTCCCCGCGATAGGTTTAGCCGCGTCGGATTTGAATGATAAAGCTTCCATCAGATTGCTCCTCGGTTTGGCTGGTGAAGCCGCGCTCTTCGAGTTGTGGATAAAGAAACATGGGACGCCGGTTGGTGCGGGCGATGAGGGTCGTTCCTTCTGGCAAGGTGGAGACCGTTTCGAGAATTCGGACCAACGGCTCCGGCGGTTCCAGCCCGCGCACATCAACTTCCAAAACGTTTGTCTGCATAGATGGCGGATCAGAAGTTGAAGGTGACTTGCGTGTAGACGTAGTCGGCATCGGTTGCGCCGCCGACGCTGGCGAGTGAGTTTTTCACATAGTCGCCGACGAAGAAATGTCCGTAACCGGCTTGCAGCGCCGCGTAAGGTTTGATGGCGTAAGTGGCGATAATGTCTAGCTCCGTCCCGACAAAACTACCTGCGCCGGGGTTGATTCCGTAACCACTCGTGGTCCGCGCCGCGCCATTGGCCTGGTAAAAATTATCGTGCGTGTCCGCGAGCCAGAAAGCGTGATAGTCCCCGGTCAAAGTCAATTTCGGGAGCGGCTTGATCGAGGTGGCGAGACGCGCGTTGTGAATGTTTTGCCACGAGACAAAATCCATGTAGCCGTAGAACTTATGGTTCGTTGGAAAAAGATTGTCGAACGTCCCGTGTTTGCCGTCGGTTGGATCGCTGTCTCCTGAGGCGAAGTTGTATTCCAGCCCGGCGCGAGGTGTGCCCCACGTCTTCCAGGAATAACCTCCCGCCGCGTGGGCTGCGATGGCTTCGTGGTCCAGGCTGGCGCTTCCGGCCGTTTTTTTAAAGCGACCCAATTGTCCGGCTAATTCCATTTCGTAGTCCCAGCCGTTGAACTGTTCGGGTAACGACTTCACTCGCAGTCCCAAAGTGTAAACGTCGCGTGGCGTTGCGCCCGTCAGCAGGGGCGGCAATCCGGCGCCGATCGCGTTGGGCGAGTCTTCGCTGACATTTCGCGCCAGGAGATAAAGCTGCGTTTCCTGTTTCGGAATGAGCGTTCGCGTTGAAGCATAAACGCCCGAAAAAAAGTCGTAGTCGTTCGCCTCATTGAAGTGATCGTCATTCACCATCACAACCCGGCCGACGAATCCATCCACCCAGAAATTGGGGTTTTCGTGGCGCAGCTTGGCGGCGTCGAAAACCCGGCCCACGTTGCTCCAATCGAACGAGCCGATGAGACGTTCGTCGCCGTAAGATAATTCCTGCCGGCCAACTTTCGCCGTGAGCGGGAACTGCCGGGCATCGCCAAGAGCGACATAACCTTGATGGAGATCGAACGAGTCGGACTCCGGATTCGGATCGCGGTCATCACCGGTGGAAGTGCTGTTGCGCCCTTCCGCAAACGCGGTGAACCAATTCACTGGAGAATAGCCGAGGTGAAGTTTCTCACGCGTCAGCCAGTAGGTATTGTCGGCATCGCCGCCGTTTTTCCGAAAATCCACCGCGCCCGGCTGACCCGGTGCGGCAAAGTTTTCCTTGTGGTCAAAACGAAAGCGAATCTGTCCGCCAACGTCCCAGGGGTTGAACGCGGCTGATTCGCCTCGCAGCCAATCGTTCACCAGCCCGGCGCTGATCGCTGGCGGTGGCGCAAGAGGGACGGCGTTCGTTGCCACTTGCGCCGACGCAGGCAGCACTAAACCTAGCGCCAAGGCGCCGGAAACAGACGGGGTTATTTTTAATTTCATAGAATCACAGCTGGCAGTTTTAACGGGATCGATGATGGAGAGATTCCTGATTTTTCATCTGGTTTGAACAACGTCAGGAGCATGGAGAACGGGGTGCGCGCGGCAACCGCGTGCCGAAGATTGGGCGGCATGTAGAGAAGGTCGCCGGCTTTCAACGCGTGCGGCTTTCCGTCGAGGAAGAATTCGCATTCGCCGGATAGAATTTGAACCAGCGCGTGCTGCGTGGAGGTGTGCTCGGTCAGTTCCTGGCCTTCGGCGAAACCGAACAGCACGGCCCGCGCGTTGCCGGTCCGCAGCAATGTCCGGCTGACAATTCCATTGGGTGCAAAACGGGTTTCCTCGGCGAGCGAAAGAATTTTCTCGTGCCCGGCATCGATCAGCGGTTGTTCGCTCATGTCCACAGTTTGCCACCGAGCGGTTGGCAAACATTGACCTCCGTCAAACCCTGGAACGATTTAGGGAGCGGCCACTTTGCCGCGCGACCAAAGTCAGCAGATCAGAGGGAAGCAGCCGTGGAGGAATGGAGTTTCGCCTTGGCGAGAACTTCATCGTGCGGTGTCGGTTCGTATTCGTAATCGTCCGGCTCAACGTAGTCTTTGCGCATCGGATAATCTTTAAACTCGTCCCACATCAGAATGCGGCGCAAATCGGGATGGCCGTCAAAAATAATTCCGTAAAGATCGAAGATTTCGCGCTCCTGGAATTCGCAGCCGCGCCAGATCGGTGTGAGCGATGGCAGATGATTCTTATCGGACCGGTTCTCGGTGCGCAGGCGCAGAATCACGGGGCCGTGTTTCAGCGCCATCGAATAAAGATGATAAACCGTTTCGAGATAACCCGGCGTTTTCTTCTCAATGGTTTCTTCAACCTCCTGCTCCGCCCCATCGACGACTTTTTTCACCTTCACTTTTTCTTTGGTGACCTGATCCAGCCAATCGATGCCGGTGGCATTGGCGGCGTAATCGAGTTGGAGCGCCGAATCATCGCGCAGGAATTTAGCCGCCGCGAAAGCGTGCTCGTTATCGATCAAAAGCGACGGCTGATTGGCCGCACTGCCATTCGGAATAATTTCCAAACGCGCGCCGGGAATGGCTTGTTCGATCCGGACTTTGATTTGTTCCAAGGTTTCCATCAGCTTTCTCTTGCCATCTTCGGCGGTTGCCAGAGGTCGGGATTTTTTGGCGGCTCCAGATCGTGGGCGCCGAATTTGGGAACGGGAAATTCGCTCGGCGCATCGGGATCCAGATGGCGCGGCTTGTTCGGCCCGGTCAAGGCTTGTGCAGCGATTTTTTCCTGCAGGGTGATCAACGCATGCAAGAGCGCTTCGGGTCTCGGCGGGCAGCCCGGAATATGAACATCCACTGGAATGTAACGATCAATGCCCTTGAGCACGTTGTAACCTTGCTTGAATGGTCCGCCGGAAATCGCGCACGCGCCCATCGCAATCACGTATTTGGGCTCGGGCATCTGGTTGTAGAGCCGCACGACTTGTGGCGCCATTTTCTTGGTGACGGTTCCGGCCACGATCATGAGATCCGCCTGGCGTGGCGAGGGTCGAAAAACTTCCGCGCCAAACCGGGCGATGTCGAAACGCGCCATCGAGGCCGCGATCATTTCAATCGCGCAACAGGCCAGGCCGAATTGCAGCGGCCAGACCGAGCTTTTGCGGCCCCAGTTGTAAAGCTCGTTCAGCGACGTGGTGAACACGCCTTGCTTGCTTAGTTCGTTTTTGAGTCCTTCGTCAATCATGCTTCGCTCTAACTCTTGATCGTAATCCTGATCTTACTCTTAATCTGAGCCGCCTTCGGAAAGAGATTAAGATTAGGCTGAAGAGTAAGTTCAGGAGAAAATCTCATTTCCACGTCAAAACTCCTTTCACCCAGGCCCATGCCAATCCTTCCACCAGCAGGAAAAGGAAAACCATGATCGCGATGAAGCCGCCGACGGAAAGCCCTTTGAATGCGACCGCAAATGGCAGCAGGAAAATCGTTTCCACGTCGAAGATCAGAAAAATAATTCCGTAAAGATAATACTGCGATTTGAACTGAACCCACTCGGCTGGTTTGGATTCCAAGCCGCATTCGTAGATGGCATTTTTATCTTTGCCCGGCTTTTTTGGAGAAAACTTTTTTGCCCAGATCCAGGCCAGCGCCAGGGGGGTCAGCGCAAAGAGCAGCGCGGCGACGATCAAACTGACTAAAAACAAATAAGGATGTTCCATTTAGGCTCGGCTCAAATTCATCTGTGCGACGAGAACGTATCGGCTGTTTCTCGGATGCGCTTGGCGGCAATTGTTCATTGCTGGCCATTTGTTGGCGATCGACTCGGTCGCGCGTTTTTTCATCGAACGCCGGAGAAGCTGCCGTACCGAAGCCCGGTTGGCAAAGGTTTCGATGGCGTGAACGCAAGATTTTCGAGTCAGGTGGAGGCGTTCCGGTGCGAACAATAAGAACGCGTCGCCGAACTGGCTTAGTCGAAGACGCTCAGTTCCCGGTTGGCTTTGCGGAGCTTGTGGCAGAGGCCAAGGCTCAAATTCTGGAGTAATTTAATTTTGATGGCTGGTTGGGTTTCGCCCAGCCGATCGAAATCGTCGATGGTCAACAAGTCGCATTCCGCCTCGGTATCGGCAACGATCATCGCAGAGCGGGGCGCGCGGTCGATGATGGCCATTTCGCCGAAAGCCATCCCGGCGGAAAATGTGGCGAGCCGTTTGTGCGCGCCGGAGTGTAGCGGGATAATGACGCTCACATTGCCGCGGGCCAGGAAGAACAATTCGCCGGGTTCCTCGCCGCTGGTGATGATGGTTTCGCCTCGTTGATACGTTTTCCGATGCAGCAATGGTCGGATCGCAGCGAGTTCGGAAGTGGTCAGGCCGGAGAAAAGCTCGTAATCCGTGCAGCCGACACACAGGTCCGCCGGGCGCTGGCCGAGGGCGGATTCCAAAACGCGGTTTTCGCACCACTCCAATGCGGGATCGTTGTCGTCGAACACGCGGAAACGCTTTTCGAAGTGCAAGCCGAGTTTGACCTTCATCAATCGCCGGAGCAGGGGCATCCGATCGACATGCGTGAACAACACCGTTTTCCCGGCATCAGAAAGTTTCACGAGCAAATGATAAAACAGATGGCAGGCGCTCTCGTTCAAGGTCAGCACCCGTTTGAAGTCGAGAATGAGGTGATCCATTTCGGCAACGCTTTGGATGACATCGCGCACGATTACTTCCGTCGTCGCAAACGCCAGATGTCCCTGCAGTTGATAAACCTTGATCCGCGGACCCCATTGTTGCAGCGCGCGATTTTCCTCCGCTGTGCGCACGCGGCTGGAATTCAATTCTGCCCCGGTGAATTTCAATCGAATGGAGGAGCGTCCGACACTGGATCGATTGAACAGGTGCAGGTCGAAATGCCGCGAAATGGCGTCGCACACCCGTATGCCCCGCACGCTGTTGCCTCGCGGATCGAGCGGCGGCGAAAAAATCCCGATGCCTAGCTGCCCGGGCAATACGGCGATGATTCCCCCTGCCACACCGCTTTTGGCCGGCATGCCTATTTTGTAAATCCATTCGCCGGCGTAATCATACATCCCGCACGAACTCATCACGCTGAGAATGCTCTCCACGTATTCACCGCGAATCGCCTGCTTGCCGGTCACTGGGTTAATGCCGCGATTGGCGAGGGTTGCCGCCATGATTCCCAGATCGCGACAGTTCACCGAAATCGAACACTGCTGAAAATAAAGATCGACCACCGGGATCGGGTCGCCCGCCAGAATGTCGAAATTGCGCAGCATGTGGCCGATCGCGCGATTGCGATGCCCCGTTTCGTTCTCCGAATTATAAATCGTTCGGTCGATGCCCAGCTCCCGTCCGGCATAGAGGCCGAACGTTTCGAGCACTCGCCGCAAACGCGTTTGCTGTGTTTTGCCTTCGATCAGTCCCGCCGCCGCGATCGCCCCGGCATTAATCATCGGATTGCGCGGACGACCCGTGCCCGGATCCAGGCTGATGGAATTAAACGCGTCACCCGTCGGCTCCACGCCGACCTTTTCCAGCACCGCCGCGCGGCCGTTATCCTCCAGCGCCATGCCATAAACGAACGGCTTGGAAATCGATTGAATGGTAAACGGCTGTTGGGAATCGCCGACCTCGTAGACCGCGCCGTTTGCCGTCACCAGACAAATGCCAAACCAATTCGGGTCCGCCTTGGCCAATTCTGGAATGTAAGTAGCGACTTTCCCGTCGGTTATGCCGATGTTTTCGCGGTGAAGTCGATTCAGGTAATCGAGCACTGGCGACGAACAAGGATCAGTCTGCTTTGGATTCATCGAAGACGTTCGTCAGGATTTGGGTTGGAATTTAGGGGCGCGAAGACACGGGAAGTCGTATATCCCGGAGCTAAAAAGGTCTTTAGTTTGCATGGTCCGGATGGCGTCGCAAAAGGTATGCCAACCCAAGCCGAAATCCTGAATTCTCATGAATCTCCGCTCATCCCCCGCCAGCTTTCAGATGGCTTCAGGCTTGCGCTCTTCCGGTGCGGGGTTCTGGCCGTCTAATTTTTCGCAACTTGGCCAAAAATAACCGGTTTAACCGGCATGACGTCAGCCGCGGATCCAACGAGACCGACAAAATTGGTGTTTGGCGATCTGCATCATCGGAAGGAACCAAATCACCTCCTGGCTCCGTTTGGCTGCTTGACAGCCGCCTGCTCCGAAATAACCTCGCCAACATGAATCCTGCCCAAATGACATCTCCACCTTCTTTGGGGTCGTCAGCCCCCGCTCCTGGCTCATCAGCCGGTGACTCCAAGCTGAAACAAGAATTAGGCGGCGAACGGGTTGAAACGAAAACGCGCCGAAAATTTCTGCTCGAAGTAGGGGTCGGAGCCGTCGCTTTGTCCGCGACACACGTATTGGCTGGCGCAAGCGTTGTGCCCAAGGGTTTTGGTGCTTCGCTCAGGCAGGTGCGGATCGGCGTGGTCGGCGGCGGTTTCGGAGCAGCCTTCCACTGGCACTTGCATCCGCACTGCAAGGTGACGGCGGTCTGCGACTTGCGCGAGGAACGGATTGAGAAGCTCAAGCGAGTTTATAAGTGCGACAAGGGCTACAAGGATTACCACGAGTTTCTCAAGCACCCGGAGCTGGACGCTATCGCGCTGTTCACACCGGCCCCGTTCCATGTGAAGATGGCGGTGGAAGCGCTTAAGCTGGGCAAGCACGTCATCAGTGCCGTCCCTGCGGGAATGTCCGTCGAAGAGCTGGAAGAGTTGCTGAGCGTGGTCAAACAGACCGGGCTAAAATACATGATGGCGGAAACCAGCCGCTACCGGCCCGAGGTGATGACCTGCATTGAATGGGCCAGGGAAGGTCGCTTCGGGGAGATATTCTATTCTGAATCGGAGTATCACCACACGGGTCTTGGTCCTTACGCCTATGGGTCAACCTTTGATTGCCAGTCGTGTGATTTTATTCGTGCGATTGACCAGGTGAAGAAAGGGGCCAAACCTGCGGGCAAACTTGTGCCGACCTGGGCCTATGCCTATCCGCCAATGCTTTATCCGACGCACTGCACCGGAATTATCATACCGGTCACGGGCGAACGTTTGACGGAGGTAACGGCGCACGGTTGGGGGAACGATCATCAGATGCTCAAAAAGAATGATTACAACAACAATCCGTTCATTCACACGGTGGCGCTGTTCCGGACCACCAAAGGACATTCTGCAAGGATTTCAATCGGCTGGAATATCGCGGCCCAGGGAACGGAGCGCGGCATGTTCTACGGGGATAAGAGGTCCTACATCATGAGCCGTCCGGAAGGTTCGCCTAATACCGTTGTCGAGCAGAAGATAGACCCAAACAGCCCGTTCGGCGTCTTTGGCGGAGAGGCGGAGAGCCGGCCCTTCGATCAACCCGTCCAATTTGAGCGTTTGCCCGAACCATTGCGGATTAAGAGTGGCCACGGTAATTCCCATGCCTTCATCACGCATGAATTCATCAGCGCGATCGTCGAGGACCGCCAGCCAGAAGTGAATATTTGGGAAGCCATCGCCTACACGATGCCGGGTGTCATTGCGCATAAGTCAGCGCTCGCCGGTGGCGCATCCTTGAAAATTCGTGACTACGGAAAAGCCCCGGCGTGAGGTGTGAAACCCAATAAGAACGGTCCTGGAATGCATGTTTTAGGGCTGGAAATTCTTTGCGGGGCGATCCCATGGCTGTTCTCGGTTCTCCGAATGACTTGAAGCGGCGCACGTCTGCCTCTTTTCGCGCCCGTCTCTAAGGCCAGCTCCCCCTCGATCAGGTAATGGTAAAGAACCTTGCTGAAAGTCCAGATCGTCGGTCTGTCCACCTATTGTCCGCGAATTTAACCTGAACTTCGAAGTGAAGGGATGATTTAGAGAATTGCGGTCTTAAGATTCAGTTCACAACGCCACCGATGGCTAGGCGGTCTTCTGATGGAATCAACTTCGGCGACGCTATGTTGCGCCAGTTCAAGGTGGTTCCACCCGCAGTTTGTGTTTGCCCCCGGCAGTCCCCGCGCGAAGCCGTGAACCGCACCTCGCGCGAAGCCGCCTCAATTATCTGACCGCGCCTCGACCCGGCTCGCGGCAAGGGGCTCCATGCCGTCACCGCGCCAGCGCCTGGGCGTCGGTTATCGTTTCTTTGTGGACGTCTAATCCGATATAATGCACTGTTTTGTTCATGGGTGTTTGTTTCCTTTCTGCTGTGATGGATGGTTTATTGTTTCAACGACGGGCCTTTCGCATTCCGGCCCGGCCTGGCTCACGCCCGGCCACCCTCGT